>NZ_JBIRTJ010000003.1:135452-814365 GCF_044334695.1 Streptomyces sp. NPDC020747 | reverse complement strand
CCGCATCCGCAGCGAGAAAGGCATCCGCTGGGGCGGACGCCCCCTCACCACCGCAGCCTGACAAACCCGGCGAACCAACACGGTCACAGCACTAGCTGACTACGGTGCTTACGCACAGCTGCTCTTGGACCTTGGGCCGGAGGCCCGAAAGGGTCAAGAGGAGGCAGGCGGAGTCCCGGCGTACCGACTCTCCGGGAGTCTCACCCAGGACCAGCTCCGGACGGTGGACCGTCGGCTGTACGACAAGATGCGCGCGACCGGCACCAAGGATTTCGCCTGCGACGTGTGGGTCAACGAATCTGGCCGCGTAGTGCGCTTCGAGCAGTCGCTGGAGGTGTCCGGCAACTCAGCGCGCAACGTCGTGACGTTCAAGAATTTCAAGGCACCCGTGCCTGTGAGCCCACCCAAGTAGCTCCAGCCAACCATCACTCCTTGTCAAGACGGCATAGGGCGGCTGACATCAGCGGCTGACACCACCAGGGGCGAGCAGAGGCGATCGGCGCGGCCCCTCAGCGGACAGCTCGCCAAGGCGCAGGGCGATTTGAGCGACGTCGATAGCTCCCAGTGATCGACCTGACAGGGATGAGGCCGGACCTCAAAACCTGGGCAGAGCGAGCCGGCAGAGCGGCATCGGTCCCGCGCCCAGCCCCTCTTGGGAGGAGCCGCTCAGGGCGCGGGCCGGTGCGAGTCGGCGGGTCAGATCGGGACCGCCACGCCCGTGAACGTCGTTTCCGGTGTCTGTGGGCTCGTGAAGCGGGCGTTGACGAGGTAGAGGCGGTTGCCGAAGCGGGCCGCGGTTGTGGGGATGTCGAAGCGGGGGTCCGTGATCGTGCCGGTCAGGGTGGCTGTCGTGGCCTTGGCGTCGAGGTGGAACACGCTGATGAGGTTCAGGCGGTTCTGGACCACGTACAGCGTGCGGCCTGTGCGGAAGAGGCCGTCGCCGTTCACGACGTCTGTCGCGCCGACCAGGGTGATTTTGGTGGTGTGGCCCGTCCTGAGGTTCACGTTGTGGAGCTCGCCCGGGGTGCTCTTGACGACGATCAGGGCGCGGCCGTCGGGCGTGCCGACGACGCCGTTCGCGTTGTTGACGTCCGGGAGCTGAACCCAGTCGCCGGTCAGCGGCAGGGTCCGTACGGTTCCGGCTCGGCCCCGCGGTACTCCGTAGAGCGCGGCGGCGCGTGAGTCGGTGAACCAGGCGCGGTCGCCGAGGAGCGTGACGTCGTTGATGAAGTGGCCGGTCGGTTCCGTCAGTTGGTGTGTTGCGACCACTTCGCCCGTGCGGGAGTCATGGGTACGCGCCACACCTGTGTTGCCTGCCACGTACAGGAGGCCGTCGTGGTCGAGCTTCAGGCCGACGGCCACCAGGCCGGTGCCGCCCGCGAAGAGGATCCTGCCTTCGCCGGTGCGCAGGTCGGTGCGGAAGAGGGCGCCGTTGGCGCGCGAGCCCATGTACGCGTACGGCTTTCTGCCGATGGCTATCCCCTCCGGGAGGAAGCCGTCGGGGAGGGGGAACTCGGTCGGCCACGTTCCGCCGCCGGTGGCGGTGGCTGCGTTCGCCGTACCCGCGCCCGCACCCGTCGCCACCGCGAACGCGGTGAGGGCTGCGCCGCCCAGGAGGGCGCGGCGGGAAGGGTGGGGGAGCGAGTGCGCGTGCGGGTGACTGCGGGTCATGGTTGCGGGCCTCCGGGAAGAGTGGGGTGAGAGCCTTCAACTCGCTCATCCTGTCCCACACTTGGGCGCCACTTCCCCCGTACACCGGCTTTCGACAGAGGATCGACAGGTTCCACGACGTCGTCGGGGGCCTGCGCCCGGTCAGCCGTTCCAGCTCTCGTCGTACGGGTCTCGCGGGGCCTTGACCGGTTTCACCTCGGTGACGTCGAGGAACGGGATGATGCCGTCGTTCACCGGGTCCTTGGTCTGCTTGGCGGTGTACGTGCCGGTGACCTCCAGCCAGCTGTCCGGTCGCAGGACGGGAGGGATCCGGCCGGTCAGGCCGATCTTCACCGGCTGGGCGTCGGCGGCACAGCAACTGAGTGCCATACGGACCAGGTACGGGGTGCCGTCGCGGTCCAGGGCCAGCAGGCCGGCGATCTTGATGTGGCGGTGGTCGAGCGAACGGCCGTGGTCGTACGCCGCCCGGCCCGCGTAGTCGACGAGGTTCAGCCGGACCGTGTCACCGGCCGGGAGGTCCGCGAAGCCCCACGGCTGCTTCTGCAGGGCCGTGCCGGTGCGCATCGCGCTGTAGGAACCGAGGGCCGGCGGGGCCACGAGGATGAGGGCTAGGAGGGGGAGGACCAGGAGCCAGGAGATACGGGGTTCGTGGTGTACGTGGGCGTCGCCATGATCATGGTCGTGGTCGTGGTCATGAGGGTCCGCGGGGGTGCCGACTTGAGCCGGGCCGTCTGTGCGGGGCGGGGCTTCAGCCGCCGCGTCCACGGCCGTGGCTATACCCGTGCCCGTGTCCACGGCCCTGGCTATATCCGTATCCGTATCTGCGGCCGCCCCGTGGTGGTGCTCGTGCTCGTGCTCCGGCCCGTTCCCGGCGGGCGTTCGCGCGGACCGGCGTCCGTTCCCGGTGGGCGTACGATCCGCCCGGCCCTCGTTCCCGGCGGACGTACGTGCCGCCTGCCGCTCGTACCAGACCGTCGCCGCCGCCGTGGCGATCAGGACCACCCCCGCCGCCACCAGCAGCGGCTGCAACCCGGCCTTCACGTACCGCAGATAGAGGTCGGTGAGGGCGGCGTGCAGGATCGCGCCGCCGGTGAGGAAGAGGACGGCTGCCTGGGCCTGGCGGTTCACAGCAGCACCGCCCCGACCAGGGCCGAGACCAGGACGGCCAGGGCGAAGGTGGCGGGCGCGAAGCGCAGGGCGAACTCCCGGCCGAACGTGGCCGTCTGCATCGCGAAGAGCTTGAGGTCGATCATCGGGCCGACCACCAGGAACGTCAGCCGGGCCGTCAGCGAGAACTGGGTCAGGGACGCCGCCACGAACGCGTCCGCCTCGGAGCAGATGGAGAGCAGGACGGCCAGGACCGCCAGAGCGAGGACCGACACCACCGGGTTGTCGGCCGCGAGGCTCAGCCACTCCTCCGGGACCACGGCCTTGAGCGTGGCCGCGGCCATCGCGCCCACGACCAGGAAGCCGCCCGCGTGCATCACGTCGTGCCGTACGGATCCCCAGAACGCCGCGCCCTTGCCGAGGCCGTCGGACGCCGGGCGGGTCGGTGGGCGCAACCAGTCGGCGCGGCCGAGCCGTTGCCACAGCCAGCCCATCGTGCAGGCCACCAGCAGGCTCGCCACGAAACGGGCCACGACCATCTGCGGTTTCCCGGGGAACGCGACGGCCGTCGCGGTCAGCACGATCGGGTTGATCGCCGGCGCGGACAGCAGGAACGCCAGCGCCGCCGCGGGCGTGACACCCCGGCGCACCAACGCCCCGGCCACCGGTACGGACGCGCACTCGCAGCCCGGCAGCACCGCCCCGGCCATCCCCGCGACCGGCACCGCGAGAGCGGGACGGCTCGGCAGCGCGCGGGCGAAGAACGACGGCGGCACGAACACCGCGATGACCGCCGACAGCAGTACGCCGAGTACGAGGAAGGGCAGCGCCTGCACCATCACCGCGACGAACACGGTCATCCAGCTCTGCATCACCGGCGCGGACAGCGCGCCGCGGATCGGGCCCTGGAGCACGATCCCCACGAGCAGCAGCATGACCAGGACGAGGGGCGAGTTGAACTGCCAGCCCTTCCGCTCGTCCGTCTCGCGGTCCTCGATCCCGGGCGGCGCTGTGTCGGTCGTGGTCACGGGAGAGGTACCTCCGGTAGGGAAGGGCTTCGCGGTGGCTTGCCCTCCACCTTCAGTACGCCCGTTCCGGCACAGCTTCTCATCCTGATGTTCCGGCCGGACGCGCCCCTGTTCCGGCCAGCACACACGAGTGTTCCGGCCAGGCACGCCCCCCTTCCGGCCAAGGCGTGCCCGAGCCATCACTTCCTGCGGCGCAGCGCCCCGATGATCCCGGGAAGCGCACTGCCGAGTGCGACCACCGCCAGCGGGACGAAGACATCGACCCAGGGATCGCGGATCGGGCGGTACGTGGCGAAGCCCTCCTGGATCTCGATGAAGCCGATGGGCTTCGCGCCCACGCCGCCACCACCGCCACCGCCCTCGCCGGTTTTCGCGGCGCCTGCCTCGCGGCCCACTCCGGCCCCGAAGCCGAACCCGACCTTGGCGACGGGGATGACCGTGACGCCGTCCCTGGTCACGGGTTCGCCGTAGACGGCGGACACCGAGGCACGCCCGCCCAGCTTCTCGGCCAGCCGCTCCAGCAGCACGACAGCCGGGTTGCCTTTGGGGACGTCCGCAAGGACATCCGCGGGGACGCCCTCGGGCGGCTGCGCCGGTGCGGTCTCCACGGGCTTCACCGGCTCCCCCGATTCCCCCGATTCCGCGGACTCCACCGGCTGTACGGGCTCGTCGTTGGGCATCACTCGTCACCATCCTTCTGGCAGTACGGTCTGGCCGTACGGCGGTTCGGGCGGCCAGTGTCCCTCGGAACCCCTGCCTCAACTCCCTTGCGGCAGGCCCCTGTGCAACCGTCCGTGCCGGTGAGGCACTCTGTGCTGTTGTGGCGAGCCTTCCTAATCAGAGCGGGTCGGACGATCGCGGTGCGCACATGGTGGTGTGCGGGGACGATGCCCTCGCGCACCGGCTGGCGGCCGAGTTGCGTGGTGTCTACGGGGAACGGGTGACGCTGGTCGTACCGTCGGACGAGGGAACCGTACGGCCTCCGGTCGTCGGGCGGGCCCGTGCCTCGGCGCTGCTCGACCGCGTGTCGGCGGCGGTGACCCGGGCGACGGCCAACGGCGGTATCGGCGGCGGCATCGGCAACGGCGGTGGCACCGGCGGGAACGGGAACGGCGGTGACGGCGCGGCCGGCCGAGCCGCAGTCTCCTTGACCCGCGGCGCCACCACGTCTCCCCGCGGCGCCACGTCGGCGAATCGGTCCGCCACCTCCTCCGCCACCTCCGAGGAGCCGCGCCCCGCCCGCGTGTTGGAGGCCCCCGTCCTGACCGAGGCCGTGCTCGCCGAAGCCGGTGTCGAGCATGCCGCCGCGCTGGCGCTCGTCCATGACGACGACGAGACGAACATCCGCGCCGCGCTGATGGCCCGCCGCCTCAACCCCCGTCTGCGTCTGGTCGTGCGGCTCTACAACCGCCGTCTCGGCCAGCACATCGAGGCCCTCCTCGACCAGGCCTCCGCCCTGGCCATGGCGGGTATGGCGGACGCCGGGGAGGGCGCCGGAACGGATGCCGGAACGGATGCCGGAACGAACGCCGGAGAGGACGGCAGCCGACCCAGGTCCGGGCCCGGGTCCAGATCCGGGCCTGGACCCGTACTCCTCGACGCCTCCACAACCGTGCTCTCCGACGCGGACACCGCCGCGCCCGCGCTGGCGGCGACCGCGGTGGCCGGGACCAGCAAGGTCGTACAGACCGACGGGCTGATGCTCCGGGCCGTGGAACGGCATCCGCCGGGCCCCGGGGAGGTCGCCGACCCGGGCCTGTGCACGCTGGCCCTGCTCTCGGCCACGACCAACGACCCGGCCGGCGCGGACGGTTCGGAGAGCAGCGGTGAGAACGGGCCGCGGCTCCTGCCCGACGAACGCTCCGTGGCCGCCGCGACCGGCCGCGGCACCATCGTCCTGGAGACGGTGTCGTACTCCGGTCCCCCGCTCCCCGCCGGACGCAGTGTCCTGCCCTTCGGCAGGCTGTTCTCCCGGCGGCTGCGCTGGTCGTTCGCGGGCCTGGTGGCCTGTGTGGTGGCGCTCGCCGTCGCGTCCATGGTGACGACGGGCGACCATCCGCTGCACGCCACCTACCTGACCCTCCTCGATCTCTTCGCCATCAACGAACCCGCGCTCGAAGGCCCCCTCGGTCGCCAGATCCTCCAACTCCTCTCCGGTCTCGTCGGGTTGCTGCTGCTCCCCGTGCTCCTCGCCGCCGTGCTTGAGGGCCTCGGTACGTTCCGCAGCGGGACCGCGCTGCGCAAGCCGCCCCGGGGGCTCTCCGATCACGTCGTACTCCTCGGACTCGGCAAGATCGGCACCCGTGTCCTCGCCCGCCTGCGCGAACTCCACATCCCCGTCGTGTGTGTCGAGGCCGACCCCGAGGCACGCGGGCTCGCGCTGGCACGCCGGCTGCGTGTGCCCGTCGTCCTCGGTGACGTCACCCAGGAAGGCGTCCTGGAAGCCGCCAAGATCCACCGCGCGCACGCCCTGCTCGCCCTGACCAGCGCGGACACCACCAACCTGGAAGCCTCCCTGTACGCCAGGTCGGTGCGGCCCGATCTGCGCGTCGTGCTGCGGCTGTACGACGACGACTTCGCCACCGCCGTCTACCGCACCCTGCGCGCCACCCACCCGCACGCGCTCACCCGCAGCCGCAGCGTCTCCCATCTGGCCGCGCCCGCCTTCGCCGGAGCGATGATGGGCCGCCAGATCCTGGGCGCGATCCCGGTCGAACGCCGGGTCCTGCTCTTCGCCGCCCTGGACGTCGCCGGGCATCCGCACCTGGAGGGCCGTACGGTCGCCGAGGCGTTCCGCGCGGGAGCGTGGCGGGTGCTGGCCCTGGACAGCGCCTCCCCGGAGGAACGCCGGCCCGACCTGGCCACCACCCCGGCCCCCTCCCCTGGCTCGCCCGAGCGCCCGTCGGGCCTGGTCTGGGACCTGCCTCCCACCTACGTGCTCGGCTCCGAGGACCGCGTCGTCATCGCGGCCACCCGCCGGGGCCTCGCCGAACTGCTGGGACGACGCCCCCGGGGACGTACAGGCGCGTAGGGCCTGTTGCGCAGGTCCCGGGTCTGTCCCCGGGGCACGCCCCGCCCCACAATGGGCCGATGGAATTCGCCGTGTTCGCCTCCCTCCCCGGGCTGGTCATCCTGCTGACGGTCGTCGCGTTCGTCGATCAGTTGATGTTGCGGGCCGGGCGGGCCGGGGTGTTGCCCTGGCGCAACGGGGCGCGGGTCGGGCAGGTGTCGGCCACCGGCTTCGAGCAGTTGCACGGCGCGCTGTCACCGGGCAAGCAGAACGAACTCAGGGAGCGGGAGTCCGCTCTCGTGCTCCGGAACGACGAGGAGGACGGGGCGCCCCCGCACCGGACACGCGTCGACCTGGACAGCGGGATCGCGGTGCTGGTGATACGGACGCCGGCCCCAGCCCCAGCCCCAGCCCCAGCCCCAGCCCCAGCCCCAGCCCCAGCCCCAGCCCGGAACAACGGAGACGGCTCGCCTCAGTAGTGCTCCACTCGGTGGTGCTCCACGCTCAGTACCGCTCCACCAAGTGCTCCCGCCCCGCCGGGGGTTCGTACGGCTCGGGCCAGAAGTCCGTCATCGTCAGGACGCGGCCCTCCGCGTCACCCGTGAAGAACGAGATCCCGTACATCTCCTCCAGGCCCACCGTGAAGTGGACCCAGGTGACGACCTGGCCGGGCTCGGCGACTATGCGCTCGACCCGCAGGTGCCAGTCGCCCGGATACTCCCGGTTGAACCGGACAAAGCTCTCCCGCCCGCTGACGCGCTCGCGCGTCTGGGGCAGGGTGTAGACGACGTCCTCGGCGAGGGTGTCCGCGAAAGCCGTCCAGTTCCTGTCCTCGGCCGCGGCCCAGAAGCTCTCCACTGTTTCGCGCAGATCTGTCGTGTGCGGATCTGTTGTGCGCGGATCGGTCGATGAGGTCATGGCGCCATAGTGCACCCGGCCACTGACAATCGGCCCTGACCTGCACGGACCCGGACATTGCCCCTGTCGCGGTGGGCTCGATCGGCAGAGTTTTCCACAGGCTGAGGGCCTCGGGAGCGCAATGTCGTCCAGTGCGGGCAGTATGGGGCCATGACTGAGAGCAACGGGTCCGTCCCGCACGAGGGAAGCATGCCGGACTGGGAGAAGCGCTTCCGGGCGCCGCGGGTGTCCTTGCCCGACTGGGCGGAGGACGCGCCGCACCGGTCCTTGTTCGTGTCGAACGCGACAGGGACGTACGAGTTGTACGCGTGGGACCGCGAGACGGGTGACCAACGCCAGGTCACGGACCGGCCCAACGGGACGACGGACGGCGTGATGTCGCCGGACGGCGAGTGGATCTGGTGGTTCGACGACAAGGACGGCGACGAGTTCGGGGTCTGGCGACGACAGCCCTTCGCCGGGTCGGCCGGCGAGGACGGCACACCCGTTCCCGACGAGGCCGCGGCTCCCGGGCTCGCCCCCTCCTATCCCGCGGGGCTCGCACTCGGCCGGGACGGACGGACGGCGATCGTCGGCAGGTCGACCGACGAGGACGGCTCGACGATCTACGTCAGCCGGATCGGCGAGGACCCCGTCGAGGTCTACCGGCACCGCGAGTCGGCGAGTGTCGGCGATCTCTCGCACGACGGATCACTGATCGCCATCGAGCACACCGAGCACGGTGACGCGATGCACTCGGCGGTGCGGGTGCTGCGGATGGACGGCTCGGCGGTCGCGGAGCTCGACGACACCAAGGGCGGCACGGCCGAGCTCGGCCTGGAGGTGCTCGGCTTCGCCCCGGTCGACGGGGACACCCGGCTGCTCGTCGGCCATCAGCGGCGCGGCCGCTGGGAGCCGATGGTGTGGGACGCGGCGTCCGGCGAGGAGACGGACCTGGCGCTGGCCGCCCGTCTGGACGGCGACCTGAGCGCCGAGTGGTATCCGGACGGTTCCGCGCTGCTCGTGGTGAACAGCTTCGAGGCCCGCAGCGAGCTGTGGCGGTACGACCTGGCGACCCGCGGCCTGGAGCAGGTGCCCACGCCGAAGGGCACGGTGTCGGGAGCGACGGCCCGCCCGGACGGCAGCGTGGAGTACCTGTGGTCGTCTGCGGCCGAGCCGCCGGTGGTCCGCTCGACGTCCGGCGAGGTCGTCCTCGACCCGCCCGGTATGAAGGCCCCGGCGTCGGTGTCCGTCCAGGACGAGTGGGTGACCGGTCCCGGCGGCCGTATCCACGCCCTCGTCCAGCGGCCGGCCGGGGTGACGGGTCCGCTGCCGACCGTCTTCGACATCCACGGCGGCCCGACCTGGCACGACAGCGACTCGTTCGCGGCGGGCCCGGCGGCCTGGGTGGACCACGGGTACATGGTGGTCCGGGTCAACTACCGCGGCTCCACGGGCTACGGGCGTGAGTGGACGGACGCGCTCAAGCACCGGGTCGGCCTGATCGAGCTGGAGGACATCGAGGCCGTACGGGAGTGGGCGGTCTCGGCCGGTCTCGCCGACCCGGAGCGGCTGATCCTCACCGGCGGCTCCTGGGGCGGCTATCTCACGCTGCTCGGTGTCGGTATGCAGCCCGAGGCGTGGGCGCTCGGCATCGCCGCGGTGCCGGTCGCGGACTACGTGACGGCGTACCACGACGAGATGGAGGCCCTGAAGGCGATGGACCGCACGCTGCTCGGCGGCACCCCGGAGGAGGTCCCGGAGCGCTTCGAGGCGTCGTCCCCGCTGACGTACGTCGACGCGGTGAAGGCCCCGGTCTACATCTCCGCCGGGGTCAACGACCCGCGCTGCCCGATCCGTCAGGTCGAGAACTACGTGACCAGACTCGCCGCACGCGACGCCGTCCACGAGGTGTACCGCTACGACGCGGGGCACGGTTCGCTGGTCGTGGACGAGCGGATCAAGCAGGTACGTCTGGAGCTGGACTTCGCGGAGCGACACCTGGGCAGGTGAGCGCACCGGGTCCCTCGCGGGCGGGTCGGCCGAGAGGCACCCCTCGGCCGAGCCCCCCGCGAGGGCCCCGTACCTTTGGGGTTGTGTACCGGTTCCTGCTGACGCCCCGCTGGTGGGGGATCAACGTCTTCGTGCTGTTGGCCATCCCCTTCTGCATCTTCATGGGGTCATGGCAGTTGAGCCGGTTCGAGGACCGGGTCCAGGACCAGCGGAACGCCGACGAGCAGGCCACGGCGGCCAAGACGGATCCGGCCCGGCCGCTCGCCGAGCTGCTGCCCGTGGACAAGCAGACGTCGGGCAAGCAGACCACGGCGACGGGCCGGTACGGGAAGCAGTTGCTCGTGCCGGGCCGGGAGCTGGACGACAAGAGCGGCTTCTACGTGCTGACGTTGCTGCGCACCGACGACGGCAAGGCCCTGCCGGTGGTCCGGGGCTGGCTCCCCGGAACCGCTGACCCCGCGAAGGCCCCGGCCGCTCCGGCCGGTGAGGTCACCGTGACCGGCGCGCTGCAGGCGTCGGAGACACCCGGTTCGAACGGTGTGCCCGCGGCCGGTGGGCTCCCCGCCGGCCAGACCGGCGCGATCAGCTCGGCGGCGCTGGTGAACCTCGTGCCGTACGACGTGTACGACGCCTGGGTCACTCTCGCCAAGGCCGACGCGGGGATGAAGGCGGTGCCCGCGGCGGCTCCGGCGGACACGGGCCTGGACCTGAAGGCGTTCCAGAACCTGGGCTACACCGGCGAGTGGTTCGTCTTCGCGGGCTTCGTGGTCTTCATGTGGTTCCGGCTGATGCGGCGCGAGGTGGAGTTCGCGCAGGACGCGGAGCTGGGCCTTGTCGAGAGCGACGGCGAGGGTGCTCCCTCGGGCCAGGACAGCGACACCGACACTGCCGACAACACAAAGGTGTCGGCCTCTCCGACGGCCTGACAGGGCTTGACCGGAATCAACCGCCCCGGCTGATCAACCAGGGGCGCGGGGAACGGCGCAATCTTTTAGAGCCGCCGGGAACGGCGCGACCAGCCACAACTCAATCGCACCCGCACCCGCACCCAGCGAACAGCCCAGGCCCCAAGGGATCCCCAGACCTCAGGCCCCGCGACCTCAGGCCCCGCCCAGCACCCCGGTCCGGTAGACCGTCCCGGCGCACGCGTTGGACACGGTCGTGGAGACCGTCGGGCCGCCGCCCTCCGCCGAGTAGGAGACGAGGACGCTTCCGTCGGCGACGCCGTCCTCCTGCATGAGCTGCGAGCTCACGCCGCTGCTGCCCTCCGAGGCGGTACCGCCGCTGGCGCCGGTGCTGACGCTCGGCGACGGGTCGGGCGAGGGCTCCCCGCCGCCGGTGTCACCGGTGGTCGGACAGGTGCTCGACGGCACCCAGGCGAACTCGACCTCGTAGGCCGAGCCCGGCGAGAGCACCAGCGCGGCGGCGTACGTGGACTGGTCGGGCAGGCCTGCCGCCGCGTCACCCGTCGCGTGGAGGGCCG
Organism: Streptomyces sp. NPDC020747; assembly: GCF_044334695.1. Lineage (NCBI taxonomy): Bacteria > Bacillati > Actinomycetota > Actinomycetes > Kitasatosporales > Streptomycetaceae > Streptomyces > Streptomyces sp. NPDC020747. Next base: position 803,156 of record NZ_JBIRTJ010000003.1, on the reverse strand, counting down.
TGCCGATCGAGGACGGGCTCGCCGCACCCTGGGCGGCCAGCGCGACCGAGCCGTCGCCGGAGACCGTACAGCTGGCGGTGGAGACGTTGGTGACCCGGAAGGAGCCGTAGACCGCGCCGCTGGCGTCGGGGGAGCCGGCGCTCCCGGTGGCGCCGCCGAGCTGCATGGACGTACAGGCGGGCACGTTCGCGGAGGAGGCCGACGGTTCGGCGCCGGTGGTGCCGCTGCTGGACCCCTTGCCCTTGTCGGGCTTGTCCGTCTTGCCGCCCTTGTCCTTGTCGTTGTCCTTGCCCGAGGGGCCGCCGGAGCCGCCCCCCGTGCCGGCCTGCTTGCCCTCGTTCGTGCCGCCCTGGGTCTGCGAGGCGTTGGCCGCGATGGACGGGTCGGCATTGGGGCCGGTGGAGTTCGAGACATGGATGAGGGCCGGGACGGCCGTGCCGATGAAGAGTGCGGCGGCGGCCATGCCGACGACGGCCTGACGCTTGCGTGCCCGCCTGGCCGGTACCGCGCGCCGCAGATGGTCCAGCGTGCCGTCGGTCGGCTCGATCTCCTCGACGGCCTGGTGCAGGAGCCGCCGCAGGGCCAGTTCGTCGGACCCGAGCACCCCCGGAGCGAGACCGTCGGCGCCGAATCCGCCCGAGTCCCCCGACTCCGGGCCCGCGACAGCCTCCACGTCCGACTGGTCCGACTGGTCCGAAGGAGTGGAGCGGACCCCAGGGTCCGACTGGTCCACAGGGTCCGGCCGGCCCGGCACGCCCGAAGGGCTCGCCGGATGCGACGAGTGCGCCGAGCGCGGCGAAGCACCCGACGGGCGGTCCGCCGAGCGGCCGTCCGTGTCCGAGACACCCGATTCTTCCGGGCCCGAGTTCCCCGAGGGGCCGTGATTCACGATTCCGTTCCCAGCGTGCTGGTCATGCTCGTTGTCGTCGCCGTAGCCGCGACCGTACTCATCATGGCGTGCCCGCTCGTCTTTCGCGCTCATGCCGGGGCCTCCATGGCGACACGGAGCGCCGCGATGCCGCGCGAGCCGTACGCCTTCACCGAACCCAGCGAGATGCCGAGCGTCTCGGCGACCTGCGCCTCGGTCATGTCCGCGAAGTACCGAAGGACGAGGACCTCGCGCTGGCGCCTCTGGAGCCCCTTCATCGCCTTGATCAGGGCGTCGCGCTCCAGCAGGTCGTACGCGCCCTCCTCCGCGCTCGCCATGTCGGGCATCGGCTTGGAGAGGAGCTTCAGACCGAGGATGCGCCGGCGCAGGGCCGAACGTGACAGGTTGACGACGGTCTGCCGCAGATAGGCGAGCGTCTTCTCCTTGTCACGCACGCGCTTGCGCGCCGAGTGCACCCGGATGAAGGCCTCCTGGACGACGTCCTCGCAGGAGGCGGTGTCGTCGAGGAGGAGCGCCGCGAGACCGAGGAGCGATCTGTAGTGGGCGCGATAGGTCTCGGTGAGATGGTCGACGGTGGTGCCGGCCGCCAGGGTTTCGTCGGCGCCCTCGCGCTGGTTCGGTATGCGGGTCGGCCGCGCTGCGGGCATGGGGGCGATCACCGGCATGCCGCCGCCGGACGCGCCGGACATGCGGGGTCGGCGGGGCGGGCGCAGGGTCGTGCCCCGCGCCGCCGCAGTGAATTCGAGTACCTCAGCCACGCCAGTTGGACACGCGTCCCCCCATTGGGGTTGTACGCGACAGGCATCACTTTTGCGTCAGGCTGCACGCCAGACAGTGCGTCAAGTGCCCTCATACGTAAAAGCTCATCCCCTATGCCCCATATGAACGTGGCGTCCGACGCCCCTGAAGGGCGACCGCAAAGACGCTCCCCGCCCTCCGCGTGGTTGCGGAGAACGGGGAGGAAAATCTTCGAACGCCAGAAGCCTCGGTCGCCAGAAGCCTCGATTCAAGTGGTCCGGACCATTATCCGACCATGAAAGTCACACAGATCCTACAAACGATTCAACTTTCGACCAGAAATTTTCCGGCCCGATCCCCGTGAAGCCCCCTGAAGCCCCGTGAGCCCCGTGAAGCCCCATGAAGCCTCTCGGATGCCCTCGGAGCCCGGTGGGCCGTCACAGCTCGGCCGCCACCAGCTCCGCGATCTGGGCCGTGTTCAGCGCGGACCCCTTGCGCAGGTTGTCCCCGCACACGAAGAGCTCCAGCGCCGTCGGATCGTCGAGCGCCCGCCGCACCCGGCCCACCCACGTGGGATCCGTGCCCACCACGTCGACCGGCGTCGGGAACTCCCCCGCCGCCGGATTGTCGAAGAGCACGACGCCGGGGGCCGTGGCGATGATCTCCCGCGCCCGGTCCACCGTCACCTCGCCCTGGAAGCGGGCGTGGACGGTCAGCGAGTGGGTGGTGACGACCGGCACCCGTACGCACGTGACGGCGACAGGCAGCTTCGGCAGTCCGAGGATCTTGCGGGTCTCGTCCCGCACCTTCATCTCCTCGGAGGACCAGCCGTCCTCCCGCAGGGTCCCGGCCCACGGCACCACGTTGAGCGCCACCGGCTCCGGGAAGGGGCCGGTGTTGTCCCCCACCGCCCTGCGTACGTCACCGGGGGTCGTCCCCAGTTCCGTACCGGCGACGAGCGCGAGCTGCTGGCGCAGGGTGTCGACCCCGCGGCGCCCGGCCCCGCTCACCGCCTGGTACGAGGAGACCACCAGCTCGCGCAGGCCGAACTCGGCGTGCAGCGCGCCCAGGGCCACGATCATGGACAGGGTCGTGCAGTTGGGGTTCGCGATGATGCCGCGCGGGCGCACCCGGGCGGCGTGCGGATTGACCTCGGGCACCACCAGCGGCACCTCGGGGTCCATCCGGAAGGCCCCGGAGTTGTCGACGACGATCGCACCCTTGGACGCGGCCAGCGGCGCCCAGCGCTCGGCGACCTCGTCGGGTACGTCGAACATGGCGACGTCGACCCCGTCGAATGCCTCCTCCGTCAGGGCCACCACCTCGACCTCCTCGCCGCGCACGGCCAGCTTGCGGCCGGCCGAGCGGGGGGAGGCGATCAGGCGGATCTCGCCCCAGATGTCCGCGTGCTGGGACAGGATCTGGAGCATGACAGTGCCGACGGCCCCGGTCGCTCCCACGACCGCGAGCGTCGGCCCCACGGACCCGGGTCGCACGGTCCCGGGTCCCACAGTCCTGGCCATCAGCGGCCGGTGCCTCCGTAGACGACTGCCTCGTCGCTGTCGGAGTCGAGCCCGAAGGCGCTGTGCACGGCGCGCACTGCCTCGTTGACGTCGTCCTGGCGGGTCACCACCGAGATGCGGATCTCGGAGGTCGAGATGAGCTCGATGTTGACGCCCGCGTCGGACAGCGCCTGGAAGAACGAGGCGGTGACGCCCGGGTTCGTCTTCATACCCGCGCCGACCAGGGAGATCTTGCCGATCTGGTCGTCGTAGCGCAGCGAGTCGAAGCCGATCGCGCTCTTCGCCTTCTCCAGGGCCTCGATGGCCTTGTGGCCCTCGGTCTTGGGGAGGGTGAAGGAGATGTCGGTGAGGCCCGTGGAGGCCGCCGACACGTTCTGCACGATCATGTCGATGTTGATCTGGGCGTCCGCGATGGCGCGGAAGATCACCGCGGCCTCACCCGGCTTGTCCGGGACGCCGACGACCGTGATCTTTGCTTCGGAGATGTCGTGCGCGACTCCGGAGATGATGGCGTGCTCCACCTGCGCGTCCCCTTGCGGATTCTCGTTGCTGACCCAGGTGCCCGGCAGTCCCGAGAAGGACGAGCGGACGTGGATCGGGATGTTGTATCGGCGTGCGTACTCGACGCAGCGGTGCAGCAGCACCTTGGAGCCGGAGGCCGCGAGCTCCAGCATGTCCTCGGAGGAGATCCAGTCGATCTTCCGGGCCTTCTTCACCACGCGCGGGTCGGCGGTGAACACACCGTCGACGTCCGTGTAGATCTCGCAGACCTCTGCGTCGAGGGCGGCGGCCAGCGCGACGGCGGTCGTGTCGGACCCGCCGCGCCCCAGCGTGGTGATGTCCTTCTTGTCCTGGCTCACGCCCTGGAACCCGGCGACGATGGCGATGTTGCCCTCGTCCAGCGCGGTCCTGATACGGCCGGGCGTGACATCGATGATGCGCGCTTTGTTGTGGACGGAGTCGGTGATCACGCCTGCCTGGCTGCCGGTGAAGCTCTGGGCCTCGTGGCCCAGGTTCTTGATCGCCATGGCCAGCAGGGCCATGGAGATCCGCTCTCCCGCGGTCAGCAGCATGTCGAACTCACGCCCGGCAGGGATCGGGGATACCTGCTCGGCGAGATCGATCAGCTCATCCGTCGTGTCACCCATCGCCGACACCACGACAACGACCTGATGGCCGTTCTTCTTGGCGTCGACGATCCGCTTGGCGACACGCTTGATGCCCTCGGCATCGGCTACGGAGGAACCTCCGTACTTCTGCACGACAAGGCCCACGTGCGCTCCTCGCTCAATCCGTCTCGTACCGCACGACTGCGGTCGGCTCAGTCTAACGAGCGGCCGAATTCCACCCCGGTGATATCGCATCGTGAGATGTCCCGCTCACGAGTTGATCACCCGGGTCCGTCCGGCTTTCGGTCGTCCGATCGGTCGGCTTCCGTCCACCGGCCCTCCGGCCGCTCCAGGACCGCATCTGCCCTGCCCGGGCGCACCTCACTCGGAAAGTGCGCCGCGTCACACTCACGAGCCGTCGCGTTAAATTTCAAGTACTAAGGTTCCGCTTGTGCGCGTACTCCTGGTGGAAGACGACGAGCCGGTAGCCCAGTCGCTCCGGCGCGGGCTGCTGCGTTACGGCTTCGAGGTGGCCTGGGTCGCCACGGGCGGTGACGCCCTGGCCCACGAGGATCCGTACGACGTCGTGCTGCTCGATCTCGGTCTGCCCGACACCGACGGGCTCGACGTCTGCAAGGCGCTGCGCGAGCGCGGGGACGTGCCGATCATCGTCATCAGCGCGCGCAGCGACGAGACGGACCGGGTGGTCGGCCTGGAACTCGGCGCCGACGACTATGTCACCAAGCCCTTCGGAGTGCGCGAGGTCATCGCGCGGATAAGGGCGGTGATGCGTCGCGCCCAGCCGCGTACGGCGGCGGAGGCCGCGGCGGCGGGCCCCGACCGGTACGGGTCCCGGCTGACCATCGACCGCAAGGCGGCCCGTGTCCGGCTGAACGACGAGGAGGTCGCCCTCGCGCCCAAGGAGTACGACCTGCTGGCCTTCCTCACCGAGGAGCCGGGCGCGCTGATGTCGCGCGAACAGATCATGGAAGCGGTCTGGGACGCGAACTGGTTCGGGCCGACCAAGACGCTGGACGTCCATGTGGCGGCGCTGCGGCGGAAGCTCGCGGGCGCGATCACGATCGAGGCGGTCCGCGGGGTCGGCTTCCGCCTGGAGATCGACAAGGACGGCGACCGGGACGACGGCGGCACGAGCGGCGCCGGCGCCGGCGAGGGTGACACCGCCTCATGATCCGGCAGCTGATCGTCAGTTACGTACTCCTGGTGGCCATCGCGCTGGCCGCCTTCACCGTGCCGGTGGCCTTCACGCTGACCTCGCAGCTGCGCGGGGACACCGAGGAGTCGGTGAGACGCGAGGCCACCACCATGGCGCTGCTGCTGGGCGAGGGGGACGCGTCCTCGCGGCAGGCGCTCGCGCGGATGGCCGGGGCCTACTCCGAGGACACCCCCGGCACGGTCCAGGTGGTCAGCTCCTCCGGCACGGCCGTGGCCTCGCTCCCCCTCCCCGCGGACGACACGGCGCTCACGCGGGCCCTGAACGACAACAGGCGGACGATCGACTGGGGCTCCACCTTCGTCTGGGGAAAGCACCTCGTGGTGACCGTGCCCGCCAAGGCCGCGGACGACGAGAACCGGGTCGTGGGCGCGGTACGCATCAAGTACGCGACCACCGACCTCAGCAGCCGGCTGTGGAGCATCTGGGGCTTCCGGGCCGTACTCGCGGTCGGTGTGCTGGCCGTGGCCGCCTTCATCGGCGCCTTCGTGGCCCGCCGCCTCACCCGCCCGCTGCGCCAGCTCAACGACATGGCGACCCGGTTCAGCGACGGCGACCTCACGGCACGCTCGCCGGTGGAGGGCCCGCACGAGACCCAGCAGCTGGCCCGCACGCTCAACTCGGCCGGCGAACGCCTCGACAGCCTGGTCGCCGCCCAGCGGATCTTCGTCGCCGACGCCTCCCACCAGCTGCGTACGCCGCTGACGGCACTGCGCCTCTCCCTGGACAACATCGCGGACGGGACCGACGACGAGTTCGTACGGGAGGACGTGGAGCAGGCCACCTCCGAGGTGGTGCGGATGAGCCGCCTGGTGAACGGGCTGCTGGTGCTCGCGCGCGCGGAGGCGAAGGTGTCCGCGGCCGAATCGCTGTCGCTGCTCGACGTGATCGAGGAGCGCTTCTCGGTGTGGAGACCGGCCGCCGACGAGCGTGGAGTCACCATCGCTCTGGGGGGAGTTGCCGGCGGCCGGCCGCTTGTGCTGGCCAGTCCCGGTCATCTGGACCAGGTACTGGACAACGTGCTTTCGAATGCTCTGGAGGTCTCACCGGACGGCGGGACGATCACCGTGGAGGTGTCGTCCCACCCCGACGAGGTGGTGCTGTCGGTGCTGGACCAGGGGCCCGGCATGTCCGACGCGGAGAAGTCCCGCGCCTTCGACCGCTTCTGGCGCGGCCAGGGCCTGACGGGCCGGGCCGGCTCGGGGCTCGGCCTGGCCATCGTCAAGCAGCTGGTCACCGATGACGGCGGTGCGGTGGCGCTGCGGGACGCCCCTGGTGGGGGGCTGTGCGTCCGGTTCAGCTTGCGGCGGGCAGCACCGAGGAGTGGTGGTTGACGATCAGCCACTTGCCACCGCGCTTCTCGTACTCGTACGTGTAGCGGGCCTCGACGTTCTTCTTCTCACCGGTCTTCGGGTCGGTCAGGTTGAAGACGTACAGCCCCGCGTCGAGCGCCGAGTCGCTGTCCAGGACGTTGATCACGGACTTGATCTTCGTGCCCTTGGGCTTGTTCAGCAGGAAGTGGTCGAAGTAGTCGACGATCTCGGCGTGGTTCGTACGGATCTTGGGCGAGGCGGTGGGCAGGAGTACGGCGTCCGAGGCGTAGCGGGCGGCGACCTTCTTCGAGTCCCCGGTCTGCAGGGCCTGGTTCCAGCCGTCGAACAGCGCGGCGATCTCCGCCTTGGAAGCCTTCTTCGCGTGCTTGGTCGCGGAGGGCTTCGACTGGTGCTCCGGGGCGGCCTGGCTGACCCCGACGGTGACGGCTCCGGCGGCCACGAGGGCGACGGTGACGATCGCTGCGCGGGTCCCTATGTGACGCTTCATCACAACTCCTGTGTGGTGGGGTGGACTTGCTCCCCTGGGGGAGTGATCCAACCTTCGCTTCACACCGGTTAAGCCCCGTCCAGCACACGTGCAGCACACGGCCAGGGTTCATACAATTCGGGAAGACCCGCAGGTGAGAGCGCGATTACGTCCGGGGAGGGCTGTCCATGGCAGGGGGCTGGGAGCCCGGTCTGCTACTGAGCGGCATCGTGCTGCTCGGTTCCTGTGTGCAGTGGCTCACCGGCATGGGCTTCGCGCTCGTCGCCGTTCCCGCGCTGGTGCTGCTGCTCGGCCCGGCGCAGGGCGTCGTCCTCGCCAACTGTGCCACGGGCGTCATCTGCGTGGTCGGCCTCGCGAGCGGCCTGCGCGAGGTCCGGCTGCGCGCGATGGTGCCGCTGTGCGCCGCGGCGGCCTGCACGGTCCCGCTCGGCACCTGGCTGGCCCGCCGGCTCCCCGAGCCCGTCCTGCTCGCCTTCATGGGCGCCCTGGTGACGGTCGCCGTCCTCCTCGTCATGCGGGGCGCCCGGGTACCGTCCCTGCGCGGACACGGCGGCGCGGTCGCCGCGGGCGCGGTCGGCGGCTTCATGAACTCCGCGGCGGGCGTCGGCGGCCCCCCGATATCCCTGTACGCCCTCAACGCGGGCTGGACGGTACGGGAGTTCGTGCCCAACGCGCTGTTCTACGGCGTGGTGGTGAACGCGTTCTCGGTCGCCGCGAACGGAGTGCCACAACTCGGCCCGCCGGAGTGGGGATTGGTCGTGGCGGGCATGGTGGCGGGCGGCTCGATCGGCAGATGGCTCGCGGGACGGGTACCGGAGAAACAGGCCCGCCTGCTGGTGCTGTCGCTGGCGTTGGTGGGCGGGGTTGTGACTTTGGGGAAGGGGTTGTGGGGGTTGTAGAGCTGTGGCTTTCGGATGCCTCAGTCCACGAACTCCTTGAGCTGTTCGGTCTCCAGGGTGAAGCCGACAGGAGCCGGGATCTTGACAGATGCCCCGAAGGACTCCTTCACCTGACGGCGGTAGCGGCCGTCCTCCGGATCGGTGAAGACGGTGACCGAGCAGTCGTCACGGTCGATGAGGAGGTATACCGGAATGCCTGCGGCCGCGTAACCGTCGGGCTTCTCCACGCGGTCACGCTGGTGAGTGTCGGAGTCGTACGACGTGACCTCCACGGCCAGCAGAGCGGCCTCGGCCTCCGACCACTCACCCTGCCCCTTGAGACCACCCACCGGGACGAGCACTCCATCCGCGCGGGCCCGCCCCTTGCGATACCGCTCCGTCTTGAGACCGCTCTCCGCATGCAGCCAGAGGTCGGGGCGATGTTGCATGCAGAGCCGTTGCAGCCACGCGATGATCTCGCGGTGATTGCCGTCCGCCATGGGCTTGACCACGACCTTCCCGTTGATGAACTCCAGCCACACGCTCTCGGGCGCATGACGCTCCAGCTCCTCGAACTCCTCGACGGACATCTGGGGCCGGTCTGCGGTCATGGGGGTCATGGCGTCGCCTCCTTGACTCCATGGTGCCCCGACCGGCACGTCCTGCACGCTCATACGCCGCCGTCCTCTCTCGATGGCCTGCAGATCTGCCCGTGCCCGCTCTCGGCCGTCACGGCTTCCAGCGCCTCGGCGGGAGGCCGTTCGCGATGCGGTCGCGGTTGTCCCGGTAGTGGTAGTGGACGCGGTCCTCCATCGACACCGAGCGGAAGGTATCGGGCACGGGCCCGCCCGTACGGCGCTCGAACTTCTCCTTGAGGAGACGAGCGGTCGCGGTGCCCATGTGGGCGATCTCCTCGAAGCCCTTCTTGACGTCCTCCTGCGTCATCCCCAGCTCCGCCTCCTCGGCGAGACAGTCCTCGCACACGCCCCGGACGATCTTCGCCGTCCGCTCGTCGGCGTCACAGGTGGCGCACGCCATGATCACGCGGGTCACCTTGGCGCGGAGGGGACGACCGGATCCGGTCTCGGTGGAATCGTTCTTCTGCGGGGGCATCTTGCTCTCCAATCGGGTACGGACGAACCCGCCAGGGTTCGTGACGGCCGGCGGCAACCCGTCGGTCAGCGCGCGGATCATGTCGGCCGGGGTGGCGCCTCGCGACAGCCACTCGGCGGCGAGAGGTTCGAGCGTTCGGCACTCGGCTTCGGACAGGGGCATACGGGGGTCTGCGACGCGGAGCCCGGCGAGTGCGCGGTAGGCGGCGCTGGGCTCGGGAGCGGAGTCGGGCTGTTCGGCTCGTTCTGCCTGCTCGGGCTTCTCGGCTTCCGAGACCGACTGCGGGGCCGGAGCGGGGGCCTCGGTGCGGGCCAGGCCCGGCTGGTGGTTCTGCGTGACGTCCTTGCCGTGACGCGCCCGCGCGAACTCCGTCCACCACTCCACGGACCTGGGCGTACGCGACCAGTACGTCCGCGTCACCCATCGCATCGAGTTGTCCTCGACGGTGATGTGTTCCTTGATCCAGCGCAGGTGGCCGACCTCGGTGAGGCTCCTGAGGGACGTACGGCTCGCCTGCTGGCCGTAGCGGGGGTGCTCGGCCGCGATCACCTTGTGGCCCATGGCGTAGCCGTCGTCGAGGTGATCGATGAATACGGCGAACTCGGCATCCCGGGGGCACAGATGCGCGAAGTCCGCGTCCGCGTGCGGGGGTTCGTCACCCACAGCGCGTTTTCCGTAACCCGTTTTGGCCATGGGGTGGGTGGAACGCGGCAGGGCGGGGCTAGGCTGGGCGTAAGCCACGATCGAGTCCTCTTCGATGCGTAGGTCCAGGCCTCGGATTCCGGTGTTACAGCACCGGGCCGAGGCCGATCTTTTGCCGCGAACCTAGAGTGACTTCACGTTCCGAAGCAAGCCGATCACGGATCGTCACCCTTACGAGTTACGCGCGCTCAACTCACGTACAGAGTTGGTTGGTTGGTTGGCTCCCGCCATCAAAACCCAAAACCCAGAACCCATGGGAAGAGCTCGGGTCCCGGGGCTCAAGCCCCGGGCTGAACTGCGGAAACGAAGGCGGACCACGCGGGGGCTCGTACCTTCAACTCCGGGCCGTTGGCGGCCAGTTTGGTGTCACGTATGTGGGTTGTGGTGGGGGTGAGGGCGACTTCGACGCACGCGCCGCCTTCAGAGTCGCTGTAGCTGGACTTGGACCACTTCAACTCGTCGTTCATAGCTCATCCACCATCCCCTCGATGAAGCGGGCCGACTCGTCAGGGCCGAGGGCCAGCATGCGGATCATGCTAAGCCGCTCAGTATGCGCACTGACCACTTCCGGGTCAGAGGTCAACTGACTCGTCGACGGCGCCTCCGTATAAGCGAAGCGCTCGTGATCCCGGTTCTCCAGGAGCACCATCGGGCCGAGGAGGGCGACAGCCACCGCCCGGCCGTAGGGCAGCACCTGGATCGCGACGTTGCGCAGCTTGGCCATCTCCAAGAGGTGCAACAGCTGCTCCTTGTCGACGTACGGGCCGCGCAATGCCGCCTCGTAGAGCGCATAGCTGCAAGCCGCCAACGGCTTGCGCGTGTGGAGGCCCTGGCGCTCCAGCCTCGCCAGAACCCGCTCTTCGACGGTGTCCTCATCGAGGGGCGGGGTATGGTCGCCGATCAGTGACCGTGCATAGGTCTCGGTCTGCAAGAGCCCTGGGATCAGGGCGACTTCGTACCACCAGAGGTTGATCGCCTCGCGCTCGTACTCCATGTAGTCCTGCGCCCTCGCCGGAAACTTCTCCCGCCTCAGGTAGTCCTTGGCCGCGCTCAGCAACCCCTCCGCATGACACAACTCGTCCGCCGCGTCCAGGACGCGCGGCGTCGGCATGCGTACGCCCTGCTCCATGGACTTGATGGTGTCCGGGGAGTAGTTGGCGGCGGCGGCCAGTTCCTCGCGGGTCACGTTCGCCTTGGTGCGCCAGCGTTTCAACTGGTTGCCGCTGTATCGCCAGTTGAGCGGCGACGGCGTAGAGGAGTTGTACTGGACTGACACTGCGGCCACCTCCGGCTGATACACCCCGGCGCGTATCTCCTCGGTCACTACCGAGCGTAGCGGGATGACCGTCACCGTGTGACCATGACGAACACGATCCCCCACTACCGCCCCGAGTGGGTCCCCGTCGCCGGACACCAACTCCGCCTGTCCGGCATCCACTTCGACACGATCCGGGTCCAGGGCGTACGCGGGGAGCAGACCGCCGCGGACCTCGTCGAGGCGGCGGACGGGGACGCGGGGCCCGTCGTCTGCGAGGCGGTCGGGTTCCGCTGGATGTACTTCCTGCTCGCACCGGGGGCCGCGAGGGCACACACGTGGCCGTTGGGGGTGCAGCGGTTCGGCGGGGCCCGGAGCCGCACGGTCACGTACATCGGCATTCCGGCGCTGGACGGCAACACCTGGCCGTTGCAGTGGTACAGCGAACCGACGCCGACCACGCCGTACGTGAACCCGGACCGGCTGCACGCGACGCTCGCCCGGAGCATCGCCGCGCAGGAGAGCTGACGCTCGCGGGCATGTGGGCTGAGCCGCGCTAGGGGCGCTTTCTCACGGTGGCTCCGGCCCGGCGGCCGGTTTCGGGCAGGGGCCGGACGCCTGCCGACCCGGCCGGCGGGCTGGAGAGGAAGCACGGGGGAAGGCCGCCCCTGCGCACCGGGGTGCTCAGCGGGGACGGCCTCCGTACCGGGTGGGTCTCAGCACTCGAAGTAGATGACCTGTCCGTCGCCGTTCTCGTCCACCGAGTCGGTCCAGAAGTTGGCGTCCGAGGTCCAGCCGTAGCTGTTGCTGCTTGTCCGGACCCACCACCACAGGTTGTTGTGGGAGTTCACCTTGTAGCAGTGGAGGTAGATCCTCTCGCCGCTGTTGGCGTACCCCCTGTTGGCACAGCCGTCCGAGTAGGGGCCGGTCTTGAGGTTGGCGTTGCCGAGCATGAAGCCGCGGCCTTCCCCGTTGGCCGTAGGGGTCCAGCACTCCGCCTGGGGGGCGGCCTGCGCGGACGGCGCGAGCGTGGCACTGAAGCCGAACGCCATGAGGACGGCGAGCAGGAGGTTCGCGGCCGTTCGGACCGGGCGGTGCTGTGCTGTGGTGCTCGACATGTGGCGGTGCCTCTCTGTGGATGACGTGGGTGTGCGATCACAGCGGGACCTCGGAGGGCAGTGCGCTGCCGGGTCGCGTGGTGCGGCCGGGCACGTGGACAGAGAAGGTGCCGCCTGCGGTCCGGTCACAGGACGGGGCCTGGGGCTGCTGCCCCTCACACGTGTTCCATGGTCCGCCAGGAGAACCCTGAACTGCAGGTGACAAAGGATCCCCTACGGTCTCCGGCCCACCGGGTCACACCCGTCCTGGACGACCCGTCCTTGCATACGCCGATGGCTCGGTAGCTGTCCGGGCCGTTCCCGTCGATCCAGCCACCGAACTGATTCGCGTGGTCGACCGTTTTGTGGAAGTCCCCGTACCACGCGCTCGCGGAGCCGGCGCCTCCGAGGACGACAGCTGCGGCCAAAGCCGCCGCACCGACGAACGTACGCGTGACCGACATGCTCATGAAGAACTCCCGAGGGCGACTGATCCTTCGCTTCTGGCGTGAGCATGCCGGATAAGTTCATGGGGTTGTTGGCATCGTGTGCACGGCTGTTGGCACTCAGCGCACGGCCTGCGCCCCGCCGTGCTGGGCCTGGTGCCGGTGGTCGCGCGGTGTGATGCCGTACAGCGTCTTGAAGGCGCGGCTGAAGTGTGTCGGCTCGGGGAATCCCCAGCGTGCGGCGATCGAGCTGATGGACCGGGCGGTAAGGCGGGGGTCGACCAGGTCGCGGTGGATGCGTCGCAGTCTGCTGCGGCGTATGCCGTCGGCGATCGTCGTCCCCTCGCCCTGGTAGAGCCGGTGGAGGTAGCGGACGGAGATCTGGTGGGCGGCGGCGACAGCAGCCGGTGTGAGGCCGGGATCCCCGAGGTGTTGCTGGATGAACGCGTTGATCCGTGTGCGCAGGACGGTTTGCTGCGTTTCCGGCGACAGGAGGTCCTCGGTCCGGGCGGCCTCGGCGAGCATGGCGCTCAGCAGGTCCAGGGTGACGTTGGCCAGGCGGAGCGCGTCGCATTCCTCGTACTGCGGCGCGTGGTTCATCAGATCGGTGAGGTAGTGGCGGAACAGTGCGCTGATGCCCGTCTGTCCCTGGATGCGGGTCAGGGTGAGCTGGTCGAGGGTGTTGGAGTGCAGGGGCAGTCTGGCCCGGGGTATCTGGAGGATGAGTGAGGAGACGTCCGGGCGGTCACGGGTGGCGGTTTGGGCCTGGCAGGGCCGGGAGGAGTCGTAGAGCACCAGATCGCCCTCGCCCACTTCGGTGTGTCGGCCCGCTTGGCTGAGCCCGACCTCGCCTCGGACGGTGAGCCAGAGCTGGAAGACTTCCGGATCGCCGCGCCGGATCTGTGCAGGGGTCCGGCGTGCGTCCAGGGGTGGGTAGCTCTGTGCGAAGGTCTGGATGTCGCCGAGGTTCAGTGCCTGGGAGCTGGCGAGGAAGTCATCCAGGTGATCGCTGGCTATCGTGGTGCGGAAGTGGGCCTGGGAGATCATCGTCTCCCAGTGGTCGAATCGTTCGGTCCCCGACAGGTGTTCCGTCGAATACGCCGTCCACATCATGTCCCGCCAGTCCTCTCTCCTGCGGGCCCCAGTTCCCGCAGCCCCGTTCAGGGACGCCCCAGGCACCCCGATTGCCCGGGCATCAGATCGCCAGGTCCCCCAGCCGGAGTTGGCCGTCGGTGCACTGTTGGCTGTGGAGTACTTCTTGTCGGTAGGTGCTCGGCGGGATTCCGTAGGCCCTGCGGAATGCGCGGGTGAATTCGGAAGCGTGGACGAAGCCCCAGCGTGTGGCCAGGAAGCCGATGGTCTTGTCGGCCAGTTGGGGATCGGCGAGGTCCCGGCGGCAGCGTTCCAGGCGTCTTTGCCGGATCCAGGCGTTCACGGTGACGCCCTGCGCCTGGAACAGCTTGTGCAGGAACCGCACGGAGATGTGGTGGGAGCCGGCGACTGCGCCGGGCGACAAGTGCGGGTCGCCCAGGTTGCGTTCGATGAAGGAGTGGATGCCGACCATCAGCGTCTGGTGGCGGCTCTCGGGTGGAACGCCGTCTTCGGTGTCCGTGTGGTGCGCGAGGAACGCGGTGATCAGGTCCACGGTGAGCCCGCCCAGACGTATGGCGTCCTGCGGCCGGCAGGTGTCGGACTCAGGTGCCAGTCGGGTCAAGAACTGTGCGAGGAGAGCCCCCATGCCGGTATCGCCCGGTAACAACGCTCCGAGGAGGCGGTCCACCTTCGCCGCCGGAAGAGGAATCGCCGCACGGGGCACGTTCACGACGATCCCCTCGACCGGACCGTCGTTGTCGGGGAAAGCCGAGGCGTCCCATGGGTGCGTCGTGTCGTACAGCAGCAGGTCGCCAACCCCCACCAAGGCGTCACGCCCGCAGTGGGAGATGCTCTGTCTCCCTCGCAGGGTCAGGGCCAGGTGATACAGCTCCGGGTCGGACCGACGAACCAACGCGGGCGAGCGACGCGAGCGCAAGGACGGATAGGACAGCACTGCCACCTGAACGGCCCCGAGGTCCAACTGCCGGGCGCAGGCCCGGAAGTCATCGGCATGGTCGCTGGTGATCTCCGTGGGCGCGAGCGAGTGTGAGGTGAACTCCCGCCACCACTCGAACCGATCGCCTACCGGCAGGTCCTCACTGCGCAACACCGTCTCGATCACCTGACCACCCCCCTCCCATCATGTCCTCATCAACGCGCGAAGGGCAGGCGGCGCGCTCTGTTGAGGAGCGGGAGGGCGCGATGGGCGGCGCGGGCGCAGCCGGGGGATCGGGGCGCGTCCAGCCGGGCCGCCGTCAAGTGGTCCACCCGCTACGACCACCTGCGGGAGGACACCCGGGACCAGGGCCGGCTGAGGCGCCCCGAGACGCGGAGCGAGTTGACAGAGGGTCGACGGGACTCATGAAACGACCACTGGATTGGTCGCTTCAACTCCCGTCGACCCGGCGTTACTTGACCTCGCGCAGGCCCAGCGGGCCCGCGATCTCCTCCGCCATCACCTTGCCGGCCGCCTCCGCGAGGGCTTCCTCGCTGAGGTCCTGGTCGGTGTCGAGGCCGTCCAGTTCCTCCAGGGGCTGGTTCAGGCGGACGTGGGCTACCAGGGACTGGAGGGCGCGGAGGGTGGCCGAGGCGGTGGAGCCCCAGTTGGAGAAGTAGGAGAACTGCCACCACCACATGGCCTCGGTGGTGCGGCCCGCGCGGTAGTGGGCCATGCCGTGCCGGAGGTCCGCCATGACGTCGGCCAGGTCGTCGGAGATACGGGCCGGGACCGGGGGCTTGCGGGGCTCGTACGGGTCGAAGACCTCGGAGTAGACGTCGACCGGGTCGAGCATCTCCGCGAGGCGCTCGCGGATGTCGTCGACGTCCGGCTCGGGGCCGAGGTCGGGCTCGTAGCGCTCGTCGGGGACGATGTCCTCGTGCGCGCCCAGTCGGCCGCCGGCCAGCAGGAGCTGGGAGACCTCCAGGAGGAGGAAGGGGACCGCCGAGTCCGGCTCGTCGCCCTTCGCCACCTCTGTGACCGCGACGAGGAAGCTCTCGACCTGGTCGGCGATCTGGACCGCGAAGTCATCGGGGTCCTGAGCGGTCGCGTGCAGCGTGGCGTCAGACATCTAGAAGCCGGCCTTCCTCAAGAACATCGACAGGAACATCGACAACGGCGTCGAGAAGGACATCGAGAAGAGCTTCGTCCCGTGCGTCTCGTACGTCTCGTACGTCTCGTACGTCAACCACTCGTTCAGACATCCAGCAGCCGCCTTCCCTCGAAGGCACGCCCCAGAGTGACCTCGTCGGCGTACTCGAGGTCACCGCCCACCGGCAGCCCGCTGGCGAGGCGGGTGACCCTGAGGCCCATGGGCTTGATCATGCGGGCGAGGTACGTGGCCGTGGCCTCGCCCTCCAGGTTCGGGTCCGTGGCCAGGATGAGCTCCGTGACCGTGCCGTCCGCCAGGCGCGCGAGCAGTTCCCTTATGCGCAGGTCGTCGGGGCCCACACCCTCGATCGGGCTGATCGCACCGCCCAGGACGTGGTACTTGCCCCGGAACTCGCGCGTCCGCTCGACGGCGACGACGTCCTTGGGCTCCTCGACCACACAGATGACCGTGAGGTCGCGGCGCGGGTCGCGGCAGATGTTGCACAGCTCCTCCTGCGCCACGTTCCCGCAGGTGGCGCAGAAGCGGACCTTCGCCTTGACCTCCATCAGGCACTGAGCGAGACGGCGTACGTCCGTCGGCTCGGCCTGGAGGATGTGGAAGGCGATCCGCTGCGCGCTCTTGGGACCGACGCCGGGGAGCCGCCCCAGTTCGTCGATGAGGTCCTGGACCACGCCTTCGTACACGGATTGCCTTCCTGTCCCTGCTCGTTCTCAGCTGGTGCTTCGGCTGGTTCTTCGGCCCGCTCGGTACGTACCGTAGTCGTGCTCGCCCTCTTGGTACGTACGGTAGTTGGCGGTCGGCCGTCTTAGAAGGGACCGCCGGGTTGACTTAGAACGGCAGGCCGGGGATGCCGCCGCCACCCAGGCCCTGGGCCAGCGGGCCGAGCTTCTGCTGCTGGAGGGTCTGGGCGTTCTCGTTGGCCGCCTGGACCGCCGCGACGATCAGGTCCGCGAGGGTCTCGGCCGTCTCTTCAGGGGATGCAGCCTCGGGGTCCACGGCCTTGGGGTCGATGACCAGGCCACGCAGCTCGCCGGAACCCGTCACCGTCGCCTTCACCAGGCCGCCGCCCGCCTGTCCGTCGACCTCCGTCCGCGCCAGCTCCTCCTGCGCGTTCGCGAGGTCCTGCTGCATCTTCTGGGCCTGCTGGAGCAGCTGCTGCATATTGGGCTGGCCACCACCGGGAATCACGATCAGCTCCTGGTTTCGTACGGCTGTGAGTACGGCTTGCGGGACGGCCGCGAGTACGACCGCCCGTACCGCTTGAGTACGGCTGTCCGGCGGGGTTTTCCCGCCTTGGGACGAGCCTACGTGGTCTGCCGGGCCGTCGCTCCAGCACTCTTTCGAGTGAGATGACGGATTGGCCTATACCTGATCAACGCCCACGTCCGAGCGGAAAACCCCCGAAACCGGGTCCATCGCCACCCATTGGGAGGTAGTAAGGGTGCGGCGCAGCAGCATCTCGTGAACCTTGCGCCACGTTACCGTCACGCAACGTCACGAGTAGGGAGCGTCGGGTGAGCCAGCCGGACATGCAGCCCGAGGGGTCGGCCCAGGACGGGGACGGCCGGGGTGATGGTGCGCGGGCCGGTGGCCTGAGGCCGGGGCCGGGAGGCTTCGGGCCCGGCGGACCCGGGCGGAGCGGTCCACGACGCGGTGTTCCCGGCCGGGGCGCGCTCGGGCCCGGCGGGCCCAGACCCAGCGATCTCATGGGGCGTACGTTCCCTCTAGGGGACTGGGGCGAGCCGGCCGAGCGGCTCCACGAGCTGTACCGGTGGGTGGAGACGGGGGCGCTGACCACGGCCTCCTGGTATCTCGCCGAGCGGGTGTGGAAGCGGCGGGGAGCGCGGGCGTTGCGGGCGGGGGCCGCGGTGGGGGCTCTGGCCGGGGCCGCGTTGCCGCTGCTCGATGTCACCGGGGTGGTGGGCGGGGGTGCCGTCTGGGGGTATCTGGGGATGCTCGTCGGGGTCGCCTGTGTGGCGGGGGACCGCTTCTTCGGGGTGACCGCCGGGTGGATAAGGGATGTGGCCACGGCTCAGGCCGTGCAGCGGCGGTTGCAGGTACTTCAGTTCGACTGGGCGTCCGAGTGTGTGCGGGAGGTGCTCGGGCCCACCGAGGGGACCGCGGGGGAGGCTGCCGAGCGGTGTCTCGGTGTGCTTCGGCGGTTCTCGGAGGATGTGACCGAGCTTGTGCGGGTGGAGACGGCGGACTGGATGGTGGAGTTTCGGACGGGGGCGGGGCCGCTTGCGCTCCAGGCGGGGGTGGGCGGGGCCGCCCGTGTGGACGCGGCTCCGCCGGGGCGGCCCCCGCTGCCCCCGGGCACCCGCCCGAACATGCCGCGCCAGCGACCGCCCGAGCCCCGGTAGGGGTTTTCCTCGCCCCCGCCGCCCCTACCCTCCCCCACTCTCGGCTTCTCCCCCAGCCTCCGGCCGGGAGGTGCCCCCAGAGCGGGGGGACCCCCATCGTCCCTTACTCAGGGGCTCCGCCCCCGAACCCCCAAAAGACTGCGCAGTTCCCCGCGCCCCTAAAAGGGGCGCGGGGAACTGCGCGACCAGCCACAACCGGGCCCGCACCTATACATGAGGAAAAGACCTATACCTGCGGCAACGGGAAAGCCACCGGTCCCCGCAACCCCGCCCGGTTGACCCCCCGCACGCCGAAGAACACGTTGTCCTTGGACAGGTCGATCTCGTGGGAGGTCGCGTCGCCGACCGGGATGACGTGGGTCCACTCGGGGGCCGTGGTCTCGCGCCAGACGATCTCGTAGCCGGCGAGGTCGGGCTCGGAGCCCCGCTTCCACGTCAGCTCAGTGGAGTTCGTGAGCGCGGCTGTCTGGATCCGCGCGTCGCGAGGCGCCGCCGGAGCCTGGGCCAGGGTCCAGAGCGCCGCCGCGTTGACCCGCGCGACCCGCGCCGTGAAGGGGAAGTCGCAGAACTCCGGCAGGTCCCCGTACTGCTTGCCGCCCTCCTCCCGCACGTCCTGGTGCTGGTGGGCGAAGTCCTCGGCGGGCTCGGTGAACCGGGCGGCCGCGTAGCCCTGTTCGAGGAAGGGGATGTGGTCGCCGCCCCGGCGGTAACGGTCCCGGCGGTAGACGACCCGTACGTGCATGCCGGTCGCCGAGTTGTCCCCGGTGTCGCGGACGAAGCGGGCCAACTGCCGTGACGGGGAATCGTTCTCGCCGCCCACCGAACGGCGCGTCGCCGCCTGCTCCGGGGTCTCCGACGTGGGCACGCCCTCGGCGAAGAGACGGATCGTGTACGGGTCCTTCGTCCCGTCGTCCGCCCTCGAACTGCCCACGATGTCGTTCGTGAACATGGCCTGCACGTCCGTGCCGGCCGCCTTGAACCGGGACGCCATGTGCGCGGCCCCGTACAGCCCCTGCTCCTCCCCCGCGACCGCCGCGAACACGATCGTCGAGGCCGGGCGGCGCTTCGCCATCACCCGCGCCAGTTCCATCGCCACGGCGACGCCCGACGCGTCGTCGTCCGCGCCCGGGGCGTCCGAGGTGGCGTCCATGACGTCGGTGACGCGGGAGTCGTAGTGGCCGGAGACGACGTACACCCGCTCCGGGGTGACCGAGCCCCGCAGGGTCGCCACCACGTTCGTGATGCGGGTCGCGGTCGGGATGCGGGACGCGGGTTCCTGGACGTACGACTGGAGTTCGGCCGTCATCCGGCCGCCGGACCCGGCCGCGTACGAGCGCATCTCGGCGAGGATCCAGTCGCGGGCCGCGCCGATGCCGCGGTCGGGGTCGTCCTGGGTGGAGAGGGTGTGCCGGGTGCCGAAGGAGACGAGCTTGCGGACCGTCGCCTCGATGCGGTCGGGGTCGATCTCCCGTAGCAGGGCGCGTAGTTCGCGGGAGGGGGTCTGCGCGGTGGCCGGGCCCCGCCGTTGGACCTCGGCCGCCGTCGCGGGCCTCGCGGGCGTGTCCACCAGCTCGGCCGTCGGCATGGCCGGAGCGGACGCCGCCGGCGCCGCGGACGGCCCCACCGTGACGGCTCCGGCGGCCGCCGTCGCGGCCAGGACGGTTCTTCTGCTGGGGCGTATGTGCGGGACGGGGGGTGGCGTGGGGGATGAGGTGGGGGTGGATGACATGGATCCATGGTTGTGCGCGTGTCCGGCGCACACAAGGGTCCCTGCCGTCACCCCGTGCCGCCATCGTGACGGCGGCCGAGGCCGGTCACCGGGCCGCCCCCTCCCGCTCCTGGCTCAGCCCTGTTTCGTGTACGTCAGTTCGTCGCCGTTGCTCGTGTTCACCCGGCGGAGGCTGCCGTCGGGGAGGACGGTCAACTCCGTTGCCCCGCCCGGGCTGCAGGACGTGGCCGGCTGACCGACCGTGACCTCGGACGCGCCGATCAGGAGCGGACCGCCGGTGCTCGGGGCCTCGGAGAGCTCCGCCCGGAACACACAGTGGTACGTGCCGCTGCCGGCCGGGCCGTCCGCCGTGAGCGAGAGGACCGTGTCGCCCACCTCGCCCTGCTGGATGGTGAGTTCGCGGGTGTTGTGGCCCGTGGCGTTGTCGATGGACGCGGTCCACGTGCCGAGGTACTTGACGGGGATCGCGCCGTCCGTCGGCGTCTCCTCCGGCGTGGTCGGCGGCTGCGTGGTGCCCTCGGTGGCCGGGCCCGGGGCGGGCGCGGCCGCCGTCGGGGACGTGGTGGGGTCGCCGCCCGCGCGGTTGTCCCCGTCGCCCTTCATCAGCGTGTACACGGACGCGCCTGCGCCGAGCGCGACGATCAGCGCGACGACGATCAGGACCGCGGTGGAGCGGCCGCCTTTTCCCTGCGGCGGCGGCCCCGGGTGTGGGGCGACTCCCGGGCCGTACGGGGGTGTTGGGCCGTAGGGGGGCGTGGGGCCGTAGGGCGGGGTCGAGCCCGGAGGGGGTGGGTAGCCGGCGGGCTGCTGTTGGTAGTGCGGGTAGCCGTAGCCGACGGGCTGGGGGTGTTGCTGGGGGTAGCCGTAGGCCGGGTGGACGGGTGGGCCGCCCGGGGGTCCTCCCGGTGGGGCGGTCGGTGGGGGTGTCCCGGGCAGGCCCGTGGTCATGGTGGGGAGGTGGTCGAAGGGGGCGCCTCCCGGCGGGCCGGGTGGGGGTGGGGTGGGGGCGTGTTCGGGAGAAGCCTCGGGAGGGCCCGGAGGTTCTTCGCCCCCGCCGCCCCTACCCTTCCCGTCCCCGGGGGCTGCGCCCCCAGACCCCCCATCGGCCTGAACGGCCTCGTCCTCAAACTCCCCCACTCTCGGCTTCGCTCGATCGGGGGGACCCCCACGACGGGCTGGAATCAACCCCTCCGGCGTTTGAGGAGCGGGGGTTCGGGGGCCGGCCCCCGACGGGGCCTGGGGCGAAGCCCCAGAGGGAAAGGACGGGTAGGGGCGGCGGGGGCGAGAGACTTCCGACCCCCCGGCCGCACCCTCACCCTCACCCTCACCCTCCTGCGAACCCTCCGGACTCTCCGGGTCCTCCGTGTCGAGCAACTGCACCGCGTGCCGCCCCAGTTGGGCCACCAGCATCCCCGGCAGCCACGGGTCACGGCTGCGGCCGTCCGTGACGGTGTCCTCCGCGCCCGTGCGCTCCAGGATGTCGTCGAGGCTCGGGCGGGAGGCGGGGTCCTTGCGCAGGCACTGGCGGACGAGGTCGGCGATGCCCTCGGGGACGCCCTCCAGGTCCGGCTCCTCCTGGGCGATGCGGAACATCAGGGCGTGCACGCCGCTGTTGGCCGTACCGAACGGCAGGTCCCCCGTGGCCGCGTACGACAGGACCGAGCCCAGGCAGAAGACGTCGCACGCGGGCGTGATGCGGTCGCCGCGGACCTGCTCGGGGGCCATGAAACCGGGCGAGCCGACGAGCGCGCCCGTGCGTGTGAGGCCGCCGTCGGTCACCGTCTCCAGGGCGCGCGCGATACCGAAGTCGATGACGCGCGGGCCGTCGATCGTGACGAGGACGTTCGACGGCTTGAGGTCGCGGTGGATCAGCTCCGCCGCGTGGATGTCCTTGAGCGCGTGCGCGAGGCCGGCCGCGAGGATCCGTACGGAACGCTCCGGGAGCGCGCCGTGGTCGTGCCCGACGACCGTTTCGAGCGAGGGCCCCGCCACATAGCCCGTGGCGACCCAGGGGATCGCCGCCTCCGTGTCGGCGTCGAGGACCGGTGCCGTCCAGTGCCCGCCCACCCGCCGGGCCGCCCCCACCTCCTGCCGGAAGCGCGCGCGGAACTCCTCCTGCTCGGCGAGTTCCTGGCGTACGAGCTTGACCGCGACCGTCCGCCCCCGGTCGGAACGCGCCAGGAACACCTGCCCCATACCGCCGGCACCGAGCCGTGCCAGCAGTCTGTACGCGCCGATCCGCTGTGGATCGGCGGGCCCGAGCTTCTCCATCGGTATGCCGCCCTCCCCCGTACTTGTGCGACAGCCCGAGGATAGTGCGGCCGAACGGGCAGGTGGCCGGAGCGGTGTCTACGGTTCCGTAACAGCGGATGCCGTTTCTGTCACGGTTCGCGCACCCGCCTCCGCGCTCGCGACCGACTCCGCTCCCGCTTCCGTGACCGTCTCCATCACACCGATGAGGCGCTCCAGCACCCGTACGGTCTCGGCCAGTTCGGCCTCACCGAGGGTCTCCGCGAGGCGGTCCGCAAAGGCCGCGTGGCCGGGGGTGATCCGCCGCACGGCTGCGAGGCCCTCCCCCGTCGGGCGGAGGAGCTTGGCCCGGCGGTGGGCGGGGTTGGGCACGTACTCCGCGAGACCCCGCTCGACCAGCAGATCGGCGATCCGCTGCACGCTCTGCCGGGTGATGCCCATGACACGGGCGATCCCGGAGACGGGCAGCGGCTCCTTCAGTACGGCCCCGAGCACCTGCCACCAGGCGGCGGTGATCCCGGCGGGGCGGGCCAACTCCTCTGCCACACCCATGAACTGGCCGTTCAGCCGGAAGACCCCGAGCGCGCTCCGGCTGAGCAGGTCCTGCCGCACCCCGCCCGCCCCGCCCGCCCCGCTCGCCCCATCCACGCCACTCGCCTCGCCCGCCTCGGTCACTGGCCGGCCGCCTCAAGCACCGCGTACGCCTCCGCGTCCGAGTCGTGGAACAGCCGGTACCAGGCGTCGAGCACCTCTCCCTCGTACACCCCGAGCAGCCCGAACACCTCCCGCGCGAACGCGACGGGCTCGGTGGGACCGGCGGTGATCAGCTTGCCGTCCGTGACGGCGTCGGTGTCGGCGTACCGCTCGCCGCCCTTGTACCCCGTGGCCGCCAGATAGAAGGAGACGGCACTGGTGTGGGCCCGGTCGTCGAGCAGCCCCTCGCGGGCGAGCCCTGCCGTGGCCCCGCAGATCGCGGCGACGGGCACGTCGGCGTCCAGGAACTCGCGCGCCTTGCGGGCGAAGGGGGCCAGATCGCCGCTGGTGTCCCACAGATCGGCTCCCGGCAGGATCAGCAGCGAGCTGTCCTCGGGCCGCAGGTCGTCGAGCGCGATGTCGGGCTGGATCCGCAGCCCGCCGATGGACCTCACGGGGTCGGGAGACGCTCCGACCGTCCGGATCTCGCAGCCGGCCCGTGCGAGGTACGCGGTCGTGTGGCCGGTCTCCCAGTCGGCAAGCGTGTCGTAGACGGCAAGGTGTACCGGCTTGCGGTTGCTGCTGCCCATGGTTCCTCCTCGGTCGTGCCGGTCGGTCGTTCGGCCCTGCGGGTGATTATGTAAGCATGCTGTCATCACGACAGGATGCTGTCAATGGCCGCTCCGACCGTCGGCGGGACTTCGGTGGGACCGGGGCGGGCGTCCCTACACACGACAACCTGTCGCGTTCCCGGCCGCACCGCAGACAGGACGCCGATGTCGCGCCCCCGCACCGCGGACCTACTCTCGGCCGCATGACCCCTCAGCCCAATCCCCAGGCCGGCGCCGCCGTGAAGGCCGCGGACCGTGCGCATGTGTTCCACTCCTGGTCGGCGCAGGAGCTCATCGACCCGCTCGCCGTCGCCGGGGCGGAGGGGGCGTACTTCTGGGACTACGACGGCAGGCGGTATCTGGACTTCTCCAGCGGGCTCGTCTTCACCAACATCGGCTACCAGCACCCGAAGGTCGTCGCCGCGATCCAGGAGCAGGCCGCGAGCATGACGACGTTCGCGCCGGCCTTCGCCGTCGAGGCCCGGTCGGAGGCGGCACGGCTGATCGCCGAGCGGACGCCCGGGGATCTGGACAAGATCTTCTTCACCAACGGGGGCGCCGAGGCCGTCGAGAACGCCACGCGCATGGCCAAGTTGCACACCGGCCGCCCGAAGGTGCTCTCCGCCTACCGCTCGTACCACGGTGGGACCGCCGCCGCGATCAACCTCACCGGTGACCCGCGCCGCTGGCCGAGCGACAGCGGGGCGGCCGGGGTCGTGCACTTCTGGGCGCCGTTCCTGTACCGCTCGCCCTTCCACGCGGAGACCGAGCGGCAGGAGTGCGAGCGCGCGCTCCAGCACCTTGCCGACACCATCGCCTTCGAGGGACCGGCGACCATCGCCGCGATCATCCTGGAGACGATTCCGGGTACGGCCGGGATCATGATGCCGCCGCCGGGATATCTGGAGGGCGTCCGCGCGCTCTGCGACGAGTACGGGATCGTCTTCGTCCTGGACGAGGTCATGGCCGGCTTCGGACGGACCGGGCACTGGTTCGCCGCGGACCACTACGGGGTCGTACCGGACCTGATGACGTTCGCGAAGGGAGTGAACTCCGGGTACGTGCCGCTGGGCGGTGTCGCGATCTCGCCGGCCGTCGCCGAGACGTTCGCGAAGCGCCCCTACCCGGGCGGGCTCACCTACTCCGGGCACCCCCTCGCCTGTGCCGCCGCCGTCGCGACCCTCGGCGTGATGGAGGAGGAGGACGTCCTCGGCCAGGCCACCCGGATCGGCGCGGCCGTGCTCGGTCCCGGGCTGCGCGAGCTGGCCGAACGCCACCCGAGCGTCGGCGAGGTCCGCGGCACGGGTGTCTTCTGGGCCCTGGAACTCGTACGGGACAGGGAGACGCGGGAGCCGCTGGTGCCGTACAACGCGTCCGGTGCGGCGAACGCGCCCATGGCGGCGTTCGGTGCCGCGGCGAAGGCGCACGGTCTGTGGCCCTTCATCAACATGAACCGCACCCATGTCGTTCCCCCGTGCAACATCACGGAGGCGGAGGCCAAGGAGGGTCTGGCCGCGCTCGACGAGGCGCTCTCGGTGGCGGACGAGTACACGGTGTAGCGCGGGAGAGGTGTGGTCCGGATGGCCCTTTCCCGAACGCGTAAGGTGACTGGCTCGTAGACATGAGCGAGTACTTACCCGATCGGGGAAGGAACCGGACGATGCCCCGCACCGGCACCGGCAGCGGCAATGGCGCCGTCACCCGCAGCACCCTGCGGCAGCAGATCGCGGACGCGCTCCGCGACGAGGTGCTGGCCGGACGCCTCAAGCCGGGCCAGGAGTTCACGGTCAAGGAGATCGCCGAGCAGTACGGCGTCTCCGCGACCCCCGTCCGCGAGGCCCTCGTCGACCTGTCGGCCCAGGGCCTCCTGGACGCGGACCAGCACCGCGGCTTCCGCGTCCACGAGTACTCGCTGGACGACTACCGGGGCATGATCGAGGCCCGCAGCCTGGTCACGGACAGCATCTTCCGGGGCCTGCTGGACGCGGAGGCCACCACCACGCGGGGCGCCCGCGTCGCGCTCGCCACCCGGATCGACGACCCGCGCACCGGTGCCGCGCTCGCCGGCGTGCGGCGGCGCGGCGAGGAGGCCCAGCGGGCGGCCGCCGCCGGTGACCTCAACATCCTCATCGGCTACGACCTGCGCTTCTGGCGCGAACTCAGCGGGCTGTTCGGCAACCGCTACCTCGCGGACTTCCTGCACCGGCTGCGCGTCCAGTCCTGGGTGTGCGCGGTCCAGCACCTGCGCCGGGTCGACGACCTGCGCGGCCGTCTGTGGTCCGAGCACACGGCCCTGGTGGACGCCCTCACCGAGCGCGACGCCCCGGCCGCACACACGATCGTGACGGCGTACGACGCGCACTCGCTGGCGCTGATCGAACAGTTGGTGGCGGACTAGGCCCGAGGGGCCGGGGCCACGAGGCTGCGGCTGCGCGGCTGCGGCTGCGCGCGGGCCGAAGATCCGGGGCCGGAAGTGGCGGGTGCGGGGGTGGGGCCGCCAGGTGTGGGGTATTCGACGTTCACGGCGGGGGCTGACCGCGCTTGCACCGACTACGCTTTCTTGACCACCGTGCTACGCGAGGAGCTCTCAGTTGGCCTGTGACCTGTGGCTGGTCCCGCTCGTCGACGTGTTGTGCCACACCCCCGACAACCCCTTCGCCGAGGAACTCGCGCTCTACGACAAGGTTCTGGGCGAGGCCGGACTTCCGCCGGTGCCGGTCTACGCCTACATGCCGGGCCTCTCCGGCGATGTGGCCCCGGTCGCGGGCTTCGACTACGACGCGCTGCACTTCCTGCGCCGCGCGTACCTGCTGCAGGTGTGCGGGCTCGCGGTGGAGCCGGTCGACGAACTGGGCGGCGACTACGAGCAGTTGCTGGAGATGTTCGACGCGACGGCCCAGCAGTCGCACCTGGTCTGGCACTACGACCACGCGGGCGCGTACGTACCCGTGGACTTCCCGCACCCGCTGTCCAGCGACGAACTCCTCGCGGGCGGGGGCCCCCTGGGCTCGTCCCAGGCCCTGCTGCGGGAGCTGGAGTTCGTGGCCCCGACGATCGGCATCGACCCCGCCGTGCCGCCCGTCGCGCCGCAGCCTCCCATGGCACCCACCGAGCTGGAGGAACCGGCCGCCCCCGCCCCCTTCGACGCGAGCCCGTTCGCCCGCGAACGACATGTGTGGCTGGGGCTGCACGCGGCGGCGACACGGAGTCTGGCGCAGGGCTCGATGATCATCTTCAGCTAGCGCCGTCTGTCGTTCGGGCCCGCTGGTGTGGATGCCATGACGGGTGTCAGGACGTGCAGACGTCGGCCAGTTCGTCGGCGGCGGCGTCGATCCGGCCGGTGTCCGGGCTGGTGTCGCCGTCCTGGATGGCCTTGTTGTAGTCCTTGATGGCGTCATCGAGGTCGTCGACCGCCTTGCCGACCTTGTCGTCGTTGGCCCTGTCTCCGTCCGTCCCGTCTCCGTCCATCCTGTCGTTGATCTTGTCGAGGTTCTTCTCGATGGTGTCGATGGACGAGTCGGTCCGCGCGTGATCCCTCACCGCGTCCGCACCGGCCTCGTGGATCGCCTTGAGACTGTCGGCGATCGTGTCGGCGTTGCTGAGGCAGCTCAACGAGTTGTCGAGGTCGTCGTCCTCGCATCCGGTGAGCAGCCCGGCAGCGAGCGTGACGGCTGCCAGGGTGGTGACGACGGTGACGGTACGGCGTACGGGGCGACGGTTCGCGGCCATGGAATCGGCCCTTCCTGGATCGGCTGGTGATGCCGTCCACGATTCCGTCGCACTCGCGCCACCGCGAGGGAGCGGTCCCCCGAGTCCGTGGTGCAGCAGGCTGTACCACGGAGGCCCCGGCGGGTCAGCGCAGCTCGGACAGGCCCTTCTGGAGGTCCTCGCCGTTCATGATCGGGCAGACCTCGACCTCGGCGTTGAACTGGGTGAGGAACGGCTCACCGACAGGGGGCAGCTCCGAGCTGTCCTTCATGTCGAAGAACAGGAGGCAGGTACGCCGCCCGCCCAGGGGTGCGAAGTACGCCGCCTCGGGCTTGAGATGGTCCAGGATCTCCTTGATCAGCTCCGGCATCTTCCCGCTGCGGATCGCTTCGTTCGACTTCTCCGTGTCCAGAGTGGCCTTGAGCATGACGCGCATCGCGCTCACCTTCTTCTGATCGACGCACGCACGTTTGCACTCTCAGCGTATGCCCGCTATGTGAGGTACGCCCACTCTTGCTCCTTGAGCGCGGCACGCAGGAGCACCGGGTGAACCAGGTGCTCGGGGGCCACCGGCCGGTACCGCCAACTCAACGGCCAGGTCCGCCCGTCGAGCGCCGGAACCGGGATGTACGAGACATGGTCCGGGCCCGCGGTGAGCCGGGTGACTCCGTCGGGCCAGACGCGGTGCGCCGTGCTGCCGGCAGGGACCAGGAAGTACACGGCCCGGCGTGCGTTGGCCTCCTCGACGACCGGCCCCGGGCTGCCACCCGTCATCCGCGCGAGCGCGTCCGCGAGGTGTCGGCCGCGGATTCCGTCGACGCGCACGGCGTCGAACTGGACGCCTGCTCTGCGGAGTTGGAGGCCGGTGAGGGGGACCCAATCAGGGGCGAGTGGGGGTTCGTCGAGGTTTAGTTCGTGACTTTCTGTGTCCATGGGGACAGTTTTCGCAGGCACCGCTAGCGTTTTCCATGACTCTGCGTCGCCGGTCGGTCACGGTCGGGGCAGGTGCTGTCGGGTTGAGATCAGTTGAGTTCGGTTGAGTCCAGGAGTGACCGTATGGCGCGGGCTGAGAACAAGGCGGAGGCGGGCGGTACGGCACATCTGGTTGCCGCCCTCGCGAAGGGGCTGCGCGAGCAACAGCAGCTCTCACAGGAGCAGTTGGGCAGGAAGATCGGGTACACGGCGTCGGCGGTCAGCGCGATGGAGACATGCGCCCAGCCCGCGAGCGATCAGATGCTCGTCAAGCTGGAGGAGTCGATCGGCGGCGGCCTCGGCGTCTTCGGCAAGGCACGCAAGTGGATGCTGCTGGAGAAGTACCCGGCCAGGTTCCGTGGTTTCTCGGAGCTGGAGGCAGGGGCGGTCACGCTGTCGTCGTACATGACGCTGGTCGTCGACGGCCTGTTCCAGACCGAGGAGTACGCGCGAGCGCTGATCGGTGGCAGCTATCCGCCGGTGTCCGAGCAGAAGCGCGAGGAGCTGGTCGAAGCGCGGCTGGCCCGCAGGAGACTCTTCGAGCGGAACCCGGCTCCGATGATCGAGCTGATCCTCGAAGAGAGCGTGCTGCGACGGCCGTTCGGCAGCTGGGAGACCTTGCGCGGACAGCTGCGCTCGCTCGCCGAGGACGCGCGGAGGGACAATGTGTGCGTACAAGTGCTGCCCTTGGACCGCGGACTTCGCGGCACGTACGCGGGCGACCGCGGCGCCATGAAGCTCGTCGAGACCCAGGAGCACGAGCACGTCGTCTACATGGAGATCGAGGACCAGGGCATCCTGATCAACGATCCGGCGGAGGTGTCCCAATTGGCGCATCGCTATGCGAAGATCCGCGCACAGGCGCTGAGCCCCGACGAATCGCTCGGCCTCATCGAGCGGTTGGCAGGAGAAGCAGGATGACCGGCAGCGGAACGATGCTGTGGTTCAAGTCGAGCTACAGCGACGGCGGAGGCGGCGACTGCCTGGAGGTCGCTTACGCCTGGCGCAAGTCGTCGTACAGCAGCGACAGTGGCGGCCAGTGCGTCGAAGTCGCCCTCCACCCCCGTGCCATCCACGTCCGTGACTCCAAGAACCCCGGCGGCCCGGACGTCACCGTCTCCGGTGAAGCCTGGGCCGTCTTCACCTCAGCAGTCCGGGTGACGTAGGTGGCGTAAGCCGTACCCCCGCTCCCCCCGAGCACTACGCTGCCGCACCGGACAGCGTCAGGGCGTGCCGAAGGACGGGTGGGCATGGGGGACAGGCTGCGAGTCGCCGACGTATCGCGCGTTCCGGAGGACCGGCTCATACAGCTGATCACCGACAGCTTCGACAACCTCGTCACCGTGGCCCTCGCGGACGCCACCAACGGCTTCGTGCCCCAGCGCACCCGTCGCCTGCTGCGCAAAGCGGACTGGCGACTGGACTGGCAGGACGCCCTGCTCTGCGCCAGGTCCGCCACCGCGGCAACGAGGCCAGCCTGCTGGCCAAGAAGTTGCGCCGCAACGACTTCAACAACAGCACGGAACGCAAGATCGGAACGAACTCCCATCTCACCGCTCAGGTCTGGCTGAGGACGGCGTTCCCGGACGAGTACGCGGATCTTCTTCGGCACGAACGCGCCCGCCTGAGCCTGGACGAGACACCCGAGGAACCCTCGTTCCGCGATGTGCACGAGCAGATCGAGTACGCCTGCGCCCGCGGCCGGATCGCCGCGCCGCGCACGCTGGAGGTCGACGCGCTGCTCACCGCCGGCGATGCCGCCGTGAGGCTCGCCACGGCCGACGACGCCAAGAACCAGGACGAGCGCACCATGGAGCTGCGCCATCCTCTGATGCTGGGCCGGTGGGAGAACGCCCTGAGGGAACTGGGGGCCATGACCGCGGGGCCGGCTCGCGCGCAGACCCCTCACGCGCTGGGAACACTCCCGGACGATTTCTACGCCCTCCCCCAGGACGAAGCGACCGGGGTTCTCAATGCCCGGCGTTTTCTCGCGGCCATCCAGCAGCGGCGCCTGGAGTACAAGCGGTACGCGCGCCAGATCACCCAGGCGCTACGCGAACGGGAGCGCGAAAGCCCGCACGTGATCGCCCTTGCCGAAGCCAAGGCAACGGCGAGCCATCGCCTTGCCGAAAGGCACCCGGCCGAGTACGCCTTGATCCGCGCCGAGCTGCGCCCTCACGAGGAGCACGACGGCTTCCTGCCCAGGTCACTCGCCTCCAGCTCGCAACGCGCCGAGATCAAGCGCCGAGTCCTGACGACCCTGACGGCCGGCACGCGGACACGGCCGGCGCCGCCGGAAGCGTAGGGCATCCGACGCGACGAGAACACAAGGAGGGGCGCCCCGACAGCTTGTCGGGGCGCCCCTCCTTTCGGTCCGCACCAGATGAACGAGCCGTACTAGATGAACGAGTTGATCTCGATCGTCTCGTCGCGGCCGGGGCCGACGCCGATCGCGGAGATCGGGGCGCCGGACATCTCTTCCAGGGCCTTGACGTAGTCCTGCGCGTTCTTCGGGAGGTCCGCGAAGGTCTTGGCCTTCGTGATGTCCTCCGACCAGCCCGGCAGGGTCTCGTAGATCGGCTTCGCGTGGTGGAAGTCGGTCTGGGAGTACGGGAGTTCCTCGACGCGCTTGCCGTCGATCTCGTACGCCACGCAGACCGGGATCTCCTCCCAGCCGGTCAGGACGTCGAGCTTGGTGAGGAAGAAGTCCGTCAGGCCGTTGACGCGCGTCGCGTACCGCGCGATGACCGCGTCGAACCAGCCGCAGCGACGGTCACGGCCGGTGGTGACACCGCGCTCGTGGCCGATGCGGCGCAGCGCCTCGCCGTCCTCGTCGAAGAGCTCGGTCGGGAACGGGCCCGCGCCGACCCGGGTCGTGTACGCCTTCAGAATGCCGATGACCCGGCTGATCTTCGTGGGGCCGACACCCGAGCCGGTGCAGGCGCCACCGGCGGTCGGGTTGCTGGACGTCACGAAGGGGTACGTGCCGTGGTCGATGTCCAGCAGCGTGCCCTGGCCGCCCTCGAAGAGGACCACCTTGTCGTCTTCGAGCGCCTTGTTGAGCACGAGGACCGTGTCGGCGACGTACGGGCGCAGCTTCTCCGCGTACGTCAGCAGTTCCTCGACGACCTGCTCCGACTCGATGCCGCGTCGGTTGAAGACCTTCGTGAGGAGCTGGTTCTTGCCGTCGAGGGCCGCCTCGACCTTCTGCATCAGGATCGACTCGTCGTACAGGTCCTGGACGCGGATGCCGACGCGGTTGATCTTGTCCGCGTACGTCGGGCCGATACCGCGGCCGGTCGTGCCGATCTTCCGCTTCCCGAGGAAGCGTTCCGTCACCTTGTCCACCGTCACGTTGTACGGCGTGATGATGTGCGCGTTTCCGCTGATGAGGAGTTTGGAGGTGTCGACGCCTCGCTCGTTCAGTCCGTTCAGCTCGGAGAACAGGACCGACGGGTCGACGACGACTCCGTTGCCGATGACCGGAGTACACCCCGGCGAGAGGATTCCGGAAGGGAGGAGGTGGAGGGCGTACTTCTGATCGCCCACGACTACCGTATGGCCGGCGTTGTTGCCGCCCTGGTAGCGCACCACATAGTCCACGGAACCACCGAGCAGGTCGGTGGCCTTTCCCTTGCCTTCGTCACCCCACTGAGCACCGAGCAGCACAAGTGCGGGCACGCGCGTACACCCCTTCCGGGCGGGGCATGTCCAAGGTCGGGGACGTACGCGGCTGGTTCTGGTACGGCTGCGTACGCCGGCGACCACCTTTGGCCGCGACCGTCGGACCGGATGCCCCGGAATAGACGAAGCCCCTGGCGCAATAGCGCAAGGGGCTCTTGCACAAAGATGCTACCCGAGGAAGCGAGGCAGGACCGAGGTGTCGACTTCCGACCAGCTCCTTGTGGTCATCGACCCGGTCGCCCGTCACGGTGACGGTGAGGCGGTACGGATCGCAAAAGACGTGCTCAGCGCGGGTGCGACGACGAAAGTGTGCCTTCCTGACGGGCCCGAGGAATTCGATCGGGCACTTGCCCGGAGAGGATCACGACGGCCCGTCGTGATCGGGGACGACCGGGCACTTTTGCGCGCGGTATCCGTTTTGTACCGCCGGCGGGAACTGGCCGGATGTGCGCTGTCCCTCGTGCCGGTGGGCGTGAGCGGCGGGGCGCTGTCGCTCGCGCGGGCGCTGGGCGTGCCCATAGGGGCCGTCGCGGCGGCCCGTGCCGTGCTCGACGGGTCCGAGCGGCGGCTCGATCTCCTGGTGGACGACAGTGACGGGGTGGTGCTGGGGGCGTTGCGGATTCCGCCTTTGGCGGGGGGTCGGTGGGGGGTGGCGGCGACTGGGGCTGGGGTGGACTCGGGTGGGGTGGCCGGGGGCTTGGGCTCGGGGAACGGGTCCGGTTCTGGCTCTGGCTCTGGCTCTGGCTCTGGCTCTGGCTCTGGCAATGGGTCTGGTTCCGGGTCCGGGGGCGGCTCGCGGCTGGGTTTGGGGTTCGGTTTGGGCCTGGGGTCGGGTTCCGGGTCCGACTCCGGCTCGGGGAGCGCTTCGGAGGATGGCGGCGGGCATCACCATCACTGGCTTCGTACCTGCCAGTCCCTCGTACGGACCCTCGCCGCCCGGCCCGCCCGGGTGCCCGCCCCCGCGGTGACCGGGCCGACGAGGTTGCGGATCGAGGTCGACGGGGTGACCCTCGTCGACCTCGACCAGCCGCTGGAGTCCGTGTCCGTCATACCGGGTGGGGTGGGCGGGGGTGCGCGGGTCGAGGTGCGGCCCGCTTCGGTGGGGGCGGAGGCGGCTCTGCTGGAGGCCGTGGCTCGGACGATCACCGTGTCGGGGTCGGACTTCCGCTATCGCGCGGATGCGGTGGTCGGGGGGCCTGTGCGGACGCGGACGTGGACGGTTCGGGAGGGGGCGTGGGGGTTGACGTTGCCGGGGTGACGGGGGAGCCGGGAGGGGTTTTCGCCCCCGCCGCCCCTACCCATTCCCGTCCCTTTTCGGGGGCCGGCCCCCGAACCCCCGCTCCTCAAACGCCGGAGGGGCTGAAGTTCAGCGGGGGTCTGGGGGCGTCAGCCCCCAGGGGAAGGGAACGGGTAGGGGCGGCGGGGGCGAAAAACGCCCTACCCCGCCACCGGCAACCCCACCACCCCACCCTCCAAGTCGTCCTTCAAGGACACCCCCGTGCGGCCCAGCTCCCGCGCTCGGGTCATCAGGGACGTCAGCTTGGCGGCAGCCGTGTCGTAGGACAGGCCCAGTGGCGGCCGGATGTTGGAGAGACAGTTGCGGTCGGCGTCCGTGGTGTGGCCGGGGCGGGGCGCGTACGTGAGGTACGCGCCCAGGGAGTCCGCCGCCGACATCCCGGGCCGTTCGCCGACGAGGACGACGACCATGGCGGCACCCAGCGCGTGGGCGACGTCGTCACCGAGCGCCACCCGGGCCTGCTCGGCCAGGACCACCGGCGCGACCCGCCATCCGGCAGGCAGCCGTGCCGTCGTCGCGCGGATCACCGGCGCCGCGTGGTCATGGACGGCCCGGCTCGACAGCCCGTCCGCGACGACGAAGACGACGTCCCAGTCGTCCCAGGCACCACAGGTGTCACGCGGCAGGTGCGCCCGGTCGATGTCGTCGAGCCTGCGGCCCAGGTCGGGCCGCTGGAGGTACGTCAGCCGGTCGGGAGCCGCGCTCCGGACCCGTACCGTCGGCACACCCGGCAGCGCGGACGCCACCACGTCCGGGTCGAACGGCGAGTGCACCGCGTCCCGCGCCGCCGCGTGGGCGGCCTGGAGTTCGAGGCGGTGGCGCGTCGGCAGGGCGGAGCCGGCCCGGCCCAGCCCGATCCGCGCCTGGGTGTGCCGCCGCAGCCCCGTCCACAGCGCGGCATCCGAGGATTCCAACGGCTCGGGTGCCATCAATGCCCTTACCAGTGTCGCCAGTTGACGGTCCGTCATGCTGCCAGCTCCTTGCCGATGGCCATCAGGGGGTGGGCGGTGTCGGCGACGGGCCGTATTCCGCCTCGTTCGTCGAGCAGGCCGATCCCGTCGAGCCACGCCTCGAACTCCGGTGCCGGGCGCAGCCCCAGGACCTCACGCAGGTACAACGCGTCGTGGTAGGAGGCGGATTGGTAGTTGAGCATGATGTCGTCGCCGCCCGGTGTGCAGATGACGAAGGACGCCCCGGCCACGCCCAGCATGGTCAGCATCGTGGCGATGTCGTCGTCGTCCGCGTCGGCGTGGTTGGTGTAGCAGATGTCCAGGCCCATGGGCAGGCCGAGCAGCTTGCCGCAGAAGTGGTCCTCCAGGGCGGCGCGGAGGATCTGGCGGCCGTCGTACAGGTACTCCGGGCCGATGAAGCCCACCACCGTGTTGACCAGCAGAGGCTCGTAGCGGCGGGCCACCGCGTACGCGCGCGCCTCGACCGTCTGCTGGTCGACCCCGTGGTGCGCGTCGGCGGAGAGCGCGCTGCCCTGGCCGGTCTCGAAGTACAGGGCGTTGGACCCGACCGTGCCGCGGCCCAGGGCGCGCGCCGCCTCGTACGCCTCGTCGAGGAGGCCGAGGGTGACGCCGAAGGACGCGTTCGCGGCCTGCGTACCGGCGATGGACTGGAAGACGAGGTCGACCGGTGCCCCGGCGGCCATCAGGTCGATGCTCGTCGTGACGTGGCTGAGCACGCAGGACTGGGTGGGGATCGCGTACCGGCGGATCACGTCGTCGAGGAGTTCCAGCAGGTCCCGTACGGCCCTGGGGCTGTCCGTCGCCGGGTTGATGCCGATGACCGCGTCGCCGGAGCCGAGGAGGAGCCCGTCGAGGAGCGCCGCGGCGACGCCCGCCGGGTCGTCGGTGGGGTGGTTGGGCTGGAGGCGGGTCGCGAGCCGGCCGGGCAGGCCGATCGTCGAGCGGAACGCCGTGACGACCCGGACCTTGCGGGCGACCGCGACCAGGTCCGCGTTGCCCATGAGCTTGGAGACTGCCGCCGTCATCTCGGGCGTCAGGCCGGGGGCCAGCGCGGTCAGGGCACTCGCGTCCGCCGCGTCCGAGAGCAGCCACTCCCGGAACTCCCCGACCGTGAGACCGGCGACCGGCGCGAAGGCCACCGCGTCATGGGTGTCCACGATGAGCCGGGTGACGTCGTCGTCCTCGTACGGGATCACGGGCTCGGCGAGGAACCGTGCGAGCGGCACGTCCGCCAGCGCCCAGCGGGCCGCGACCCGCGCCTGCGCCGACTCGGCGGCGAGCCCGGCGAGGCGGTCGCCGGAGCGTTCGGGGCTCGCGGCGGCGAGCAGCCGGGCGAGGCCGTCGAAGCGGTGGGTGCGGCCGCCGAGGGTGGAGGTGTACGTGCTCATGCCGGGGACGGTACGAAGCGTGGGCACCGGCGGTCCATGGCCGGACGGAGAGTTAACGCAGACGTTCGCTGTCGGGGCGATCCACAGGAGTTCTAAAGGTCTGGTTGACAAACATTTAACGCCCGGACCGGGGACACGACTCATTTTCCGTGCAGCATTCCGGTCGACCGAGGACGAGTGCGGACACGAGCTCGGACACGAGTGCGGACACGAACGCGAACACGAGCGCCAAGACGAGCGCGAAGACGAGCGGGCGACCGCGAGCAACGATGGAGAGGGGCCACCCGATGGCGGTACAGGAGGGCGCAGCCCCCGAGGCGGCGGCGGGCACGGCGGGCGAGGACACCACCGACGCCACCGTCCACCGGCTCAAGCCGAACGCGATCGGCCTGCTGGGCGTGGTCTTCATGGCCGTCGCCACGGCCGCGCCGATCACCGCGATGACGGGCAACGTGCCCTTCATGGTCTCCTCCGGAAACGGCATC
Source organism: Streptomyces sp. NPDC020747 (assembly GCF_044334695.1). NCBI lineage: Bacteria > Bacillati > Actinomycetota > Actinomycetes > Kitasatosporales > Streptomycetaceae > Streptomyces > Streptomyces sp. NPDC020747. Next base: position 766,997 of record NZ_JBIRTJ010000003.1, on the reverse strand, counting down.
GGAGCCCCCGCGAGCTATCTCGTCGCAATGGTCGTCCTGGCGATCTTTGCGGTCGGCTTCACCTCGATGGCGAAGCACATCACGTCCACGGGCGCCTTCTACGGCTTCATCTCGTTCGGCCTCGGCCGGACCGTCGGCCTGGCCTCCGGGCTCCTCGCGACCTTCGCGTACGTCGTCTTCGAGCCGGCCCTGATCGGCATCTTCTCGACCTTCGCCACGACGACGCTGCACGACCAGACGGGGGTGGACGTCCCGTGGTGGGCGTTCGCGATCCTGATGCTCGCGATCAACGCTATGGGCACGTGGTTCGGAGTGTCGGTCGCCGAGAAGCTGCTCGTGGTGCTGCTGGCCACCGAGGTCACCATCCTCGCGGCGATGGCGATCTCCGTCGCCCTGCACGGCGGCGGCCCGGACGGCTTCACGTTCGGCCCGGTCAACCCGGTCAACGCCTTCCAGGGGACATCGGCCGGTCTCGGACTCTTCTTCGCCTTCTGGTCGTGGGTCGGCTTCGAGTCGACGGCCATGTACGGCGAGGAGTCCCGCGACCCGAAGAAGATCATCCCCAAGGCCACGATGATCTCGGTGCTCGGCGTCGGTGTCTTCTACGTCTTCGTGTCCTGGATGGCCATCACGGGCAACGGCGAGGCGGCGGCCGTCGAGGCGGCCTCGTCCTCCAACCCGCTCGCCCTCTTCTTCAACCCCACCGAGCAGTACGTAGGCCACTGGGCCGTCATCGTCATGCAGTGGCTGATGATCACCGGCTCGCTGGCCTGCGGCATGGCCTTCCACAACTGCGCCGCCCGCTATCTCTACGCCCTCGGCCGCGAAGGGGTGCTGCCGTCACTGCAGCGCACCATCGGTCGCACCCACCCCGAGCACGGCTCCCCGCACGTCGCGGGCCTCGTCCAGACGATCGTCAGCGCGGTGCTGCTCGCGGCGTTCTGGGCGGCCGGCAAGGACCCATACACCGGTACGTACGTCCTGCTCGCCATCCTCGGCACGATGGCCATCCTGGTGGTGCAGGCCGTGTGCTCCTTCGCTGTGCTGGCGTACTTCCGCAAGAACCACCCCGAGTCCCGGCACTGGTTCAGGACCTTCACCGCCCCGCTCGTCGGCGGCCTCGCGATGCTCGCGGTGGTGGTCCTGCTGGTCTCCAACATGGGTGTCGCGGCAGGACCCGAGTCCGGCTCGATCGTCCTGAAGGCCACACCGTGGATCGTCGCGCTGATCGGCGTGGGCGGGGCGGCGTACGCCCAGTACCTGAAGAGGCGGCGTCCGGAGGGGTACGCGCTGCTGGGCAGGACGGTCCTGGAGGAGACGAAGGAGCGGTAGCCGCAAGGGAGTTGGCGGTGGTGTTCGGGGCGCCGTTCGCGGTGGTGTTCGCGGCGCCGTTCGTGGTGATGTTCGCGGTGGGCCTTCGGCCGGGTGCCGTACGTCAGCCCTGGTCGAACGTCTTGTCCCGGTGTTCCCGCCACCGCTCCATCAGCTGGCCGAGCTCGCCCTGCAGATACTCGAAGAAGGCCAGCGTCTCGGCGATCCGCTGTCCGCCGGGGGTCGTCGTCCCGAGGCTGTCGACGCCCTCGCGCAGGGTGTGCTCCCAACGCTTGAGTACGGCGTCACGGCTGGTCAGCGCCTCGTACCACTGGTCGCTGTGCACCCGGTACCGCTCGCGCCGCGAGCCGGGTTCGCGCTCCCGCGACACCATGTGGACCTGGGCGAGATAGCGCACCGCGCCGGAGACCGCGGCGGGGCTGACCTGGAGCTGTTCGCCCAGTTCGGCCGAGGTCATGGCGCCGGAGTCGGACGCGAGCAGCGCGGCGAAGACCCGGGCGGCCATCCGCTGCATACCGGCCTCGACGAGCTGCGCAGCGAAGCCCTCGACGAACTTCGACACCGCCTCCGGGTCCCGCCCCACCGCACTCGGCTCCGCCATCGTTCGATCATCTCCCCTGCTCGCGCACCGACCCCCGAGTGTATCGGCCCTTTTTACGCTTCCTTAACTTCACAAATTTCTGAAAGAAGCGTACGTTCTGAACCATGACGAAGGCAATCACCGTCTCCGGACTGCACAAGTCGTTCGGCAGCACGCACGCCCTGGACGGTCTCGACCTCGAAGTCGAGACCGGCGAGGTCCACGGCTTCCTCGGCCCGAACGGCGCCGGGAAGTCCACCACCATCCGCGTCCTGCTGGGCCTCCTGCGCGCCGACTCCGGCGCCGCCCAGCTGCTGGGCGGGGACCCGTGGACCGACGCCGTCGAACTGCACCGCCGGATCGCGTACGTCCCCGGCGACGTGACGCTGTGGCGCAACCTCTCCGGCGGCGAGGTCATCGACCTGTACGGGCGGCTGCGCGGCGGCCTCGACAAGGCACGCCGGGCGGACCTGATCGAGCGGTTCGAACTCGACCCGACCAAAAAGGGGCGCACGTACTCCAAGGGCAACCGGCAGAAGGTCGCCCTCGTCGCCGCCTTCGCCTCGGACGTGGACCTGCTGATCCTGGACGAGCCGACGTCGGGCCTCGACCCGCTCATGGAGGAGGTCTTCCAGTCCTGCGTCGAGGCCGAACGCGACCGGGGCCGCACCATCCTGCTCTCCTCGCACATCCTCAGCGAGGTGGAGGAGCTGTGCGACCGCGTCAGCATCATCCGCAAGGGCCGGACCGTGGAGAGCGGTTCGCTCACCCAGCTGCGCCATCTGACCCGCACCAGCGTCACCGCCGAACTCGCGGGCCCGCCCAACGGATTGGCTGCCCTGCCCGGCGTCCATGACCTCGACGTCCAGGGCAGCAGGGTCAAACTCCAGGTGGAGAGCGACAAGCTGAACGCCGTACTGCGCTCACTCACCGAGTCGGGCGTACGGTCCCTGACCTCGACGCCACCGACCCTGGAGGAGCTGTTCCTGCGGCACTACCAGGAGGACGCACGGGCGGAGGCGGTGTCGCGATGACCGCCGTGGCTTCGGGTACTTCGGGCACTTCGGGTACGAGGTTCGGCGTACGAACGGGTGGGGCACGTCAACTGGCCGGTACCTGGACGCTGTTGAGGCTCGCGCTGCGCCGCGACCGGGTGATGGTCCCGCTGTGGGTCGCGGTGATCGCCCTGATGGTGGTCTCCATGCCCGGCTCGCTGGAGAGCGTCTACTCCACGGCCGCCGAACGCGCCGACGTGGCCCGCCAGATGCTGACCAACAGCTCCCTGCGCGCCATGTACGGGCCGGTGTTCGGCGACTCCCTCGGCGGCCTCGTGGCGTGGCGCATCGGAACGTACGCGGGCGTGTTCGCCGGGATCATGAGCCTGCTCGTCGTCGTGCGGCACACCCGGGACGAGGAGGAGAGCGGCCGCCAGGAGATGGTCTCGGCGGGCATGGTGGGCCGTCGCGCGCCGCTGACCGCCGCACTCCTCGCCGCCCTCGTCGCGAACTCGGCCCTCGCGCTGATCATCACGGGCGGCCTCGCGGGACAGGGCTCCTCGGGCGCGCTGGCGCTCGGACTCGGCACGGCCGGGGTCGGCATGGTCTTCGCGACGATGGCGGCGATCGTCGCCCAGCTCACGGAGAGCGCCAGGCTCGCGAAGGGCCTGACGGGCGGCCTGCTGGGCGCGGCGTTCGTACTGCGTGCGGCCGGCGACTCGTCGGTGAGCGACGGCTCGTCGGTACTGACCTGGCTGTCCCCCGTCGGCTGGCTGGAGAACCTGCGGTCCTTCGCCGACGAACGGTGGTGGGTGCTGCTCCTCTTCGTCGCCGCCGTGGCACTCCAGGGCCTGATCGCGTACGACCTGACCGGCCGCCGTGACGTCGGCATGAGCTTCCTGCCGACCAGGCCCGGCCCCGCCTCCGGCCGCCTCGGTACGGCCTGGGCACTGGCCTGGCGGCTGCAGCGCGGCAGCGTGCTCGGCTGGAGCCTGGGCTTCCTCGCCGCCGGTGTCGCCTTCGGCGGGATCACCACGGGCGCCACGGATCTGGTCGGCGACAACGAACGGACCCGCGAGATCATCGAGCGCATGGGCGGCCAGTCCGGGATCACGGACGCGTTCCTCGCCACGATGGTCGGCATGCTCGGGATGGTCGCCGCGCTGTACGTCGTCCAGTCCGTACTGCGGCTGCACGCCGAGGAGACCTCCCAGCGTGCCGAGCCGATCCTCGCCAACGCCGTAGGGCGGTTGCGCTGGGCGTCCGGCCACCTGCTGATCGCCTTCGGCGGGGCGACCCTGATCATGCTGGTCGGCGGCCTGGGTCTCGCCCTCGGCTACGGCCAGAACCTCCCCTCCGTCCTGGGCGCCTGCCTGGTCCAACTCCCCGCGATCTGGACCATCGGCGGCCTGGCCGTCCTTCTCCACGGGGTGTCTCCGACGGTGGCGCCGGGTGCGTGGGGCGCCGCCGGCGCGGTCCTCCTCCTGGGCTGGATCGGCCCGGCCCTGGACCTCCCGGACACGCTCCTGGACCTCTCCCCCTTCGGCCACCTCCCGAAGCTGCCGGGCGGGGAGATGGCCTGGACACCGATGCTGGTGCTCACGGGGATCGCGATTGCGCTGGTGGGGGTGGGGCTGGGTGCGCTGAGGCGCAGGGACCTGACTACCGGCTGACGGGGAGCGCCCGTCTTCCAGCGGCGCGGGGAACTGCGCGACCAGCCCCCACCCGCACGTCACCACCGGACCGACCGTCCCCATCCGTCACACCTCGACAAGCAGCCCCTCCAACCCCCGGATCACGAAGTTCGGCTTCCGCTCGGGCTCGGTGGCGAGCCTGAGCGCGGGAGCCTGGTCCAGCAACGCCCCCATGGACGCGGCCAGTTCGATCCGGGCGAGCGGCGCCCCGATGCAGTAGTGGATCCCCGCGCTGAAGGAGATGTGCGGATTCTCCGGCCGGGACAGATCCAGCGCCTCCGGCTCGGCGAACACCGCCGGGTCATGGTTGGCGGAGCCGAACAGCAACGCAACCTCGCTCCCCCGGGGAATCACCGTCCCGTCCACCTCGATCTCGTCGAGCACCCACCGCTCGAACAGCTGCAACGGCGTGTCGTACCGCATCAGCTCCTCCACCGCCGTACCCACCAGCCCCCGGTCCGCCCGGAGCGCCGCCAGTTGACCGGGGTTCCGGAACAGCGCCCACCACCCGTTCACCGTGGCGTTCACCGTCGCCTCGTGGCCCGCGTTCAGCAGGAGCACGCACGTCGAGATCATCTCCTGCTCACTGAGCCGGTCCCCCTCGTCGTACGCCGCGATCAGCCCCGAGACCAGGTCGTCCCCCGGCTCCTTGCGCCGGACCTCGATCAGCTCCCGCAGGAACTCGGTGAACTCGACCGACGCCCGCACCGCCTTCTCCGCCGTCTCCTGCGACGGACTCAGCTCGTACATCCCGCAGATGTCCGCCGACCAGGGCCGCAACTGCGCCCGTTCGGACTCCGGGATCCCCAGCATCTCCGCGATGACCGCCACCGGCAGTGGTTCGGCGACGACCGTCAGCAGGTCACCGCCGCCGGCCGCGACCAGCTCGCCGACCAGTTCGGACGCCAGCCGGTCCACGTACGGCCGCAGCCGCTCCACCGTCCGCGGGGTGAACGCCTTCGACACCAGCCGCCGGATCCGCGTGTGGTCCGGGGGCTCAAGGTCGAGCATCCCGTGGTCGTTCAGCACATGGAACGGCTCGTGCTCGGCCGGCGGTGCCGTACGCCCGAAGTCCTCGTGCGTGAACCGGTGCTGGTACGTCCGGCCCAGGCGCCGGTCCCTGAGCAGCGCCGACACGTCCGCGTGGTGCGGGACCAGCCACTGGTTGGTGGGCTCGTAGTAGTGGACCCGGCCCTGGGCACGGAGGTCCGCGTACGCGGGGTACGGATCGGCCAGGAAGTCCTGGTCCCAGGGGTCGAACGCCGACGAAGGTCTGGTAGCTGCCATGAACGGACGCTAACCGGAGGTGTCCCTGTCTGACCAGGGCCGTTCCTCTTCTGCGGGGCCGCCTGATGGCACAGCCCCGCGCCCCTGAAGGAAGGGCGCTTCCGTCAGCCCGGTGTCACCAGGCGGGCCTCGTAGGCGAACACCGCCGCCTGTGTGCGGTCCCGCAGGCCCAGCTTGACCAGGATGCGGCTCACATGGGTCTTGATGGTGGACTCGGCCACCACCAGGCGGGTGGCTATCTCGGCGTTGGACAGGCCCTGGGCGATGAGGACCAGGACCTCCGTCTCGCGCTCGGTCAGGTCTCCGTAGGCCGCCTGGGCGGTGGGCGACAGGCGGGGCGCCTCGGCCAGCTTCGAGAACTCCGTGATCAGCCGCTTCGTCACCGAGGGGGCCAGCAGTGCCTCGCCGGCCGCGACCACCCGCACCCCGTCCGCGAGCTGCCGGGCGGAGGCGTCCTTCAGGAGGAAGCCGGACGCTCCGGCGCGCAGCGCCTGGTACACGTACTCGTCGAGGTCGAACGTCGTCAGGACGAGCACCTTCGACGCGCCGTTCGCCGCGACGATCTCGCGGGTCGCCTCTATGCCGTTCATCTCGGGCATCCGGATGTCCATCAGGACCACGTCCGGCGCCAGCTCCCGGACCCGGTCCACGGCCTCGCGGCCGTTGACCGCCTCGCCTACGACCTCGATGTCCGGCATCGCGCCGAGCAGCACCGAGAAGCCCTCGCGGACCATCATCTGGTCGTCGGCGATCAGTACGCGGATGGTCATTCGGAGTCCTCCGTCGGTGCGGTCCTCGGGACCGGAAGGAAGACCGCGACCTCGTAGCCCCCGTCGTCCGTCGCCGCCGCCGTCATCTCCCCGTCCAGCATCGACACCCTCTCCCGCATTCCCGTGATGCCGTGCCCGGCGCCCGGTGAGGGCTTGACCAGGCCGGTCGCCGGACCGTTCACGACGCGCAGTCCGAGTCCGCCGAGCACATAGCCGATCTCCACCTTGGCGGCGCCGCCCGGCGCGTGCCGCAGGCTGTTGCTCAGCGCCTCCTGGACTATTCGGTACGCGGACAGCTCGACGCCCTGCGGGAGTTCGCGCACCGCCCCGGTGACCGTCTTGTCCACGGCGAGTCCCGCGTCCCGCACGTTCTCCAGGAGCCGGTCCAGGTCCGCGAGCGTGGGCTGCGGGGCGTCCGGAGCCTCGTAGTCCTCGGCCCGTACGACACCGAGGACTCGGCGCATCTCGGAGAGGGCTATGACCGCGTTCTCCCTGATCACCGAGAAGGCGTACTCCAGCTCCGGCGGTGGGTTCTCCACGCGGTAGGGGGCGGCCTCCGCCTGGATGGCGACCACCGACATGTGGTGGGCGACCACGTCGTGCAGCTCGCGGGCGATCGTCGTGCGCTCTTCGAGAAGGGTGCGCTTGGAGCGCTCGTGCGCGGTCACCGTCTCCTGGGCGGTCACCTTCCGCACGGCGTCGTGCCGCACATGCCACACCGTGACGACCAGCAGTGCCAGCGCGCTCACGAACAGGAAGGGCATGGTGTTCGTGTAGTAGTGGCTGCCTCCGAAGAAGACCTCCGTGAAGAGGCCGTACGCCGCGGTCAGCGCCCACATCCAGGCCGCCGTGCGGGGTCTGGTCCTCAGCGCCACGACCGTGAGCACGATCAACTGGGTCGCGAAGGCGCCGGGCAGCCAGGGCCAGTCGCTCCCCCAGTTGTCGCCGAACACGGCCGTGACCGGTGTCGCCGCGAGGGAGACCCAGAAGGCGCCGACCGGCCTGAGCAGGGTCAGCAGGATCGTGCCCAGTGCGAGGAGGCCGGTCAGGAGCTGGACGAGATCACCGCCGCCGTTGCCCGCGAGGGAGATGAGCAGCGCCACCCCACCGGCCAGCGCCACCAGGACATGCGGGGTCCGGGTGGCCTGCTCGCGCAGGCGCGGCGGCAGCCGCCGGGTGAGAGGGCCGTCCACACGCATCCTCGGAAGCGGGCGGAAGGCGAAGGCGTCGTGGAAGAGGTCCTGTCGCAGCCCCCGCGACGCGTCCATCGCCAGCTGGAACTCGGGGCTGCGCGGCCGGCCACCGCTTGGTGGTGTCGTCTGCGTCTGGGTCGTCTCGGTCACATACAGAACGGTAGGCGGAGACCTGCGTAGCGGTCGTCAGCAGTGAGAGGGGTCATTCGGCCTCCCTCTCAGGTACTACGGGTACGACCGGGTGTCCCGCGGGCAGCGCCGCCCGTGGCCGCCGGGGCGCTCAGTAGCCACTGGGGCGCACCAGCCCGCACTCGTACGCGAACACCGCCGCCTGGGTGCGGTCCCGTAGGCCCAGCTTCACGAGGATGCGGCCCACATGGGTCTTCACGGTCTGCTCGGCGACGAAGAGCCGCTCGGCGATCTCCGCGTTCGACAGGCCCTGCGCGATGAGGGCGAGCACCTCCGTCTCGCGCTCGGTCAGCTCGCCGACGCGCTGCTTGAGCGGGGCTCGGGGCGTGGAGTCCAGCCGGGAGAACTCCGCGATGAGGCGACGGGTGATGCCGGGCGCGAGCAGGGCGTCGCCGGCGGCCACCACCCGGACCGCCTCGGCGAGCTGGTCGGCGGACGCGTCCTTCAGCAGAAAGCCGGAGGCTCCCGCGCGCAGCGCCTCGTACACGTACTCGTCGAGGTCGAAGGTGGTCAGCACCAGGACTCTGATCTCCGGGGTCTTGTCGGTGATGCGGCGGGTGGCCTCGATGCCGCCGAGTTCGGGCATGCGGATGTCCATCAGGACGACGTCCGGGGCGAGTTCGGCGACCTTGGCGATGGCGTCCAGCCCGTCGACCGCCTGGCCGACCACGTCGATGTCGGGCTGGGTGTTGAGCAGCACCGTGAAGCCCTGCCTGACCATCTGCTGGTCGTCGGCGATGAGTACGCGGATGCTGCCGCTCGTCATGGAGTGTCTCCTGTGGGGTCTGGTGGGCCGGTGGGGCCGGTCGAGTCGCCGGGACGGAGCGGGCGGGAGGCGGTGGCCGCCGAACGCGGCAGGAAGGCCGCCACCGTGAACCCGCCGCAGGCCGTCTCCATGGCCATGAGGGTCCCACCGAGCATCGTCGCCCGCTCCCGCATCCCGAGCAGACCGTGTCCGGCGCCCGGTGACGGCGGGGCGGGCCGGCTCGGCGAGGAGTTGACGACCCGGATCTGCAGGCCGCGCGGGAAGTGCGTGAGCTCCACCCGCACCACCGAACCGGGCGCGTGCCGCAGCGCGTTGCTCAGCGCCTCCTGGACGATCCGGTACGCGGACAGCTCCACGCCGGGCGGCAGCGGGAGCTGCTCGCCGGTGATCTCCGTGGTCACCTCCAGCCCGGCGGCGCGGGTGTTCTCGACGAGGGCGTCGAGACGGTCGAGCCTGGGCTGGGGGGCGTCGGGCGCGGCACCGGCGCCGGCGCCGAGACCGTACGCGTCGTCGGGGTTCTCCGAGCGCAGCACGCCGAGGACCCTGCGCAGCTCGGTGAGCGCCTCCAGGGCGTTCTGCCGGATGCCGTCGAGGTTCTCCTTGAGCTCGTCGGATGGGTTCTCCACCAGGTGCGGGGCCACTTGGGCCTGGATGGAGATGACCGACATGTGGTGGGCGACCACGTCGTGCAGCTCGCGGGCGATGCGGTTGCGCTCCTCCAGCAGGGTGCGGCGGGAACGCTCCTCCGCCGTCAGGTACTCCTGCTCGACCAGCTGGGTCCGTGCCTCGCGGCTGCCGCGCAGGGCGGTGCCGAGGAGAACGGCGACGGCGAACACCGAGACGGCCAGCATGCCCGTCCCCGAGTACGGACCGCCGCCGAGGACGCCCTGGACGAAGGCCGTGACCAGCCCGGTCACCGCCAGCACGCCGAGGGCCACGCGGGCGGGCATCCGCAGCGCGAGCAGGAAGAGGATCAGGGCGTGCGCGGCGATCGTGGTCCCTATCCACGGCCAGTGGGGGCCCGGGGGCACCATGTCCGACATGTTCGACCGGGCGGCCACGGCGGTGATGAACATCGCGGACAGCGACACCCACCACGCCGGGAAGGGCCGCCACAGGGCGAGTACGAGCGCCACGCCCTGCGCCGCCCCGGCCAGCAGACCGAACTCGATGCCCAGCCGATAATTGGTGCTCATCTCGTCGGTGCCGCCGAACCCGACGACGACGGCGATCAGGCAGATCACAACGTGCGGCAGCCGGCGCAGCCAACGGGGCCGGGACAGCGGAGGCAGGGGCGCTCTGCCGGACGAGAGGCCCGCGAGAAGGGCGGGCAGGGAGCCGCGGGCGCGACGCACCCGGGCGGGACCGGCAGGACCGGCAGGACCGGCAGGACCGGTGAGGCTGCTGGGGTCGGGGCTGGTGGGGCCTGTGGAGTGCTCGAAGCGGGCGGGCAGTGGCACGGCGGGGCGGTTCTCCGGGGGTGGGGGCAGGGGCGGGGCCGAGGTGGTGTCGTCCTCTGTCCGGGCGTCCTTGGCGTCGTCCACGCCGTCAACCCTAGGCACGCCGGACCTCGTTGGCCTCCACGGCGACGCGGTGGGTGCGGACGACGCGTGACGGACGACGGGTACGACGGCCGCGACCGCGGTGCCCCTGCTCGTAGGAACGAAAGGCCGCCCGGCACACGGCCAGGGCGAGGGCGAAGACCGGGAGCCAGGCGAGTCGGAACGCCACCCAGGTGAGGTCGTCCGGAGTGGTGTGCAGGCCCGGGAGCCTGCCCGCGAGGAGGCCCGTGGCGGTGACCGACATCAGTGCCGTCTGGTGCCACAGAAAGATCGTCATCGCGGAGAGGTTGACGAAGGCTACCCAGGCCCAGAGCACCGGCCGGCGCATCGCCCGGCGCAGCCGCTCGCGCAGCAGCAGCGCCAGCCCGCACTGGGCCAGGCCGAAGGTGACCACGGCCAGACTCGGCGGGTCGAGGTTGGACACGGAGGCACCGGGGACGCCGACCATCGACGCCGGATAGCCGCCCCACGCCACCAGTCCAGCGGTCACCGCCGCGCCGCCCGCCAGCAGCACCCAGCCCGAACGCCGGGTCAGCTCGCCCCGCGTCCAGGCCGCGCCCAGCGTGTACGGCACGAGCCAGCCCGCCGCCACATTGACCCAGCCCAGCCAGGCCGGGCCGCCGAATCCGAAGCGGATGAGGTCCACATGGAGAACAACGGCCAGCGGCCACAACGGGTTCACCCGGGTCACCAGTGGGGTCGCCGCCGTCAGCGCGGCGAAGACCAGCAGGAACCAGAGAGGGGACAGGACCAGCTTCAGCAGCGCGTGGACCGTCTCCAGGTCCGCGCCCGTCACGAGGAGGCCGACCGTGGCCACGGTCCACAGCCCGAGGACGGCCGCCACCGGCTTGAAGAGGCGGGACAGGCGCGTACCGAGCCAGCGTCCGTACGTCGTCCCGCGCGACCGCGCCGACGCGTAGCTCTTGGTCGCCACGTGCCCGCCCACCAGGAAGAACACGGCGAGCGTCTGGAGGACCCACGAGATGGGCGCGAGCCAGGGCATGTGCGCCAGCGGGCTCGACGTACGCAGCCTGTCGCCGTCCGCGACCAGGGCCGTGACGAGCCAGTGGCCGAGCACGACGCCGAGTATCGCGAAGGCGCGCAGGGCGTCGACGGAACGGTCCCGGTCCGCCGGTGTCGCCGCGTCGATCCGCTCGGCGCCGAGGCGCAGTCGGCGTATCACCTCATCCATGGGTCATCTCCGATGTCTCGCCGAGCACGATCCGGGCGATGTTGGCCAAGGACACCGAGCCCGGCTTGAGGTAGTCGCTGTGGCCGCCGTCGCCCGCCGCGAAGACTCGGGCGCCGAAGGCCGGGGACACGGGGTCGGTGCCGAAGCCGACCGTCGTGCCGAAGAGGTCGGCTCTGGTGTGCGGGACGTCCGCGATCCAGTCGCCGCCGCCGCGGCCGGCCCAGACGCGTGCCTTCGTGTGCAGGCCGGCGGCCGAGTCCACGCCTGTGCCCGGGCTGCCTGTGAGCACCAGGTCCGAGATGTCGAGGCCGCTCGCCGCGCGGGCGCCCACGACCGTCCCGTACGAGTGGCACAGCAGGGTGAGCCCCGCGTGTCTGTTCACCCGCCTCAACTCGCCTATGAACTCACGGAGTTCGGGTGCGGCTTTCTTGGCCAGGCCCGTGGTGAGGACGTCGGGGCTGATCGTGCCCGGCGTCTCGTAGCCGAGCCAGGCGACCACCGCGGCGCGGGGGCCGAGCCGCTGGTGCAGGGCGAGGGCTCCTTCGCGGAAGCGGTCGTAGGTGTCCAGGCTCGTGTCTGAGCCGGGCACCAGGACCGCCACGTGGTCGGCCTTCGCCAGGTCGCCGAAGACCTCGGCGGCTCGGCCGGAGCCGCGGGCGTCGAAGGTGAGGAAGCGGCGCGAGGGGTCCGCCATGGAGCGGACGGCGGCCGCCCGGCTGCGGTCGCCGTGGGCCGCGGCCATGCGCGAGGCCTCGGCTGCGTTCGCCCGGTTCGCCGCGTAGGCGCTGTCCAGCGTGGTCGGGGTCACCGTGCCGGTGCGGGCCGGGGCCGGTGCCGGTATCTCCGGATGGGCGGCCGCGGCGGAGAGCGGGGCGACGACCGCGCCCGCGATCAGAGCGACGAGCAGCCCGCGGCGGGCGCGGGGCCATCGGGGGCGTCTGGTCTGAGGGGCTGGCCGATCTGCCCGACCCAGCCGGTCTGCCTGGCCCGATCGCTGCGTCCGTCCCGGTCGCACCGCGGACCGCCCCGTGTTCGCCCTCCCCCGTAGACCCATCACCGTGCCCCCGTCCCAGTTCGCCCGTCCATCGGGCCCAACTGAGAAGGAAGTTACGGATCTGGGCTTGTGGTCGGCGTCCCGCCAGGGAGCTCAACTACGAGGTAGCTCTCAGGTATTACGGGTATCACCGGGACGCCTTGGGCCGCACCGCCAGTGGCCCCGCCCCGCTCCGGAACGGGCCCCGCACCGGTAGCGGCAGCGCTCCGGCACCGGACCCTCACCCGTACCGCCAGTGCTCCTGCACCGGCACCGCACCCGTCGCGGCTCGTCTGCCGGAGCGTAGGGGCTGAGCGCACACTTCCCCGCGCCCCTGAAGGGGCGAGGCTGCGCCACCCCCCTCCTAAAGGATGCTGCTGGCGAATCCCGCCAAGGCGAGGACAAGTGACGTCTGAGTCCCAGCGACACGCCGTGCATGCGGCGTGTCGCTGGGACTGAGCAGACACTTACCGCCTCGCAGGGAATTCGGCGACAGCGTCCTTACGGGGCAGGGGCGCGCTTCTACCAGGCCAGCTGGGCGATCTCCTCCGCCACCACCGCGCACGCGTCCGCCGCCGGGTCGATCAGGGGGAAGTGGCCGACGTCCTCCAGGAGCGTCAGGCCGACCACCTCGCCGGCCCTGGCCGCCGCGTCCGCGTATGCCTCGGCGACCGCCTGCGGTACGACGACGTCCTCGCGACCCTGGACCAGGGTCGTGGCGATGCCCGTCGGGAGGAGCAGGGCCGGATCGGCGTACGGCCGACGCTCCCCGAACTTCGCTTCCCCGCCCAGGAGTTGGCGGGCCGCGCCGGAGCAGACGTCCAGTTTCTCCGCGACCGTGAAGTCGGCGATCGGGGCGAGTGCGACGACGCCCCGCAGCGGGGCGGGGCGGTCCGTGCGCCACGGTGCGTCGGCCGGCAGCAGGTGGCGGGCCGCCGCCCAGAGAGCCAGCTGGCCGCCCGCCGAGTGCCCGGTGACCACCATGCGGCGCGGGTCGGCCTGCGGCAGGGCCTCACGCAGGAGTCCCGGCATCGCGTCGAGCGCCGCCGCCACGTCGTCGAACGTGTCCGGCCAGCGTCCCGCGACAGGCCCGTCGCCGCCCTGCGCCGGGATGGTGCCGCCGCGCCGGTACTCGACGTTGGCCACGGCGAAGCCCCGCCTGGCCAGGAAGTCCGCGAACGGCGTGATGTGCCGGCGGTCGTACGGTGCCCGCCAGGCGCCGCCGTGCAGGACGACGACGAGCGGGGCCTGTTCCTCGCCGCCGCGTGGCGCGTAGAAGTCGACGACCTGGTCGGGGTGGTCGCCGTACGCGATGGTGCTGTCGGGGTCGACGGGCGGATGCGAGAAGGCCGACTCCTCCTCCGCGGCGTCGCGGGCGTCGTCCGGCATGCTCCAACCTCTCAGCGGTGCGGCGTGTGTTCACCTGCGCGGCCCGCCTGTCAACACGCTCCGGCGGGCGGACCGTTGGCGGGACGGTATCAGGCCGGTGACGTGCCTCAACACGCGGCTGTGACCCTCAGTGAGGGGCAAATGGTTCTATTGTTTCGTTACGCTGGTGGTGGGGTGCGCTCCCTCACGCGGTTTCCACGCGCCTCCGCCGAACCCCTCTGCCGAACCCCTCCGCCAACCGCCTCCGCCAAACGCCTCGGGCAAGCGTCTCGACCGCGGCCACCGTACGTCCATGAAGGAGCCCTCCATGTCCGCCGAACCCGGCACCGTCCGTCCCGGGGGGCGTACCGCGCGGGTGCGGGCCGCCGTGCTGCGGGCCGCCGGGGACGTACTCGTCGAGCAGGGGTTCACGCATCTCGATCTGGCGGATGTCGCGCGACGGGCCGAGGTGGGCAAGACCACGGTGTACCGGCGGTGGGGGAGCGTGACGGGGCTCGTCGCGGATCTGCTCGCCGAGATGGCGGAGGAGTCGTTGCCGCGTACGGAGACGGGGTCTGTGCTCGGTGATCTCCGGGCCAATGCGCGGCTTGTCCGGCGGACGTTGGCCGATCCGCGGCAGGGGGCGTTGTTCCGGGCCGTGATCGCTGCCGCGACGGGGGACGGGCGTACGGCGGAGGCGTTGCGGCGGTTCTATGAGGTGCGGGTCGCCGAGTGGGCTCCTTGTGTCGAACAGGCCGTTGCCCGGGGGGAGTTGCCGCCAGGCACGGACGCGTCCGAGGTCGTACGGGCCGTCTCCGCGCCCCTCTACTACACGTTGCTCACGACGGGGGCGGCGCCCGGTGTGGCGGCGGCCGACCGGGCGGCGGAGGCCGCCGTTGCCGCGGCGCGGGCCGGGGTGTTTGTTGTGGGGGCGTGAATCTGTGCAGGGGGCGACCTCGGCGTTTCTTTCGCCCCCGCCGCCCCTACCCATTCCCGTCCCTTTCTGAGGGCTGCGCCCCCAGACCCCCGCGTCGCGCTGACGCGCTCGTCCTCAAACGCCGGACGGGCTGGCGGGGTGGGTGGGTTGACCGTGGGTGGGTGGGTTGAGATCGGCCTGAACGGCCTCGTCCTCAAACACCGGACGGGCTGAAAATCAGGCGTCGGCCGAGTCGGTAGCTCGAACCCCGACCAGCCGAAAGCTCAGGCACCAGGCCCGCCGAAGGGATCGAGCACCGAACCGGTCAGTTGCTAGAACATCTCCCCCAGAACCCCCGCCGCCCTCTCCACATCCCCGAACCCCACGTACAACGGGGTGAAGCCGAAGCGCAGGACGTCCGGTTCGCGGAAGTCGCCTATGACACCCCTGTCGATCAGGCGGCGCATGACGTTGCCCGCGTCGGTGCAGCGGAGGGCCACCTGGCTGCCGCGTTCCGGGTGGGCTGAGGGAGTTATCGACTCCACCGCGCCCTCGGGGACGTACGCCTCGACGCATTCCAGGAAGAAGTCCGTCAGGGCGAGGGACTTGGTGCGGACCTCCTCGATCGATACGTCGTCCCAGACCTCCAGTGCCGCCTCCAGGGCGAGCATGGAGAGGATGTCGGGGGTGCCGACGCGACCGCGGAGGGCGCCGGGGGCCGGGGTGTAGTCCGGGGTCATGCCGAAGGGGTCGGCGTGGGAGTTCCAGCCCGGGAGGGGTGAGTCGAAGCGCGGTTGGTGGGCCTCGCGGACGTAGAGGTACGCGGGTGAACCCGGGCCGCCGTTCAGGTACTTGTAGGTGCAGCCGACCGCCAGGTCCACGCCGTGTTCGTCGAGGTTCACGGGCAGGGCACCCGCGCTGTGGCACAGGTCCCAGATCGCGACCGCGCCCACCGCGTGGATCGACGCCGTCAGGGACGGCAGGTCGTGCAGGCGGCCTGTGCGGTAGTCGACGTGGTTGAGCAGTACCGCCGCCGTGCGTTCGCTCAGGGCGTCCGGCACCTCTTCCGGCGTCACCGGACGTAGCGTGCAGCCCGTGAGGCGGGCGGCGGAGGCGGCGATGTAGCCGTCCGTGGGGAACGTCGTCGCGTCCACCAGGACCTCGTCCCGGCCGCTCCGCCCCTCCGAACCGCCGTCCGCCAGCCGTACCGCGCCCACAACCGCCTTGAAGACGTTGACACTTGTGGAGTCGCCGACCACGATCTGCCCCGGCGCCGCGCCCACCAGCGGAGCGATCCGGTCGCCGATCCGCTCCGGCGCGGTCCACCAGCCGCTCTCGTCCCAGGACCGGATCCGCAGCGAACCCCACTGGCGGCGTACGACGTCCTCGACGCGGCCGGGGACCGAGCGCGGCAGCGCGCCCAGCGAGTTTCCGTCCAGGTACACCGCGTCGTCGAGGACGAACTGGGCGCGCAGAACGGCCAGTTCGTCCGTCGCGTCCAGCTTCTCGGCCTTCGGCCGCATCTGGGGCTCAGACATGGGACCGCGCCGTCCACAGCTCGGGGAACACGTTCTTCTGTGCCCGCTTCTCCAGCCAGGCCACCCCGGCGGAGCCGCCCGTGCCGGTCTTCGACCCCATGGCCCGCCGGGTGGCCACCAGGTGATCGTTGCGCCAGCGCCACACCAGCTCGGCGACATCGGTCAACGCCTCGCCCAGCCGGGCGAGTTCGGCGTCCTCGTCGCCCGAGTACAGGTCCGCCCAGACGGTCTCGACCTCGGGCGACGGGTCGTAGCGCAGGGACACGTCACGGTCGACGACCGAGGACGGAATCGCGTGGCCGCGTCGTGCGAGCAGCCTCAACACCTCGTCGTACAGGCTCGGTTCGTGCAGGGCCTTCTCCAGCTCGGCGTGCACGCGGGGCGCGCCCCGGTGCGGCACGAGCATGGACGAGGACTTCTCGCCGAGCAGGAACTCCATACGGCGGTACATGGCCGACTGGAAGCCGGAGCCCTCGCCGAGGGCGCTGCGGTACGAGTTGAACTGGCCCGGAGTGAGCTGGCCGAGGGGCTTCCAGGAGGCGGTCAGCGCCTCCAGCTCCCGTACCGACCGCTTCAGGGCCGCCACCGCGACCGGCACCCGGTCCTCGCGCAGCGCCTTCGCCGCGGTCTCCCACTCGTGGACGATGACGGTGAACCACAGCTCCATGACCTGGGTGGTCACCAGGAAGACCATCTCTCCGGGGTCGTCGGAGAGGGTGTGCTGGAGGTGGGTGAGGACGTCCGCCTGGACGTAGTCCTCGTACGGAGTCGTGCCCTGGCTGCTCCAATTTAGTTTTGGGGCGAGATGCGGGGTCTCGGGCTCCGAAGCCTCTTGGGGCTGAGCCTGGTGGGACATCGCTGTCTCCTGTTGTGTACTCCGGGTAGCGGTCCGCCCCTGCCGAATTCGACACGGTGGCCCCGGTCCCCACGGGCATCCTCCACAATCGTGCCCCGAATCCGCAAGGTCCGCCTGGTCACACCAGGCGGACCTGCACAAACGCGACCGTTCGGGGCCGGTCACGAGCCCTGTCGGCTCAGCCCAGGGTCTGGGCCGCCGCCGGGGAGGAGTCCTTCAGGAACTGCGAGCAGCGCTCGTACTCCTCCTGCTCGCCGATCGACTGCGCGGCGCGGGCGAGGCCGTGCAGGGCGCGCAGGAAGCCGCGGTTCGGCTCGTGGTCCCAGGGCACCGGGCCGTGGCCCTTCCAGCCGTTGCGCCGCAGGGAGTCCAGGCCGCGGTGGTAGCCGGTACGGGCGTACGCGTACGACTCGACGACGCTGCCGCGCTCGTAGGCCTCGTCGGCCAGTTGGGCCCAGGCGAGCGAGGAGGTGGGGTACTTGGCGGCGACATCGGCGGGCGGTGTGCCGTTCGCCAGGAGCTCGCGCGGCTCCGGGTCGTCGGGCAGGTGGGTCGGGGGCGGTCCCCCGATGAGGTTCTCGTGAATGGCCATGGGTTCCAGTTTGCCTGCCCGTGACGCCCGCGCGAACATCGCGGGCCCGCTTTACTCCCCCCGCGAACACCTCGGCCACTCGCCGCACCCACTCCGAGGCGCCCCACGACCGGCGGACCGTCTGGTCCAGGTCCCCGACGACCGGCGGCCGGTCTGCCGCAGACGTGTCTATTCCAGCCGCCCCCGCGACTGGTTCGGCTCCAGCGGTGGGGCCGTCACGCTGCCGTGCGTGAGGCATTCCGGGCGCAGGCAGCCCGGCGGAGGCTTGCGTACGGTCGCGAAGGCGATCACCGCGCCCACGGCCAGGATGCCCGCGCACAGGGGCATCGCCCGGCGGAACGCGTCGTCGAAGGCGTCCGCCGACCGGTACGCCTCCTCGCCCATCCCGGCGAGCAGCGGCAGCGCGGCCACGGCGACGAGACCGGCCGCGCGGGCCGCCGCGTTGTTGATACCGCTCGCCAGGCCCGCCCGGCCGACGTCCACGGAGGCGAGCACGGTCGCGGTGAGGGGCGCGACCAGCGTCACCATGCCGAGGCCCAGCACCAGGACGGCGGGCAGCACGTCGGACACGTACGAGGCGTCGGTGCCCACCCGCAGCATCAGCAGCATCCCGGTCGCGCAGAGCAGCGGGCCCACGGTGAGCGGGATGCGGGGGCCGATGCGCTGGGCGAGTTCGCCGGAGCGGGCCGACAGGAACAGCATCAGGACCGTCGTCGGCAGCAGGGCCGTGCCGGCGCCCAGGGCCGAGTACCCGGCCACGACCTGGAGCTGGAGCGCGGAGAGGAAGAAGAAGCCCGCGAAGGCCGCGTACACACACAGGGTGACGACGTTGACCGCCGTGAACTGGCGGGACGCGAAGATGTCGAGCGGCATCATCGGATCGGCCCGCCGCCGCTCCACCATCACGAAGGCGACGCCCGCCGCGACCCCCGCGGCCGCCGTCACGGCGACGACGGACATCGATCCGGCGGACGCCTCGATCAGGGCGTACGTCACCAGGGCCAGCGCCAGCGCGCCGAGGGCCGCGCCGAGCACGTCGAAGCCGCGCCCGTGGACCCGGTCGTCCTTCGACTCCGGTACGTGGCGCAGGGCGATCGGGGCGCAGAGCAGCGCGAGCGGGACGTTGAGGAGGAACACCCAGCGCCAGCCGGGACCGTCCACCAGCCAGCCGCCCAGGAACGGGCCGACCGCCGCGCCGATGCCGCCGAAGCCCGACCACAGGCCGACGGCCCGCGCCCGGTCCTCCGGGTGGAACGACGCCTGGATCAGCGCGAGCGAACCGGGCGTGAGCAGCGCGCCGCCGATGCCCTGCAGCGCGCGGGCCGCGACGAGGACACCCGCGCTGGGCGCGAGCCCGCAGAGCAGGGACGCCGCCGCGAACCACACCACCCCGACGACGAACACCTTCCGCCGCCCGAAGCGGTCACCGAGGGCTCCGCCCAACAGGATCAGGCCCGCGAGGGTCAGCATGTACGCGTTGACGGTCCACTGGAGGCCCGCCAGGTCCGAGTCGAGGTCGCGGCCGATGGTCGGCAGCGCGACGTTCACGACCGTCGAGTCCAGCATCGCCATGCTCGACCCGAGCACGGTCGTCAGCAGGATCCACTTCCCGGCGGGGGACGACATTCTGACGGCCGGGGACTCCTTGGGCGGGGCAGCCATACACCGGAGCATACGGACATACGGCGGGGCCCGGCTCTCCGAAGGGAGAACCGGGCCCGGGCCGTACGAGACGGGGTTACTTGATCTTCGTGCCCGTGGAGCGCAGGTTGCCGCAGGCCTCCGTGACGCGGGCGGCCATCGACGCCTCGGCGAGCTTGCCCCAGGTGCGGGGGTCGTACGTCTTCTTGTTGCCGACCTCGCCGTCGACCTTCAGGACGCCGTCGTAGTTGCGGAACATGTGGTCCGCGACCGGGCGCGTGAACGCGTACTGCGTGTCCGTGTCGAGGTTCATCTTCACGACGCCGTTCTCCAGCGCGGTGGCGATCTCCTCGGCCGTGGAGCCGGAGCCGCCGTGGAAGACGAAGTCGAACGGGGAGGGCTTGCCGTACTTGGCGCCCACGCCCTCGTTCAGCTCCTTGAGGAGCTCGGGGCGGAGCACGACGTTGCCCGGCTTGTAGACACCGTGCACGTTGCCGAAGGACGCGGCCAGCAGGTAGCGGCCCTTCTCGCCGAGGCCCAGGGCCTCCGCCGTACGAATGGCGTCGTCGACCGTCGTGTAGAGGGAGTCGTTGATCTCGTGCGAGACGCCGTCCTCCTCGCCGCCGGTCGGGGTGATCTCGACCTCAAGGATGATCTTCGCGGCGACGGCGCGGGCGAGCAGCTCCTGGCCGATGGCCAGGTTGTCGGCCAGCGTCTCCGCCGAGCCGTCCCACATGTGGGACTGGAACAGCGGGTTCTCGCCGCGGGCCACGCGCTCCTCGGAGACCGCGATCAGCGGGCGTACGTACCCGTCGAGCTTGTCCTTGGGGCAGTGGTCCGTGTGCAGGGCGACCGTGATGTCGTACTTCTTGGCGACGATGTGCGCGAACTCGGCCAGGGCGACCGAACCGGTCACCATGTCCTTGTTGTGCTGGCCGCCCAGGAACTCCGCACCACCGGTGGAGATCTGGATGATGCCGTCGCTCTCGGCCTCCGCGAAGCCGCGCAGCGCAGCGTGCAGGGTCTGGGACGAGGTCACGTTGATGGCCGGGTAGGCGAACTTGCCTGCCTTCGCCCGGTCGAGCATCTCGTTGTAGACCTCGGGGGTTGCGATCGGCATCTGTCCGCTCCTTGTGTATGTGCGGGTGGCGTTCTGCTGCTTACGGCCCTGACCTAGGGAATGACGTCATCGTCGTCCCCATCTTTCCAGACTTGACCGGATGCTCCGGCCTCCGTGCCCAGCCTGTGGACAACTCCCGGCGCGGGCTCGGACCGGAGGTCGGCCGGGGGTGGGACCGGGGCTCGGAACCGGGCTCAGTCCAGGCCCAGTTCGTCCTTCGAGTACGCGAAGAGGTACGGGACGCCCGCGCCCTGCTCGATCTTCTCGGCGGCACCGGTGGCCCGGTCGACGATGGTCGCGACGCCGACCACCTCGGCACCGGCCTCGCGCACGGCCTCGACCGCGGCGAGCGGGGAGCCGCCGGTGGTGGAGGTGTCCTCGACGACGAGCACGCGGCGCCCCGCGATCTCCGGGCCCTCGACCCTGCGCTGCATGCCGTGCGCCTTGGCCGCCTTGCGTACGACGAAGGCGTCGAGGCGGCGGCCCCGCGCTGAGGCGGCGTGCAGCATGGCGCCGGCCACCGGGTCGGCGCCCATGGTGAGGCCGCCGACCGCGTCGAATTCGAGGTCCGCCGTCAGGTCGAGGAGCACCTGGCCGACCAGCGGGGCGGCCTCGCCGTCCAGGGTGACCCGCCGCAGGTCGACGTAGTAGTCCGCCTCCAGACCCGAGGAGAGGGTCACCTTGCCGTGCACCACGGCCTTGTCCTTGATCTGCTGCAGCAGCTCGCCGCGTACGTCGTCACTCATGCGGCTCAGCTTAGAGGCGGCGCCAGGTCCAGGTGGTGGTGGCTTCGAGCGGATCGATGGGGGTGACCAGGCGGGGCAGGGTGTTGAGGCCGTTGGGCGGGCCGGTCTGCGGCTCCACGCAGACGGCGGCCTCCTGCTCGTCGTACACGACGACCCACTGCTCGCGGCTCGCGACGTTCAGCTCCAGCCGGCCCGGCCAGGTGAGGGTGACGTCGACTCCGTCCGGCATCCCGAAGCAGTCGTCCCAGGGGCCGGGCTTCGGGTCGTTACGGCGGCCGGTGGGCAGGTGGTCGTCGCCGCGCTCCTCCTGCCAGGCGGCGGTGAAGTCGACCCGCACGTCCTCGGTGCCCTCGCCGCCCAGGTTGCGGTTGAACCAGGGGTGCCAGCCGATCTGCGCCGGGAAGGAGTCGTCGTACGTCTCCACCGACATGGTCAGCGTCAGGCTGTCGGCGGTCAGGGCGACGACCTGGGTGACACGGCCGGTGTACGGCCAGGGGTCGACGAGGTCGTACGTGATGACGGCCTCGTTCCCGCTCGTGCGGGCCGTGTGCCAGGCGGCGTCCCGGGCGGTGCCGTGGATGGCGTGGGGTGGGGAGTTGAGGGGCAGTTGGTGGGGGGTGGCGCCGTTCAGGAAGCGGCCGTCCCTGGTGCGGCCGCACCAGGGGACCATCGGGAAGCAGCCGAACTTCTGGCCCTGGCGGAGCAGTTCGACTCCGTCGACCCTCAGTCCGCCGATTCGTCCGCCGTTGCCGGGCTGGACGGTCACCTCCGCGTCGGCCGCGGTCAGCGTGATGTCTTCGTTACTCACGCGGGAACCCTAGCGCTCCGCGCTCCGCTGGGTTTGGGGGACTTGGGGCGTGGCTTGGCTGCGGGTTGGTGGGGGCGGGTGGGCGTGGGCCGAGTGCGCCCACGCGGCGGAGCCGCATATGTCACAGCCCCGCGCCCCTGAAAGACGAAAGCCAGGGGTGCAGCCCCGCTTTTAGGGGCGCGGGGAACCGCGCGGCCGGCCCGCACCCAGCCGCACCTGAGACATCTACCGGCGTTTGCGGAGGGCTCTGCCCAGTACTACCGCCGAGGCCAGCAGGAAGGCCGCCGCGGGGGCCGCCCAGCGGAGGGCCGCGCCGGTCCCCGTCGACTCGGGCGCCGGGACCGGGGCGTAACGACCCCGCGGAGGCGCGTGGTCCACCTCCTCCGCGCTGCGGCCGATCATCGTGCGCCGGGCGTGCGCCGCCTCGGCGGGTGCGTCCGGCGCCGGGACCGCGTCGTCCTCGAAACCGCCCTCGAAGTCCTCCTCGGCGAACGGTTCGGGGGAGGGAGGCGGAACCTCGGCCTCGTGGATCGAGGAGGGCTCCTCGGCGGCAGGGGTCGGCTCGGCGGGCGAGGGCTCCTCAGTCGGCGAAGGCTCCGGGGCCGCCGCCTCGGGCTCGGGCTCAGGCTCAGGGACGGACCCCTCGGGCTCGGGGGCCGCCTCCGTCGTCGTTCCCGTAGAACCGCCGGAAGCAGCCGCGGCCCCGTCCGGCGCGGCCAGCCCCTCCGCGAAGCGGTTCAGCAAACGGGTCGTCGCCGAGGTCACCGCGTCCGCCGGGAGCTCCGTGACCCGGCCGTCGGCCGACGCCGTACCGGTGAAGGTGACGGTCGAGCCACTCGGGTCGCCCTCCCGCGAGCGCAGTGCCAAGGTCAGGGCCAGCTTCACCGTGCCGCTGCCGCGGGCCTCGGTGGCGTCGGCCTCCACGGCGTACGTGCCGTCGTCCTGCGGGGAGACGGTGAGCGCCCCGCGATACGTGATGGCGTGCCCGCCGACGCGTACCTTCAGGCGGCCGGAGACGGGCGGTGTCCCCGCGTCCTGCTGGAGGCCGGGCACGGCCCGGGCCACCCGGGCGGGATCGGCGAGAGCCTCGCGCAGCGACTCGACGGGAACCGGAACGAACACCTCATGCTCCATGTCGGCCGAGCCTACCCAGCACGACCCGTACCGCACCTCTGTATGAGGGGATTCCCCCGGATCCCTCGGCAGAGCGACTCGGTCGGAGTCAATGTCGTGATCAGTCCGGCGTCGGTCGGAGTCAGTCCGCGTACCTCGGGTGCACCAGCGTGGACGGCGGGAGGCCGGTGAGCCGGGTGCGTTCGGCCGCCCGCGCGCCCGCCCGCAGGGACGGTACGTACGGCGTGCCCGGCGGCGTACGCAGCTGGGGCCGGGCGCGGGAGGCGAGGACGAACCCCCAGTCGTGCGGGGCCCGGGACCCGCTCGCCGCCGCCGAGTCGCGTCCGGCCACGGAGTACGGGGCGGTCCGCAGTCCGGCCGCCCGTACCGTCGCGTCGACCGTCCAGAAGGCCCGCGGCCGCGACGCCACGGGCCCCGCGTGCACGACGAGCCGCCCGCCGCCCGCGAGCACACCCCGGGCGAGCCCGTAGAACTCCTGCGAGTACAGCTTCGTACTGGATGTCATCCCGGGATCGGGCAGATCGGAGACCATGACGTCGTACGCGCCGCGCGGAGCCCGCCGCAGCCAGCCGAAGGCGTCCGCGGCGACCACCCGCACCCTCGGGTCCCCGTAGACGTGTCCGTTCAGTTCGGACAGCGCCCGGTCGGTGCGGGCCAGCTCCACGAGCCGGGTGTCGAGTTCGACGACGTCGACCCGCCGTACGCCGCTGTGCCGGAGCACCTCGCGCACGGCGAGCCCGTCGCCGCCGCCGAGGACGAGCACGCGCGCGTGCGTGCCGTTCATCGCGGGGTGGACGAGGGCCTCGTGGTAGCGGTGTTCGTCGCTGCCGCTGACCCGCAGGCGTCCGTCGAGGTAGAGGTCCAGGGGACGGCCGTCCGTGCCGCCGGTGAGGACGACCTCCTGGACGTCGGTGTGCATCGCCACGCGTACGTCCTTGCCGTACACCGCGTGCCGCGCGGCCCGTTCGAAGTCGTCCACCAGGACGGCGGCCGAGCCGAGCAGCGCGAGCACGACGAGGTTGGCGATGACGAGCAGCCAGCGGCCCCGCCGGGTCAGGTCGTGCCGGAACAGGCCGAGGACGAGGGCGCCGCCCGCGATCGCGTTGACGGTTCCGGTGATCAGCGTCGCGGTCAACTGGCCGAGCAGCGGCAGGAGGAGGAAGGGAAAGGCGAGTCCGCCGGCCAGCGCGCCCACGTAGTCCGCGGCGAACAGGTCCGCGACCGCGCCGCCCGCGTCCTGTCTGCGGATGCGCTGGATCAGCTCCATCAGCAGGGGGACCTCGGCGCCGATGAGCAGTCCGATGGCGAGGGAGAAGCCGACGAGGACGTAGCTGGAGCCGCCCTCCCAGGCGCCGCCCCAGTCTCCGGTCCAGGCGAAGACGGCGTACAGGGCCATCGCGCTGCAGCCGCCGACGAGCGCGAGCAGGGCCTCGACGGCTCCGAAGCCGGCCGCGGCGCGGCAGCGCAGGCGCTTCGCGACGAGCGAGCCGAGGCCCATCGCGAAGACCATCACGGACAGCACGACGGAGGCCTGGGTGACCGAGTCGCCGATCAGGTACGAGGCGAGGGCGACGAGTTCGAGTTCGTACACGAGTCCGCAGGCCGCGCAGATGAAGACGCCGGCGAGGACGAGGAACCGACCGGTGGCCGGTGTGACCGGCAGGCACGCCGGGCCCTGGCCGCTCCGGGGCGGCGGGGCCTTTGCCGTGCCTGGCCGGTCCGTGGCCGTGCCGGGCTGGGCGGGGGCGTGCGGCTCGATCACCCAGCGAACGGTACGTCACCGAACAACAGCGTCCTGTCACCCACACGTGTGGAAACTCGGGCCTGAACGCATACTTTGGCCAGGGCGCGTACGGGCCGTGAACGGGGTGGTTCTGTTCGGTCCGGTTGTCGGGTGCGGGTCAGCGGGAGCCGGTCGCGCGGCACGCGGCGGAGCCGCGGAATGTCACAGCCTCGGGCCCCTTACGGGACCTGCCTCGCGCCCCCTACGGGACCTGCCCCGCGCCTCTGTCCGATTCTCCTGGGGCCAAAGGACTACTGAACGCCGATCACGGCTAGGGTCGAAGTCAGGTAACCACGTGCAATCCTCAGGAGTACCCACCGAATGTCTATCGACCCGTCCTCGATTCCGAACTTCGGGGGCCAGCCCGAGCCGAACTCCGGCGGACCGGCGGGCCCCGTCGTCCCTGATCAGGACCTTGTGAAGCAGCTCCTGGACCAAATGGAGCTGAAGTATGTCGTCGACGACGAGGGTGACCTCGCGGCGCCGTGGGAGCAGTTCCGCACGTATTTCATGTTCCGGGGCGAAGACGACCAGCAGGTCTTCTCGGTGCGGACGTTCTACGACCGCCCGCACCAGATCGACGAGAAGCCCCAGCTCCTTGAGTCGATCGACGACTGGAACCGGCGCACGCTGTGGCCGAAGGTCTACAGCCACACGCACGACGACGGCACCGTCCGCCTGATCGGCGAGGCGCAGATGCTGATCGGCACGGGCGTCAGCCTGGAGCACTTCGTGTCGTCCACGGTCAGCTGGGTGCGCGCCGCCATCGAGTTCGACAAGTGGCTCGTCGAGCAGCTCGGCCTGGAGCAGGAGATCGACGAGGCCGACAAGCCCGAAGAGGACGAGTAGGCCTCACTCGGGCGCGAGCCCCGCGGGCCACGGCCTCGCGGCGGCTCACAGCGGCTTGTGGGCGAGCACGACGAGGTACGCCCCGTACGCGAACGAGAGCCCGGCCAGGGCGCCGACCACCAGGGTCGCGTGCCACGGCCGGGCTCTCGCCGTCCGTACCAGCGCGCACGCCAGTGGCAGCAGCAGCGGGAACGCCGGCAGCAGGAACCGCGGCTTGCACTCGAAGAAACCGGCGCCGCCGACGGCGACGAGCAGCAGCGCGCCCGCGTAGACCAGCAGCGGCAGGGGCGCGCGGTCGGCGATCAGCAGCCCGTACAGCAGCAGGCCCGCCGCGACGATCACCATCGACATGGGGAAGACCAGCCGGTCGCCCTGCAGCAGCAGATGCTTGACGAAGCGCAGCGCGCCGAGGCCGAAGTCGAAGCGTGAGCCCCACAGCCGCTGCACCTCGAAGTACCCGCCGAGCAGATCGCCCTTGCGCCGCCCCACCCACAGGAAGAACCCCGCCCACCCGAGCGGTGCGAGCGCCGCGCCCGTCCACAGCCTGTGGGAAACCTTTCCGCGCCGCCTGAGGATCTCGTACGCCGCCGCCGCGAGCACCGCCGCCGCCACGGCGAAGCCGTTCGGCCGGGCCAGCCCCGCGCAGGCCGCGAGGGCGCCCGCCCACACCCAGCGGCCGGTGAGCACGGCGTACAGCGACCAGGCGGCGAAGGCGGTGAGGACCGGTTCCGTGTACGCCATCGACAGCACGACGGAGTGCGGCATCAGGCCCCAGAGGAGGACCAGGGCGGTGGCGACGGTGCGGTCGTGCAGCCGGGCCCCGATCGCGTAGATCCCGCAGGCGGCGACCGCGGCGGCCGTCCACGAGACCAGCAGGCCGGCGCCGGGGCCGCTGAGCGGGGTCAGCTCGGTGACGGCCCGCAGCAGTCCCGGGTAGAGCGGGAAGAACGCCAGGTCGCTGTGGACGACGGTGGGGCGGAAGTGCAGGCTGCGCCCGTAGCCGTCCCCGGCGATCCGCAGATACCAGATGGAGTCCCACGACCGGCCGAGCAGCAGCACCGGATGCCCACCGGTAGCCCAGGCGACCATGGCCACCGCGGCGGCACCCAGCAGCCGGGCGACGACGAACAGCCCGAGAGCGGTACCCATCGCCGCCACGGGGGACGGACGCGGCCGGGCACGGCCTTCGGTGGCGGACTCTGTGACGGATTCCGTGGCGGAGCCCGTGGCGGATTCCGTCGCGGCAGGGCACGGAGAAGGCACGAGGGCACTTGCTTGGGTACTTACTTGGGTCACACGCGAACTTTGCGACAAATTATTACGATTGTGCGGGCAACTCGCGGCTGGGCGAGTGCGGATTCGCCCGCTTTTCCGTCATTCCGGCGTGCCGCCGTGACAGCGAACTCCTGCCGTGCCGTTTCCGGATGTCGCTGGATGGATTGGGCCACCCTCGTAGGCGAGTTGAGGCCGGGCACCACCGTCCCTGAGGCGGCCGGGCCCCGGCCGCCGTCCGTGTTCCGGGCTCACCGGGCCCTTGTCCGCGAGGGTCCGGCAGGCCACTGACCTCCCCAAAGAACCAGGGGAAAGAACTACCCACCCGCCCACCCTCCCTGGCCGGGAGGCCCGCGTCACCCGTCCGAGTGACCGGCTTGCAGGCGCGGGATGAGGGCGGTTACGTTCGCCGCGACAACCGCAAACAGATACGGCCCCCGGCCGGGACTGGCATCCCGAACGAGGGCCTGACCAACCAGGAAGTAAGTGGCTTCCCGATGGCTGACTCGCAGTCTAACGCGCGCCTGCGCGCCGACGCCGGAGCTCCGACGTCCGGCGTGATCCACGTACGCACCCGCCTCACGGCCGACTTCACGGTGATCTCCAACGCCCTCGCCCAGCAACGCGGCAGCGCGGTCACGATCGGCGTGGCGGTGTACATCCTCTCCCTGCCCACCGGCACTCCCGTGACCATCGCCGCCCTGTGCGAGCACTTCACCGAGGGCGAGATCCTGATCTCACGGGCGCTCAGGGAACTGGAAGCCGCCGGGTACTTGGAGCGCCGCCGCGAGCGCACGCCCACCGGGCAGGTCCGTACCCGGACGTTCTTCTACGACGTCCCCGGCGGCGATCCGGACCTGGATCCGGACCCGGGCGGCCCTCCCGAGCGACCCAAGCCCCGCCGCCCCCGGAAGCAGCCCGCCCCCGCGACGGTCACACCCACGTCCGCGGCCGTGGAGGAAACGGTGACTGCGGAGGAGACGGTGGCCGCCGAGGAAACGGTGGCCGCGGCGGTACAAGCCGAGGCGGAGACACCGATCGCGCTCGCCGACGCCGACCCTCGGGCCATCGCCGTTCTCGCCGGCCTGCGCAGGGTCGACCCCCGTCTCGTCCTGTCCGCGCGGGAAGCGGTACGGCTCGCACCGGCCGTCTCTCAATGGCTCGCGGCAGGCCTGATGCCCACGCAGGTCACGGACCACCTCACCGCAGGGCTCCCGGCAGGCCCCCTGATCCGCCCGGCCGGCATCCTCGCCTACCGGCTCAAGGAGACGCCCCTGTCCGCACCGGCCAGAGGCGCGGAACCCGCCGTACGTCCGGCGATCGCGCCCATGCGCAACTGCGACGGCTGCGACCGGGGCTTCCGCGCGACGGAACCCGGCCGTTGCCGGGACTGCCGAGCCGGGGACCATCTCCGCGCGGCCGGCTGAGCCGGTGGTCCTTGCCTCTTGAGGTCAGGGGCTGAGATCGAGGGTGCGCACCGGATGCTCCTTCCACGCGTGCGGCCTGGCGGTCGCGATCACCGCACCATCCGGCCGGTCGGGGCTGGGCTGGGCGGCGTGGAGGGTGTGCGCGTCGGCCCATGTCGTCGCGCGGGCCAGTGAGAGGGCGGCCGGCAGGTCCAGGTCGACGATCGTGATTCCGGGCAGGGCGGCGATGTGCTCCGCTGTGCCCGGCCGGGCCCGGTCCGCCTCGACCAGGGCACACACGGTGGCGTACAGGAACCAGTCCGGCTCGGCGTGAGCTCGATGAATCAACCGGGAGGCCAGGACGTTGCCCCTCCCTGCGGCCACTATCGCGCTCTCGTCGAGGAAGACATGCACGTCACGCGTCACGGGGCACCCGCCTCGGCCATACGGCGGTCCAACTCGGCGTCCAGCTCGGCCTGCTCACGCTCGTCGGGGTCGTAGCCGTTCCACTCCCGCAGCACTGCCCGTGCCTTCTCCGCCCGCTCGGCCCGCTCGGCCGGAGTGAGCAGGGTCTCGGCGAGCCGGGCCAGGTAGGAGCGGAGGGAGAGCCCTTCCCCAGCAGCTATCTCGGCAAGCCGATTGCGGGCATCGGCGGGGATACGGACGTTGGCGTCGGACATGATGCGGGTTCCCTTTCACCGACCAGCCAGGGTACGGGTACGTACCCGTACCCGTGGCGTCACTCTAACCCGTCCGGCATACGACCATCCTCTACTTGGCCCCAGGCGCCCACAGGGCGGCCACGATCTCCATCTGCTTGAGGACGAGTTCGACCGACTCGCGTTCCCCCTGGGTGTCCTTGACGAGGGCACAGGCGATCTCGGCGAGTGCGTCACAGCCGCCGAGCCCGTTCCTCCCCTCCGCCCGCCCGGCTCACCCCGCCAGCGTCTTGAGGCGGTTCACCGCCTCCTCCAGGACCGGGGTCTGCTTGCAGAAGGCGAAGCGGACGAAGGGGGCGCCGGCCTCGCGGTGGTCGTAGAAGACGGCGTTCGGGATGGCGACCACGCCCGCGCGTTCGGGCAGGGCGCGGCAGAACGCGAAGCCGTCGCTCTCGCCGAGCGGCCGGATGTCGGTGGTGATGAAGTACGTGCCGGCCGGCCTGAACACCTCGAAGCCCGCCTCCGCGAGCCCCGCGCCGAGCAGATCCCGCTTGGCCCGCATGTCCGCGCGGAACGCCTCGAAGTACGTGTCGGGCAGCGCCAGCGCCTCGGCGACCGCGTACTGGAAGGGCCCGGAGGCCACGTACGTCAGGAACTGCTTGGCCGAGCGGACCGCCGCCACCAGGTCGGGCGCGGCCGTCACCCAGCCGACCTTCCAGCCGGTGAACGAGAAGCTCTTGCCCGCGCTCCCGATGGTGACCGTGCGCCCGCGCATCCCGGGCAGGGTCGCGAGCGGGATGTGTTCGGCCTCGTCGAAGACCAGGTGCTCGTACACCTCGTCGGTGACGACCAGCAGGTCCCGTTCGACGGCCAGCTCGGCGATCGCGGTGAGCTCCTCGCGGGTGAGGACCGTGCCGGTCGGGTTGTGCGGGGTGTTGATCAGCAGCAGCCGGGTGTTGTCCGTGACCGCGTCGCGCAGCTCGTCCAGGTCCAGGCGGAAGCGCCGGCGTACGACCCCGTCGCGGGTGTCCTCATGCGGGCGCAGGGTGACCGGCACGCGCGTGGCCCCCGCCATCGCGACGCACGCCGCGTACGAGTCGTAGTACGGCTCCAGGGCGATCACCTCGTCGCCCGGTTCGAGGAGGGCCAGCATGGCCGCGGCGATGGCCTCCGTGGCGCCCGCCGTGACCAGGACCTCGGTGTCCGGGTCGAACGTGAGGCCGTAGCGGCGCTCCTGGTGCGCGGTGATCGCGGTGCGCAGCTCGGGCACGCCCGGGCCCGGCGGGTACTGGTTGCCGCGGCCGTCGCGCAGCGCCCGTACCGCCGCCTCGCGGATCTCCTCGGGGCCGTCGGTGTCGGGGAAGCCCTGGCCGAGGTTGATCGAGCCGGTACTCAGGGCCAGGGCCGACATCTCGGCGAAGATCGTCGTGCCGAACTCGGCGAGGCGGCGGTTGAGAAGCGGACGGCGTGCGCTGGAGGTCATGACCGTCATCCTGCGCTCAACCTCTGGAGTTGCTCAACTCTGCTTTGGTTCGTCAGGCGCGGGGGCATCCCCCCTTCACACAAGAAGCACACGCAGAGAAGCAGCAAGAGGAACAGGCACAAAAACACACAGAAGCACAGGCAAGAAGCAGAGCCCACGGGGGGCCGCTTCGGGGGAACGGAAGGAGGGTGGCGCCATGATCGGAGGCATCATCCTGGTGGCAGTCATCGCGGTGGCATTCGTGGCCGTCGTGTCCGCGGCGGGGCGCAGCAACACGAGGCGTTCGCGCCGGTCCAGGCACAGCTGGTGGGCCGGCGGCTCGGGCTCGGGCTCCGGTTCGGGCTCGGGCGGCGGTTGTTCGACGGGGAGTTCTTCCTGCGGTGGCGGTTCGTCCTGCGGAGGCGGGTCGTCCTGCGGGGGCGGGGGCGGTGGGGGCGGATGCGGCGGAGGCAGCTGACACGGGGCAGCTGAGCTCCGGACGGGGAACCGCGTCCGGGCCGTCCAGCACCACGAGCGCCCGTCGGGAGTCGCCTCCCGACGGGCGCTTCGCCGTGTGCCGGGAGGCGACTCCGGGTGGGGCGCTTCGCCGTGCGAGGAGAGCCGGGCGGGTGTCGAGGAGCGTTGAGGGACGTTGAGGGGCGTTGAGAGAGCGGGGGGCGCGAAGGCGCACGTGTGAGCCAATGGCGCACTTCCTGGTTGAACAGTTGAGCTGTGGAGCCCTCGGGGGGATGGAAACCCTACGAAGTTGGGTAAAAACGCTGTGGCGGACGCGCCGTTCATGATTCCCTCGTAATCGCCGACGCAGACCCCGGAACATCCTTCTGACCTGGCCGCCCGGGCCTTGTCCCCGCCCGGCGCCGACCGGGGTGCGACGGACCGACACCCCCTCGCCCTTCACAGACACCAACCCCACCCTTTTGCGTGCAGCGGAGCCGACCCATGCTCACGACCCTCAACACCGCCTACACCGACACGCGCGCGGCCGATCTCGCCTGGGCCCTCGGTCGCGAACCGCTGCCCGCGCTCGCCACGCTCGATCTCGAACTCTCCGGTTCGAAACTCCAGTTGAGACTGCTCGGGGCGTCCCACCAGGTGCTATTGGAGGAGGAGCGGGGCAGCTGTTCGGAGACCGTCGCCTGTATTCCGGGCAGCAGCACGCCGTTGCCGCTCGGCGTCGCCAAGCGGGTGGGCGACTGGGAGTACGAGTTCGCCGCGCGGGTGGAGACGTTGTCGCGGGGCTCGTTCGCGGGGCGCGCGCAGGAGTTGCTCGCGCTGGTGGCCGACCATCCGAATGGTCTGGCGGGGGTCTTCCCCGGCAGCCCGCACGCCTTCACGGCGATGCTCGCGCAGCGGCATGAAGGGCAAGTGCACTGGCGCACCTGGCATGCGTATCCGCAGGACGGGCAGCTGGTCGCCACCCGCACGCGGGTGGGGGTGCGGGTGGCTGCGCCGGCGTGAGGGGTGGAGTGGGTGGAGGTCGTTGTGCGGGTGCGGGTCGGTAGGGGTTGCTCGCGCAGTTCCCCGCGCCCCTAAAAGCCAACAACCCCAACCGACCCGCGGGCGAACTCCGGGCTCCCTACAACTCCTTGCCGGAGGGGGCCGCCGTCGTGGGGCCCACGATCAGGCCCTCGCCGAACGCGTCCACGCGGACCGTGTCGCCGTCGTTGACCTCGCCGGAGAGGATCTCCTTGGCGAGCCGGTCGCCGATGGCGGTCTGGACGAGCCGCCGCAGCGGCCGTGCCCCGTACGCCGGGTCGTTGCCCTCGTCGGCGAGCCAGGCCAGCGCGGCGTCGGTGACCTCCAGGATCAGCCGCCGCTCGGCGAGCCGCTTCGCGAGCCGGCCGACCTGGAGCCTGGCGATCCGCTCCAGCTCCGCCTTGTTCAGCGCGGAGAAGACCACCAGATCGTCGAGCCGGTTGAGGAACTCGGGCTTGAAGGAAGCCCGTACGACCTCCAGGACCTGCTGTTTCTTCTCCTCCGCGGACGTCAGCGGCTCGACCAGATACTGGCTGCCGAGGTTCGAGGTGAGGATCAGGATGGTGTTGCGGAAGTCGACCGTCCGCCCCTGGCCGTCCGTCAGGCGGCCGTCGTCCAGCACCTGGAGCAGGATGTCGAAGACCTCCGGGTGCGCCTTCTCCACCTCGTCGAGGAGCACCACGCTGTACGGGCGGCGGCGGACCGCCTCGGTCAGCTGGCCGCCCTCCTCGTAGCCGACGTAGCCGGGCGGCGCCCCGACCAGCCGGGCCACGCTGTGCTTCTCCCCGTACTCCGACATGTCGATGCGGATCATGGCCCGCTCGTCGTCGAAGAGGAAGTCCGCGAGGGCCTTGGCGAGTTCGGTCTTGCCGACGCCGGTGGGGCCGAGGAAGAGGAACGAGCCGGTCGGGCGGTCCGGGTCGGCGATGCCCGCGCGGGTGCGGCGTACGGCGTCCGAGACGGCCTGCACGGCCTCGGCCTGGCCGATGAGGCGGCGGCCCAACTCCTCCTCCATGCGCAGGAGTTTCTGGGTCTCGCCCTCAAGGAGGCGGCCGGCGGGGATGCCGGTCCAGGCGCCGACCACGTCCGCGATGTCGTCCGGGCCGACCTCCTCCTTCACCATCGTGCCCTTGGCGGCCTCCTCCTCGGCCTCGGAGGCCTCCTCCAAGTCCCTTTCCAGGGTGGGGATCTCGCCGTACAGCAGCTTGGAGGCGGTGTCGAAGTCGCCGTCGCGCTGGGCCCGTTCGGCCTGGCCGCGCAGTTCGTCGAGCTTCTCCTTCAGCTCACCGACGCGGTTGAGGGACTGCTTCTCCTTCTCCCAGCGGGCGGTGAGACCGCGCAGCTCCTCCTCCTTGTCGGCGAGGTCGCGGCGCAGCTTCTCCAGGCGCTGTTTGGAGGCGGGGTCGGTCTCCTTGTCGAGAGCCAACTCCTCCATGCGGAGCCGGTCGACGGCCCGCTGGAGTTCGTCGATCTCGACGGGGGACGAGTCGATCTCCATCCGCAGCCGGGACGCGGACTCGTCGACGAGGTCGATGGCCTTGTCGGGCAGGAAGCGGGAGGTGATGTACCGGTCGGAGAGCGTGGCGGCGGCGACGAGCGCGCTGTCCGCGATCACGACCTTGTGGTGGGCCTCGTACCGTCCCTTGAGTCCGCGCAGGATCGCGATGGTGTCCTCGACGGTCGGCTCGGCGACCAGCACCTGCTGGAAGCGGCGCTCCAGGGCGGGGTCCTTCTCGATCCGCTCGCGGTACTCGTCCAGCGTCGTCGCACCGACCATGCGCAGCTCACCGCGGGCGAGCATCGGCTTCAGCATGTTGCCGGCGTCCATGGAGGAGTCGCCGCCGGCTCCCGCGCCCACGACGGTGTGCAGCTCGTCGATGAAGGTGATGATCTGCCCGTCCGAGTCCTTGATCTCGGCCAGGACCGTCTTCAGGCGCTCCTCGAACTCACCGCGGTACTTGGCGCCGGCCACCATCGCGCCCAGGTCGAGCGAGACGAGCCGCTTGTTCTTGAGGGACTCGGGCACATCGCCCTTGACGATCCGCTGCGCGAGCCCCTCGACGACGGCGGTCTTGCCGACGCCGGGCTCACCGATGAGGACGGGGTTGTTCTTGGTGCGCCGGGACAGCACCTGGACGACCCGGCGAATTTCCTGGTCACGGCCGATGACGGGGTCGAGCTTCCCCTCACGCGCGGCCGCGGTGAAGTCCGTACCGAACTTTTCGAGTGCCTTGTACTGGCCCTCGGGATCCGGGGTGGTCACCCGGCGCCCTCCCCTGCTCTTCTGGAAGGCCTCAAGCAGCTTTTTCGCACTGGCCCCCTGCTGGGAGAGTACGTCCCCGCTCTGGCCGCCCTTCGCCGCGATCCCCATGAGCAGGTGCTCGGTGGAGAGGTACTCGTCGCCCAGCTCCTTGGCGCGCTCGGAGGCGTCGGCGATGACGGCGAGCAGTTCGCGGTTGGGCTGGGGCGGGGCGACGGTGGAGCCCGTCACGCTGGGCAACGCGCTCAGTACGCGCTCCGCGCCGGTCCGTACGCCGGCCTGGTCGGCCTCGACGGCCGCGAGCAGGTCGGTGATGTTCTCGTTCTCCTGCCCCTCAAGCAGCGCGAGGAGCAGGTGGGCGGGGGTGAGGTCGGCGTGACCCCCGGTCACGGCCCGGTTGCTGGCCGCGTTGATCGCGTCCCGGCTCCTGTTGGTCAGCTCGGCGTCCACGTGTCCGTTCTCCTCCTCGTGCTCCTGCACCTACATGTGCTCCAGGTCGGCCTGACCCAACCAACGTACACAAAGTTGAGTCTATTCCGCTCAAGAAGGTGCGGGCGAGGGTCAGCGGCTAAGTTCCGGTCCATGGCCTCGTACCCCGTGAACCCGCACGATCCCGACGACTCGTACCTCGGTTTCTGGCGGGAACGTCACCTGTGCACCCTGACCACCCTCCGCCCCGACGGCACGCCGCATGTGGTGCCCGTCGGGGTTACATACGATCCCGGGGCCGGTCTCGCTCGGGTGATCGCGAACAAGTCCAGCACGAAGGTGCGGAACGTGCTGGCCGGCGGGCCCGACGGCATCCCGGTCGCGGTCTGCCAGGTGGACGGGCGGCGGTGGGCGACGCTGGAGGGGCGTGCGACCGTCTCCACGGATCCCGCGCGGGTCGCGGAGGCGGAACGGCGGTACGCCGAGCGCTATGACCGGACCCCGTCCCCCAACCCGTCCCGGGTGGTCGTCGAGATCACCCTGACGTCGGCACTGGGGCACGGCTGACGGGACGGCCGACGAGGCGGCCGACGGGATGGCTGACGGGAGACCTGTGCGAGGTGAGCGCACAGCGGTACACCAGTTCTGTACCAGGCTGATTTCAGCCCTTGTGAAAACTGGTGGATGCCCTGAAATATGCCTGGAAACTGCAGCGGCGTCACCGTGTTCAGGTCACGGTGACGCCGCTGCGGGGGGGAAGCGCCTGAGCGATTTACAACGACGGGGGAATCGCGTCAGGCACTGCGGGGGGTGGCTGAGATGGCTCGTACGTCCGGGGCTTCCGGCTCGACCAGCCGGTGGTCGCGCTGGTCGAGGTTCACAAAGATCATTCCGTACCGAATGGCGCACCGTACCGGCTGCGGCGCCCCCCGAGGCCGTCGCAGACACCGGTACGCCCGCAGGTCGTCGTCGTCGTCCCGGGTCACCACGACCGGCTCCCCGAACACCGTCACCATCAACGAGTCACCGCTGTGGGGGACAGCAGTGGCCAGGTCGATGAAGTGCCAGCCGGAGCGGTACGCGGTGGCCATTTCTCGGCGGAAGGAGCGGTCGTCGGGAGGGGTGGTCATGAGACCAGGGCGGTCTGGGGCCTGGGGGAACCCCAACCGGTGTCGGGGGGCGGCGGCGCGCCCCACCCGGTGTCGTCCTCGCCAGCGCTTCCGCTCTCGCCCGGCGCCGCCGCGGCGCTGACCGCACCGAAGACCACGGCCGCAGAGAAAGCAACGGCAAGCGCCGAGCGAAGCAATCTCCTGTACATAGTCGGCTTCGTCCTCACGTGATGAGTTCCCTTCCCCCCGTGCCAGGAACGACGATGGCTCATTCAGGCACGTAGATGCCACAGGGGCGATGCATCATGTTCCTGCATGTTCAGGACCCTGGGGGGTGGAGATTTGGCAACAAAGTACTCACAACCGACACATCCCCATACGCTCACAGAGCTGTGCGAGGAGGGAGCGCAGCTTTACGCCAGCGCGTTGAGCGCCGGACGCATCGCCCGCGCCGAGGCCGAGGCAACCCCTTGCCTCTTGGAATTCGCCCTGCTGCATCCCGATCCCGACGACGCCAACTGGCTGCGGCCGGTTCCCCCCTCCGTCGCGCTCGCCCAGCGTCTCCACCCGCTCGAACGGGAGATCCTCGACCGACGACGGCAGTCCATCGAACTGACCGAATCGTTTGAGCCATTCATGGCCCTCAGCGCGCTGGCTCCGGCGCCCACCCACGCGATCACCGTGCTGGAGGGCAACAACCGGATCAACGCCGCGCTCAACCTGGCCACGTCCGAAGCCCGTACCGAGGTGCTCACCGTGCAGCCCGGAGGCGGGCGCAGCGAGCACATCCTCAACCAGGCCCTGGAGCGCGACCGCCCCCTGATGGACCGCGGCGTGAGCATGCGCACCCTGTATCAGCACACCGTCAGACACAGCCTCGGCACGATGGCGTACGTCGATGAGATGTCCGCCGGCAAGGTCGAGATCCGCACGCTCGAAGAGCTCATCGGGCGGCTCATAATCTGCGACGAGACGGTCGCGTTCGTACCGGCCCGGGACGATCTGCCGGTGGCCCTGGAACTCCGTCATCCAGGGCTGGTGAAGTACCTGATCAAGGTCTTCGAGCACCTGTGGCAGCGAGCGACGCCCCTACGTGACGAAGTCCCCTACGAGCCCTCCCGCGACGGCATAACCGGCGTCCAGCGCTCGATAGCCAAGCTCCTCGTGGAGGGGCATGTCGATGAGGCCATCGCCCGCCGCCTCGGCATGAACGTCCGCACCTGTCGCGCCCACATAGCCAAACTGGCCACCGCTCTGGGCAGCGGCAGCCGGGCCCAACTCGGCTTTCTCATAGCGCAGTCGGGGCTTCTGGAGCAGGATCACTGACATGTCCGCCAGAGAGAGCCATGGCCTCCACGCGCACGGAGACGAGGATCTGTGCGAAGCAGGCATGGGCCTGTACGCCCGTGCCCTGCGCAAGGGCAGTGTGCGCAGGGACGATGGCGAGACTGCACCATGCTTGCTGGATCTAGGACTGTTGCACCCCGACATGGACGACGAGAAGCGTCTGGTGCCCACGGCGCCGACCGTCGTTCTGCCCCGGCTCCTTCGGGCGTTCGACGAGCGGATCGCGGAGGAACGGCGGCGGGAGGCTCGGCTGGCCGAGGCCTTCGAACCACTGTTGCGTATCGAGGGCAGCCATACAGCAGTGACAGACACTCCCACGATCAGGGGTCTCCATGGCAAAGGACAGATCGACCTGGCCATCACGGAAGCCCTGGCCAAAGCGAGCGATGAGCTCCTCGCAATCCAGCCGCACAACGGCCTGGCCTCCAAAACCCTGGGCGCCTCCCTGGAACGCGACCAGGCACTGCTTGACCGGGGCGCCCGTATCCGCACCCTCTACCAGCACCCCGTCCGCCATACGCCTCCGGTGATCGCCCGCTACGAACTGCTCCGGGGCGATGTGGAAGCTCGCACCCTCGACGAAGTGACCGAGCGGCTACTCGTCATCGACCGCGCTGTGGCGTTCGTCGCGGCAAGCAAGGACCGTACGGCCGCACTGGAAGTCCGCACTCCGGCCCTGCTCACCTTCTTCGTCACCACCTTCGACCGCCTCTGGCGCCTCGCCACCCCCATGTACCCCGAAGCGGCACACCGCCCATCCCTCAACGGCATCACCCCCCGCCAGCACGCCATCGCCGCGCTTCTCATCGAGGGCCACACCGACGCGGCCATCGCCGACCGCCTCGGCCTCAACATCCGCACCGCCCGCGTCCACATCGCCAAACTCGCCGCCACCCTCGGCAGCGAGAGCCGCGCCCAACTCGGCTACCTCATCGCCGAGTCGGGGATCCTGAAACACAAGGGAGCCGTGGAGTGACCACGGAGCACCGGAACCACGGGGCGGAGGAGCTCTGCGAGGCAGGCGCGGCAGCGTACGAGCGTGCTCTTCGAGAAGGGCACGTACGCGATGCGGACGAAGCCCCCTGCCTCGTCGAGATCGGGTTGCTGCAGCCGTCCGTCAAGGACCCGAATCAACTGGTCCCCGTCGCACCGGCAGTCGCTCTCCACCGGCTGCTGCGCAACGCCGAGGACCGCATCGCCGACGAACGACGGCGCGAGGAGCGACTGGCCGAAGCGTTCGAACCACTGATGCGCCTCGACGGCCGTCACACCTCAGGTGCGGACGCCCCGATCAGGGTCCACAGCGGTACGGAGCAGATCAACCGGGCCATCACCGAGGCCGTGGACACCGCGACGCGGGAAGTGCTCTGCATCCAGCCCAACACCCACTACAGCGACCGGCGCGGCGAGGTGGCTCAGGCCGTCGCCATGGCTCGCGACCAGGCCCTGCTCGACCGGGGCTGCCGTATACGCACCCTGTATCAGCACACCACACGCCATCTGCCCCTCATCCTCTCCCGCTACGAACGGCTCAGAGGGGATACGCAGGCCCGGTCTCTCGACGAGGTCACCGACCGCCTCATCGCCGTCGACCGTGAGGTCGCCTTCATCCCCGCCAACAAGGACGGCACCCTCGCCCTGGAAGTCCGCCATCCCGCGCTGGTCGCCTACCTCGTGACGACCTTCGACCGGCTCTGGCGCCTCGCCACCCCCATGTACCCCGAAGCCGTACACCGCCCGTCCCTCAACGGCGTCACCCCCCGCCAGCACGCCATCGCCGCACTCCTCATCGAAGGCCACACCGACGCGGCCATCGCGGACCGGCTCGGGCTGAACATCCGCACCGCCCGCGTCCACATCGCCAAGCTCGCCGCCACCCTCGGCAGCGAGAGCCGCGCCCAACTCGGCTACCTCATCGGTCGGTCGGGGATTCTGGAATCCCGGGACCGGGAGCCGTGAGGGGCTGGAGTTCCGGGTCGCGGGGCGGGCCGTCGAGGCCGGCCTGGGCTATGCGCACGCCCAGTTGGGTGCGGCTGGCGGCGCCCAGGGTTTCCGAGAGGCGGGCTATGTGGGCGCGGCACGTACGGACGCTGATGCCCAGCCGCTCCGCGACCACCGCGTCCTGGTGGCCCTCCGCGAGCAGGGCCGCGATCGAACGCTCCCGGTGCGTGATGCCCTCGATGCCCGTGTCCGGGAGGGGCGCGGTGAGGGGGATCGCCAGGCGCCAGAGCCGTTCGAAGACGGTGACCAGGTAGTCCACCAGCGCCGGGTGACGCAACTCCAGCGCGATCGTGCGGTCGGCGCTCGCCGGGATGAAGGCGACCGTGCGGTCGAAGATGATGAGCCGCTCGGTGACCTCGTCGAGGGTGCGGGCCTCGGCCGCGTCGCCCATCAACTCCATGTAGTTGAGCAGGCCCTGCCCGTGCCGGGCCACGTGTGTGTACAGGTCGCGCATGCGCACGCCCCGGCGGCGCAGCGCCATCGCCCGGGGCAGGCCCTCGGAGAGTTCGTCCTCGCGGCGGATTCCGCCCGGCTGGACGGCAAGTACCTCGGTCGTGCATGCCTCGGTCGCCCCGTCCATCGCGGCCCGGATCCGGGGCAGTCCGTCGAGCACCCGGATCGCCACGCCCTCGGTGCGCGAATGGACGTTGCCGCCGAGGGTCGCGTACCACTCGAAGGCGGACACCGCCGAGCCCATGCGCGACTGCGTCGCGACGACGTGCTCGTGCATCTCCCGCAGCAGGCGTGTCATGACCTCCTGCGGCGAGGTCGGCACCAGCCAGCCCATGTCGTCGGGGTCGGGATGCAGCAGCGCCAGCTCGACCAGGCAGGGCACGGTCTCGGCGTCGTCGCGGGACACCCGGCCGCGTCGTACCGCCCGGGAGTACACCCGGTCCCCCGCCTCGCACAGGCGGTCAGCACCGTGCGGATGCGCTTCCTTCCCGTGCCCGGCCATCTCCTCAACCCCCGGTTCAAGCCTCTTCCGGAGCGCAACTATGCGCGGCTGCCACCGCCTCCGCAACAAGGCTTCGACGCACCCGTACCCCCTATCGCCACAGTTGATATGCCTTTGTCCCCACCCCAGCATGGCTCGTTGCAACAAGCTGATGGCTGGAGCGGCATACCTGCCCAGCAGGCCCTTGGCCCTGCACCAGTCAGCTGCACTCTCGACAGCCGCGAGATGGCCACGAATACATCCGGACCGAGCTGCTCTTCCGGTTGCAACTCCACGCGCTACCAGACAGCCCGTTGTGAACTGAATGACCTTATTTTTAAGGTAAGTAACTTATGCACCCCCTCCTGACGCAACAAGATGAGGGTGGTGTTCTCGCAGGCGCCGATGCGATCGTTGATGCTCACGGGAATACGACTCGGCCCGTCGCCGAAACCCCCACGGGAGAACGTTTCCTGCCGGGCCGGGACCACATTGAAACAGGGCACAAGGTTCACCTCGATGAAGGGCCTGCCGTACCCGAGCGAAATCCACACCGTGCAGTGAAAACGAGAGCCGAAATTCCAGCTGGTAGGTGGACGGTCTCTCCCGCTGGACAGGAATAGTTGATCACGCAGGAGAGTGAACATCTTGCGTGATCATTCGCGGTTGGCATAAACGCGCAAGAACGAGTAGGAGAGAGATGCAAAAGAAATTTGGCGTACTGGTCGGCGCTGCCACGCTACTCGTCATGTCCGTCGCCGCCGCACCGAGTGCGCAGGCTTCGGATGAGGAGAATCTGATGAGCATGGAGGTGTGCAAGCGCCCCTCGGTTTCAGGGTTCAAATTGCACCTCTACTACAACTCGGGCCAGGGAGGTGCGTACAGAAACGTCGGGTACAGCGTGTACGACTTCGGCGCTCTGCGTGTGGGCGGAGACGACCCCAGCTCCCAGCCGCTCCGCTTCTGCACCATTGCCGGCGCCAGCGGCTATTGGCCCGGTTCCGGGCTGCGGGTCAAGAACAATGCCGCCTCGGGTGAGAACGACCACTACAAGTACACGGCGGAAGTCTGTTTCAACAGCGGGTACAAGGGTGTCCGGGACAAGATGGCCCCGTACCAGCACATCGACCGTTTCCGGTACGTCTACAACGAGAACGCCTCGTTCCGGTGGGTTTAGAGAAGCAGGATTCATCCAAGCGAGGGGGAAATCAGTGACTTCCAGGAGAGCGGCAGTGCGGGTGGGAATTCCGCTCCTTGCGGCCGGGGCCGTGTGCGCCGTCGCAGTGATCGGTTCATCCTCTGACCCGGCCGCCCGGAAAGACGGCACCGTGCCGGCGCCCGCGGCCAGGCAGCCTCAGGCTCCGAATGCGCCTGCAGCGGACCCGGACAACCCGGCGACGTGGCAGCTTCCCATTGCGGCGTACATGCCCACCACGGCCCAGACCCGGATGGTCGCCGGGCTCCGGGACGATCTCATCGATGCCTGTATGGAGGACGCGGGATTCGCTCAGTGGAGTCCTGCCCCTGATCTGCCCAGCATCGGCGGCAAGACCCTGACCGACTGGCGCTACGGCATCCACGACGCCGCACTGGCAGCCAAGAACGGGTACCACCCTGCCCCTGCGGAGCAGGAGGCGTACGACGCGGCCATGGCTGAGGGCGCGGTGGACGAGTCCGGGGCTGACGATGGCCAGGTGCGCCAGTGCGCCCAGCAGGCGAGCGGCGACGTCCCGACCGTGCAAACGGCCGACCTTGTGGCGCAGATCGACGGTGACACCTACCGCGCCGCCATGGAAGACCCGGCCGTGGCCGCGTCCTTCACCAAGTGGTCGTCATGCATGGAGGACAAGGGCTACTCGTACACGAAGCCCATGGATGCCAACGACGATCCTCAGTTCTCCGACCCGTCCGACATCTCGGCCGCCGAGGTCGCCACCGCAACTGCGGACGTCGCCTGCCGGGACGAACACAACGTCGAAAAGACCTGGTTCGACGCGGAGGTTGTTCTCCAGGAGGCTGCCATCAAGAAGAACCAAGCCGCTCTGGACAAGATCCAGGACGGCACCCAGGCCGCAGTCGCCCAAGCGAAGGCATACGCCGCACGGCAGTGACGGCCGGCGTGCGGCTGCTGTACCTCAGCCAGGAGCAGGCGAACCGGAGTCCGCAGGACTTCCGTGAACGCCGGGACCTCACCATGCACAGGCAACGCCGCCATCGCCGAAGCGAACCCTGCCTCCCGCATGCGGAGAGAGGCGCCGTGACAGCCCACGGCAGCCGGCCTGCCCGCCTGCAGACGAACAGAGCCAGGAACCTGCGCACGGACCACGGTGCCACCGGCGCCTGACGCGCACCGCCCTCCAGCCGACCGCCGCAGCACCGACTCCCCCTGTACGGAGCTGCGGCGGTCTCCTGCGCGCTGCCCGAATCCATCGACTCGAAGGGGTGTTCTCCCGTTGAGAGTGCTCAGACCTGTCCGCTCAGGAGTTGCGGGCCTCGCGGCCACCGCGGTCCTCACCGGCCTCATACAGACCGTCGCCGTAGCCGACGAACCTGATCCCCAACCGGCGAAGCAGCAAACGGAGAAGGCGGCGACCGCAGCACCGGACCCTGCCGCGGTCCCCGCGGAACAACGGTCCAGGCTGCTCGGCAAGGACTGGCGCGCGTCAGCGGACCGCGCGTGGACGACCAGCTCCGACGCTCAGGGCTTTCACCTCCTCACCGCCGACAAGGACGACGGATACCAGTGGAAGACCGCGGCGTCCCTGTCCGAGCCCGGGCTCGAGACGGACGCGTGGATCGGCAACGCCTGCGTCACTGCCTCCGGCAAACACGCCGTCGTCGTCTACGCGCCCCGCACCTTCACCAACAAGCCCGAGCTGATGACCAGGGGAGCCTTCACCGCTGTCGTCGATCTGACCAGCGGCAAGGTGACCAAACTTGCGGTGCAGTCGTCGCTCGCGTACTTCTCGCCCGGCTGCGGCCGCGGCGAGGACGCCGTGGTGTCACAGTTCGCCGACGACACGGCCAAGGAGAACGCGACCCGGCTGGTCACCATCGACGCCGAGGCGGGCAAGGCCGGCAAGCCGCTCAAGCTGAAGGGCCAGGTGACGTCCGCGGTCCCGTACCGGGACGGCATCGCCGCCGCCGACGGCTACCGGGTGGTGGCAATCGGCGCGCGCGGGCAGCGCACCCCGCTGGCCACGACGTCCGGAGTGCCCTTCCAGCTCCGCACCGACCGCGACGGCGGCCTGGTGTTCCTCGACCACACGGCCAACGACCGCGGCACCGTCAAACGCGTGCACGCCGGGCGGACTTCGACACTGGCCACGGGCCGGTTCACGGACGTGGACCTGACCTCCTCGGCCGCGGGCACCGTGTTCATCACCGGCAAGGCGAAGACGTCCCGTACGCTGCCCGGCGCGGTCAAGAACCCCGGTGTCGCGAAGGACGCGACCGCCAGCACCCGCGGCCAGGCGGTCATCGTCTCCCGCTGGCAGGACACCAAGAAGCCCCCACAGGGCGCGGACGCGTTGTCGGTCCGCCCCGTGTCAACAAGCATCCTCACGCTTGCCACCGGCCGCACCGCGAAGCTCACGGCGTCCCCGGGAGACAAGCCGGTGTCCGACGCCCGGATACCGCAGGGCAAGAACACCTCGCCCGCCCTCACGGCCGGGGCCGGCACGCCGAAAGCGCAGCGGAGCGCGGCAGCGGCCTCGCCGAGCGACCCCGTCGAGGACGAACGCACCTGTGCCGTACCGCGCGGCAGCGTCGCCAAGCAGGCCCTGCAGCCGACCCCCCGGCAGGTCGAGTGGGCCGTGAACCAGGCGGTCAT
The DNA here is from genome assembly GCF_044334695.1 of Streptomyces sp. NPDC020747. Classification (NCBI taxonomy): domain Bacteria; kingdom Bacillati; phylum Actinomycetota; class Actinomycetes; order Kitasatosporales; family Streptomycetaceae; genus Streptomyces; species Streptomyces sp. NPDC020747. The sequence continues at coordinate 722,845 of NZ_JBIRTJ010000003.1, read as the reverse complement.
CGACAGCCTGGACACCTGGGTCACCCGGCCCTCGAACTGGAACGGCACCGGCATGAGCGGCTACTCGCCGCAGGTCCTGTTCCCACTGCGCACGCTGGAGGGCGATCCGAACGGGGTCCCCGACCGCCCGGACGAGTGGCACATCCCGTCCCAGATCATGCTCGGGATCACCGCCCAGGAATCCAACATGTGGCAGGCCACACGGACCGTGGTGCCGGGCGTGACCGGCAACCCGCTGATCGGCAACTACTACGGGATCAAGTACGCCGCCGACGGCAACCAGGGCGACCCGTGGGGCATCAACTGGGCCAAGGCCGACTGCGGTTACGGCATCACCCAGGTCACCGACGGCATGCGCAAGGCCGACACCAACCTGACAGGCGCGCAGAAGGAGGGAGCGGCACTCGACTACACGGCGAACATCGCCTACGGCGCGGACATCCTCGCCTCGAAGTGGAACCAGACCCGCAAGGCCGGCATGACCGTCAACGACGGCAAGCCGAAGTACATCGAGAACTGGTTCTTCGCCCTGTGGGCCTACAACTCCGGTTTCTACCCCCAGTCCGAAGCGGGCAACAACGGCGGCAAGTGGGGCGTGGGCTGGACGAACAACCCCGCCAACCCGCTGTGGAAGGAGAACCGCACCCCCTTCCTGGAGAACTCGACCGGCGGTGACGACTACTCGCACGCCGCGCACCCCCAGGACTGGCCCTACCAGGAGAAGGTCATCGGGTGGGCCGCCCGGCCGATCTCCGCGATGTTCAAACCGGGCGACATGCAGGCGGGATACCGGGCCGCATGGTGGAACAGCAACCAGGACCGCACGACGGCCAAGCCTCCGATCGCCCTGTTCTGCACCGAGGCGAACGACTGCGACAACGACAAGATCCACGAAGGGACGTCGAACCAGACGGGGCAGGGCCCGTGCACACTGCCCGGGGACCCGAACGAGTCCGACCCGCTGTATCTCAAGTGCTGGTGGCACGACGACGTGAAGTGGAAGGACTGCAGCTCCACCGCCCAGTGCGGAAACCCCGTCCACCGCTTCAACAACGCCGACTACCCGGAGCAGCCCAACGAGAACTCCTCCTACCCGCCCCGCTGTTCGTCCGGCCTGCCCGCCGGCACCCTCGTCGTCGACGACATCAAGCAAGGCACCACACCAGCCGGCCAGCCAGGACACACCTGCGGGGCCTCAACCTCCGCCGGAAAATTCGAGTTCAATTTTACGAACTCGAATGGCACCTACCCCGGAAAGATCGATTTGCATCAGATCGGCGCCGGATACGGCGACCACTTCTGGTTCACCCACACCCGCCAAGCCGCCAGCACCGACGGCACCCGGCTCAAGACAACCGGCACCTGGACCCTCGAACGCGACCTGAACGAATGGGTGCGCATCATGGTCCACGTCCCCGACCACGGCGCCCACACCCAGCAGGCCAGGTACGACATCGACACCGGCAGCGGCCAGGTCTCCCGGCACCGCACCATCGGCCAGAAACACAAAGCCAACTCCTGGGTGTCCCTGGGCGTCTACAAGGTCAACGGCAAGCCCCGCGTGGAGCTGACCAGCCAGACTCTCGACGGGACCGGTGACGAGGACGTCGCTTGGGACGCTGTCGCGTTCCAGCCGATCGGCGCCAAGCCCAAGCACGTCGTGGCTGTGCTCGGCGACTCCTACACCGCCGGAGAGGGAGCGGGCGCCTACTCCCCCGAGAGCAACAAGGACCACGGCACCGCGCAATGGAATGGCTGCCGCCGGAGCAACAACGCCTGGGCCCGAAAGCTGGTTCTGCCCGGCACCACCGAGTCGCTCGGAACGATCGCCGACAGCCGGGGGACACAAGCCGAACTCGGCTTCGTCGCCTGCTCGGGCGCCATGACGAAGAATGTCGCCTACGTACCGTCGGGCAACAGTCCTCAACGTCACCTCGAGGGCCAGTTCCACGAGGTCACACAGATCGACTCCGGCGTGCTCAGCGCTGACACCACCCTGGTCATGCTGTCCCTGGGCGGCAATGACGAAGGCGGCTTCGCCCGTGCCATGCAGGAGTGCGGAGGTCTGGGGAACTGCGCCAACGACTCCGGCTTCCTCTCCAAGTACAAGACGATTGTCGACCGGATGATCCCCGACCTCAAAGACGTCTTGGAGGACATCGCGTTCACGGCGCCGAACGCTCAGATCGTCCTGATGGGCTACCCGGAGTTGCTCAGCCGAACCGTCAAGTGCACCGGCTCCTGGTTCTACGACATGACCGAGGTCCAGGCCCTGGCCGAACTGGTCAACTACGCCGACGGCGAGCAGAAGACCATGACCGACGCTCTGCGAACCGGTGCTTCCAAGGTCAAGGTTGACTACGCTGACCCGGTCAACGCCTTCGTCGGGCACAGCGGCTGTGACGACCCGGAATGGATCAACAAGATCGTCATCGGCCCCAACGGCGATGGCGACTTCCACAAGGGTGATCCGGCCGCCGTCCCGTCATCCTGCCTGTGGGGGGTAGCAGGCGACACCTGCATCAGCCGAGAGTCCTTCCATCCCAAAAATGCCGGCACCACTGGATACGCCGCGGTGATGAGCCGGCGGCTGAGCGAGATCGGTTACAAAGGATCATGAGGTGACCCTGGAATCCGGCAACCGCACCCGGCCGATCACGGCCGGGTGCGTAGCCCTGCTCGTCATCGCCTTGCTGCTTGCCGCGGCCGCGATCCTGGTGCCCCTCGCCGTGCAGGGATTCTTCGACCGTCCGGCACCGCCGGACGACGAAGTCCTCGCCAAGAAAGCCGGGCTTACCCAGTACCAACTCCAAGAGGCCGTACGAGACGGCGCTCTCACGGACAAAGAGATCGCTCACGCGGCCGGAGAAGCTGACTGGGGCAGAACACGCGACGCCTCAGCCACCCAGATCACGGTTGCCTACACCACGAGTGGTGAAGCCGCGACCTGCTACCGGTTCACGCTCTCTCAGCCCCTCACCGACCGGACACTTGTTGGTCGCGTACGGCTTGCCCACTGTCCTGCCAACCTCCGCGAACCAGGCGCCTCGTGAGCAAATGCGCTCTGGACCGTGAGCGCCTGACGTGCGTCGCGGAACGAGCAGAGCCACCCTGCCGCTTCGCTCCAGCCAGATCGGGCGGCCGGTGATCCACGAAGCCGCTCTACACATGCGGTTCGGTGGAATGACGGTCATGCGCAGGCAGCTCCTGCACCTGATCCACACGGCGGAACTCCACCATGTGACCGTCCAGGTGCTGCCGTTCACCGCTGAGCGCCCTGTCCGCCTGTAGCACCCCGCTTCCGCTCATCGAGTCCCACGGCTCGGCGCCGGACACTGTCCTCGTGGACAACCCCGCGGCTGCGCTCTTCATTCACGAGGAGGACGCGATCCTGAAGTATCGAACGCGCTTCGACCGACTGCGTGCCGCGTCCCTCCCGCCTTTGGACCCAGGAGTGTCCGCGTCCACGCATGAGTCCCGCGATTCCCTGGGACTGCTCCAGCACGTGCTCTTCAGCCTTCAGGAAGCCTGACATGCCCGAACCCACCTGGCAGAAGTCATCGTTCAGCGAGGATCAGGTGAACTGCATATACGTCGCCCCCGCACCGTACTCACCAGCGCACCGCCGGGACTCGCCGCGCTCCTCCACCGTCTCAAGGCAGCCCCGCCCACCCCCGCGTGACCGTGACACGCCACGTGAGCTGCCGGAAATCGTCGAGTGATCGGCACGTTACGTACCGCACTTAACGTCAGGCCATGGCGGACATATTTGACGCATACGCGTTGGCCGACGCGTGGGACGAGATGTTTGAGCGGCCGGGTGAGGTCAGGGCCGCCTATGAGCCGGTGCTGGCGGCGCTTCAACCGATGGAACCGGCCGAACTTCGGTTCAGGGCCGATCAGATGGCCCGGTCGTTCACGGACCGCGGCGTGACGTACGCGTTCGCGGGGGAGGAGCGGCCCTGGCCGCTGGACCTCGTGCCGCGCGTGCTGGACGCGCTGGAATGGGATCTCATCCAGCGCGGGGTCTCTCAACGGGTCAGGGCTCTGGAGGCCTACCTCGCCGACGCGTACGGGCCGTGCCGGGCCTTCGAGGACGGGGTCGTGCCCTGGCGGCTCCTCCTCAACTCGCCCCACTTCCACCGGGCCGCGCACGGCGTGGAGCCTCCGGGAGGGGTACGCGTCCACGTCGCCGGCATCGATCTCGTACGGGACGAGGCGGGCGACTTCCGGGTCCTGGAGGACAACGTCCGGGTGCCGTCCGGGGTCTCGTACGTCATCGAGAACCGGCGGGCGATGACCCGGATCTTCCCCTCGCTCTTCGCCGAGCAGCATGTGCTGCCGGTCGACGGGTACGGGCAGCGGCTGCTCGCGGCACTGCGCGCGGCGGCGCCCGACGGGGTCGGCGACCCGCGCGTCGTCGTGCTCACCCCGGGCCCCAGCAACGCCGCCTACTTCGAACACGCCCTGCTGGCACGGCTGATGGGCGTGCAGCTGGTGGAGGGGCACGATCTGGTCTGCCGCGGGAACCGGGTGTGGATGCGGACCACGCGCGGCGAGATGCCCGTCCATGTCGTATACCGGCGGCTCGACGACGACTTCCTCGATCCGCTGCACTTCCGGCCCGACTCGGTGATCGGCTGCCCCGGCATCATGAACGCCGCCCAGGCCGGGAACGTCACACTCTCGAACGCGGTGGGCAACGGCATCGCGGACGACAAGCTCCTCTACACGTACGTTCCCGATCTCATCCGGTACTACCTGTCCGAGGAACCGGTCCTCCCCAATGTCGAATCGTTTCGCCCCGATGAACCTGGGCAGTTGGAAGCAGTCCTCGACCAGCTCGACCAGCTCGTCGTGAAGCCCGTCGACGGGGCCGGCGGGCAGGGCATCGTCATCGGACCGCACGCGGACCGGCAGACGCTCGATCGCGTACGCAAAGAGGTCGTCGCCGATCCTCGCGGGTGGATCGCCCAGCGGCCGGTGGCCCTGTCCACCTCCCCCACCCTCGCGGGCGAGCGGATGGCGCCGCGGCACATCGATCTCCGGCCGTTCGCCGTGAACGACGGCAGCGATGTGTGGGTGCTGCCCGGCGGGCTCACCCGGGTCGCGCTCCAGGAGGGCAACCTCATCGTCAACTCCAGCCAGGGCGGCGGCTCCAAGGACACCTGGGTGCTCGCGGAGGGCCCGGCGGAGGGTCCGGTGGCGGAGCCGACCGGACCCCTGCCCGAGGTCGCCCCGCGGCAGCTCGGCCCCGACGGCGACCGCCTCGTCCCTCAGGAAGGGGCGCAGCAGCAGTGACGAGCACGTATGAAGTGTCCGCACAAGCAGCTCAAGCCGGACGAGCGGCTGAAGCCGCCCAAGGAGCAGGAGGTACGGCCGTGAACGACGTGATCCTCTCCCGCATCGCCGAGGCGCTGACCTGGACGGGCCGCTATGTCGAACGGGCCGACGCCACCGGCCGCATCCTCGACGCGTATCTGCACCGGCTCCTCGAAGACCCCTGGCGGGACGAGGACATGGCCTGCCGTTCGCTGTACGCGATCCTCGGCGTCGACGCGGGCACCGACGCCGTCGACATGCAACAGGTCCTGGACCAGCTGGCCTTCGACGCCCGTTCGACCTGCTCCATCGAGGGTGCGCTGGGCGCCGCCCGGCTGAACGCCCGCAGCGCCCGCGAGGCGGTGTCCTCCGAGATGTGGGAGTGCCTCAACTCCACCTGGCACGCCCTCGCCGACCAGCGGCTGGCGGCCCGCCGCACCGGCCCGTACGCCTATCTGGACCTGGTCCGCCGGCGGGCCGCGCTCTTCTTCGGGCTCGCCGACTCGACGATGAGCCGGGACGACAGCTGGCGTTTCGTGGTGCTCGGCAGGAGCCTGGAGCGGGTGGACATGACCGTACGGCTGCTGTCCGTACGGGTGTTGGACGCGGCGCACGCCCCCGACTGGCCGACGCTGCTCAGCGCGAGCGGGGCGGACGAGGCGTACGCACGGGTGTACGGCGGTTTCGGGGACACCGCCCGGGTGGCCGAATTCCTCATCATGGACCGGGAGTTCCCGCGTTCGGTGCTGCACGCGCTGACCACGGCGGAGGAGTGCCTGGCGGCGCTCGGCCGCCCGCGCCAGGACCCGGCGCGGCGCCCGATCGGCAGGATGCGCACCCGCCTCGAATACCTGGACTCGACAGCCCTGGAGGACGTACTCCCCTCCCTGCTGCGGGAGTTGCAGACGTCCTGCATGGCCTCCGCCGAGGCGGTCGCGGAGAGGTTCTTCCCGTACCAGGGGCCCGTCGAGTGGGCCCAGGAAGGAGCGTGAGCATGAACGCGAACGCGAGTACGAACTCCAACACGAGCGCGGCGATGACCCGTCGGCTCCGCATCCGGCACATCACCCGCGTCTCGTACGCGCAGGCCGCGGTCCGCTCCCACAACGAGGTCCGCATGACCCCGCTGACGCTGCCGGGCCAGACGACGCTGGACGCCCGCGTCCTGGTCAACCCGTCCACGCCGACCTGGTCCTACTGGGACTACTGGGGCACCCAGGTCACCGGCTTCGACCTGATGGAGCCGCACGAGGATCTGACGATCACGGCGGTGAGCCTGGTGGAGACGTCACCGCCGGCCGACCTGCCGTCGGCCCCGGCCTGGGCGGAGGTGGCCGAGCGGGTGGCCAACTCCCGCCTGCTGGAACACTCCGTCCAGACCTCCCGTACGGCCGTCCCGGAGGAACTGGTCGAGCGGGCCCGCGCGGCGGCCGCGGGCCTGGACCCGCACGAGACGGCGGTCGCGGTCTCGGACCTGGTCGCCGACCGGGTCTCGTACATCCCGGGCTCCACCGGCGTGAACACCAGCCCCGCCGAGGCCTGGGACCAGGGTGCGGGCGTCTGCCAGGACATCGCCCACCTGACGGCCGGGCTGCTGCGGGCCCTGGGCCTGCCGACCCGCTACGTGTCCGGCTACCTGCACCCCGAACGGGACGCGGAACTGCACCGCCCCGTCGCCGGCCAGAGCCACGCCTGGATCGAGTACTGGGCCGGCGACTGGACCGGCCACGACCCCACCAACCGCACCCGCGCCAACGAGTCCCACGTCGTGGTCGGCCGAGGCCGCGACTACGACGACGTGACCCCGCACAAGGGCATCTACCGAGGGGTGGCCGGGGGCCCGCCGGAGGTGACGGTGGAGTTCACCAGGGTGGCGTGAACTCCCGGTTCCCGTGGGTCCAGGGCGTCTTCCCGTAGCTGCGGGAAAGGTCCCGGGTCGTCCCGGTTACGCGCGTCGACCATGCGCCTGACGAAGTTACTTGATGCCGAGGGAGTCGCAGGCCGCCTTGTACCTGGCTGTGCAGATCTGGTCGGCCGTGTAGATGCCGTCCTGGATGACCGTCGACTTGACGGTGTCCTTGGTCAGGGCGGAGACCGGCAGGAGGTTGGCCGGGATGTTCTTCTTCGTGGGGCTGGTGGCCTTGTCGGGGGTCAGCGAGTCGAACTCGATGCCGAAGCCGCGGACGACGGCCACGGCCATCTCGGCGGCGGTCTCGGCCTCCTGCGGGTACGGCTTGTAGACGCTCATGAACTGGTCGCCGATGACGACGCGCTGCACCGCGTCCAGCTCCGCGTCCTGGCCGGTGATCGGCGGCAGTTCGGTGACCCCGGCCGCCTTCAGCGCGGAGATGATGCCGCCGGCCATGCCGTCGTTGGCGGAGTACACCCCGGCGATGTTGTCGGCGCCGAGGGAGGAGATCGCGGCCATCATGTTGGCCCGCGCGTTGGCCGGCTTCCAATCCTTGGTGTCGTACGACTTGGCGATCGTCACCTTGCCCTTGAGTTCACCGAGGGCGCCCTCCTTGAACTGGGCGGCGTTCGGGTCCGTCACCGCGCCGTTCATCATGACGATCTTCTGCGTCTTGCCGCCGTCGAGCTCGTCGGCGAGGGCCCGGCCCTGCACCTGCCCGACCGCCTCGTTGTCGAACGAGACGTACGCGTCGATCGGCCCCTCGGCCAGCCTGTCGTACGCGATGACGGGAATCCCCGCCTCCTTGGCCCGCTCCACCCCGGCGGCGATGGCCTTGGAGTCCACCGCGTCCACGAGGAGTACGTCGACCTTGTCGTCCACCATCCGCGCGAGCTGCTTGTTCTGCTCGGCGGCGTCCTGGTCGGCGTTCTCGTAGACGACCTTCCCCTTGCCGTCGGTCAGCGCGGAGACCTTCTCCTTGATGATCGGGTAGTCGAACTTCTCGTAGCGCGAGTTCGACTTCTCCGGCAGCAGCAGCCCCACCGTGATGTCGTCGCCCTTGGTCGGGCTCGCGTCGCCGCCGTCACTGCTCCCGTCCAGTGCTCCGCACGCGGCGAGCATGAGGGTCATCGTGGAAGCCGAGACGGCTACGGCGGTACGACGTATGGCGCTGTTCACTTTCGGGTGCCTTCCGGACGAGGGCGCAACCGTGCGGGCCCAGGTGACAAAAGCCAACGTGGGGGTTCCCGGCCCGTCAAGGAGTAACTGCTAACGAGATCGCAACGGAAACCTGTGGAGAGACCGGGGTGATGTGGGGGAAATCCGTCGGGCAGGGGTCCACGGGCCGGCCGTACGAGGGGGTCGAGAGTGGGGCGGACCTGGGTGGAAGCGGCCAGAACACCACGTCCGGGTCAGTACGGGCACCTGTTCGGCCGCGTACGGATTGCGGTGGCGCGGCTCTCGGAAGTTGCTGGGAGGAGGTGCCGGGAGCAGTCGCCGGAACCAGGCAGCTCGTCCCGCTCGTGTCCCACTCACTCTGGAGTCCCCATGCGCACGCTCTCCCGATGCCTCATACCTCTTCTGGCGGCAGGCTGCCTGGCCGTGACGGCCGGTACGCCCGCGACGGCCGCGGTGGCCGCGATGGCCACGACCGACTCGGGGGGCATGGCGGTCGGCGCCGGTGCCGTGGCATCCGCCGCTCCCCTGCCCGTACCCGAGCCCGCCCCGGACCCGTGTGCCGCCGCCTGGCCCGCGCTCGCCGGGCTCACCGATACCGGCACTCTCCGCGAGGCGATCGTCGCCTGCGTCGAGAGCTACACGGAGCGCGACCTCGACAGCTGGCTCCAGGCCCCGCCGAAGCCGCCCGTGGAACAGCTGGCGCAGGCGGCACAGGTCGCGCAGGTGGCGCCGTCGGAGAAGAAGGAGCAGGGCGTCACCGCGGTGGAGGACTGGACCGGCGCCGACGCCGCCGACTGGGACGACGATCTGGCCTGCGACCTCGCCGAGATCTTCGACGAGCCGTCGGTGTGCCGCCCGGCCCCCGCCAACCCGGCTCCCTGACAAGGGGGTTCACGGTAGGGAGGGGCGTGCCCCGTCAGGGGCGCGGGGAACTGCGCAGTATTCAGCCCCTCGGGCGTTTGAGGAGCGGGGGTTCGGGGGCGGAGCCCCTGAGTAAGGGACGATGGGGGTCCCCCCGCTCTGGGGGCACCTCCCGGCCGGAGGCTGGGGGAGAAGCCGAGAGTGGGGGAGGGTAGGGGCGGCGGGGGCGAAAAACACGGATCACCCACCCTCGCCATCCGGTGGGCGTTCCGGGAAACGGAGGAGACGGGCCGAGGGCGGGACCGGAAAGTGCTCGGAGTCGGGATACCCGGAGACGTCGGGACGCCCCGAGACGTCGGAGCCGGACCGGGCCTCGCCCTCCCAAGGCGCCGGCCCCTCCCCACGCGCCGATCCCCCCGGGTCCCCCTCCCCGCCCGTCGCCCGCGCATGTTCCTCCCAGCCCGCGCGGAACCAGTTCAGCTGATGCCGTTGGAGTTCTTCCTCGGTGAGGACGCGGACGGAGTCCGGTCCCGCCGACCGGACCTTCTCGCCGAGCCCGATGAGCAGTTCGCCCACCAGGCGGGAGACGCGTTCCGCCTCGTCGTCCGGGCCGCCTCCTGGATTTCCCATGCCGCACTCCCTCAAGGCCCCCGTCCCCACAGGCCAATGGCCCGAGTACTCCGGCCCCGGCCCCTCCGCCGTCAGCCGCCCTCCGGCAGGAACTGCTGGGCCACCTTGGCGAACAGCTCCCGCAGTTCGGGCGGGACACCCATGCGCAGAGCGGCCTCCTCGACGCTCAGCCAGGGGCGGTCCCCACCGCCCGCGGGGCGTCCGTCGTCCGACACCGGCAGGTCGTCCTCTGTGAGCCGGCCCGAGCGGATGAGCATCTCCCGCAGCGGCACGCCGAGTACGGCCGCGATACGCCGCATCGTCTCCAGGTCGGGCATCGACTGCCGCTGGAGCAGCCGGCTCACGGCGGCCCGGTGCACCCCGGCGTCGTCCGCGAGCTTCGAACGGCCGCCCCCGCGCGGGCTGTCGATGTCGTAGCCCCGGGCGCGCAGCAGTCCCTCGATCCAGCCGGCGAAGTCGTCGAGGCCGGCGGCCCGGAAGTTGTGGTCGGCGCGGGCACCGGCCCGTGAGCTCGAAGCCATGAGTCCGCTCTCCCCTCGTCGCCGAGGCAGCGTACCGATCGCACACGCACCAACATGTGTGCGCGCCCGCGCGTAACTGTGGAGATTCGGCAACTTCCCGCAGCTCAGGGGTAGTTGAGAGCCCACCGTCACATCCACCTCCACGGAACGTAATCACTTGCGTACGCGCTCGCAACATGCGACTCTGTCCGCTCGTTCGCAACTGTCGAACATATGTTCCCATAGATGGGGAGGGGCTGCACGTGCCCGACCAACCACCCGGAGCCGCCACCACGACCACACCCTCGACCTGGCGTTCTCCCGCGCTCGAACCGGCATCGCGCGCCTGCGATCAGCGTCGGCGCCCGGTCCGTCGGCCGTGCGAGGTCACCCGATGAGCGAAGACCACGGTGGAGCCGTCTGGATCGCCTCGCTCGTCCGCCGCTTCCCGGACCTCGTCGACGAGTTGGCCCCGGTGGCCCACGGAGGCCTGCGTGAGCGTCGGGACAACGGACCCGTCGGCGGTACGACCGCCCCGGTCCGCCTCTACGTCTCCGACGCCGTACGGGACATCACCGACGGAGTCGTCGAACTGGAGGAGGCCGTACGTGAACGACTCGGCCTGCGGCCGGTGCCCCCGGCCTCCGTGCCGGTACGGCTGCGCCGTATCGCCGGACTGCTGGACCGCATCGCCGCCGACCCGCTGCTCGCCCCGCACGTCGAGGACGAGACCCGGCGGATGGCCGCACGCTGCGCCCGCGCGCTCGGCGACCCGGAGCAGCTCGTACGGCTGCCCGGCCGCTGCCCCGTCTGCGACTGCGTCTCACTGCGGGCGTTACCCGAGCGGGCCGAGATCAGATGCGTCAATCCCGTGTGCGGCCGGGTACTGGAGGCCGAGCACTCATGACCGGAACCACGAACGCCGTCAACACCCCTTTGATCACCGCCGAGTTGGCCGCCGACGAGGCCGGCGTCACCGCCGCGACCATCCGCAAGTGGGTACAGCGCGGCCATCTGCGGCCCGCGGGCACACACGGCCGCCGCCGTCTCTTCCGCTTGGAGGACGTCTTCGCGGCCGAGCGGACGACACACCTCACCCGGCACCACGACCACTGATCCGCCCGGCACCACCACCGCCGATCCCGCCGACCTCACTGATCGCACTCATCCCGCCGATCCCGCCGTACGCGCGAGGGGTCCCGCCGCACCACGCGGCGGGACCCCTCATGCGTACGGCCCGAATAGCCGTCCGGCATAAGCCAGTTGCATGTTTCCCCGACCGGTGTCACAGTGGGTGCAGCGGCAGAGCTGCGCCCGAAGGAAGGGCGGCGGACCTGCCGCTTCGTGTTGCCCGGAAACTCCCGGGCCAGGCCGCCCGGAGATCCCCGGAAACCCGTCTCCCGAAGGGAGCGTCCATGTGGCCATCCTGACCTTCCCCGACGCCGAGCAGCTGGTCGTCGACTTCCTCAAGAACCGGGCCGAGCTGACCGGTGTCATCGTCGACAGCCGCCCGCCGGCCGGGTTCGACGGCACCCAGAAGGTGGTCCTCGTCTCCCACATGGGCGGCGCCTGGGTCGACGACCAGCATCTCGACCAGCCGCTGCTCGACCTGGAGGCGTACGGCCCGGACAAGCCCACGGCACACACCGTGGCGCTGTCCGCCCGTGCCTGCGTCCTGGAACTGGCCGACACGGTGTACGGCTCCGCGGCCGTCGTCGATGTCTCCGAGGCCGACGGGCCCCGCTGGCTCCCCGACTACACGCGGTCGGCGGCGAACCGCTACCGCTCCACGATCCGGCTGCTGCTGCGGCTCGGCTGAGCCCCGCGCCCCACCGCACCGCCCTTCACCGCAGGACCGCTCAGGTCCCTTGACTGAAAGAGGCGTTCGCATGGCAACGAACAACGGCAAGGAAATCCGTGTCGCCGGTCCCGGCCGGGTCCTGGTGGCCCCCGCCGGGACCACCGCGCCGGCCAAGTCCGACGACGTCTGGCCGACCGGCTGGGTCGAGCTGGGATACACCTCCGTCGACGGCATCAAGCTCAACAAGAAGGACAAGATCGACCCGGTCGACACCTGGCAGTCGGCGAGCCCGGGCCGATTCATCTACTCCGACCGCGACCTGACCGTGAAGTTCCAGCTGCTCCAGATGAACAAGAGCACGCTCTCCTTCTTCATGGGCATCCCGGCCACCGACATCACCCAGACCTCGGTGGGCGGTACCGCGGTGGTGGACACGTACGAGTTCCTGATCCCGAGTACGCCCGCCAAGGACGAGCGGGCCCTCGGCATCGAGTTCACGGACGGCACGGACGCCGTGTACCGCTTCGTCCTCCCGCGCGGGCAGGTCACCGAGACCGAGGAGATGGGCTTCACGCGGACCGGTTCCGTGAAGCTCGGGGTCACCTTCACCGCGCTGGAGGCGGAGACCGCCAAGCGTGAACTGGCCAAGTGGATCATGAAGGACAAGGCGTACGCGGCTCTGTGACGGACCGCCCGTCCACCCTCTGATCCGCCTTCTGTGACAGCCCTGTTCGGGCTCGTCACCCGGGGCGGCGGGCTCCCCCACCCGCCGCCCCGGCCCCTCTCCGTACGCCATCCGTTCCCCTCCCCCTCATACACCTCTGCCCGCAAGGGAGTTCACCCATGGCCGGATTCAACGTCAACGCGGCCCGCGCGCAGCGCCTGGAGGCGCTCGGCCGGGCCTGGACCTTCGAACTCGACGACGACAGCTTCGAGCTGCCGACCGAGCTGACCCGCACCACGGCCCGCACACTCCGCGACCTCGACGACAACGACGTGGACGGGCTGCTCCGACTCCTGCTGGGCGAGAAGCAGTTCACCCGCTTCGAGCGGCACGACGTCACCATGCAGGACATCGCCGCCGTCCTGGAGGCCTACGGCAAGGAGACGGGGCTGGGCCTGGGGGAAGACTGAGCCTCGGCGAGCTCGTAGAAGAGCACGCCGAGGCCCTGGAGGCGGACCTGCTCCGCCACTACGGGGTCGACCTGCTGGACTGGCACCGGGGGCAGCTGTCGTCGCGGCGGCTTTCGGTACTGCTCCAGCACCTTCCGCGGGACAGCGCGACGGCCCGCGAACTGCACGGCGAGTCGGCGGACTGGTCGGTCACCGACCACCTGCTCGCCACCGTCGTCGACCAACTCGCCGAGGCGAGCTGGATGTTCGCGACGGTCAACCGGGACGAGGACAGCGAACCGCTGGAATATCCACAGCCGGTACCCCGGCCGGGAAGTGAACCCGCCGAACCCGCCGGCTCCGAGAAACGAACGGCGACACCGACGGCGGAAGAACTCATGCGCTTCTTCCTCTGACACCCGGTCCTCCGGACCGACGGTCGGAGGTGTGCGCCCACACCCCTCGGCATCACATGAGAGCCGCGATGCCGAAGCCCGTGGTGGCGAACCCCGCCACGGCCGCGAAAAGGACGATCGGCCACAGCCGGACCAGGGGGTACTCTCCTGCGGGGTAGAAGAAAGCAGGATATCCGGGGTCGTAATCAATGGATACGGCTTCTCCCACGGAAAACTGACGGTCGCCGAACTTCCGCGGCATGCTCGCGACCCATTCAGCTTCCGTAAATTCACGGGCAGATCCTATCAAGACTCGGGCTTCGAGACCCGGGGCGGCACCTCTACGCGGTTTTCCGTATCTTCAGCGACCAGGCCGTCATCATCCCCCACGAGAGACCGACACCCTCGACCGCGAGAAGCCCGGTGCGGGGAACGGTGACGACATCCTCGAAACGTCCATCGTATTTTGTCAGCACCTGTCGTTCCTTGCCCTCGGCGCTGTAAAGGGCAAGGACGCCGCCGGCCGATCCGAATTGGACGGAGAGTTCGACACCAGGTGTGCTGACGGAGAAGAACCGCGAAGCTTCCGCCGTATTCTCCGCGGCCAGTTCGGGCAGGGAATCCAGGGAGAGGAATCGGATATTCCAGCGCCCCGGACTGCGCACCCCTCCGTCGAAGCGGATACCGGAATATATCCCCGCGGTAAACAGACAGTGGGCCCGCCCTCGCCCCAGCCCTGACCTCCCGAGGAATTCCTCTTTCCGCTGATGACCGTTCTCCCGCACTCCGTACATCTGATAACCGCGGGAGAGTAATCCGGTCCACGCCTCCAGGATCACGCGCCGACCGGGCAGGTTGTCCGGGACGTCAAGCACATGTTCGCCACGACCCGCGAACTCCGAACCGTCATCGCCGCTACTCACCACGAACCCATCGACCCCCTCCAGGAGACAACATGGTCGATCAGCCTAAGGCACTCGAACAACGAGTGACACAGCTCGAAGCGAGTTTTCAGACGTTCACGACGAAGGTTGAGCGGGGCGGCGCGAAGGCGGAGTCGGTGGGCGCCGCCGCATCGGCCACCGGCGCCTCGGCGTCGGTGACCGGAGCCTCACTCTCGGCGGGGCTGGTATCGGCCGAGGCCAATCTGGTCACCAGTGGGGTGAAACTGGCCAACTTCGAGTTCGACCTGCGACAGCAGCTCGAAAACGCACGGTTGAAGCTGGACAGGAAGGACCCTGACGGCCTCGATGGGCAAATCAAAAATCTCAGGAACGAATACGAGCAGTACGTACGCCGTATCCATCCCGTCATCATTCGTCTGAACACCGAGCTCCCCGCCACCAAAAGGGAGACAGCGCGGGCGCATCGCAGGATCGACGGTCTGCGGGGAGAGGCGCGGGAATCGAGAGAGCGTCTCGAAAGTGAGCGGCTCGCGATCCGTCGCCTCAGGGCGGAGTCCCTCTCCGTGTCGCCGACACTGAGCGGCCTTTCGGGTGCGGTCCGCACACTCGCGACCATCATCGGCGGATGACCGCCGGCTTCCGACGACAAGAACTGCGAGAAATCCATGAGTCTTGTTGCTGGTGTCGGTGGGCGCGCGCATCAACAGCAGCGGCACCACCGGTACGTGCCTCATGTCGGCGAACGTCAAGGCCGGTTCGGGTTCGACGGTCGTACTGGCCGCCGACGAGCGCCGTTCGGCCATCTCCACCGGCACGGGCCAGGTCTCGGCGAGTACCCAGTACCTGGTCGGCGGCCTCACCCCGAACAGCGCGTACACGGCGGTCCCCGCCTACAAGTGCACCGCGGGAACGGCCACGTTCGCCTTCCGGTTCCTGACCGTCACCCCCGTGAACTAGAGGACGTCATCGCAGGTCGCACCATCTGGGACAGACTGCGCGCGCCGAGGGACTGACGAGCGACGCGCGCCGACAAGCACCGAGCAACACCGAAGAGACCGGGCAACACCGAAGAGCACGAGGAGCACGAGGAGCAGCACGATGACCGATACCGACGCCGATAGGGATACGGATACGGATACGGACGATCGCCGGGAGGTGCGGGATGACAGCGACTGAGACGGAGGAGGTCGTTCTGGAGCTGGAGCGGCTGCGTCGCTCGGTCGACGTCGGGTTCGCCACCACCCGGGGCGACCTCGCCCTTCTCCTCCAACGTGCCGACCAGACCGACAAGACCCTCGACGAACACGAGACCCGCATCGAGGCCCTGGAACGCACCCGCTGGCCCCTGCCGTCTCTTGCGGCGGCCACGTCGTGCCTGGCCCTGGCGCTGACGGTCTGGCAGACCCTGGGCCGATAGGCGCTCTACTTCTTGGCCCGCGCAGGTCCCGTGATCGCCTCCGTGACGACGAACCCCTTGGCGGGACCTTCGGGGATGGTGACCTCGGTGCCGTAGGGGACCCGGTGGACGCCGACCCAGTCGGCCTTCTCGGGCTGAGGCTCAGTGAGGACGGTGACGGTGCCCTTGTTGTCGTAGTCGTCGATGATCACGTACACCGGAATTTCCGCCCGGGCGTACTCCCGGCGCTTCTTCACTCGGTCGCGGTCCTGATTGTGCTTTCCGGGAGATACCACTTCGACGACCAGACGGACCGCACCAGAGGCCAGGCCAAGGCCGTCATCCGTTACGTATCGTTCCGTATCCCTGGCTGTGACAAACAGGTCGGGGACCCACGCACTGCCCTGGTGAAAGATGTTCGTGTCGTTCCGGACAGCGAAATCCCCGCCTCTGAGGAACTCCCCCAGAGCCTCTTTGAGCTGGAAGATGATCTCGCTGTGCGAATAACGGCCGGTGGGCGACACCTCGATGGCTCCCTCGATGATCTCAGCGCGGTAGCCCTCGGGGAGTTCCATGGCCTCCCATGCCTGCCACACGACCTCGTCGAGGCCGGGCCCGTTCTCGGGTAGGTGCTGAGGCTCGGTCCTGATCTCGGTCATGGTCTCGGGCCTCTCGTGTGCAAGAGCGGTCATCGTGGCGTCACCTCCTCAAGTGTGGGCTGGGCGTGCTTGCGGCACAAGCAACGCCGTCACGGTAGGCAGCCACATGGGCTCACCTGCGGAAACGTTCGCTGTTCACTCGAACAGATGAAGCAGAAACGACTCACCCCGCCGGCCACAGCTCGAACCAAACCCCCTTCGCGTACCGCCCCGTCCTCCCGTCCGCGACGCCCCATGTGTCCGCCACCTCCTCGACCAGGGCGAGCCCTCGCCCCCAGCAGGCGACGACCCCCGCGGCCGGGTGCGCCACGACCGGTGGATCGGGGCTCTCGTCGAAGACGCTCACATGGAGCCGGGCCGGATTCAGGCGGACCCGGAGCATGGCGGCGCCCTTGGTGTGCAGGTGGACGTTCGTGACGAGCTCCGAGGTGCACAGGGCGGCGGGCATGACGAGGGTTTCGCAGTCGTGCGTGAACAGGACGGCCCGTACGAAGTCCCGGCAGACGCGGGGTGCGGTGGCGTCCGCGGGGGCGAACAGGCTGTATTCGTACGCGAGTTGCGCGGGGCGGTGGGCGGCGCGGCGGGCGGGGTTCATGGGCGTCGGCTCCAGTCGGAGGTGGGGGGGGTGGCGATCGGCCCCGCGCCCGACGATGGCTTTGCCCGAGCGCTCCTGGGTGGAGGGGCGGGTGCTCTGTCGGCTTGTGGGCAGGGGGAGTTGGACGGCTTCAGTGAGTAACTGCTCCAACACCGACGGTAGAGCTTCTGGGTTCTTATGCGCAACCAAGTCACTCGAAGCGGTGGACCAACTCCCTTGCAGGCGGCAGACTCTGGGCACGCCATCAAGGAGATGTACGTGGGACTGCGGACCGCCATCAGCGAACGTCAGCGCCGACTCGGCCTCGAACTCAAACAACTGCGCGAACAGGCAGGATTGAGCGCCGGGGAGGCAAGCGAACGCATTGGCATGAGCCGTGGCCAGCTCAGCCACATCGAGCTGGGCCGCACCTCGATCCTCACGGAACGACTCCGCGACCTGTGCCGGGTGTACGGGTGCGCGGACGAGCCCTATGTCGCGGCGCTGGTCGCCACGTCCGAAGCCAGCGGCAAAGGCTGGTGGAGTGCGCATAAGAAACGCAGAGGCCCTGGCGCGCTCGACCTGGCCGAGCTGGAATCGGCGGCGGTGAGCATCCGGACCCACGAACCGCTGTTCATCCCAGGGCTGTTCCAGACCGCCGAGTACGCGCGCGCCATCTTCAGCAGCCCCAAACTGGGGTTCGACAACATCGAGGAGGCCCTGAGGTTCCGTATGGAACGCCAGCGCATCCTCACGCTCGACAACCCGCCGTCAGTGCATGCCGTCATCCACGAAGCGGCGCTGCACATGCGGTTCGGGGGCGTCGACGTCGTACGAGAGCAGTTGCTGCGCCTCGTCGAGCTGGCTCGGCTGCCTCAGGTGACGATCCAGATCTACCCGTTCAGCGCCCAGGCCTACGCGGCGCTCAGCGGGAACTTCGCCCACTTCGTGCCCGCCAACCCGAAGTTGGGCACCGTCCTGCTCGAAGCGCCTCTGGGCTCCCGCTACTTGACGGACCAGGACCAACTGCTGGAGTACACCGCGCTGTTCGATCACCTCACCGAGAGCGCCCTCGCCCCCATCGACGTATCGTTGGCCCCCGAAGCACACTCGGTGAAGGACTCGCTGGCTCTCATCCAGCATCTCCTCTACACCCTTTAGGGAGGCCCGCATGTCTGAGCTGACCTGGCAGAAGTCATCCTTCAGCGGTGGCCCCGAAGGCAACTGCCTCAACATAGCCACCGCCCCAGACGGAACCCTCCGCCTCCGCGAGAGCGACACCCCGGACATCATCCTCGCCACCGCCCCGCAGGGCCTCGCAGGGCTGCTGCACCACGCCCGTACTGCCGGGCGCCCCCGCTCCTGATGGCGGGCGAGGCCTTCGGGCATCCGCGGCTTGCCGCTGTCTACGACCCGCTCGATCCCGATCGGAGCGACCTCGACGCGTACGTCCGTATCGCGGAGGAGTTCGGGGCGCGGCGCGTGCTGGACATCGGCTGTGGGACCGGTGTGTTCGCGTTGCTGCTCGCCGATCGTGGGATCGAGGTCGTCGGTGTCGATCCGGCGCTGGCGTCCCTCGATGTGGCCCGGGGCAAGCCCGGCAGTGAAAGGGTGCGCTGGATCCATGGTGATGCCACCACCCTCCCGCCGCTCCAGGCCGACCTGGCGACCATGACGGCGAACGCCGCCCAGCAGATCGTCGATCCCCAGGCGTGGCGGAAGTCCCTGCGGGGCGCCTACGAAGCCCTGCGGCCCGGCGGGCATTTCGTCTTCGAGACCCGGGATCCGGCTCGGCGTGCCTGGGAGAAGTGGAACCGCGAGTCGTCGTACGGGGTTACGGAGATTCCGGGCGTCGGTGCGGTCGAGACCTGGGACGAGCTGGTCGAGGTCGACGGGCCGCTGGTGACGTTCCGCAGCAGCTACGTGTTCGCCGCGGACGGAGAGGTGCTGATCTCGGAATCGACCCTCCGTTTCCGTGAACGCGACGAGATCGAGGCGGACTTGGCCGCGCAGGGGTACGTCGTCGAGGACGTCCGCGACGCTCCCGACCGCCCGGGCCGGGAGTTCGTCTTCGTCGCGCTACGACCGGGAGCCGGCCCCGCCTGATGCCGGGCCCGCCCGCTCGCCCGCTCGCTCACGAGAGGCTGCCGACCCCCACCCACTCCCGCAGCAGCCTCTCCCGCTCCGCCGCCCGGGGCGACCCGTCCTCCTGCACCCGGCCCCACTGCGCCATGGCGGCCAGCGTCGCCCGCAGGGTGGCCTCGCCCGCCGTCAGGTGGGACAGGAGGGACAGCGAGAGGTCGTACTCCTCCTGGGAGTAGGTGGACGCCGCCGCGTACACGGTCAAGTCGGTGGTCCCGTCGGCGGTTTCGACGATGACGCTCATCATGGGCGGTGTGTCGGTGTCGCCGAGGCTGGTCACGGTCAGCACCATGTCCAGCATCACGCTGATCCGACGCTTGAGGGTTTTCAGCGGGACATCCCCGACGGTCAGCCCACACACCTCGTCCCACGGCCACAGGTCCGAGCTGCCGTCACCGAGCGACACGACCCCCTCCGGCGTCAGCCGCACCCCCGGGGCACGCCCGGACGGTTTCGCCCCCACATACACATCGCCCTCGGCGATCCAGAACAGCCCCACCATGGCCATGGAAAAGCTCCATTCCCCCCGTGAATCCATCGGATCCGTCGATCCGTCGGTCCGTCGATCGGTAGGTCAGTAGATCAGTAGTCCAGTACATGATCGCAACACAGAGGAGGGGCCCGGAGTTCGCCTTCCCCGCGCGGCGCCCCCTTCACCACCATCCGCTTCGAAGGCAAGTGGCGTCCGAGTCCCAGCGACACGCCGTGCATGCGGCGTGTCGCTGGGACTGAACAGACACTTACCGCCTCGCACACGCGACGGCGCCCGCCCCGAGGTCCGGGGCGGGCGCCGTCCTGTGGCCGGCGTGGTGTCGGTCCGCGTCAGTCCGACTGCTGTCGCTTGGGGCGCCACACCACCAGCGCGCTCGTGTGCTGGACCTCCTGGTACGGGACCAGGTCGCGGCGGTACGAGGCGTGGACGGCGGCCTCGCGCTGCTGCATGGCCGCCGCCGCGCCGTCCAGGGCCGATTCCATCTCCGCGACGCGGGACTGGAGCGCGGCGACCTGGTTCTCCAGCTCGATGATGCGCTTGATGCCGGCGAGGTTGATGCCCTCGTCCTGCGACAACTGCTGGACGGTGCGCAGCAGTTCGATGTCGCGGGCCGAGTAGCGCCGGCCGCGCCCGGCCGTGCGGTCCGGGGAGACCAGGCCGAGGCGGTCGTACTGGCGGAGGGTCTGCGGGTGCAGGCCGGAGAGCTGGGCGGCCACCGAGATGACGTACACCGGTGTTTCTTCCGTCAGCTCATATGCGGAATAGGAACTCTGTCGACGGCGTCCGGTTGCGTCCATGGTGTCCTCATGCTCCCTTCGCGGCCTGGAACAGCTCCGCCCGCGGATCCTCGTCCGCGGTGGCCTCGCGATACGCCTCTAGCGCGTCACGAGCCTTCCCCGTCACGTCCGTGGGAACACTCACCTCGACGGTGACCAACAGGTCCCCGCGGGTGCCGTCCTTGCGGACCGCGCCCTTGCCGCGGGCGCGCATCGTACGGCCGTTGGGTGTGCCCGGGGGCAGCTTCAGGGTGACCGGAGGCCCCCCGAGCGTGGGCACGCGGACCTCGCCGCCGAGCGCCGCCTCCGTGAAGGTGACGGGCACGGTGACGGTGAGGTTGTCGCCCTTGCGGCCGAAGACCGGGTGCGCGTCCACATGCACCGTGACGTACAGATCGCCCGCGGGCCCGCCCCGCTCGCCCGGTGCGCCCTTGCCGCGGAGCCGGATGCGCTGGCTGTCCGACACCCCGGCCGGGATACGGACCTGCATGGTGCGGGACGACTTAGCGCGCCCCGAGCCGCTGCAGACCAGGCACGCGTGCTCCGCGATCAGGCCGCGGCCCTTGCAGTCCGGGCACGGGTCGGTCAACGAGAAGCCGCCGCCCGAGCCCCGCGCCACCTGGCCGGTGCCGACGCAGGTCGGGCACACGCGCGGTGTGCCGTTCTTGTCGCCGGTGCCCGAACAGGCCTTGCAGGGGGACTGCGAGGTCATGCGGAGGGGAACCGTCGCCCCGTCCACCGCCTCCGTGAAGCTGAGCGTGACCTCGGTGTCGATGTCCTGGCCGCGCCGCGGCTGCGTACGCGTGCCGGTGGTGGCGCCACCGCGGTTGAACAGCCCGCCGAACACGTCACCGATACCACCGCCGAAGCCGCCGGCGCCGCCCTGGCCACCCGCTCCGCCCTGACCCGGGCCGCCTCCGAAGAGGTCGCCCAGGTCGAAGTTGAAGTTGCCGCCTCCGGCGCCGGGTCCCGGCCGGAACCCGCCGTTGCCGAAGAGGGCGCGGGCCTCGTCGTACTCCTTGCGCTTCTTGGGGTCCCCGAGGATGTCGTTCGCCTCGGAGATCTCCTTGAAGCGGTCCTCGGCCTTCGCGTTCCCCTTGTTGGCGTCCGGGTGGTACTCGCGGGCGAGCTTCCGGTACGCCTTCTTGATCTCGGCCTCGGTGGCGTCCTTGGGGACGCCGAGGACCTTGTAGTAGTCCTTCTCGATGAAGTCCTTGGTGCTCATCCTCGACGCCCCTCCTTCCGCACGTCACCATCACGTACGCGCTTGGTGTTCGTGGTGCATACGGGCGCGCGTACGCCCTGTTTCACGTCAGCCCTCGTCCGGGCCACCGCTCTCCTTGTCGTCGGCCGCCTGGGTCCCGTCCGTCTCGTCGCCCTTGACCGGCTGCGCGCCCGGCTGCGGCTCGGCGACGGCCACCCGCGCGGGGCGGATGGTGCGCTCGCCGAAGCGATACCCCGGCTGCAGAATCGCCACGCACGTCGTCTCGGTGACGTCCGGTGCGTAACTGTGCATCAGGGCTTCGTGGATCATCGGGTCGAAGGGCTCGCCGTCCTTGCCGAACTGCTGCAGGCCCATCTTCGCCGCGACGGTCTCCAGCGACTCGGCCACCGACTTGAAGCCGCCGACCAGTTCGCCGTGGTCCCGCGCGCGGCCGATGTCGTCGAGCACGGGCAGGAGCTCGGTCAGGAGGTTCGCGATGGCGATCTCCTTGACCGCGATCCGGTCGCGCTCGACCCGGCGGCGGTAGTTCTGGTACTCGGCCTGGAGCCGCTGGACGTCCGCCGTGCGCTCGCCGAGCGCCGTGCGCACCTGGTCCAGCTGGGCGGTGAGGCCCGCGATCTGTGCTGTCGCTGCCGCGTCCCCGGCCTGGGCCGCCCCCTCCTCCGCGGAGGGGGCAGGCTTCGGCTCGGCGTCTTCAGGGGTGGCGCCGGAGGGGACGTCGGGCTGCTCGTCGAAGCCCGGGGTCTCCTCTGTCACGCGGCACCGTCCTTGCGGTCACGGTCCTCGTCGACGATCTCGGCGTCCACGACGTCGTCGTCGGCGGCCTTGGCACCGGCGCCCTCGTCGGCACCCGGGGCCTCGGCGCCCGCGGCACCCTGCGAAGCCTGGGCGTCCGCGTACATCGCCTGGCCGAGCTTCTGGGAGACGGCGGCGACCTTCTCGGTGGCCGTACGGATCTCGGTGGTGTCCTCGCCCTTGAGCGCGGTCTTCAGCTCCTCGATGCTCGTCTCGACCTCGGTCTTGACGTCACCGGGGACCTTGTCCTCGTTGTCCTTGAGGAACTTCTCCGTCTGGTAGACGAGCTGCTCGCCCTGGTTGCGGGACTCGGCGGCCTCGCGGCGACGGTGGTCCTCGTCCGCGTACTGCTCGGCCTCCTGGCGCATGCGGTCGACCTCGTCCTTCGGCAGCGAGGAGCCGCCGGTGACGGTCATCTTCTGCTCCTTGCCCGTGCCCAGGTCCTTCGCGGTCACGTGCATGATGCCGTTGGCGTCGATGTCGAAGGCGACCTCGATCTGCGGGACCCCGCGCGGGGCCGGCGGCAGACCGGTCAGCTCGAACATCCCGAGCTTCTTGTTGTACGCCGCGATCTCGCGCTCGCCCTGGTAGACCTGGATCTGCACGGACGGCTGGTTGTCCTCGGCCGTCGTGAAGATCTCGGACCGCTTGGTCGGGATCGTGGTGTTGCGCTCGATGAGCTTGGTCATGATCCCTCCCTTGGTCTCGATACCGAGGGACAGCGGGGTCACGTCGAGGAGCAGGACGTCCTTGACCTCGCCCTTGAGGACACCGGCCTGGAGGGCGGCGCCGATGGCGACGACCTCGTCCGGGTTCACACCCTTGTTGGCGTCCTGGCCGCCGGTCAGCTCCTTGACGAGCTCGGCGACGGCGGGCATACGGGTGGAGCCACCGACGAGAACGACGTGGTCGATCTCGCTGAGCTGGATGCCCGCGTCCTTGATGACGTTGTGGAACGGCGTCTTGCAGCGCTCAAGCAGGTCGGCCGTCAGCTGCTGGAACTGGGCGCGCGTGAGCTTCTCGTCCAGGTGCAGCGGGCCCTCGGCGGACGCCGTGATGTAGGGCAGGTTGATCGAGGTCTCGGTGGAGCTGGACAGCTCGATCTTGGCCTTCTCGGCGGCCTCGCGGAGGCGCTGGAGGGCCATCTTGTCCTTGCCCAGGTCCACGCCGTGGCCCGCGGAGAACTGCTTGACCAGGTAGTCCATGACGCGCTGGTCCCAGTCGTCACCACCGAGGTGGTTGTCGCCGTTCGTGGCCTTCACCTCGACGACGCCGTCGCCGATCTCCAGGAGGGACACGTCGAACGTGCCGCCACCGAGGTCGAAGACGAGGATCGTCTGGTCGTCCTTGTCGAGGCCGTACGCGAGGGCCGCCGCGGTGGGCTCGTTCACGATGCGCAGGACGTTCAGGCCCGCGATCTCGCCGGCCTCCTTCGTCGCCTGGCGCTCGGAGTCGTTGAAGTACGCCGGGACGGTGATGACCGCGTCCGCGACCTTCTCGCCCAGGTACGCCTCGGCGTCGCGCTTCAGCTTCTGCAGGATGAAGGCGCTCATCTGCTGCGGGTTGAAGTTCTTACCGTCGAGCTCGATGGACCAGTCCGTGCCCATGTGACGCTTCACAGAGCGGATGGTCCGGTCCACGTTCGTGACCGCCTGGCGCTTGGCGACCTCTCCGACGAGCACCTCACCGTTCTTGGCGAAGGCGACGACGGACGGCGTGGTCCTGGCGCCCTCGGCGTTGGTGATGACGGTGGGCTCACCGCCCTCCAGAACGCTGACGACGGAGTTAGTCGTGCCCAGGTCGATGCCGACCGCACGTGCCATTTCAATTCCTCCAGCAATGACTTGAGTGGAACAGGCTCAAGTGTGCACGACGCTCACCGCTGGGTCAACAGAGGTGAGTCGTGGGGGCTCAACTCTTATCTCACCCTTACGCGCAATTGAGCCCTGACCTGCGGGTCGGCTGGTGGGTGCGGGTCGGCCGGTGCTGGCCGCGCCCACGCGGCGGAGCCGCATAGTGTCACCGCCCCGCGCCCCTAAAGGGGCGCAGCCCCCCGCGGAGCCCCGACACAGGGCACAGGTCGACCAACACCTGGTTCACTCAGGCAAGCCTCAGCGACGCAGATCACCGCACCCCTGACTACAGTGCGGACACAGGAGTGGGTAGTCTCAGAGGACTGCATAAGTTACCGCTTAGTAATCAATCTTCGGGGTACCGGGAGACCCGCCCCGAAGAGAACCTCGCAGGCCCGAGGAGTCCCGAAATGCAACTCGCCGCGATCATCGTGTCGCTGGTCCTGACCGTGGTCGGCGTTGCGCTCATCGCCCGAGCCGTCGCGCAGATCTACCGGTTCGTGAAGCTGGGCCAGCCGGTGCCTGCGGGCAGCCGGACCGACAACCCCAAGGCTCGCACGATCACCCTGGTGAAGGAATTCCTGGGTCACACCCGGATGAACCGCTGGGGCATCGTCGGCTTCGCCCACTGGTTCGTCGCGATCGGCTTCCTGACGCTGCCGCCGACCCTCGCGCAGGCCTACGGCCAGCTCTTCGAGGCGGACTGGGTGCTGCCCGTCATCGGCGGCTTCCTGCCGTTCGAGATGTACACCGAGTTCATCGGCGTGATGACGATCGTCGGCATCGTCGTGCTCATCGCGATCCGGCTGCTGAACCTGCCTTCCCGGGCCGGCCGCAAGTCCCGTTTCGCGGGCTCGAAGGCCTGGCAGGCGTACTTCGTCGAGTACGTCATCCTCACCATCGGCCTCGCCATCTACACCCTGCGCGGTCTTGAGGGCGCGGTCCACCACGTCGAGCACTACGAGGCCGCGTACTTCGCCTCGTACCCCCTGGTCCTCGCCTTCAAGGGGCTCTCCCTCGGCGTGCTCCAGAACCTCGTCTACCTCGTCGCGATGATCAAGATCGGCACCTCGCTGATCTGGATGATCACCGTCGCGCTGAACACCAACATGGGTGTCGCCTGGCACCGCTTCCTCGGCTTCCCGAACATCTGGTTCAAGCGGAACGCCGAGGGCGGCACCGCGCTGGGCGCCCTGCTGCCGATGACGTCGGGCGGCGAGCCGATCGACTTCACCGATCCGGGCGACGACGACGTCTTCGGGGTGTCCCAGGTCGAGCAGTTCTCCTGGAAGGGCATCCTCGACTTCTCCACGTGCACCGAGTGCGGGCGCTGTCAGTCGCAGTGCCCCGCCTGGAACACCGGGAAGCCGCTCTCCCCGAAGCTGCTGATCATGTCGCTGCGGGACCACGCCCACGCCAAGGCCCCCTACCTGCTCGCCGGTGGCGGCAAGGACATGGAGGGCAACGAGAAGGCGTCCGCGGAGCAGCTCAAGGACGTGCCCGCCGCCGCCCTCGCGGAGGCCGAGCGGCCCCTCATCGGGACCCTCGAAGAGAACGGCGTCATCGACCCCGACGTGCTGTGGTCCTGCACCACCTGCGGCGCCTGTGTCGAGCAGTGCCCCGTCGACATCGAGCACGTCGACCACATCGTCGACATGCGCCGCTACCAGGTGATGATCGAGTCCGCGTTCCCGTCCGAGGCGGGCACGATGCTCAAGAACCTGGAGAAGAAGGGCAACCCCTGGGGTCTGGCGAAGAAGCAGCGCCTGGAGTGGACCAAGGAGGTCGACTTCGAGATCCCGGTCGTCGGCAAGGACATCGAGGACCTGTCCGAGGTCGACTACCTGTACTGGGTCGGCTGTGCGGGTGCCCTTGAGGACCGCGCCAAGAAGACCACCAAGGCCTTCGCCGAGCTGCTGCACATCGCGGGCGTCAAGTTCGCGATCATGGGCGGCGACGAGAAGTGCACCGGTGACTCCGCCCGCCGCCTGGGCAACGAGCCCCTCTTCCAGGAGCTCGGCATGGAGAACGTCTCCGCGCTGAACATGGCCTTCGGCGAGGAGATGGACGACGAGGGCAACTTCACCGCCGAGTCGAAGAAGCCCAAGTCCGCCAAGAAGATCGTCGCGACCTGCCCGCACTGCCTCAACACCCTGGGCAACGAGTACCCGCAGCTCGGCGGCGACTACGAGGTCATCCACCACACCCAGCTGCTCCAGCACCTGATCGACGAGGGCAAGCTGGTCCCGGTGACCCCGGTCGAGGGCCTCATCACCTACCACGACCCCTGCTACCTGGGCCGTCACAACAAGATCTACACGCCCCCGCGCGAGATCATGTCGGCCGTCCCGGGCCTGCGCCAGCAGGAGATGCACCGCCACAAGGAGCGCGGTTTCTGCTGCGGCGCCGGTGGCGCGCGGATGTGGATGGAGGAGCGGATCGGCAAGCGCATCAACAACGAGCGCGTGGACGAGGCGCTTTCCCTCAACCCCGACATCATTTCGACTGCTTGCCCGTTCTGCCTGGTCATGCTGACCGACTCGGTCAACGGCAAGAAGGCTGCAGCCGATAGCGACTCCGTCGCGGGCGGCAAGGCGAAGGAGTCCATCACGGTCGTCGACGTGGCCCAGCTGCTGCTCGACTCCGTGAAGACCCCGGTCGACGACGAGCCCCCGGCGGGCGAGGCCGAGTCGGAGAGCGCGCCGGAGCCGCAGCCGGTGAAGTGACCGGAGCCCCGGCCGGCGAACCGGCCGGTGGCCCGAGTGGCACATCCCCGTAACGAAGCACCCCATGTCCTGGTTCAGCCCCGGGACATGGGGTGTTGTCGTCGGATGAGGGCTTTACGAGGAGCAGTGGCAGGCGTGTGTGCCGTGGTGCTGTGCGCCGCCGGATGCGGGGACGACGGGGCCGGCGAGGACGACACGGACCGGGGCAGGGGCGAGGCCTCCCCCGCCACGACGGCCCCGGCGCCGCCCATCCCCGCCTCCCCCGTCCCCCGGGGCACGGGCGGCAAGGTCCCCGACGACGTGAACGGTGACGGCCATCCCGACCTCGCGTACCTCACCTCGTCCGAAGGGGGCGGCGGCGGAGACGCCGAGCGGAACTCCGTCGTCATCGTCTACGGCTCCGCCGAGGGCCTCGACCCGGCCACGCGGACGGTCCTGAAGCCCGAAGACCCCGCTGTCCCGGCGGAGTCGGACACGCCCCTGCCCTCCTACCCGGTCCTCGCCGATCTCGACGCCGACGGGTACGCGGACCTCAAGTTCGGCGAGCATGTCGTCTGGAGCGGTCCGACCGGCCCCGACCCGAAGACCCCGGACACGACCCTGCCCGCGGTCACCGGCACCCCCGGCGACTTCGACGGCGACGGACTGCTCGACCTGCCCGCCGTGGAGGACACCGTCGACAGGCCTCAATTCCGCATCCGGTACGGCCCGTTCGACCGGAGTGGCGAGCCGGCCCGTACCGGTGGCGGGCGCCCCGGCCCCGTCACCGGCCTCTACGCGACGGCCCCGTACACGCTCCACGCCGGTGACGCCGACGGCGACCGGACCGCGGACCTGGTCGCCGCGGTCGACCCGGGTGCCACCGACGGCGGACAGGCCCCGGCCGCCCTGCTCCACGCGGGCGACGGACCGGCCGGATTCGCCACGCGGGCACGGCAGTTGGGGACGGGCAGCGCGGTCGCCCTCGGCGACTTCGACGGGGACGAGAAGGGCGACGTCGTCATCGGGGACGACGGCAGCCGCAACTACGAGGCCGACGGCGAGGCACCCGGTGCGAACGGCACCTTCACCGTCTTCCCGGGCGACGGCGGTCCGTCACGCCCGTACGAACTGGACCTGGTCGGCGACCTCGTCACCGGCGACCTGGACGGTGACGGCCGCGACGAACTGCTGGTCGACGACCTGTCGGGCGGGCTTCCGTTGCCCGCGAAGGTCACCGTGGTCCGCGGCCTGCTGGGCAGCCGCTCCGACGTGCGGACCAGCGCCCTCGACCGCTTCGGTCCCGCCCGGGTCCCGGGCGCGAAGCGCGACCTCAAGAAGCCCGAGCGGTACGCCCACATCGCCGCCGTACGCGACTTCGACGGGGACGGTCGCGCCGAGGTCGTCCTGCGCCGGACGACGCCCGAGCGGGGACCCACGTACATCTGGGTCGTCGACGGCGACGGCAAGGACCTGGTGACGTTCGACGACGGGCGGTTCACCGGCACGGGCTGACTCCGTCCCCGTCCCCGTCCCCGTCCCCGTCCCCGTCCCCCAGAGATTCGCGTAGGCCCTCCCGCAGATCGGTGTGCGGGAGGGCCTACGCATGTCGGTGGCCTGGGGGCTTTGACAGGTACGCGATCTGTGCTCCATCATCTCCATCATCAATCCACTAGTTCATTAGCTAAAGGGTGGTGACGGAGGTTGGAGTTCCGGATCGACAGGCGGAGCGGGGTGGCCGCCTATCAGCAGATCGTCCAGCAGACCAAGCAGGCCCTGCGTCTGGGCGTACTCGTGCCCGGGGACCAGTTGCCGACGGCCAAGGACGTCGCGGCGACCTCCGCGGTCAACCCGAACACCACGCTCAAGGCCTACCGCGAGCTGGACCGGGAGGGCCTGGTGGAACTGCGACCGGGTCTGGGCACCTTCGTCCGCCAGTCGCTGGCCCTTCCTCAGGCGGGGGCCGATTCACCACTGCGGGGCGAGCTGGAGGCATGGATGGACCGGGCCCACGAAGCGGGTCTGGAGCAGGAGGACGTGACCGCGCTGGTCACGTCCGTGATGGAGGAGCGGTACGCCGGGACCAGGGCGGCCGCCGGAAGCAGGGGGCACGGATGATGAGCAACGGGACGGGTTACTGGGGGCACGGGGACCTCACTGGCGAGTCCGCGATAGAGGCCCACGCGGTCGGCAGGAAGTACCGCCGGGGCTGGGCCCTGCGGGACTGCTCCTTCCGGCTGCCGGCCGGGCGGATCTGCGGCCTGGTGGGACCCAACGGCGCCGGCAAGACCACGCTGATGTCCATCGCCGCCAACCTGCTGGCGCCGACCACCGGCACCCTGCGGGTGTTCGGCGCGGCCCCGCAGTCCGCGGAGGCCAGTCGGCGTACGGCGTTCCTCGCCCAGGAGAAGCCGCTGTTCAAGCGCTTCACCGTCGCCGAGGCCCTGCGCCTCGGCCGTGAGCTGAACCCCGGCTGGGACCAGCGGGCCGCCGAGAACATCGTCCGCGCGGGCAACGTGCCCTTCGAGGCGAAGATCGGCACCCTCTCCGGCGGCCAGCGCACCCGGGTGGCGTTCGCCGTCGCCTTCGGCAAGCGCCCCGACCTGCTGCTCCTCGATGAGCCGATGTCCGACCTCGACCCGCTGGTGCGCCACGAGCTGATGAGCACCCTGCTGGCCGAGGCCGCCGAGCGCGGCACCACCGTGCTGATGTCCACCCACATGATCGCCGAGCTGGAGAACACCTGCGACTACCTGCTGGTCATCACCGAAGGTGGGCTGCGGCTCGCCGGTGAGGTCGACGAACTCCGCACCGCCCACGCCGTGCTCACCGGGGTCCACTCCGACGGGCGGACGCCCGCGGAGCTGGCGTACCACACGGTGGTCGAAACCCGCACCAGCGGACGGCAGTTCACCGCGCTGGTCCGCCCCGACGGGCCGCTCAGCGGCGGCCCGTGGCAGGCGAGCACCCCGGACCTGGAGGAACTCCTGCTCGCCTATCTGCGCTCCCCCGAGGCACCACCCCTGATCAGTCCCAGCTCCTACGTCGCCCCGCAGGCGGTGGCGGCATGAGCACCATGACCAGCACCGGCAGCACCGGCAGCCCCGCCCCCGCCGAATCCGCCCACCCCCGGGCCGACCGTGGCCGTGGCCTGCGGCTCAGCGGCATGAACTGGCTCGTCTGGCGTCAGCACCGCGGCGCCTACTGGACCCTGCTGATCACCGCCGCGATCGCCGTCGCGGTGATGGTCTACTGGCGCCAGCAGATGGTGACGTACCTCGACGGCTACGGCTGGCCGGACGCGAAGTCCGACTGGGAGGAGAAGTTCGACCAGGCGCCGCTCAGGATTTCCGGCCAGCTGCTCGGCTACGCGCCCCTCCTGATCGGTGTCTTCCTGGGCGCGCCGCTGCTCGCCGGGGACCTGGAGAACGGCACCGTCAAGCTGGTCAACTCGCAGTCCACCAGCCGCGTCCGCTGGCTCGCCACCAAGCTCGGGGTGACCGCACTCGTGGTCGCGGTGTCCACCGCGGCGGCCTCCGCCGTGTTCACCTGGTGGTGGTCGCCGGTCAAGTCGTCGTCGTACGTGCTGGCCTGGTCCGACGGACTCGCCTTCGACAGCAGTGGACCCGTGCCCGTGGCGCTCGCCCTGCTCACCGTCGTCGGCGGTATCGCGATCGGCATGCTGCTGCGCCGGACCCTGCTGTCCATGGCCGTCACCCTCGGCTTCGCCGTCGCCGTGCAGCTGGTGTGGTCGCACTTCCGGATGTCCCTCGGGGACGTCATCACCGCCACGACCAGCAACGGTGTCGGGGCGGAGAAGTTCCCGAAGCTGCCCGACGGCGCCCATGTCCTGGACCAGTCCTACCTCACCGCGTCCGGCGACCTCATCGGCTACGGCAGTTGCAACGTGGAGTCGGAGAAGGCCGCCAACGCCTGCCTGGAGAAGGCACAGGTCGTCGGCTGGAACGTCGAGTACATCCCGATCTCCCAGATGTCCTCCATGCAGTGGCTCGGCGCCTCGATCCTGCTGGCCCTGACCGCCGGCATCGCGGCGTTCGTCATCCTCTGGGGTCGTAAGCGCCTCGTCTGACCGAGCGCCATCGCCTGACCCGATCCTCCACTTCGTACACGGCCGAGCGGCCGAACCGCCGCTCCGCCGTGCCCCAATGCTGCCCAAAGCCCTTACGAAAGGCTTGAGTTGAAGCCGCACAAGCAGGCGCACCAGCAGTCGCGCCACCACAGGAAACGAGCGGTCACGACCGCACCGGCAGCGGCCGCCCTCGCGGCGGCGCTCGGCGCCGGGCTGCTGGCGGGCGCGTCTTCCGGCAGCGCCCAGGCCGCCCCCGCCGAAACCCCCGTCCCCGCCTCCTCCTCCGCCTCCGCCTCCGCCAGGACGGTCACGCTCGTGACCGGCGACAAGGTGGCCCTGGACGCCAAGGGCAAGGTCACCGGTGTGGTGGCCGCCGAGGGCCGCGAGGGGATCGCCTTCCGCATCCAGCAGGCCGCGTCTCACGCGTATGTCGTGCCGCGCGACGCCGAGAAGCTGATCGCGAACGGCACGGTGGACCGGCGGCTGTTCGACGTGAAGCGGCTGGTCGGCGGGCGCTACGACGACGCCCGCCGCTCCGACGTGCCGCTGATCGTCACGTACGACAAGGGCACGTCCGTGTCGGAGGGTACGTTCCGGAGTTCGGGCGCCACGGTCCGCCGGGACCTGCCGAGCATCAACGGCGACGCCGTACGCGCCCGTAAGTCCGAGGGCTCCGCGCTGTGGGAGACGCTCACCACTGGCACCGGCTCCTCGAAGGTCAGGAAGATCTGGCTGGACGGCAAGGTGAAGGCGAGCCTGGACAGGAGCGTGCCGCAGATCGGCGCGCCCGCTGCCCACTCGGCGGGATACGACGGCAAGGGTGTCAAGGTCGCCGTCCTCGACACCGGCATCGACGCGACGCATCCGGACCTGAAGGACCGTATCGACGCGGAGAAGAACTTCTCCGCCGCCGCGGACACCGTCGACCGCGCGGGCCACGGCACGCACGTGGCCTCGACGATCGCGGGCTCCGGGGCCGCGTCTCCCGCGGGCACCAAGTACGCGGGAGTCGCACCCGGCGCCCGGCTCCTGGTCGGCAAGGTGCTCGACGACGAAGGCTCGGGCGAGGACTCCGGTGTCATCGCCGGTATGCAGTGGGCCGTCGCGCAGGGTGCCAAGGTCGTCAACATGAGCCTGGGCGGCACCGACGCCCCCGGCATCGACCCCGTCGAGCAGGCCGTGGCCGACCTGTCGGCCGGTTCCGGCGCCCTGTTCGTGATAGCCGCCGGCAACGAGGGTCCCGACGAGGGCACCATCGGCACCCCCGGCAGCTCCGCCGCCGCGCTCACCGTCGGAGCGGTCGACCGGCAGGACGCCATCGCCGAGTTCTCCAGCCGCGGTCCCACGGCCGACGGCTCCCTCAAGCCCGACATCACCGCGCCGGGCGTGGGCATCGTCGCCGCCAAGGCCGCCGAAGGCTTC
The DNA here is from genome assembly GCF_044334695.1 of Streptomyces sp. NPDC020747. Taxonomy (NCBI): domain Bacteria; kingdom Bacillati; phylum Actinomycetota; class Actinomycetes; order Kitasatosporales; family Streptomycetaceae; genus Streptomyces; species Streptomyces sp. NPDC020747. The sequence continues at coordinate 690,100 of NZ_JBIRTJ010000003.1, read as the reverse complement.
ATGGGCGACCCCGCCGCCGACGGCTATGTCTCCCTGAGCGGTACGTCGATGGCCACCCCGCACGTGGCGGGCGCCGCCGCGATCCTGGCCCAACAGCACCCCGACTGGACCGGTGAGCGGATCAAGGCCGCCCTCACCGCCTCCGCGAAGCCGCTCGCAGCCACCTCCGCGTACACGCAGGGCACCGGCCGGGTGGACGTCGCCGCCGCGATCGCCCAGCAGCTCACCAGCAGCCCGACCTCACTGGGCTTCGGCACCCAGCAGTACCCGCACACCGACGACAAGCCCGTGGCCAAAACGGTCACCTACCGCAACGCGGGCACCGGGCCGCTCACCCTGGACCTGACCACCGAGGCCTACGGCAACGACGGAAAGCCCGCCGCCGAGGGTCTGTTCACGGTCTCGCCGAAGCAACTCACCGTCCCGGCGGGCGGCGAGGCGACCGCCACCGTGACCGCCGACACGCGGGTGGGGACGGCCGAGGGCGCCTTCGGCGGGTCGGTGACGGCCGCCGGTGGCGGCAGCACCGTACGGACCGCCATCGGCGTCGACCGCGAGATCGAGTCGTACAACCTGACCATCAAGCACCTCGACCTCAAGGGCAAGGCCGACGGCGAGGGCGTGACAACCCTGTTCGGCCTGGACAACGACCTCTGGCAGGACATCCTCGACAAGTCCGACGGCGAGGCCACCGTCCGCCTCCCGAAGGGGCTCTACTCCCTCGAAGGCACCCTCCCCACCGGCGACATCGGCTGGTCCCTGCTGCTGCGGCCCAGGTTCGCGCTGACCAAGGACACCACCCTGGTCATGGACGCCCGTACCGCCAAGCCCGTACGGGTCACCGTGCCGGACGGCAAGGCCAAGCCCAGAGGTGCCGTGTTCTACTACCACCTCAACGTCAACAACGAGCCCTACAGCGGCATCTACACCGCCACCGCCCTGGGCAACTTCCGCGTCGCGCAGTTCGGCGCACCCGTGTCGGCCCGCGAGGCGTCCGCGACCTACCACGGCACGTGGACGGACAAGGCCGTCAACTACCGGCTGGCCTGGAACCGTACGGGCGACCTGTCGGGCTTCACGCAGAACGTCAAGCGCTCACAGCTCGCCAAGGTCAAGGTGGTCGTCGGGGCGCCCGCCAAGGGCAAGCGCACACACCTCGTCGTGGTGCCGCTGACGCCCGGCGGCTACTACAACCCGTTCCCGACCGAGGCCGCTCTGCCGACGACCGGCACCGACTACGTGCTGCCCGACGGCGTCAAGTGGTTCTACCAGGCGAACCAACACAGCGCGTCCGGTGCCGACGACGAAACGCCCGTGGAGAACAACCAGGCGAGCCCGCCCAAAACCTTCGCGGCGGGCAAGGAGTACACCCTGCGCTTCAACACCGGTGTCTTCGGCCCGCACCTGCCCTCGGGCCCGCTGTCCACCGGTATCGACCGGCCGGGCGCGGTGCGCTCCGGCGACAGCTTCTCGGCGTACCTGCCGCTGTTCTCCGACGGCGGGGGCAACCTGGGGTCCTCCCTCTTCACCAAGGCCGCCAGTTCGCTGTACGCCGACGGCAAGAAGATCTTCGCGCTGAACGACGAGCTGGACGCCGACTCCTCGTACACCCTGCCCGCCGGCAAGCGGAACTACCGCCTCGCCGTGGACGTCTCCCGCGACCCGTCGCAGTCCGCGGTCAGCACCCGGGTCGCCGCGGCCTGGACCTTCGCCTCGGCGCATGCCGCGGGTGACACGCCCGAGCGGCTGCCGCTGACGGTCGTCCGCTTCGCTCCGAAGCTGACGACGGCCAGTACCGCCAAGGCCAGGACGACCCTCACCGTGCCCTTCACCCTTGAGGGCGCGGCCACCGAGGTCGCCTCGCTGCGCAAGCTCGCCTTCGCCGTCTCCTACGACGGAGGCAAGACCTGGAAGAAGGCCAGTTCCGTGGACGGCAAGCACCTCAAGCTGCGCAGCCCGGCCAAGCCCGGCACGGTCTCACTGCGCGCCACCCTCACCGACGCCGACGGCAACACCCTGAACCAGACGATCTACAGCGCCTATCGCACCACCAAGTAGGGCACGCACTGCCTATGCCCGTTTCTCCTCGGGCGGGCCCGAGCGGGACCCGGCGTCCGTGAGCGCGGCGCCGAGTTCCGCTCTGCGGCGTATGCCCAACTTGCGGTAGGCACTGGTCAGATGGGTCTCGACGGTACGCCGGGCCAGGTGCAGCAGCTCCGCTATCTCCACGTTCGTACGGCTCTGCGCGGCGAGTTCCGCGATCCGGCGCTCGCTGGCGGTGAGCGACCCGGACCCCGTCCGTGCCGTCGCCGCGCGGCGGGCGCCGCCCTCGCGCAGGGCGGCCTCCGCCATCGCCCGCATCCGGACCGCGCCCAGCCGTTCGGCGCGTTCGGCCGCCTCACGGAGCGCCTCGCGGGCCCGCGCCCGCTCCCCGGCGGCGGTGAGCCGGCGCCCCTGTGCGATCAGCGCCGGAATCAGCTCCGTGTCGACCGGCTCTCCGCCCGGGGCCACGGTCCCGCCACCGCCGTCGGAGGCCTCCCCGGATGCCGGCTCGGATGTCGACTCGGAAGCCGCCTCGGGTGTCCCGTCCGGCGCCCCGTCCCCGCCGGCTCCCCGCCGCAGGACCCGTACCGCCCGTTCCGTCAGCTCTAGGCCGCGTCGGCCGCCGGTCGCCGTGCCGAGGACGCGCAGGGCCCGGCCCAGGACACGGGGCGTGTTCCACACCGTGGCGAGGCGCAGTTCCTCCTCGGCCAGGGCCAGGGCCTGGCGGGGCCGGCCGAGCGCCAGCTGGCACTCCGCCGACGCGGTACGCCAGGGGGTGACGACCGGGCTCGCCACGTCCCGCGCCGACTGGTGGCGCCCGCACTCCAGGAAGTCGCCGAGCGCGCCCGCCGGATCGCCGGTGGCCGCGCGCAGCACACCGCGCGCGTACAGGAAGCGGTTCAACTCCCAGGATTCGTACGGGTTCTGGAGGTCGAAGCCGTCCGCGAGACGGGTGGCCTCCTCCGTGCGGCCCGTCTCGACGAGCGCGATCAGCGCGTGGGCCTGCGCGTTGGCCGGATCCGGCCGGCCTACGACGGGGCTCAACACCCTTGGATCGGCAAGCAGTTCGGCGTACGCGCCGCGGGCGGCGGCGATGTCGACCCGTACGTTCAGCAGTGCCAGGTGCATCGGGTGCAGCAGCGACGGGCGCTGCCCGGCCAGACCGCGCCGTACGAGCCGTTCGGCCTCGTCGAGCTGATCGGCCCACTGGGCGACCGCGGCGGCCGTGCCCAGCAGGAACCCCTCCGCGAGCGGGTCGGCCGGCCGCGCCAGCAGGGCGCGGATCCGGCGCATCGCCGAGGCCGCCGAGGTCAGCCCGGCCGTCGACTCGTACCGCACGAGCAGCGCCTGCCCGGCCGTGCCGACCAGCTGCGGTGAGCGCTCGGCGGTCTCACGCAGCCAGCGGTACACCTCCCGCCGTGTCCCCGGGTCGTGGTCGGACAGCAGCGCCGAGGCGGTGTGCACCGTGCGGACCAGGTCCGGATGGCCCGTCAGATGCTCGTCCTCAAGGCCGCGCAGCACGTCGACCGCGGCGCGCGCCTCACCCCGCCGGGCCAGCGCCGTGCCCAGCGCCACCGCCGCGCGCACCCGGTCGCGGGGCAGCCCCGGCAGCCGCATCGCCTCGGCGAGCCGCGGTATCCCGGCCGTCGACCGTACGGTGGCGTACTCCAGCGAGCCCAGTTCGGTGAGGACCACGCTCCGGCGGGCGTCCGGCATCGGCTCGTCGAGGGCGCGGCGCAGGAACGCCAGGGCGTCGTCACTGCGGTCGTCCCGGACGGCCCGGTCCGCGGCGTCCACCAGGACACCCGTCGCCCACGCCTCGCCGACCGGGGCGGACCGCAGCAGCTGCCCGGCCACCGTCTCGGCGCGGTCGCCGCGACGCAGCATCGCCTCGGCCGCCCGGTGGTGCGCCAGCTGCCGCAGGGCGCCCGACCAGCTGCTCAGCACCGCGTCCCGCAGCAGCGGATGGGCATAGCGGGGCCGCCCGCCGGGGCCGGGGCGCAGCAGCCCGAGGCCGGTCATCGCGGTGAGCCAGCCCGGTACGCGGGCGGGGTCGGCGCCCGCCATCCTGGCGAGCAGCCCGGCGTCGGCGTCCCCGTAGCCGCCCCGGCCGCCCTCGCCGTCCCCGTCCTTCTCGTCGTCCTCCTCGTCGTCGTCCAGGGCGGCGAGCGCACGGGCGACCTCGGTGGTCGTGGGCCCGGCGCTGTCCAGCCACCAGGAGACGGCGGCCGCGTAGGAGCCGGGGTAGAGCGCCGCGCAACTGTCCGGAAGGGCCGCGGGGACGGCCTCCGGGGCAGTGCCCCCGATGTCGTCCAGCAGGGCGCGCAGCAGCAGCGGACTGCCCGCGCCCGCCCGTACGCAGTCGTCCACCCAGTCGGCCGGGGCGGGCCGGCCCAGGGCCGAACGGACCAGCTCCGCCGCGGAGTCGGCGCTCAGCGGCGCCAGCGTGCGAGTGCGGACGAGGGCGGGGGAGAGCGTGTGCACCAGCCCGTCGGCCGGCGGATCGATGTCGTACTGGCTGCGCTCGGTCACCACCATCAGTACGCGTAATCGGTCGATGCGCCGCACGGCCTCGACCAGCCAGCGACGCGAGGACCCGTCGGCGAGGTGCACGTCGTCCACGGCCACGAGGAGCGGCGCGTCATCGGCGTAACCGCGCAGCAGACGCCACAGCCGCGCGGACCTGCCCCGGTGGGGCGGGGTGCCGGGCGGATCCGGCTCCTCTCCGGCCGCCGAGTCGAACCCGGGTCCGTGCGCGAGGAGTTGGAAGACGGCGCCGAACGGTACGGAGGTCTGGTCCGGCGAACAGCGGGCCCGCAGTACGCGCATGCCGGCCGCCTCCGCCTGCTCGGCGACGGCTTCCAGGAGCGCGGTACGGCCGGTGCCGGTGGCGCCGCGCAGCAGGACGAGACGGCCGGCTCCGGCTCGGGCGCGCTCGGCCTCGGCGGCCACCAGCTCCAGTTCCTCCCGGCGCTCCCGCAACGCTACGGACATCCCTGCCTCCCTCGTGGCCGTCGTGCGTTCCGCTGTGTGGGACGGCGGGGAGCGAGGCCACCGTTGCGTGACATGACCCACGGCCGCCTGCGCCGCCTCGCGCTCGACACGACCCGCGGGAGCGGACCCCGGTGCCGCCGATCTCGTGGTGTGTCTCGTGGTGATCCACGATTGCGCCGACCACACGCGTCGCAGAAGTGTGATGGGTGCACGCCCGTCACTGACCCCACAGAGGTGATGGGTACGTGAACATAGGGGAAACGGTTGCGCAATTCATTCGGAACCACAGCTCCCGGCACGGACGGGCCCGGATCCCGCATACCGGTGGCGGTGCACGCCTGGGACCCGATCTCCCGGGAGGGAGTGCTCGGCCAGCTGCGGCAGCACTCGGTGCTCGACCTCCGTGAGGAGACCGAGACCGGACCGGACATCGTCGCTCTGCTGGTCAACGACACACTGGACGAGACCACGCTCTCCCGGCTGCGCAGGCTCGTGCGCAGCGAGGGCTCCCGTGCCGTCCTCGTGGTGAGCGCGATCCGCGAGAGCGAACTCCTCGACGCCATCGAGTCGGGCGCCGGGGCCATCGTGTGGCGCCACGAGGCCACCGCGCACCGGCTGGTGCAGGCCGTCCTCGCGGCCTCCCGCGGCGACGGCGACCTGCCCGCCGATCTGCTCGGCCGGCTGATCAGCCAGGTCAGGACGCTGCACCGCACCGCGACCGGCCATCCCGGCGCTCCCCCCTCGGGACTCGCGCCTCGTGAGGTGGACGTGCTGAGGCTGGTCGCCGAGGGGCTCGATACCGGAGAGATCGCCAGCAAGCTGTCCTACTCCGAACGGACCGTCAAGAACGTGATGCACGGGCTCACCACCCGGCTGCATCTGCGCAACCGGGCGCACGCCGTGGCCCATGCCCTTCGGGAAGGCTACATCTGACCGAACGGGCAATCGAACAGGCGCGGTTGGGCAGCCCGGTCTGCACGGCGGTCGTCCCCGGCGTGCCTGCGAAGCCGACGGCCCGCGGGAGACGATCGGCCAGGACAGCGGTACCGGTGCCGGCCCGGGACGGCGGGGCTTCCGGCGGCGAACACGGCACAGGCACGGCAGGGCACGGCAGGGCAGGAGCACGACGGTGATCCACGAGGTGGACGAGGTCCTCAAGCGGCTGCTCGGGGGCGGCGCGCTCGCCGGTTCCGGCATCGAGATCTCCTTCGAGGCCCCGACCCGCGACTGGGCGGCCCGGCGCAACGCGCCCGCCGTCAACGCCTACCTGTACGACATCCGCGAGGACGTCTCCCGGCGCCAGCGCGGCCAGGTCTCCGTCCGCGACGAACGCGACGTGATCGTGCGCCGCCGTCAGCCGCCCCGCTGGTTCCGGCTGTCGTACCTGGTCACCGCTTGGACCAAACAGCCCCAGGACGAACACCGGCTGCTCTCGGCGGTACTGACCACGATGCTGCCGCACGAACTCCTGGCCGCCGACGAACTCCCGGGCGCGCTCGGCGCGCTGGGCCTGTCCGTCCCGCTCACGGTGGCGGGGCTGCACACCGAGTCCCGTTCCCTGGCCGAGATCTGGTCGGCGCTGGGCGGCGAACTAAAGCCGTCCCTCGACCTCGTGGTCACCGCGCCCTTCCCGGCCTTCCCCGAGTACGACGTCGGTCCCCCGGTCACGGAGGGCGTGGTCCGCGTACGCGGCATGGACGGCACGCTGGACGGCTCGCAGGAGCGCACCCACCGGCCACGGCAGCCGGTACCCACGCCGGGCACCTCGGACGCGTCGGACACCGGAGAGCCGAAGCAGTGACCACGTACGCGTCCTCCACGTCCGACGCACTCCTCGTCAGCATCGCCCGACTGCGCGACCGGATAGCCGAGTTGGTCGCGAGCCGCGGCGCCGTCGACCCCACGGCGGACGATCCGCTGCGCGGGCTGTACCTCTCCGACGAGGCGGTACGGCAGCTGCTGGGGCCGCCGGCGGTGCCGTACGCCGACGTGTTCGAGAACGCGGCCGGCTTCGAGGACACAGCCGTCGCCGGGGGCACGGAGTCCGCCCCGGCCACCCGGCTGGAGCGGCTCGCGGTGCGCCTCGGGCTGGCAGAGCTGGACACGCGGATCCTGCTCATCGCCCTCGCGCCCGACCTGGACCGCTCCTTCGAGCCGCTGTACGGATATCTCAACGACGACGTCAGCAGGCGCCGGGCCACCACCGGGCTGGCACTGGACCTGTGCGGGCTGCCCGTGCACCTCGCCGAGGCGCGGGCCCGGTTCCACCCCTCGGCGCCGCTGAGCGCGCTCGGACTGCTGGCCGTCGAGGAACCCGAACGCCCCTTCCTCAGCCGCTCGTTGCGGGTACCGGACCGGCTCGTCGCCCACCTGCTCGGCGACGACACCCCGGACGCCGAACTCGCCGGCAGCCTCCACCCGCTCGACTCGCCCTCGGCCGTACCTCTGCCCCTGTCCTCGGCCTCGCACTCCCACGACGAGTTCACCGCAAGGCTCGCGGCCCGGCTGGCCGTCGGCCCACGCACCGTCTATCTCCGCGAGCACCGCGAGGGCGACGGGCTCGTGTGCGCCGCGGCCGCCCTGCGCGCGGCGGGTGTCGAGGCCCTGCACTTCACGCCCGCGGCGGCCGGGGAGCCGCTCCCCGAACTCCTCTCCGACGTCCTCCCCCGGGTGCTCCGCGAAGCCCGGCTGCGCGACCGGGCGCTCGTCGTGTCACCGCTGCCGGAGAAGCCCGGCCCGCTGCTGCGGGCGCTGACGGAGGCCGGCGTACCCGTGGTGCTCGTCGGGGCCCGGCCGTACGACCCCCAGTGGTGCGACCGCGACCCGCTGGTCCTCGACGCGCCCCGGCCGCACGCGGGCGCGGTGGACGCCTGGTCGGCCGCGCTCGGCGCCGGGGCGGAGGGTCCGGGTTTCGACCTGGCCGCCACCGTGGCCCCGTACCGGCTCGGCGGGGACCGTATCGAGCGGGCGGCCCGCGCGGCCCGGGACCTCGCGGTGTTCGACGGCACCCCGGTGACCGCCGCCCATCTGCGGCTCGCCGCGCGGCAGCAGTCCGCGTCCGGGCTTGAGCGGCACGCCCGCCGGATCCGGCCCGACGTCGGCTGGGACGACCTCGTCCTGCCGGACCGGCCCCTCGCCCAGCTGCACGAACTCGCCCTGCGCGCCCGCCACCGCGACCAGGTGCTCGGCGACTGGCGGCTCAGTGCCGGAGGCGGCCGGGGCCACGGTGTCCTCGGGCTCTTCGCGGGTGAGTCCGGCACCGGCAAGACGCTGTCCGCCGAGGTCGTCGCCGCCGAACTCGGCCTGGACCTCTACGTCGTGCAACTCTCCTCGATCGTCGACAAGTACGTGGGCGAGACCGAGAAGAACCTCGAACGGATCTTCACCGAGGCCGACCGCACGGACGCCGTGCTGCTCTTCGACGAGGCGGACGCCGTGTTCGGCAAGCGCTCGGAGGTCAAGGACTCGCACGACAAGCACGCCAACATGGAGAGCGCGTACCTGCTCCAGCGCCTGGAGTCCTTCGACGGCATCGCCCTGCTCACCACCAACCTGCGGGCCAACATCGACGAGGCGTTCACCCGGCGCCTGGACCTGGTGGTCGACTTCCCGTTCCCGGACGCCGAGCAGCGCCGGGCCCTGTGGCGGCACAGCCTCGCCCATGTCCCGTGCGCCGAGGACATCGAACCGGCGGCGGTCGCCCGCGACTTCGAGATGGCCGGCGGCTCGATCCGCAGCGCGGTCGTCACCGCCGCCTACTCCGCCGCGGGGCGCGGTGCGCACGTCACCACCGCCGACCTGCGCGAGGGCGCCGAGCGGGAATACCGCAAGGCGGGGCGGCTGGTACCCGGAGAGGGCAACTGGTAGCCGTCACCCCGCTCACACGGTGAGCCTGACCGCTTCGAGCCACAGGTCGTTGCTGAGGGTGCCACCGAAGATGTAACCCTCTCCTTCGCCGGGCTTGTCGCACCCCATGCCGTGCCAGCCCTGGTTGCGGACGTGGGTGGTCTGGCAGACGGAGCCGCCGCCGTCGTCGACGTTGATGGTGAAGCCCAGCATGTTCGGAGCGTCCGCCTTGGTGCTGCCGAAGTAGTTGTCGATGCCGTCGGGCGCGAACGACCACGGCTTCCCGTTGTAGTCGCCGTTGCCATTGGTCGACCCCGGGTCGTGGACGAAGGCGGCGCTGCCCGTGCGCTTGGCGCCGGAGACCGCGACGTTGAGGGCCTTGATCGGCTTGTTCTCGCCCTCCGTGCCGGCCGTCTGGCCGTCGCACACCGCGTCCGTCCAGCCCTTGCCCGTCACAAAGGCCCGGTAGCAGATGTGCCGCCCGCCCGGGTCGTCCGCGGCGAGCGCCTGCACGGCGGTGGCCGCGGTCTTCTCCGGAGCCTTCTTCTCCTCCCCGGAACCGTCTCCCGCACCGCCACCGCCACCGCCGCCTCCCCCAGCACCCGGCGACTGTGCCGCGGGCGGGGGTGTCGTGGCGGGCACGGAGGGAGTGGGCGGGGGAGGCGGTGTCGCCGAGGCGCTGGGCGCCAGCGTGCTGACACCGGCCTCGTCGAGCCTCTCCTTGGCCTCACTGCGGACCTGCGGCTTGTAGGCGATCCACAGCATCACGAAGGTGATCGCCAGCGCCAAGAACACACCCAGGAAGGTCGCCAGCCAGCGCGGCAGGAACCCGCGCTGAACGTACGTCCCCTCGACATCCAGCGGCGCGACTCCCGACCGCTGTACGGCGAACTTGTACGGCCGCTCCTCCTTCGACCCGAACCAGATGATCTGCCGGGGCTTCAGCGTCGCCTTCACGAACGCCGCACGGCCGGGCTCGATCTGCACATTGCTCGGGTGGATGTCGTACGACAACTGGTCGCCGTTGTCACTGCCACTGACCGAGGCGGTGAGCTTCGTGTTGCCGAGGTTGTCGACGGCCAGCTTCGGCCGCCCCCGGAACCTCCCCTTGACGGTGGGCGGAACCAACTCCGCGCGCACCTCCGTGAAAGGAGTGATCGTCAAGTTGCCCTCGGGGACGGTCACCGCCTCCGGATGCTCGGTCGGCGTGATCCGCACCGCGTACGGATTCGGCCCCGCGGTCGCATCCGGCGTACGCGGCGGCGCGAACGTCAGCTCCACCGTGCCCGTCGTCCCCGGATACAGCCGGAGCGTCTGCGGCTCCACGACGGTCCAGGGCGCGATGTCGCCGACCGGCTCGAAGCGGTACTCGTCGACCACGTCACCGGTGTTGCGCAGCCGCAGCCTCACCGTCGTACCGCCACCCGGGTCCACGGTCGCGGAGGCGGGTTCCAGGGAGGTCCAAAGGCTCACGATCAGTCCTCATCGGGTTGGATGATCTGCCACTCCTGGTCATCGGTGACGGTGCAGTTGAAGATCATCAGGGTTACCTCGTTGCGGAGGTCGTCGCTGCCCGCGACTTCGAGGCACTTGTTGTCGCTCTTGAAGTTGCGGATCCAGTAGGCGCCGCTCTCCTGCTTGGCGAGCCACCACAACTGGTTGTCGCTGGTCGTGCCGTCACAGGTGAACTCCGTGACCTTCGTCCTGATGGGAACCGCCCCGTAGTTCGGCAGATCCATGCACAACTTGTCCTTGACGTTGCGGATCTGGAAGAGATCCGTACCGCCCGGGCCGCCCTTGCCGACCTTCACCTCCAGGTTCCAGAGCTGGTTGTCGGCGGCGGTCGCATCGCAGGAGAACTGCTGGACCCGGCCGTCCCTCTTGCCCACGCTCTCGCCGGGGATGTCGGCACACAGCTTGGTGGACAGGTTCTTCAGGGCGACGTTGTTCGCGGGCAGCAGGCTCTTGGGCTTCTCCTTGGTCTGCTCGGGCGCAGGCACGTCCCCGCCTCCACCTCCGCCGTTGTCCGCCGGCGCGGACGCGACCGGTGCCGAGTCCGACGGCGGTGCCGAGGGGGCGACAGGTTCCGCCGAGGGGCTGGGTGCCAGCGTGCTGACGCCGGCTTCCTGGAGTTCCTTGGCCTCGCTGCGGACCTGGGGCTTGTAGGCGATCCACAGCATCACGAAGGTGATCGCGAGCGCCATGAAGATGCCCAGGAAGGTGGCCAGCCAGCGCGGCAGGAACCCCCGCTGAACGTACGTCCCTTCAACATCCAGCGGCGCGACCCCCGACCGCTGCACGGCGAACTTGTACGGCCGCTCCTCCTTCGACCCGAACCAGATGATCTGCCGGGGCTTGAGTGTGGCCTTCACGAAGGCGGCACGCCCCGGCTCGATCTGCACATTGCTCGGATACAGGTCGTACGAGAGCTGATCACCGTTGTCACTGCCACTGACCGACGCGGTGACCTTCGTGTTCCCGACATTGTCGACAGCGAGTTTGGGCCGCCCCCGGAAACGCCCCTTCACCGTCGGCGGCACCAACTCCGCGCGCACCTCCGTGAAAGGAGTGATCGTCAAGTTGCCCTCGGGGACGGTCACCGCCTCCGGATGCTCGGTCGGCGTGATCCGCACCGCGTACGGATTCGGCCCCGCGGTCGCGTCCGGCGTACGCGGCGGCGCGAACGTCAGCTCCACCGTGCCGGTGGTGCCGGGATACAGCCGGAGCGTCTGCGGCTCCACGACGGTCCAGGGCGCGATGTCACCGACCGGCTCGAAGCGGTACTCGTCGACCACGTCACCGGTGTTGCGCAGCCGCAGCCGTACGGTCGTACTCCCGCCGGGGTCCACCGTGGTGGAGGCGGGTTCGAGGGAAGTCCAAAGGCTCACATCAGGACGCTAGCGGGAGGGCGGACGCCCGGTCAGGAGGAGGAAGCGCACACTCTCTGCCCGAAAGGCCACCGTGCGCGGACCGGGCAGTCGTGGCCCGCCCGGTCCCCCGGCCGCCGGAACCGTCAGCTCTCACGGGTCCACTGGCCGGACGCGGCGTCCTGCGTCCAGCCGGCCCGGGTCGAGTCCAGGCCGACGGCCATTCCATGGGCGGTACAGGCGGTCTTGAGCGAATTGATGAAGTCCGTCTGCAGCGTTGTAGTGGAGATGGAGCCCTGCGCCGCGGACTTGTGGGTGGTGATGAAGTCGTACACCTTCTGGAGCTCTGCCGAGCGCGGGGTGGTGGAGCCGCCCTTGCGGTTGAGGTCGGGGCCGCTGCTCCCCGGATCGTCGGTGCGCTGCTCCGGGCGCGGCCCGATGACGTAGTTCGCGGGCACGTTGGCCAGGGCCTTGCTCAACGCCTGCTCCGAGACCGCGCCGGTGGGGAAGGACGCCGACGGCGCGAGGGGGGCGAGCTGAGCGGCGACGAGCTGCCGTTGGGCGGACGTGAGCAGGCCGCTCAGACGTGCCAGATCCGACTTCGGCACGATGTGGTGCAGCGTGTCCACGATGGCGGAGCCGGATGTGCTCGCCTTGGTGTTCTTCAGTTCCGCCTTCGTCTTCTTGTTCTTCCAGTCGCCGCCCGCGCGCTGGACGACGGCACTCCTGTCGCCCTGATTCCGGCCGGCGGCACTCCCGTTCACGACCCCGCCCGCCCGGTCCGCGGCCTGCGGTTCCCGCTCGGCCCGCTGGACCGGAGCGGACATCACCTGTCGGGCGGTCTCCTCCGCCTCCCGCTCGGCCCAGTCGCCGGGGCTGGACACCTTGATCCCGGAGCCGTTGTCGGTGCCGGGAACGGAGCCCTCGCTCTGCTGGAGGTAGTGCTTCAACTCGTGGGCGAGGGTGGGTTTGTCCTGGCCGTTCCAGACCACGTGAGCCCCGGACGTGTAGGCCTTCGCGCCGATTTCCGCCGCGGACCGCTGGGCCACCGCGTCGGTGTGCACGCGCACGCCGCTGAAGTCGACGCCGCCGCCGTACCGGCCTTCCATCTCGGTGCGCAGCCCGGTGTCCAGGGCCTGCCCCGGAGAGCGCAGGACCTCGTGCACGGTCGACCGCTGCACCGCCGCCGACCGCTGGACCTCCGGCCCGTGCCCGCAGTTCGCGCCGTGCTCGTGCCGCTCCGCCTCAACCGCGCGGGCCACGGCCGCGTTGCCCGCGGCGCGCTGCAGCGCGAGGAGCCTGGAGGCAGGCCCCGGCGCGGGGACGCGCCCGGGCGGGCGGGTCGCGCCGGCCCGGCCACGGGTCCTGTCGGTCTCCTGGTCCTGCGCGCGCACGGGGGCTCCCCTCGAAGACGGGTACACGGAGGCGGTGCACCGGTCTCAAGGCCTACTCGACGACACCGCGGTCACGGAAGGTACTCCAGGGCAGTCATGAGGGCAGCCGACCTTCACGCCCGCGTCGGCATTGCCCCTCCGGGCAACAGCGGTGCCCTCGAACAGGCCCCGGAGGACGTTTCGGAGGACGCGCTTCGCGCGTGAGGGTGGGAGGTGTCCTGTCTCGTACCCCGAGGAGAGCAGAGCATGCCGTCCTACCTGTCGCCCGGCGTATACGTCGAGGAGGTGGCCAGCGGCTCGCGTCCCATCGAGGGAGTGGGCACGTCGGTCGCGGCCTTCGTCGGACTCGCGCCGACCGGGCCGCTGAACGAGCCGACCCTGGTGACCAACTGGTCCCAGTACGTCGCGGCCTTCGGCGACTTCACCGACGGCTACTACCTCGCGCACTCGGTCTACGGGTTCTTCAACAACGGCGGCAGCGCCGCGTACGTCGTCCGTGTCGGCGGCACCGCCGAGGGCGCGGCGGCGAACGGCGCCCCGGCCGCGGTCTCCGGCTCCTCGGCCCCGGCGGCGCTCCCGGCGGGCGAGCCCAAGCAGCTCGGCACCTTCAGCGTGACCGCCGTCGCGGGCGGCTCGCTCAGCGTCGAGGTCGCCGACGCCGAGGGCGAGGGCCCCGCCGAGCGCTTCAAGCTGATCGTCAAGGAGGGCGACAAGCCCGTCGAGACGTTCGACGTGAGCGCCAAGAAGGGCGGCCGCAACTACGTCGTCACGCAGGTGAAGGAGCGCTCCAAGCTCATCACCGTGCAGGAGTCGGCGCCCGCCGCGCAGCTCGCGCGCCCCGACAACCAGACCGTGGCCCTGGCGGCCCCCGCCGCCCCCGCGCCCGTCGCCCCCACCAAGGCGAGCGACTCCCACCCCGGCCCGGCCCACTACCTCGGCGACTCCGCCGACCGCACCGGCTTCGGCGGCCTGGAGGCCGTGGACGAGATCTCCATGGTCGCCGTCCCCGACCTGATGGCCGCCTACCAGCGCGGCGCGATCGACCTGGAGGCCGTGAAAGCCGTCCAGCTCGGCCTCATCGCGCACTGCGAGCTGATGGGCGACCGCGTCGCCGTCATCGACCCGCCGCCGGGCCTGAACGCCCGTCAGATCCGCGTCTGGCGCCAGGAGACCGCGGGCTACGACTCCAAGTACGCGGCCCTGTACTACCCCTGGGTCAAGGTCTTCGACCCGGCGACCGGCCAGTCCCGGGTGATCCCGCCGAGCGGCCACGTCTCCGGCATCTGGGCCCGCAACGACTTCGAGCGCGGTGTGCACAAGGCGCCCGCCAACGAGGTCGTACGGGGCGCGGTGGACCTGGAGCTCCAGATCACCCGCGGCGAGCAGGACCTGCTCAACCCCATCGGCGTCAACTGCATCCGCGCCTTCCCGGGCCGCGGCATCCGCGTCTGGGGCGCCCGCACAATGTCCTCCGACCCGGCCTGGCGCTACCTCAACATCCGCCGGTACTTCAACTACCTGGAGGAGTCGATCCTGCTCGGCACCCAGTGGGTGGTGTTCGAGCCGAACGACCACAACCTGTGGGCCAGGATCCGGCGCAACGTCTCGGCGTTCCTCGTCAACGAGTGGCGCAGCGGCGCCCTCTTCGGCCAGCGGCCGGAGGAGGCGTTCTACGTCAAGTGCGACGACGAGACCAACCCCCCGGAGTCGGTCGACGTCGGCCGCGTGATCTGCGAGATCGGCATCGCGCCCGTCAAGCCCGCCGAGTTCGTGATCTTCCGGCTGGCCCAGTTCTCCAGCGGCAGCGGGGAGTTGGAGGAGTAGGCCGTCCCGCCCGCTCCCGTAACCCTCGCAAGTCCCCTCGTACACCGGCCCGTACGTCTCCTCGTACGCCATTGCCCAGAACCCTCAGAAGGACAGAGAACAGATGAGTCTCAGCCCGGGTGACGCCCTTACCTCACATAATTTCGGTCTGCAGATCGACGGCGTGATGGTCGAGTACCTCGCGGAGGTCAACGGCCTCAGCATCGAACAGGACGTCATCAAACACCTGTCGAACTCGGCGCAGGGCAGGCCCGAGGTCAGCCTCATGCCGGGCGTGCAGAAGGACGGGCAGTGCACCGTGGTGCGCGGAATGACCCAGTCCCCGGCGTTCACGACGTGGATCAACGACTCGATCGCCGGCCAGATGAGCACGGCCCGCAAGAACGCCTCCATCATCATGATGGACTACCAGAACAATCCGGTGAAGCGGTACAACATGCGCCAGGCCTGGTGCAGCAAGATCGACGCCAGCGCCCTGAAGGCCGGCGAGGCCTCCGCGCTCACCGAGACCGTGACCATCGTCTTCGAAGAACTGGTCATCGAGTAATGCGGCGTACGGCTGCCAGGGCGGGCGCGGGCCCGGTCGTGGACGCACCCGCACCGGAGCCGGTGGCGGGGCAGGTGCCGGGGCAGACCGCTGCGCCTGCCCCGGCACCCGCGCCTGCGCCCGCTCCCGTGTCGGTGCCGCAGCAGCTGCGGACGGAGTTCCCCTTCGAGCTGCCGCGCGGCTACGTCGACGCGTCGGGCACCGTCCACCGGGACGGCGTGATGCGCCTGGCCACGGCCCGGGACGAGCTGATCCCGCTGCGGGACGTCCGTGTCCAGGAGAACCCGGCGTATCTGTCGGTGGTCCTGCTGGGCCGGGTCATCACCAGCCTCGGCACGCTTGCGTCGGTGCACGACGGGGTGGTGGAGAACATGTTCGCCTCCGACCTGGCGTTCCTTCAGGACTTCTACCGTCAGGTCAACGCCGAGGGCCACACCCGCGCCGCCGTGGAGTGCCCGCACTGCTCGGAGCCCTTCGAGGTCGAACTCGGCGGGAGCCGCCTGGGGGAATCGTGACGTACGCGACCGACCGGCTGCACGAGGAGATCGCGTACGTCGCCTACCACTTCCACTGGAGCCTGGAGGAGATCCTGGATCTCGAACACCAGGACCGCCGGCGCTTCACGGAACAGATCGCGTCCCTGGTGACGCGGGGCGGGGCGGAGGGCTGAGGGATGGGGTTCTTCGACCGGCTGAGGGGCGGGGCGGCGGCTTCCGCAGCGAACTCGGCTTCAGGGAAGGGCAGTTCCTCTCCTGAGGACGGTTCCTCTCGTACGGGTGAGGGCGCGTCCAGTACGGACGTGAGTGCGGCTCGTACGGATACGAGTGCGGGTACGGCCATGGGGGCCGGGGCGGCCTCGGTGGCCGGCTGGGTGGGGTTGCCGCCGATCCAGCGGGCCGCCGTCGGGCGGACCGGTGTCGCGGACTCCGGGTTCGGCGGACGGCTGAGCACCTGGCAGAACCCCTCCTTCACCGGGACCCTGTCCCACGCCGTCCTCGACGGAGCGCCGGGCGGGCTGGTCAGGAACGCGCTCACCACGTCGGCGAGGCCGGTCCCCGGACTCGAACCGCCCTCGCACACCCTTCCGCCGGTACGGTCCGACGAGCCCGAGGCCCCGGGCGGCGTGCGCGACGACGCGGTGCCGGTACCAGTACAGCGCGCGCCGCGTCCGGTCACGGCGTCCCGCCCGGCGGGCCCCCGGGTGACACCCGTACCGCCCCGGGCCCACCGGCCGAACCCGCTGACCAGGGCCCCCGCCACGCCTGCGGTGCAGCGACGGGCTCTGCCCGTGGCCCGACGGGAGGCCACGAGCGCTCCCTCCGCGGGGGCGGCGACCGATGGCGCGCGGCCCCCGGAGGCCGGCCCGGTCGACACACCGGCCGCCTCCGGCAACCCGACTCCGACCGGCCCGGGTGGCAGCCAGGCGTCCCGTGGCGGTGCGGCGAGCGGTCCCGGCAACCCGGCGACCCGCTCCGGGGGCCCGGCGGTCAACGTCCAACGGGCGAAGGCCAGTTCCGGCGACACGGCCGTCACACCGGCCACCACCGGTACGGCGAGCGGTGCCGGCAACCCGGCGCCTCACTCCGGCGGCGCGGCCGTCAACGTCCAACGGGCGACGGCCAGTTCCAGCGGCACGGCCGCCGCTCCGGCCACGGCGGGTCCCGGCAACCCGGTGCCCGGGCCTGTCCGTCCGACGGCCGACCCCGGCGCCCGGGCAACTCGCCCAGGCGGACCGGCGGCCAACCCGGCTGACCGGACGGCCGGTTCCACCGGTGCGACACCCCGCACCGGCACCCGTCCGACCGGCGCCGGCACCGAGGCGGTGGCCCCCTCCTCCGCCGGTACGGCGAGCAGCGCGGCGTCCGCCGTCCCGGACGCCATGCCCACCACCGGGCCCGGCAAGGCGGTGGCCGACGTCCAGCGAGCGGCTGCCGACCCCCGTGGTGCGGCCCCGGAACGCGCCGGAACAACCACCGGTCCTGGCCCCGCACCCGCCAGGCCCGGCAACGCCGTGGTCAACGTCCAACGGGCGGCGGCCGGCCCCAGCGGCACGACGTCCGAGCCCGCCGCGACGACCACCGGTCCTGCGACGACGGCCGCCGGTACCGACAACTCGGCGGTCCGCGTCCAGCGGGCGGCGGCCGACTCCAGCAGCATGCCGACTCGCCCCGCCGGGACGACCACCGGCCCCAGCGGGACCGGGGACGGCCCCAGCCGCACGGCGACCGGACCGAGCGGTGCGGCGCACCACGGGGACGCGGCGCCCGGCGTCCAGCGAGCTCCCGCCGCGCCCCGCGCCACACCAACTCCCGCCGCTGGAACGGTAAATGGGCCCAGGAAGGACGCACCCAACTCCAGCGGCACGGCGGCCGGTTCCGGCACCGCGGCTGCCAACACCCAACGGGCGACGAGCGGTTCCGGCAGCCCTTCGACCTCCTCCGCCGGAACGGCGACCGGCCCCAGGAACACGGCGGCCGACTCCGGTGGCACGACGGCCCGTTCCAGCGGTGCGGCCGCCAACATCCAGCGGGCGAGCACCAGTTCCAGCGGTACGCCGACTGCCCCCGCCGGAACAGCAACCGGCCCCGGCAACGCAGCACCCAACTCAGATGGAATGGCGACCCGTTCCAGCAGCGCTGCCGCCAACACCCAACCCATGACCACTAGTTCGAGCAGCACGCCAACCGCCTCCGCCGGAACGGCAAATCTGCCCAGGGATGCGGCCGCCAACTCCGGTGGCACGGCGGCCCGTTCCAGCACCCCGACTGTCAACGTCCAACGGGCGACGGCCAGTTCCAGCGGCACGTCCGTCACACCGGCCGCCACCGGCCCCGCCCGTCCGACGGCCGGCCCCGCCCACGACGGCCCGGCGGCAACTCACCCGGTCGGTCCGGCCGCCGGGGCCCCTGCCGACAGCCGGACGCCCAGCCCCGGCAACCCGGTGGCCCCGGGCTCGCGGGCAGGAAAGGCCCCCTCCGCCAACTCGGCTGCTACGGGCCCGAGTCGGGGTGGGCCCACCACCCCCACGACCAGGCCGGTGCCGCCGAGCACGCAGTCCGGCGCGGGCCCGCGCCCGGTGCAGCGGAGCGCCTCCGCCCCGGCCCGGCGCCTGGGCCTCGGTGCGCCGACCTCGGGGAACGTGTCCACCAACGGTCCGACGACCGCGCTCCCGGGACCGGCGACGCAGCTCCCCGTCGCCTCGGGCACCCCCGCGTCCCCGAACCCTTCGGCTCCGCCGACCGCACCCACGAGCCCGGCAGACCGGCCCCGCGCTTCGACACCCCCCGCCTCACCGGCCGTCGGTACGGCCACGCCCGCGCACACCCCGGTCCAGCGCGCCACCACGGCCGCCCCCCGCCAGCGCCCCCTGCTCGGCGCTCCCCTCTCCGCCCCGCCCCCGGGCGCGGAATCCCTCTCCGGGCGTACCTCTCACGGCAGTTCGAGCGTTGCCGGGCCGCCCACCACCGTCCAGCGTGCGGCGACGGCGCTCCAGGGACAGGCACCGGACCGTACGGCCGGACCACCGGTGGCAACCCGGATCCACGGAACTCCGGCTCCCGCACAGGCGGCAGTGCCCCACCGCGCTCCGGCCGTGCCTCTGCGGGCCCCGGCCGCCGGCGCCCCGGTCGTACAACGCGCCACGTCGATCAACTCGGCCCAGAGCAGCGGGCCCGCACCCGCGGGCGCTCCGGGCCGTGGTCTGACCCCCGCTCGTGCCCTGGCCCCCGCCCCGACGCCCGCGGCACCCCCGGTCGGCCCGCACCGGGCAACCCCCGTGGCCGTCCCGCTGCGTCGGCTCTCGTCCCCGGGCGCCGGGCCGGCGGTACAGCGGGCCGTGGCGCCCAGCGCTCCCGTCGGCCGTGCCGTGCCACTCCTCTCGGCCGCCACGTCGGGTTCCGGTACCACCCCGCCCGTCGTCACCCCCAGGGCGGTCGCGCGGCCAAACGCCCTGCCGGCCCAGCCAGTTGTCCAACGGCACCCCGCTGCCACGCCCAGGGCACCCGGCAGCGCACCCGGAAGCAGCGTCGCCACAACAGCAGCCCCCGCCCCCGTCCCCGTACAGCGGAACAGAAGTGGTCCGCCCCTGCCGACGTCCGCCAAGACCACCACGGCCGTTTCGGCCGTCTCGGCCCACGCGACGTCCTCGCAGGGCTCGTCCGGGTCCGGCTCCTCCAGTGGCACACCGGCGACGCACGACTCCGGCGAGTCCCGGTCCGAGTCCGACCCGGTCGCCAAAGGCCAGTTCGACCCCCGTTCCCTGACCGACTTCCAGCTCGACGAGCTGACCCACAGGCTGATCGGCCGGATCACCCGGCTGGTCCGCACCGAACTGCGGCTCGACCGGGAGCGGATCGGCAAGCTCCGCGACCCCCGCCGCTGACTGCCCGCCACCCGATATCCGGCTCTCAACACCCCGCACCACCGACGTCCGCAGAAAGGCCGCCCCCGATGTCCCGCGATCTCGACCCGGGCTCCACCATCTTCTTCACCCTGACCATCGACGGCGAGAGCCTGGGTTACTTCAACGGGTGCGAAGGGCTCTCGTCCGCGGTGGAGATCGAGCAGCACCAGGAGGGCGGCAACAACGGGTTCGTGTGGCAGCTGCCGTCGCGTGTCACCTTCTCCAACATCCGGCTGACCCGCCCGCTGACCCCGGACACCACCAAGGTCGCGGCCTGGATCTCCTCCGTGACCACCGGCGTCAAGCGGCCGACCGCGCAGATCGCCGCGTTGCGGGCGGACGGTTCGGAGGTGGCCCGCTGGGGGCTGATCGACGTACTCCCGGTCAGCTGGCAGGGCCCCTCCCTGGACCCGGCCAGCCCGGCCGTCGCCACGGAGGTCCTGGAAATCACCCACCACGGGTTCACGGACTGAGGGGCGGCACGCACATGGCAAAGGGAAGCAAGGGCGCGGGCAAGAGCCTCGTACGCGCCACACTGGCCATCCACGAGCCGCCGGTCGGCACCAGCACCACCCCGGGCGCTCTGATCAAGACGTTCAAGCTGGACTTCAATCCGGCGCAACTGACGCTGAGCCGCCGCGCCCAGTGGAAGACGACGCCCACCGCGGCCGTACGCGACGGCAACGTCCCGGAGTTCATGGGGCCGGAGCCCCGGGAGATGACGGTCGAGATCTTCCTGGACTCGTCCCTCCGGCCGAACAGCAGCTCCGTGCTGAAGAAGGTGGAGTCCCTGATGGGCTGCTGCGAGACGACGACGAAGAGCATCGCCGCCAAGCAGCCCTCGCCGCCCTGGGTGGTGTTCCAGTGGGGGTCGTTCTCCACGGCCCGCTTCACGGCGTACGTGAGTTCCGTGGAGGCGAACTACTCGCTGTTCGGGACGACCGGTGTGCCGATCCGGGCGACCTGCCAGGTGACGCTGCACGAGATCCCCAGCAAGGCCAAGGGGCAGAACCCGACCTCGGGCGCGCTCACCGCGCAGCGCGTGCACCGCGTCGTCGCGGGCGACTCGCTGCAGTCGCTGGCCTGGCGCGAGTACGGCGACGCCGCCGCGTGGCGTGCCATCGCCGAGGTCAACGGCATCGACAACCCGGCCGATCTGCGGACGGGCACCGAACTCCTGATGCCCTCGGCCGAGGAGGTGCGTTCCTGATGGTGCAGCCCGCGTACTCCACGCTCATCCAGGTGACCATCGACGGCAAACCGCTCCCGGACGACTACGCCCCGATGCTCGTCGACGGCTGGGTCGACCAGGGCGCGGGCGTGCCCGCCGCGTTCCGGCTGACCTTCCGGGACCAGGACCGGGAGGTCCTCGCCAAGCTGGGCATCAGGTTCGGGTCCAAGGTCGTGCTCACCCCGATCGCCGACGGCCAGGGTGCCGCCGATCCGCTGCTGACCGGCGAGGTCACCGGCCTGGAGGCGGACTACGACGGCACCGGCACCTTCACCGTCGTCCGCGGCTACGACGCCGGGCACCGCCTGGTGCGCCGCCGCCGGGTGGCCGCGTACAAGAACCAGAGCGCCGCGGACATCGCCCGCAAGCTGGCCAAGGAGGACGGTCTCCAGCTCGGTTCGATCGGTGCGACGAAGACCGTGTACGAGTTCATCAGCCAGGCCAACGTCACCGACTGGGACTTCCTCTCCCGGCTCGCCGACGAGAACGGCGTGGTCATGTCGGTGAACGCGAAGGGGAAGTTCGAGTTCGCCAAGCCCAAGCCGGCCTCCGGGGCGCCCGCGGTCGGTACGGACGGGGACAAGAGCCCGTTCGTCCTCCAGGCCCGCCGGGACATCCTGCGGCTGCGGGCCGCCGTCACCGCCGCCGACCAGGTCGGCAAGGTCCAGGCGCGCGGCTGGGACATCACCACGAAGAAGAAGCTCACCTCCATGTCGCTCGCCACCAAGAACCCCGGTGTCAGCATCGGCACCGCCCCGGGCGAGGCCGCCAAGAAGTTCAAGACCTCCACGCTCGTCGAGACGGGCACGCCCTACGACAAGCAGGCCGAGGTCAAGTTCGCCGCGGAGTCCCTCTCCGACGACGTGACCTCCTCGTTCGCCGAGCTGGAGGTCGCCGTGCGCGGCAACCCCAAGCTGCGGCCCGGCGTCCCGGTCACGCTGTCCGACGTCGGGGAACCCTTCCAGGGCAAGTACACCGCCACGTCCGTACGGCACGTCTTCGGCGACGGGCAGCACTACGAGAGCTGGGTGACCTTCAGCGGACGCCAGTGGCGCTCGCTGTACGGGCTCGCCTCCGGGGGCGGTTCGGCCGCCGAACCCCGCATGCCCGGCGTGGCCAACGCCATCGTCACCAACGTCCAGGACCCGGACAAGCAGGGGCGGGTCAAGCTCCAGTTCCCCTGGCTCGACGACCAGTACGAGAGCGACTGGACCCGGGTCACGCAGCTGGGCGGCAAGGGCGGCGGCGGGATCTTCCCGCTGGACGTGGACGACGAGGTCCTCGTCGCCTTCGACCGGGGCGCGCTGGACCACCCCTTCGTCATCGGCGGCCTCTACAACGGCAAGGACGAGCCGACCCCGGTCACGGACGTCCCGCTGCACGACGGGCTGCGGAAGAAGGCGATCCGGCACACCCTGTCCGACCGGCAGGGCAACCGCGTCGACCTGCTCAGCCAGACCACCGGCGCCCGTAACCAGGGCGTACGCGTCGCCAGCGGTGACGGCAGACTGACCATCAACCTCGACCGCACCAAGACCGAGATCACCGTGGACAGCAAGGGCACGGTGAGCATCACGGGCAGCAGATCGGTGTCGGTGGAGGCGGGCACCGACCTGACTCTGAGCGCGCGGCGCAGGCTGACCATCAAGAGCGGCGGACTGCTCAACATCCAGGGCAGGAACGTCAACGTCAAGTCGCTCGGCGGGGCCGTGGCGGTGGACGCGGTGGGTGCCCTCAGCCTCAAGGCGGTCGGGACCGTCCAGGTCAGCTCCGTCGGCCAGGTGGGCATCCGGGCCGTCAACGTCGACCTCATGGGCATCGTGACGGTCAACAAGAAGCCGTACCCGATCCCGTGACGGCCGAGACGTACGCCCCGTCCGCGCAGGAAAGAAACACAAGAAGCAGGACCGAGACGACCAGGAGAAGGCGGGTGGCCCACTGATGGCCGAGCAGTTCGTCGGATCCGGCTGGGCCTTCCCGCTGCGCATCGGCCCCACCGGGGGCATCGCCCTGGTCAGCGGGGAGCGCGAGATCGAGGAGGCCATCCGGCTCGTACTGGCCACCGCGCCGGGCGAGCGGCCGATGCGCCCGGAGTTCGGCTGCGCCATCCACGACCTGGTGTTCGCGCCGGTCAACGAGGCCACCGCCGGCCGCATCCAGCACGAGGTGTACACGAGCCTCGACCGCTGGGAGCCGCGTATCGAGGTGAGCGACGTCGAGGTGACCGCCGGCGGCGAGACCGAGCAGGGCGTGCTCTTCATCGACGTCCGCTACTCGATCCGCGGCACCAACAACCCGCGCAGCCTGGTCTTCCCGTTCTACGTCATCCCCTCCCACGACGAGCCGGACCCGGCTCCCGAAAGCGACCGCTGATGGCCCTGCCCTCCCCGAACCTCGACGACCGCCGCTTCCAGCAGTTCGTCGACGACGCCAAGCGCTACATCCAGCAGCGCGCCCCGGAGTGGACCGACCACAACGTCTCCGACCCGGGCGTCACCCTGGTGGAGACGGTCGCCCACATGGCCGACCAGATCGTCTACCGGCTCAACCGGGTGCCGGAGAAGAACCACCTGGCGTTCCTGGATCTGGTGGGCATCACCCTCTTCCCGCCCTCCGCGGCCCGTACGGACGTCACGTTCTGGCTCTCCGCGCCGCAGGAGGAGCCGATCCTCCTGCCGGTGGGCACCGAGGTCGCCACCACCCGCACCGAGAGCGAGCAGGCCGCGGTCTTCGCGACCGAGCACGAACTGACCGTCGTGCCCTGCGAGTTGAGGCATCTCGTGGTCCAGCGGAGCGGTGAGCCCGTCGCCGACCGGACCGCCGACCTCGCCGAGGGCAAGGACGTCATGTGCTTCTCCGAGGCCCCGCGGCCCGGGGACTGCATGCTGCTCGGGCTCAGCGCCGCCGTGCCGCACTGCGCGGTCGGGATGGAGCTGGACAGCCGGGTCGACGGCGTCGGCGTGGACCCGCGGCAGCCGCCGCTGGTCTGGGAGGCATGGACCGAGGACGGCTGGACCGAGTGCGAGGTCGACCGGGACGGCACCGGCGGCCTGAACCGGCCCGGCGAGGTCGTCCTGCACATCCCCGGCGGGCACACCCTGTCCCGCACCGGCGGGCAGGAGGCCGGCTGGCTGCGCTGCCGGGTCACCGAACCCCTGCCCGACCAGCCCTTCTACACCACCTCCCCGACCGTCCGCTCCGCGGAGGCGTTCACCCTCGGCGGCACCACCACGGCCGTGCACGCCGAGACGGTGTACGACGAGGCGCTCGGCGAGTCCACCGGTCTGCCCGGGCAGCGGCTGCGCCTCGCCCACGCCCCCGTGGTCGGCGACACCCCTCCGGTGGTGCTGCAGACCGCCGAGCACGACGGCGGGACCGGCTGGTCCGATTGGGAAACAGTGCCGTCCTTCGCCGCCTCCACCCCGCACGACCGGCACATCACCCTGGACGCCTCCACCGGTGACATCGCCTTCGGCCCGGCGGTACGGGAACCCGACGGCACCCTGCGCCAGTACGGGGCGGTGGCCCCCAAGGGCGCCGTCATCCGCGCCCTGCGCTACCGCACCGGCGGCGGCCGGACCGGGAACGTCGCCCGCGGCGCCGTCCAGGTGCTGCGCACGTCCGTCCCGTACGTCTCCGAGGTCGTCAACCGGGAGGCCGCGCGCGGCGGGGTCGACGGCGAGACGGTGGAGGAGGCGAAGACCAGGGCGCCCATCACCCTGCGCGCCCAGGAGCGGGCGGTGACCCTGCGCGACTACGAGGAGCTCGCCCGCCGGGCCGCCCCCGAGACGGCCCGGATCACCTGCCTTGAGGGCGACGAGGGCGAGCACGGGGCGTACGCGGTACGGGTGTTGGTGGTTCCCCAGGCCGTGCCCGACCCCGGCGGCCGGCTGCGCTTCGAGCAACTGGTGCCCGGCGACGCGCTGTTGCGCCGCATCACCCACTACCTGGACGAACGCCGCCTCATCGGTACGCGGTTGGCGGTCGGCCCGCCCTTCTACCAGGGCGTCACGGTGGTCGCCACGGTGCACGCGTTCCGCGGCACCGACACGGACCGGGTCCGCCGTCAGGCGCACGACGCCCTCTACCGCCACCTCGACCCGCTGACCGGCGGTGCCGACGGGCAGGGCTGGCCCTTCGGGCGTCCCGTGCAGTCCGGCGAGGTCTTCGCCGTGCTCCAGCGCGTACCCGGTGTCGAGCTGGTCGACGAGGTCCAGCTCCACCCGGCCGACCCCCTGACCGGCAAACGCGGCGAGGCGACCAACCGCATCGACCTCCAGCCCCCGTCCCTGGTCTTCTCCTTCGACCACCGGGTGCGCGTGATCGGGGACCGGCCGTGAGGGGCTCCATCGACGGCCTCGGCTCCTCCGCGCCCATCGGCATGACGCTGCCCGCCGTGTTCGCCGACGACGATCTGGCCCAGCGGTTCGTCGGCGGGCTCGACGACGTGCTCGCGCCGATCCTGGCCGTCCTCGACTGCCTGGACTCCTACTTCACCCCGGCCCTGGCCCCGGTGGACTTCACCCGGTGGCTGGCGGGCTGGGTCGGCGCGGAGACCGACGGCACCGAGCCCGACGACCGGCTGCGCGCGGCCGTCGCCGCCGCCGCGTATCTGCACCGGGTACGGGGCACCAGCCGCGGTCTGTCCGAGGCGATACGCCTGGTCTTCGGTGTGACCCCGGAGATCACCGAGAGCGGCGGCGCCGCCTGGAACGCCCGGCCCCTCGGCCCGGTTCCCGGCGACCGCAGCCCGCGCCTGCACGTCACGCTCCGCCTGCCCGACCCGACCCGGGCCGACGAGCACCGCCTCGACAGCCTCGTGGCGGCCGCCCGCCCCGCCCACATGCCGTACACGGTCCAGGTGACCGCCGCCGAAAGGACTCCCGAGAGATGACCAGCCAGAACTCCGGCACAGGACGGGAGCCCGCCCGCAGCTGCGCCGAATGCGGCACCCGGGCGGAGCCCGGCCAGTCCTTCTGCGACTCCTGCGGTGCGGTACTCGGCTGGTCCGGCGGCCCGGACCGGGCCGACGCGGCTCGCAGGGACCCCGTGCGCGCGGAGGCCGCCGCCGGGGCCGGTGGCTCGGGCGACCAGCCGGGATGGGACGCGTTCGCCCACCCCGGGGCCGGAACGGGCACTGCCCGTACGGCCCACGACCCGGCCGTCGCGGCAACGCCCGGACCGGGCGGTGGCCGACGGGGAGATGACGAGGCCGGGTGGCCGCAGGCCGGAGCCGCCGGGCCGAGTACCGGTGTCCGCCTGGCGCGGAACGCAGGTCCCCGGCCTGACGACGAGGACTCCGACCGCTCCACCGGCCGGTCCGGCGACGGCGAGGCCGCCGCCGACTGGTCCGGGGCACGACGCACGGACACCACGCCCGACTCCGAGCGGGCGGCCGGGCCCCATCAGCCGAACACCGCGGAGGGCTCCGAGCGGGCCCGGACACGGCAGGCGGACGGCACCGACGGCTCCGGGCAGGCCCGGGCACGGCAATCGGACGGCACCGACGGCTCCCGGCACGCCGGGACATGGCAATCGGACGGCGCCAACGGCTCCGGGCACGCCGGGACATGGCAGTCGCCCGCCGCGCCCGTGGGCTCCGGCGCCGCGCCGTCCTCCCCGCCGCGGTACGACCACCCCTCCACCGAGCCGGACTCCGCCCACGCGGCGTCCACCGGTGCGGAGCCGACGGGATTCCAGGAGTGGGACACGAACTCCCCCGCCGCCCCGGCCTCCTACAGCTCCCTCGACCTCTCCCCCGGCGCGCGGGACAACGCCCGACCGGACACCCGCCCGGAAATCCACCCCGACGACATGGCCGACACCGCCGACATCGAGCCGGTGCCGACCACCGCGAGCCGGGGCCACCACCCGTCCACCGACTCCACCCACTCCAGCCACTCCACAGGTCTCTCCGGCTCCACAGGCGCCGCCGGCTCCTCCGACTCCACCGCCGAACGGGCCAGGTCTCTCCTCATCCCGGTGAGCGACCCCGAGCCCCGCGCGCCCGCGTCCCCCGCCGTCGCGCCCGTACTGCCCGGCCGCCCGGTCGCCAACCGCCCCCAAGTCCGCGCCCCGGGGCCCGAGTTCGGCCCGCAGGGCGGCACCCCCTGCCCCTGGTGCGCGACCCCCAACCTCCCCGACCGGCACTACTGCGGCCGCTGCGCCATGCCGATGTCCGGCGACGGGCCGACGGCCCCGGGCCGGCAGCCCTGGTGGCGCCGGATACCGGGCTTCGGCGTCGCGCAGACCCCGTGGGCCGGCGACCGCCCCCGGCTGCGCCGCGGTTTCGGGGCCGTCATGAACTGGGTCGTCGGCGGCCTCGTACTCGCCCTGATCGTCACGCTCGTGCTCAACATCGGCTCCGGGGTCGACGCGACCCGCGATCACTTCGCCAAGCGCGCCGCGGTGGGTCCGGACAGTGTCAAGGCGTCGCGCTCGTACTCCGGACACGGTGCGCAACTCGCCTTCGACAAGCTCAGCAACACCTGGTGGGGGCCGGGTCTCTCGGGGTCCGGCGAGGGGCAGTGGCTGGAGGCCCGGTTCGCCCAGCCGACCCGGCTGCTGGACCTGGTCATCACCTCCGGTGTGTCGACCCAGCCGGACAAGCTCTCGCAGTCGGCCCTCCCGCACCGCATCGAGGCCAGGATCACCACCGCCGACGGCAAGAAGACCACCCGGATCATCAACCTGGACCAGAGCGCGGGCGGCCAGCGGCGCAAGTTCCGGGTCGGGGCGGTCACCGCGGTGCGCTTCACCGTGAAGTCGGCCTACGCCGCCGACGCCAAGAAGCAGGTGTCCATCGCGGAGATCGAGTTCTTCACCCGCTCGAACAGCAACAGCTCCTGACGAACCCGGCTTTGGGCCGTGGAACATGCTCTACGGCCCAAAGCCGGGTTCCACGGCCCAAGCCGTGAAGCACCCGTCACGTTTCCCACTCTCACCGAACAACCATGAGCGCGAACGACGGCACCAGGGTCATCAGGACACCGACCGGCCAGTACACGCGGGGTCCCAGGGCCGACCCGCGTCGCAGCGGGCGGTTGGCGAGCCACCAGACCAGGCCGAACAGCAGCAGCACCGGCCCGCCGACCAGCAGCCAGGGCAGCACGCCGTCGTTCTCCGTGGGCTCGCCGACGGTCCAACCGAGTGCCTTGAGCGGCCAGTTGACCGCGAAGTACGACACCAGCCACACCGGAACGACGCCGGGTACCCCCAGCAACAGGTTCACGCCCAGCACGGCCGGCAGGGACTTCCGCATGCGCCCAGTATTCACGCCACGAGGCCGACGGTGAGGTTCGGCCACACTTCCCGGGCCGATGGCGTGTTACCACCGTTTACCCTCGGCTCGAACAAGTGCATGATGACCGGCGTTGTTGTTTCCGGGTCGGATGAGGTTCACGGTGCGTGGGCGAAGAGTGAGTACGCGGATGGTGGCGGCCCTGACCGTATGCGTCCTCGGCGGCGGCCTCGCCGTCGGATGCGGCCCGACCTCCGGCAAGAGCGACGGGGACTCGGCGGGAAGGAACGACTCCCTCACCGTCGCCAAGGCCCCCGCCCGGCTCCCCGTGCCGCTCGGCAGAGGCAGCAAGGCGGCCGACGACTTCAACGGGGACGGACACCCGGACCTCGTTCTCAACGATCTCGTCAAGCGCGACAGCCACGGCGACGACGCCGGAATCGGCATCGTCTACGGATCGGCGCGCGGACTCGCCCCCGGCGCCCGGCAGTTGCTGAGCGCCGCCCGCAACGCAGCCGCCGCCAAGGGGCAGTTGCCCGCCGTCTTCGACGCCGAGGCGAGCTGCGACCTCGACCGGGACGGGTACACGGACCTCGTCGTCTCGACCGACCCGCCGTACGACGGGCAGGGACAGCCGCCGGTCCCGCTGCAGATCCTCTTCGGCTCGGCCCGGGGACTGGCCGGCAAGGCGGTGAAGCTGGTGATTCCCCCGCAGGCACGTTTCGGCAACGACTGGCCGGACCAGCCGGTGTGCGGGGACTTCAACAAGGACAAGGCCGACGATCTCGTCGTGCACGCCTCCGACGGCCGACTCAGCTATCTGCGCGGGCCGTTCACGCGCAAGGGCGCCCCGAAGGCGGCCGGTGCGCCGCTCGCCTCGCCCGGGAACGTACCCGCACCACCGGCCGTGGACGTCGACGGTGACGGCTACGACGACCTGCTCGTCCGTACCGCCGAGGGTTCCGCCGCCTCGGCGTCCGCCTCCTCTCTGCTCCCGGGCGGACCGACCGGGCCCGCCGGTACCGCGATCGCGCTCCCGAGCGGTGTCGACGTCGCGTTCGGCCGGTTCGGGAAGGGCAAGGGGCTCGACGCGGCGATCGGTTCGATGACCGGGACCGCGCTGCGCTACGACGTTCCGGGCACCCTGCGCGGTCGGCTCGACATCGCCGGTACCGTCCTGGACTCCGGGGACTTCGACGGGGACGGGCTGAGCGAACTCGTCTCCAGCGGCTCGGAGTTGCGGATCCTCAAGGGCCGTACGACGGGTCTGTCCAAGGCCGGGATGGTCACCGTGCCGCCGCCCGCCCGGGGGACCACCCGCGTGCTGAAGGTCGCCGACTTCGACGGGGACGGGCGGGCCGACCTGGTCGTGCGCACGTACCGCGGCGACACGAAGGACACGATCGCCGTGTACGCGGGAATGAAGAAGGGCCTCCTCACACGAGACCCCGAACTCACCTTCTCCACCTCGGAGTTCCTGGGTATGGACAGCTGAGGGAACACCCTTCGTGAGTCACTCGAAAAAACTCCCGCCTCCCGTACAACCCTGCCCCCTCCTCATGGGTCTTCTGATCGCCAACTGCCCGTAAAGCCCAGGAAAACTCCGGGCGAATGCGAGCGGTACGCACCCCATTGACTGCGGGCGCCCTGCCAGGCGCCCCCGCATGCAGCAGGAGAATCCGGCATGCACAAGCATCTGCGACTCACCCTCGCGACGGCGTCCGTCGCCGCGCTGACGGGGGGTCTGCTCACCTTCTCGGCGGTGACGGCAACGGCCGCCGACTCGACGACCGTGCCGCACGCCGACTTCAACGGCGACGGCGTCGGCGACGTGGCCTTCTCGGCCTCGGGCGCCTATGTGAACGGCCGCAAGACCGCGGGCCAGCTCGTCACCCTGTACGGCACCGCCACCGGAGTGTCCGCCGCCAAGCGGACCACGCTCAGCCAGAACAGCGCCGGTGTCCCCGGCACCGCCGAGGCCGGGGACGCCTTCGGCGCGGAGACCGCGTACGCCGACTTCAACGGCGACGGCTACGACGACCTCGCCGTGTCCTCCCCGCTGGAGAAGGTCGGCAGCGACACCAACGGCGGCACCCTCGCCGTGCTGTGGGGCTCCGCGAGCGGCCTGACCGGCAAGGGCGTCACCGTCGCCGACCCGGCGGTCGGCGCGCACGACTACTGGGGCAAGAACCTCGCCGCCGGCGACTTCGACGGCGACGGCAAGGCCGACCTGGCCGTCGGCAACTCCTCCAGCACGGTCTACGTCTACAAGGGCGGCATCAGCGCGTCCGGCACCGCGGTGGGCGGCCGGTCCACGCTCAAGCCCCCGATCCAGTCGGGCGGCGACGCCCGTGGCCCGATCAACCTCACCGCGGGCGACGTCAACGGCGACAAGAGGACCGACCTGGTCGTCGACGGCTTCGAGACCGGGACCGACTACGGCTGGGCCAGGAACTACTACGTGCCCGGCACCGCGAGCGGCCTCGCCGTCTCCTCGGCGCAGATCGTGAAGTCGGGCGCGATCACCGCGATCGGCGACGTCAACGGCGACGGTTACGGCGACATCGTCTCCGGCGCGTACTGGAACGGCACGACGCCCGACGGCACGACCATCCCGGACTCGGCCCTCGGCGGCAAGGTGAACATCACCTACGGCACCGCGGGCGGCCCGGGCTCGACCACGGGCATCACCCAGAACTCGGGCAACGTCCCCGGCGCCTCGGAGAAGGACGACCTCTTCGGCTACGAGCTGGACCTCGGCGACATCAACGGCGACGGCTACCAGGACATCGTCGTCAGCTCCGCGGGCGAGGACCTGAACTCCGTCAAGGACACGGGCGCGGTCACCGTCCTGTACGGCTCGGCGAACGGCCTCAACACCGCTTCCGGTACGCAGTACTTCGCGCAGAGCACCGCGGGTGTGCCCGGCAGCGACGAGAAGAACGACAAGCTCGGCGCGGACGTGAAGCTCGACGACGTCAACGGCGACGGGAAGGCCGACCTGCTGGCCGGCTCGTACGAGAACGCGGGCAACGGCGCGGTGCTGTACCTGCCGTCGAACGGCGCGAAGATCACCACGACCGGCTCGCGGTCCGTCTCGCCGAGCAGCGCGGGTGTGTCGACAACGGGCACCCCGTCATTCGGCGTCAACTTCGCAGACTGACCCCGCCCAGCCCTCTCACCACCCGACGCCCCCCGCCGAGGCGGTAAGTGTCCGCTCAGTCCCGGCGACACGCCGCATGCACGGCGTGTCGCCGGGACTCAGACACCACTTGCCCTCGCCTTGCCACTACCGGAGACCTCCCTTGCGCAAGCGCTCCCTCCTCATCGCCACGACGCTCACCACCGCCCTCAGCACCGGGCTGCTGGTGGCGCTCCCCGCGACCGCCTCCGCCGCTCCCTCGGGTCTGAAGGGCGACTTCAACGGGGACGGCTTCGGTGACGTGGCCTTCGCCGCGCCGTACGCGAAGGTCGGCGACCAGGTCATGGCCGGGTACGTGGCCGTCGTCTACGGCAGCGCGACCGGGCTCGACCCGGCCAACCACACGGTGATCGACCAGAGTTCGGCCGGTGTGCCCGGCACCCCGGAGGCCGAGGACACCTTCGGTTCGGCGCTCGCGGTCGCGGACTTCGACGGCGACGGCTACGCGGACCTGGCGGTCGGCGCGTCCGGCGAGGACGTCGAGAGCGACGTCGACGGCGGCACGGTCGCCGTCCTGTGGGGCGGCA
This sequence comes from Streptomyces sp. NPDC020747, assembly GCF_044334695.1. Classification (NCBI taxonomy): domain Bacteria; kingdom Bacillati; phylum Actinomycetota; class Actinomycetes; order Kitasatosporales; family Streptomycetaceae; genus Streptomyces; species Streptomyces sp. NPDC020747. Next base: position 657,983 of record NZ_JBIRTJ010000003.1, on the reverse strand, counting down.
CGAGCGGTGTCGCGGGCGGTACGACGGTGAAGGACCCGGCGGCCACCACGCACGACGAGTTCGGCCGCGTCCTGACGGCGGGCGACTTCGACGGCGACGGCAGGGCCGACCTGGCCGCGGGCACTACCGCCTCGCACGCGTACGTCGTCAAGGGCGGCTTCACCCGCTCCGGCACGACCGGCACCGCGCAGCGGATCGCGCTGCCCGAGACCACCCCGTACGGTGCCGACGCGATCAAGGCCGGTGACACGAACGGTGACGGGAAGGCCGACCTCGTGCTGACGTACCGGACCGAGCTGACCGGGGACGGCCCCAACAGCTGGTCCAAGGGGGTCGCGTACCTCGGCACGTCCGCCGGTCTGGAGACCTCCGTGCCACGCGGCCTTGGTGGCGGCACCAGCATCGCGATCGGTGACATCGACGGGGACGGCTACGGCGAGATCGCCCTCGGCAACGTCTTCACCGCGGAGGACGACCACTCCGGCAGCCTCGGCGGCAAGGTGACGGTGATCCGCGGTTCGGCGGGCGGCCCGGTCAACGGCGACGCGCCCATGGCCGAACTCACCCAGGACTCCCCGGGCGTGCCCGGCGCGGACGAGGAGCGCGACGGCTTCGGCAGCGCGCTCTCCATCGGTGACGTGAACGGCGACGGCTACGGCGAACTGGCCGTCGGTGTCATCTTCGAGGACATCGAGACCATCGAGGACACCGGCTCCACGGTCCTCCTCCAGGGCTCGGCGGACGGCGTCTCCGAGACCGGCGCCCGCACCCTCTCCCAGGCCTCCTCCGGCGTCCCCGGCAGCGCCGAGCCCATGGACTACTTCGGCTCCGACGTCCTCCTCACCGACGTCACGGCCGACGGCAAGGCCGACTACACGGTCTCGGCCTCCTTCGAGGGCGAGGGCGTCGGCGCGGTCACCGCGATGCTCTCCGACGGCACGGGCATCTCCCCGAACGGCGATCGCGGCTTCGGCCCCGGCGCGTTCAACCTGCCCTACACGTACGGCGCGTTCGGCGCGGGCCTCACCAACTGAGGGGACACCACATGCGTATCCGCACCACACTGACCCTCACCGCCCTCCTGGCGGCGGGGGTCACCCCGCTGGCCCTGGCACCCGAAGCCTTCGCCGCTCCGGCGAAGTTCGCGGACGACTTCAACGGGGACGGTTACCGGGACCTCGTCGTGGGCGCCCCGGACGCCACCGTCTCGGGCAGGTCGGGGGCAGGCGCCGTCGTCGTCCTGTACGGCTCGGCGTCCGGACCCGGCAAGGGCAAGAAGCAGCTGATCTCCCAGAACAGCAGTGGAGTCGAGGGCGCGGCGGAGGCGTACGACGCCTTCGGCCACTCGGTGTCCTCCGCCGACCTCGACGTCGACGGCTACGCGGACCTGCTCGTCGGAGCGCCCTACGAGGACGTGACCGGAGCGCGCACCCGTGGCAGCGTCACCGTCCTGTGGGGCGGCGCCCAGGGCCTCAAGAACAGCGCGGTCCTGCCGACGCCGAGCCCGTCCGCGGACGGGGACACCAGCGGCTGCTCGTACGGCACCGGAATCGCGGCGGTCAATCCGAAGGCCGCCCCCGGGCGCCCCCGGGTCTCCGTGGCGGGCTGGTGCGCGAGCATCGGCATGACCGGCCCGTTCACCCGGACCGGCAAGCCGGCCGCCCACAGCCTGGGGACGGACACCCCCTCGCTCGATGACACGGCCCTGGGCGACCTCGACGGCAGCGGACGCCCCGAGGAGATCGCCGTCAGCGTGGGCCTGTCCGACCACCCCTCCGGGGGTGTGTACGTCGCCCCGTCGACACGGCAGCCTCCGCTGTCCACCGACGGCGACAACGTGGCCGTCGGCGACGTGAACGGCGACGGCTACGGCGACCTGGTCGTCGGCGACCCCTCCGACACGGTCATCGACGGGACGCCGCAGGAGGGCACCGGCCACAAGGGCGGCCAGATCGCGGTCTGGCCGGGCGGAGCCCGCGGTGTCGACCCGGCCGCCGAGCCGATCCTGATCCACCAGGACACCCCGGGCGTACCGGGCGCCGCGGAGTCCAACGACTACTTCGGCGCCGACGTGAGCGTCGCGGACGTCAACGGCGACGGCTTCGGCGACATCGCGGTGGGCGTACCCGGCGAGAACCTCGGCTCCGTCCGGGACGCCGGGTCGGTGATCCTCGTCCCCGGCCGGGCGGGCGGGCCCACGGGCGCCGGTTCCACCACGATCACCCAGAACTCCGCCGCCGTCCCGGGAGCCACCGAGAAGGGTGACACCTTCGGCTCGACCGTGCGCCTCGCGGATCTCACCAAGGACGGCAGGCCCGACCTCGTGATCGGCGCGTCCGGCGAGAACAACAGCACAGGTGGCATCTGGGTGTTCAAGGGCACCGCGAGCGGCCCGGCCCTCAGGAACTCGTACAGCGTCATGGGCAACACGGTGGGGCTCCCCAAGGAGCACTACACCAACTGGTCCTCGGTGCTCGCACCCTGATCCCGGCACCGGTGCGCCCCGACGAGGACTCGGTCGGGGCACGCCCTACGAACGCACACATGTTCGCCAGATGTGTACAACCCTCGCGCACCTCCAGAGGTCTCCTGTGCACCGGCCATATGTCCTGAACCAGCCATACATCCGAAGCCGGGCACACCTTCCGTCACTCTTGGAGATCTCTTGCGAAAGCGCACCTGCCTCCTGGCCGCCACCCTGCTCGTCTCCGGCCTGACCCCGCTCGCCCTGGCCGCCCCGGCCTCCGCGGCCGCCGCCAAGTACGTCGACGACTTCAACGGCGACGGATACCGCGACCTCGCCGTCGGCGACCGCGGTGCCAAGGTCGGCGAAGCGGAGAACGCGGGCGCGGTCGTCGTCATATGGGGCACGGCCAAGGGCCTGGACCCGTCCAGACGCACGGTCGTCACCCAGAACAGCCCGGGCATCCCCGGCGCGGCGGAGACGAACGACTACTTCGGTACGGACGTCACGACGGCCGACCTGAACGGGGACGGGTACGCGGACGTCGTCGCCACCGCGATCGGCGAGACCAACGACGGCCGCTCCGGCGCGTTCACCGTGCTGTGGGGCTCCAAGTCCGGTCTCACCCGCGGCAGTTCGTACATGAACCCCCTCTACAAGGACCGCGCCTTCGCCAAGGACATCGCGGTCGGCGACTTCAACGCGGACGGCAAGCCGGACGTGGTCGCCGTCGACTCCGAGAACATCCTGTTCATGCGCGGCCCGTTCACCACGTCCGGCTCCCACGGCAAGGTGACCGACTTCGACCCGCGCGGCGGCGAGGAGATCACTCCGGAGACCGTGGTCGCCGGGAAGGTCACCAAGGACGGCACCGTCGACTTCGCGGTCCTCGGCAGTGAATGGGACACGGCCGTCGGGGCGTTTCGGGACACCGTCTGGTTCTACAAGGGCGGCTCCGGCACCCCGAAGCGGACCAAGACCGTCAAGCTCCCGTCCTCCACGACCCTCGTGTCGAGCGGCGCGGCGATCGCCGACTTCGACAAGAACGGATACGGCGACCTGGCGATCGGTGCCGAGCGCGCGGGCACCGGCGGCGCCGTGTACGTCCTGCCCGGCACCTCGACGGGCCCCAGCGGCTCGGTGAGGACCATCACCCAGGCCACGTCCGGCGTGCCCGGCACCCCGGAGACCGGCGACGACTTCGGCGGCGACGTCTCGGCCGCCGACACCAACGGCGACGGCTACGCCGACCTCGCCGTGGGCACCCCCGGCGAGATCATCGCCGCGCCGACCTCCGCCGACGCGGGCGTCTCCGTCAAGGCGGGCGGCCCGCCGCCCCGCATGGCCGCCGGCGCGGTCACCGTCCTGCGCGGCAGCGCCTCCGGCCTCACCGGCAAGAACGCCCGCGCCTACGACTACAACACCGCGGGCATCGAGGGCGAACCCGGCGAGCGGGCCGCCTTCGGCCACTCGGTCAGCCTCCGCGACTACACCCGCGACGGCCGCGCCGAACTGCTCGCCGCGGCCCCGTCGACACCGCAGCGCCTGCACCTCCTCCCGGGCACCGCATCGGGCCCCACGGGCACCGGCTCCAAGGTCCTGACGCTCGCGAGCCTGGGCCAGACCACTCTCACCAACTTCTGGGCCGAGCTGGCTGACTAAACGGTGCTTCAGAAGGTGATCCCCTGGTCGGCCGACCGCAAGAGGTAGTAGGCGGGCGGCCAACCGGGTGGCCACCACGCGGTTCGCGTCGGTAGTCGTGTCGGCGCAGCCCAGTATTCGATCTATGAAAACTCTGTTCGAGATCGGACGACTCGGCCTCTCCGCCGCAGCGAGCATCGCGCTGATCGTCATGCCGGCACCCGCCGCATCGGCATCCGCCAAGGCCACCGCAGCGCCCGCGAAGGCCACTACGGCCGCACCCCCGAGCGCGTGTCAAACGGTAAAGAACTACAGCAAGTACAAGCGGCGGTGGATGAAGGCGGAATCCTGCCTGCGGGTCAAGGACGGCAAGCCCGCGATGTACTTCTGGGCCGAGTGCCAGATCCAGGACAAGACCACCGCCTATACGTGGCACTACGAGAGCTGCACCGTCAGAGCGATCTACACGCTGAGCAAGGACGGGAAGCAGCTGGCCGACGGACGGTTCAACTACTCGTCCATCACGGACGGCCCCCACGACGCCTACGTGGCGTACGACTGCCAGGGACCCGGGACCTACACCCTGCGCGCCGAGCAGAACTCCTACGCCAACAACGCCTTCGGTGAGGACGACCCGGCATACACCGAGGTCACCGTGTCCGCCAACGGCTGCTGAACCGACCGCCCACCATCGGCCGCGCTGCGGCTACCCTCGGAGTCATCAAGTTTGACTACCGTGACTTCCCGAGGGAGCCGCATGGCCAACGAGGTAACCATCCCCCTGCTGCCCTGCCGGTCGATCGACGAGATCACCGAGTTCTACGGCACGTTGGGCTTCACCACGACCTACCGGCAGACCCGCCCCAACCCCTACGTCTGCGTCCAACGCGAGGACCTCCAACTGCACTTCGCCGGCATCGAGGGCTTCGACCCCGAGCAGTCGTACGGCTCGTGCGTGGTGATCGTCCCCGACACCGGGGCCCTCCACCGGGCCTTCGCCGAGGCCATGCGGGCGGCCTACGGCAAGGTGCTCATCTCCGGCATCCCCCGCATGACCAGCCCCCGCCAGCGCAAGAACACCGGCAAGAGGTCCGGCTTCAGCGTCGTCGACCCGGGCGGCAACTGGATCCGCTTCTTCCCGGCGACGGAGGACGAGGAGACGCCCACCGGGACCCCGCACCCCAAGGGCAGGCTCGCCAAGGCCCTGGAGTACTCGATCGTCCTCGGCGACTCCAAGGGAGACACCCCCGAGGCCGCCCGCTTCCTGGACACGGCACTCACGCGCGACCGCGAAGCCGCCCACCCCGTCGAGCTGGTCGAGGCCCTCGTCTACCGCGCGGAACTGGCACTCCGACTGGAGGACCCACCCCTGGCCCGCGCACTCCTGACCGAGGTCGACGGTGTCCCGCTGGGGGCCGCCGAGCGCGCCCGCCTCGCCAACACCCTTGCTGTGGCGGGGGAGTTGGAGGGATCACTGCCGCCTACGGGCCCTACGGGCGAAGGTGCCGTATGAGGGCGGCGAGCCCGGCCCCGGTGGCGGCTATGACGGTGTCGGGCTCGTCGCTTTCGCGGAGGAGGAGGGCGTCTTGGCGTGCGGCGAGTTCCACGCAGTCGTCACTGTCACCCCCGCCGGAGAAGGAGGACTTCTGCCAGGCTTCCTGTGCCATGTCGAGGCCTTTCACATCCGCTGAAGGAGGTGGTGGATGAAATCCCTTGACTCTACGACGCCCAGGGCCACCTTCTCGATCGTGCGAAGCATCGCCCGATAGCGGTTGAGCTGAGCCTCCGCGTCCAGGTAGGCACCCCCGTGCTTGGTGTCCACCAGGACGGTGTCCAACTGCGGAACGGGGCCACTCGCGTACACCAGCGGGGCGCTGATCCCAGCAAATCCGTCCACGTCGAACGGCACAACGCGCACGGTCACTTGGGGTCGTTCCGACTGCTCCAGGACGTGCAGCAACTGGCTCCGGGCAACCTTGCTGTCTGCAGCTCGGATCCGCAGCGCGGCTTCGTGAATCACGGCTTCGTAGGCGACCTCACCCAGGACCTCCTGGCGCCGCAGCCGATAGCGCACCCGTGCTTCGCGCTGCTCTTCGGAGAGCAACGGCACCGACGAGGCGAAGATGCCCCGCATCTGCCCCTCCGTCTGCAACAGCCCGGGCATGTGCACGGTCTGGAACGTCCTCAACTCGGCCGCGTGATGCTCCAGTTCGGCCACGTTCAGGTACCCAGCCGGCACCTTCCCCCGACAGTCTTCCCACCAGCCGCGCCCCTTCTCGGCCGCCATGGCCACCAGCGCCTCGACAAGGGCGGCGTCATCACACGCGTACTGGTCGGCCAGATGCCGCACCCGCTCCGCGCTCACCCCGACGCGGCCCGCCTCGGTCATGGAGATCTTGCTCTCGGCGATCCCGGACGCCTGCGCCGCCTCCCTTGCGGTCAGCCCCGCCCGCTCCCGGAGCTTTCGCAGCTCCGCACCGAGCCGTTGCTGGCGCGCGGTGACGATGCTTCTTGCAGGCATACGGCCCTTCCTTCCCGGCAGTTGGGACTCCGAGTATTCCAGTTCACCTTGACCGGGGTGATACATCACCCCTACCGTAAGTGACGCAACGAACACTCCTCGGAGCGGAAGTGCATCCCCCGCCATGTCATGCCATGCCGGGCCCGACAGAGCCACCACTCCGGTCCCCCACCACCCCCCACCAGGAGACCCGTATGCCCACGCCCGCCCCCTGGGAGTACACCCTCTACATCCCCCACGACCCCCGAGCCGTAGGCATCTGCCGCCGCGCCCTCCGCGACATCCTCACCAGCCACCACCTCCCCACCCTCGTCGAACCGGCGGAGCTGCTCGCCTCCGAGCTCCTCGGGAACGCCATCCGGCACACCGAGGGCCCCGCCGCCCTGAAGCTCAGACGGTCGGGGACCTCGTTCCGGCTCGGCGCGTGGGACACGGACCCCGCCCCGCCGACCGAGAAGCCGCAGGACGACGAGACGGGCCGCGGCCTGCGGATCGTGCGCGCGTACGCCGACGACTGGGGCTGGTTCCAGGTCAACGGCACGGCGGGCAAGTACGTATGGTGCGAACTCGGCACGAAAGCCGAATAGCGCGGATAATCGAAACGTCGGCCATAAGACGCCAGGCAAAGGAAAGGCGGCGATCACGATGGCTGAACACCCGCACGCAATGCTCGTCCGCAAGGGCTATGACGCTTTCACCAGGGGTGACATGGACACCCTGCGCGGCATGATGGCATCGGACTGTACGCACCACGTACCCGGTAGTCACATGCTCTCCGGCGACTACAAAGGGCAGAACGCGGTCATGGAGCTGTACGGCCGGCTCTTCGCGGAGACCGACGGGACCTTCCAGGTCGAGCTGAGCCACATACTCGTCGACGGCCGGGGCCACGCGGTCTCGATGCACCGCTACACGGCCGAACGCAACGGCAAGCGGATCGAGCAGAACGGCTGCCTCATCTTCCGGATCGTCGGGGACAAGATGACGGACATCGACGAATGCCAGGAGGACATGGAGAAGGAAGCCGAGTTCTGGGCCTGACGCGCCACCGAACGCACACGCCCGAGCGAACGCACACGCCCCAGCGAACGCGCACGCGGCAAGGAACGCGCCCGCGGCCACAACCCCTGGCGACCTCCAGGTGTCACACAGGTGAACCGCAGTTCCCGGTCACCACCCTGGAGCCCCCGTGCACATACGGACGTACGCACTCGCCGCCACCGTAGCCGCGGCGGTCACCGCGGGCCTGACGCTCGCGCCCACCGCGGTCGCGGCCCAACCCTCCCCCACCACAAGCGACTTCAACGGCGACGGCTACGCGGACCTCGCCGTCGGAGTGCCGAACGGAGCCGTCGGCGGCAAGGCGAAGGCCGGGTACGTCAACGTCGTGTGGGGCGGTCCGAAGGGGCTGGGCTCCCGCGGCAGCATCCGGGTCAGCCAGGCCACCGCCGAGGTGCCCGGCAGCCCGGAGAAGGGCGACCGGTTCGGCGCCTCCGTGGTGCTGGAGGACCTCAACGGCGACGGCATCGCGGAGCTGCTCGTCGGCGCCCCCGGCGAGGACGTCACCGACCGTGGTGTGGACGCGGGCATGGTCACCGTCGTGGGCGGCGCGAAGGGCGGCCCGAGCCACGGGTCCACGGCCCTCACCGGCCCGGCGGCGTCGGCGGCGTACGGCGGGTCGGTCGCGGCGGCCGATCTGACCGGGGACGGCAGCAGGGACATCGTGATCGGCGGCCGGGACAGGGTCGTGCTGCGGACCGCCGACGGCATCCTCACCACCGTCCTCGACGCCCCCATGGGCGGCCGCGCCCCGATCCTCGCCACCGGCGACTTCACCGCCGACGGCACGGCGGACCTGGCCCTGGCGTACTGGACGGTCGACGCCCCGTTCACCCAGTCGCACGTACGGCTGTGGGCCTGGGACGCGGCGGAGGAGGGCATGGCCAACACCTGGAACACCGACAACGCCGGTGTCTCGGCCCTCGCCGCCGGTGACTTCGACGGCGACGGCAACGACGACCTGGCCCTCGGCGAGTGCCGCGAGATCGCCGACGAGAACATCGACGACCCGTGCGGCCCGGAAAAGTTCGCGAAGGGCGGCGGCATCCACATCCACTACGGCAGCGGCCCGGACGGCTCCTTCGGGCACCGCGCGCAGACCCTCGCCCAGGACACGGTCGGTGTGCCGGGCGTCGCCGAGACCGGCGACCGCTTCGGCGCCTCCCTGGCCGTCGCGGACGTGAACCGCGACGGCCGCGACGACCTGGTCGCGGGCGCCCCCGGCGAGGCGATCGGCACCCGGGCGGGCGCGGGCGCCGCGACCCTCCTGTTCGGCGGCGCGACCGGCCTCGTCGACGCCCACGGGGAGGGCCACTCCGTCGCGTACAACCAGGACACCGCGCGCGTCCCGGGCGTCGCGGAGGCGGGCGACGCCTTCGGTGCCGCCGTCGCGACCGGTGACTACGATCACGACGGCAGGGCGGACATCGCGGTCGGCTCCCCCGGTGAGAACGCGAGGTCCGGCGGCGTATGGGTGCTCCCCCGCGCGAGCGCCGACGGCTCCTACACGGTCACGCCCGCGCGGCTCGCCCTCCCGGCGGTGGCCGGCGGACTCGCGTACGGCCAAACCCTGAGCAGCCACTGAAAAGTCCCCGAGAATATCCCCGAAGGACCCATGAAAGTCCTCTGGGAAGTCCCTTAGAAGTCCCTTAGGGGATGTCACAGCTCAGCAGCAAAGCCGGGCCCGTTGCCCCGGGCCCGGCACGTCACTGGGCGGGACCAGGTACGTTCGATTACGTGGCTGGATTCAGGATCGGACGCGGCCGGGACAACCGCACGCAGCAGGCGCAACCGCAGCAACAGGCGCGGCAGCAGCCTTACGGACAGCAGGCCCCCCAGGGCGGCCCGTCGTACGGCTATCCCCCCGCGCCTCAGCCGTACCCGCAGCAGCATCAGCAGCAGCCGCGGTACGGCAATGGCGGCGGTGGCGGTGGCAACGGGCCGCAGCAGTGGCCCCAGGCGAACGGGCACGGTGAGCCGGAGTACTTCGGCGACCACGACCATCACGGTCAGGGTCAGGGTCAGGGCCAGAGCCCGGACCCGTACGCGGCGAACCAGCCGGGTCACACCACGGCGTTCTCCGTCGGCGAGGACCCGTACAACCCGGGCGGGACGTACCACGCGGGCCAGACGACCGCGCCCCCGGTGGGCCCGCGGCTGCACTGGAAGGAACTGCTGACCGGCGTCGTCATGCGCCCGAACCAGACCTTCCTGCAGATGCGCGACTACACGATGTGGGGCCCCGCCCTCGTCGTGACGTTCCTCTACGGCCTGCTGGCGGTCTTCGGCTTCGACGGCGCCCGCGCGGACGCCATAAACGCCACCCTGTCCAACGCGGTACCCATCGTCCTGACGACGGCGATCGCGATCGTCCTCAGCGCGTTCATCCTGGGCGTGGTCACGCACACCCTCGCCCGCCAGCTCGGCGGCGACGGCGCCTGGCAGCCCACGGTCGGCCTCTCCATGCTGATCATGTCGCTCACGGACGCGCCGCGACTGGTCGTCGCGATGTTCGCGGGCGGCGACGCGCCGTTCGTGCAGCTGCTGGGCTGGGCGACCTGGGTCGCGGCCGGTCTGCTCTTCACGCTGATGGTCAAGAAGTCGCACGACCTGCCGTGGCCCAAGGCCCTCGGAGCGTCGGCCATCCAGCTGATCGCCCTGCTGTCGATCATCAAGCTCGGTACGTTCTAGGCACCGTTTCAGGCACCCTCCGAGCGGCTCCCGGGCGTCGTCCTAGGCGTCGCCCCGGGGCCAGTGCGCCGGCTCGATGTTCTGGTTGGCGTGGAAGAGGTTGTGCGGGTCGTACGTCCGCTTCACCTCGGCGAGCCGGTCGTAGTGGTCGCGGTAGGTGGCCCTGACCCGCTCCTGGCCCTCACCCGGCCCGATGAAGTTCACGTACGCACCGCCCATCGAGTACGGGTGCAGCTCCTCGCGGTAGTCCGTGCACCACTGCTTGATGAGCCCGGCGTTGTCCGGGTCCGGGTCGATGCCCGCGAAGACGCCCGACCAGACGGCGTCGCGGTAGGCCCACGCCGTGTCGAAGGAGCCGACCCGGGAGGCGGCCCCGTCGACCGGGTAGAGGTGCATGGTCGACAGGTCGGTCGGCAGGTTCTCCCCGTACTTGAGGTGGATGTCCACGGCCTCGTCGGTGATCCGGTCGAAGAAGTCGCCGCTCCAGTACCACTGCAGGCCCTTGGGGATCAGCTCGTCGAACATGGTCTGCAGCGCCGGGTACGGCATCGGGCTGGTGAAGTGGAAGGCCGGCCGCCCGGCGTCGTTCACCACCGCGAGCGTCTCGTCCAGCAGCGCCAGGTCACCGGTCCAGCACCACACGACGGCGCACATCCTGTGCCCGTGCAGCTCCTCGGGGAACGGCGGCCCCGGCGGCACGGCGAGCACCGCGTAGAAACCGCTCAGGTCCTCGGGCGCCTGCGGCAGGAACTCCCGGTACCAGCGCAGCACTTCACGCGTGTGATCGACCGGCCAGACCGTGATGCCGACGCCCACGGAGTGCACCGGGTGCAGCCGGTAGGTGAAGGACGTGACGATCCCGAAGTTCCCGCCTCCGCCGCGCAGCGCCCAGAAGAGATCCGGGTACGAGGTCTCGCTCGCCGTGACGAAGCTGCCGTCGGCGAGCACGACGTCCGCGGAGATCAGGTTGTCGATCGTGAGCCCGTACTTGCGGGTGAGGTGGCCGTGTCCGCCACCGAGGGTCAGGCCGCCGACGCCCGTCGTCGACATGATCCCGGCGGGGGTGGCGAGGCCGAAGGCGTGCGCCGCGTGGTCCAGGTCGCCGAGCGTGCTGCCACCGCCGACCTGCGCGGTCCTCGCGACCGGGTCGACGCGTACCCACCGCATCGGTGACAGGTCGAGGGTGACGCCGCCGTCCACCAGGCACAGTCCCGGGCCGCTGTGTCCGCCGCCGCGCACGGCGAGTTCGAGCCCGTGGTCGCGGACGAAGTCGACCGCGTTCATCACGTCCCCGGCGTCCGCGCACCGCACGAAGGCGGCCGGCCGCCGGTCGATCATCGCGTTGTAGATCGCCCGGGCCTCGTCGTACGCCGCCGAATCCTCAGGTGCGATGACCGGCCCGCGCAGTCCGGTCCGCATCGCCTCCAGGACCGTACCGTCCATGACGCCCGTGCCGCCGCTGCTGGTGTTGCCCGTGCTGCTGCCGGTGCTGCCGCCCATGACGATCGCTCTCCTCCGCGAGGCCCGGTAGGTACGGTCCGTCCGCGATCGCACGTTTCATCCGCCCCAGGGCCGATATGTCAAGGGTCTCGCCGCTCGCCGGGACTGGCAATCGCGGGCGGGGTGCCCGGGCCGAGAGAGGGGAGCACCATGGAGCCATGGACGGCGGCAGCGACAGCGGCACGGACGGCAGCCCGGACCGCGGCACGGACGGACATGGACGGACGCGCGGGGCCGGCTCACTGGCCGAGGTCAGTACACCGGGCCGCGTGGCCGGACCCGACGAGGACATCAGCCACGAGGAGCTGGCCCTCGCGGCCCGCAACCACGGCCTTCTCCTGGAGGCGCTGCGCCATGACGTGACCCCGCCCGGCCTGCACTACGTACTGGTCCACTACGACATCCCCTACATCCCGCCCGCCGAAGCCGACACCTGGACGCTCACGGTGGGCGGCCTGGTCCGGGAGCCCCTGGTCCTGGACCTGTCCGCCCTGTACTCCCTCCCGCCCGTCACCCACCGCGTGACCATGGAGTGCGCGGGCAACGGCCGGGCCCGCCTCACCCCGCGCCCCGTGAGCCAGCCCTGGCTCGTCGAGGCGGTCGGCACGGCGGACTGGACCGGCGTACCCCTGCGGACGCTGCTCGCCGAGGCCGGGGTCGGGCCGGACGCCGTCGAGGCGGTCTTCACGGGCGCCGACCACGGCGTGGAACGCGGCGTCGAGCAGGACTACCGCCGCAGCCTGACGCTCAAGGACGCCACCGCCGCCGACCGGGAGGCCCTGGTGGCGTACGAGATGAACGGCGCCCCGCTGCCACCGCAGCACGGGTATCCGCTCCGGCTGGTGGTCCCCGGCTGGTACGGCATGGGGAATGTGAAGTGGCTGCGGGACATCACACTCACCGACACCCCGTTCACCGGCTTCCAGCAGTCGGTGGCGTACCGCTTCCGCCAGGCCCCCGACGAGCCCGGCGACCCGGTCACCCGCATCGCCCCGCGCGCGCTGATGCTCCCGCCCGGCTTCCCGGACTTCATGTCCCGCACGAGGGTCGTACGCCCCGGTCCACGGCGGCTGGAGGGCCGCGCCTGGTCGGGCCACGCCCCGGTGACGAAGGTCGAGGTCAGCACGGACGACGGCCGCTCCTGGCAGGAGGCGGAACTCGACCCGCCGGACGGCCGTCCGGGCCACGCCTGGTCCTGGCGCCACTGGGAGGCGCCCTGGACGGCGACCCCCGGCACCCACGTCCTGACGGCCCGGGCCACAGACTCCGCGGGCAACACCCAGCCGGTCACGCAGCCCTGGAACCGGGGAGGCTTCGGAAACAACCTGGTGCAGCGGATTCCCGTACTGTGCGCGGAGGTTGACGGGCCGTCAGCCACACACTCCCGCTCGGCGTGACGGTGGCGAGGGCACGCCGGCCGGGACGGTCGTGGTGGGGCTCGGGCCGGTCACGGTGGGGCTGCGGACGACTGAGGAGAACCACACCCCGGGCAGCCGCCACGGCACCGGCGAGGGCGATCAGGGTGCCGGTCGTGCCGTACTGGAAGCCCTCGCCGAGCAGGCCGATGCCGATGACGGACGCGGCGACCGGGTTGACGAGGGTGAGCAGGGCCAGCGGACCGCCGAGGCCACTGCGGTACGCCTTCTGGGAGAGCAGCAGCCCGCCCGATGCGAACGCGACGGTGAGGACCGCGACCACCGCCACGTTCCAGGACGGCGTCGGCCCGACGGCGAGCTTCTGCGCCAGCGTGGAGCCGACCCCGGAGGCGACACCGGAGGCCGCGGCGAAGGCGAGACCACCTAGGGCGGAACCACCCGAGGCGAAGCGGACGATCACCGCGATGACGCCGAAGGCGACGAGCGCGACCCCGAGAACCTCGCCGGTCCCCAGAGTGTCGTCCGGCGCGTGCCCGGAGGCGGTGGCCGCCAGCAGCGCGGTCAGCCCGACAAGAGTCAGGGCCATGCCGCGCCACTGCGCACCCGAGGTCCGCCGCCGGGCGGCGAGCGAACCAAGAGGCACCGCCACCACGAGGGTCAGCGCCCCGAGCGGCTGCACGAGGGTCAACGGCCCGTACCGCAGCGCGACCACGTGTAGCAGCGCGCCGGAGGCGTTGAGCCCGACGGCCCCCCACCACGAGCCGCGGGCGAGCGTGCCGCGCAGGTCGGCCGTACCGGCCGCGGTCCGCTCCTGAACCACGGCGGCCGCCGCGTAACAGAACGCTGAGACCAGGGAGAGCGCGAGTGCGAGAACCACAGGACTGCTCACCATCGTGACCCGCCCCCCTGCACCCGCGATCGATACGAAACGGTTTCGTACACGAGCCGAACGCTACGGGGGCCATTAACGAAACGCAAGCGTTTTTTTAACGACAGGAAAAACCGCCCAGGGCGACAAGCCCTGAGCGGCACAGACGAACAACGGGCACCCCGGCGGAACGGCTACGCGTCGAGAACCTGCCCGGCCCTCTTCACCACGGGCGGCTCGACACTCCACGGGAAATTGATCCACTCGTCCGTGCGCTTCCACACGTACTCGCACTTCACGAGCGACTGCGACTTCTCGTAGATGACGGCGGACCGCACCTCAGCGACGGCGTCGACGCAGAAGTCGTACACGAGCTTCAACGTCTTGCCGGTGTCGGCGACGTCGTCCGTGATCAGCACCTTCTTGTCGGAGAAGTCGATGGCGTTGGGAACGGGCGCGAGCATGACCGGCATGTCCAACGTGGTCCCCACCCCGGTATAGAACTCCACATTCACAAGGTGGATGTTCTTGCAGTCGAGGGCGTAGGCGAGCCCGCCGGCGACGAAGACGCCCCCGCGGGCGATGCTGAGCACGATGTCGGGCTCGTACCCGTCGTCGGCGATGGTCTGGGCGAGCTCGCGGACGGCGGTGCCGAAACGTTCGTAGCTGAGGTTCTCGCGCAGGTCACTCACGTCACTCGCGTCGCTCATGCCGCCGCCACTCACACCTGGGTCCGATGGAAGTTGAGGAAGGAGCGTGAGGCGGTCGGCCCGCGCTGCCCCTGGTAGCGGGACCCGTACCGGTCGCTGCCGTACGGGAACTCGGCCGACGAGCTGAGCTGGAACAGGCACAGCTGCCCGATCTTCATGCCCGGCCAGAGCTTGATGGGGAGGGTGGCGAGATTGGACAGCTCAAGGGTCACGTGCCCGGAGAAACCGGGGTCGATGAACCCGGCGGTGGAGTGCGTGACGAGCCCGAGCCGCCCGAGCGAGCTCTTGCCCTCGAGCCGCGACGCCAGATCATCGGGCAGGCTGATGACCTCGTACGTACTGGCGAGGACGAACTCCCCGGGATGGAGGATGAACGGCTCGTCCCCCTCGGGCTCGACGAGCCGCGTGAGATCCGCCTGCTCGATGGACGGATCGATATGGGGATAGCGGTGGTTCTCGAACACCCGGAAGTAGCGGTCGAGCCGCACGTCGACGCTCGACGGCTGCACCATGGATTCGTCGTAGGGGTCGATCCGTACACGCCCGGCGTCGATCTCGGCCCGGATGTCCTTGTCAGAGAGAAGCACGCCCCGAGGATACGCAGAGCGCCCGGGCCCGCCACAATCCGGTGATCGTGGCGGACCCGGGCGGTCACTAACGAGGTGAGCGCGCAGTACCACGTACTGCTACGTGGGTACTGCGCGCTTCGTATGGCCCGGCGCTCAGCGCCTCTCGTACTCCACAGGTACGACATTGCGGAGCCTGGCACAGCGTGGGCAACGGATCAGCCGGCCGGGGCCGAGCCGATCGGCCTGCTGCATCGGAAGCGAGGCGGTGCTGAACACGTGCCCTTCGGCACAACGGACGACGGTGCTGCGTTCCATCAAGTCCTCAGAGTCCCTTCCCCAAGAGCTGCGTCTGCCTGACGAGGAAGCGCCACATTACGGGACGAAGCGGGCGACCCTCCAGGCGGCACTCCGATCCCGCGCAGCCCCTCTTCAACCCCTCCACCGTACGCCCCAACTCCCGCGCCCCGCAGCCCCGTCCACCCCCCGAAACAGCACCGGGCCCCACGGCTTCAGCGCCGGGGGCCTGGCATGAGGTATGGTGAATCCGCGTTTCCGACACCGGTCCAAACCGTCCGAACCGGCGTCTTACGCGGGTGTAGTTTAGTGGTAGAACATCAGCTTCCCAAGCTGAGAGTGCGAGTTCGATTCTCGTCACCCGCTCCAGATCGAAACCCCAGGTCAGCGATCTGGGGTTTGTTTGTTGTCTAGTCCAATCCGAGGGGGTCATGCCCTCCGCGTACCCTAAGTCGCAGTTGGGTGACCACCCCAGGGGCGCCCTGGTGCCACTCTTGGCATCTCAAACCCTGAACGTCTCAAATAGCGAGACGCATTTGATGTGACCTGAGCCACAGGGTGACACCCCTCGGGTGAAGTCGCATACGCAAAAGACCAGTTCGCGGGCCCGACGGCCCGCGCTCTACGACGCCGGCCCGACCAGGAGTGCAGAGGAGCGGAGTACCGAATGTCCATTCGGGCCGCCCGAGGTCGACCGCAGAGAACCTCGCACGGCGCCGCCCACGACAGGTGGCGTGGGAGCGGCAGAAGCGCTCGGCGCTGTTCCAGAGAGTTGATCGAGTAGTGCGTTGGCCATGGCATGCCCAGCGACCAGGTCCCGGAGAGCATCCTCGGCGATGTAGCGGTAGCTCTGCGGTGGGTGGAAAGTGCCGCCGGCCCGCAGATGGGCCAGCGGCACCGGTTCCTGAAGCCGTTCGGGAGACTCCAGCAGAAGGGCTGATGCCTGGGCTGCGCCGTCCATGTAGGTGTCGTACTCAGCGCGACTGATCCCTGTTTCAGCACGGTGCTGCTTCCACACCTCGGCAGGCAAGGCGGTATCCACGCGAGCGACACGAGCAGTACCGACCAGCGCCATGACCGGCGAAGTGGCATAGAGGACGACCGGCGTGCCAGGCGGGACTGCCACTCTCTGACGACGGAGCTCCACCGACTTGCGCCCATCGAGGATGGAGGTCGCGAAGCGTGGGTGCAGGGATAGCAGGAGGGCACGTTCTGAGTCGGTCACCGTGCGGATCGACCTTCCTCGTAGATGGCTTGGAACAGGGCGGACGAGATCTTGAAGACCGACTGTACGTTGAGGGTGTGACTCTGGCGGCGGGCTAGCTGTTTAAGTCGCTTATACGGAACGAAGTTCGAAAAGATCTCCGTGTCGGAGAAGCGAATCGCCCGAGCTTGGTCGTGGCCCTCGCAATGCTTGAGGACGTCCGCGAGGTTCCACACGCCCAAGTGTTGGAAGCGCTGGTGGAGTTCGGAGATGTCATCAACGACGGTGGCATCGAACCGTGAGCAAGCGATGACCGACGACAGAGTGAGTGTCGGGTCGGCGCTGGCGTACCACAGGATGCGGGACGGGACCTTCTCACCGCTGGAGCGAGCAGCGCGGTAGTAGACGTGCTCGCGGCTCAGTCCTAGCTCGTCGTTGCGGGCCAGCAGTCCCTCAGGAACGCCGAAGAGGTCGTACGCATATTTCGGCTTGATCGGCACGAGGAAGGTCGGCAGCTCCGCGTCAGTGATCTTCAGTGGCCACCAGGCCCGCTCGACAGCGGATGCCGCAGCCGCAGGCAGAGGGGCTTGCAGGCGGGGCAGCTCAAGACCGAGTTGGCCAGCGAGGGCAGCCGCATGCTCATCGACGGCCTTCGTGTCCGTGACCTTGTCCAGAACGAAGGCGATCAGGTCGTCTCCGAGGGGCTGAAACCCGTCCTCCTGTGCTGCGGCACGTACCGTGGACGGCAGATGTGGGTCAGTCAGTCGCAACGCCTGGGCGCCGACGGCCCGGCAGTGTTGGCGCAGCAGAAAAAGGATTTGCCGGGCGATGGTCTCGCTCAGCGCATGTCCGTCGACGACGCGTAGCAGCGGGACTTGGAGCTGCTCCTCTCCTTGGCCATGACAATACGTGGCGAAGAGCTGTCCATGGTCGTCCACAATCTGCTGGCGGTCCCACCTACCTGGCTGGGCCGCAAGCTCACGTAGTCGCGCCCTGAAGGTGTTCAGGCGCTCGCCGCCAGGCTTGTTCAGAAAGATCAGCTGCTCCTGCTCCCTGCCTGCCGCAACAGCCCTCGTCGTGTAGGAGGTGCCGAGAAGGCGGCCGGGCTGATACAACTGCGCGCGCCTCAACTCGTCGAGGTGCAAAACGACGTCTGAGGGCCGCAGGATGCGGACGTTGCAGACCGCCTGGGCAACCTCGGAAAGTCGCAGGAAGTCGTCGTCGCGGGTGACAACGTACGGAACGCCGGCCGCGCCGGCCTCCGCCACATACCTCAGGTCCGAGAGATCATTCGGCTTGGCGGGCAGTGTGATGCCCAGCTTCTCCTTGGCAGCAGTGATCAATTTAGGTACGAGCTGGTCTGCCAGCTGTCTGTCGGGTCTAGGTCGTTTGTATGTGCTGGAAACGCGCAACTGACTGCGCCGCTCGGTCTGCTGCGGAATCTGGTTGATCTCGGCCACAAGCTCAGGCATGACGACCAAATCGACAAGCCCGGTCAACCACTCCGCCCCAAGAGCCTGGGTCTCCTGCGAACCAGTCCGGTTATTCGATGCGTGAAGGTCGGCGAACACGTTGCAGTCCATAGCGACGGTGAGGAGGGCCGTCGACTCCAGGTCGGTCAACAGATCCGCGTGGCCGTGGTCACGCCACCACACCACAAGTGGTTTGGGGTTCTTGCCGCGGCCGTCGACCTCATCGCGGGGCTCGAAGCCTAGCCGCGTCCACATCTGCTCGTAGCCGTAGTCCTTACGGCACCTCAGGATGATGCCGAGCCTGTCTTGGTGACGGCGAGTGATCTCGTCCACAAGAAGTCGGGCCACTCCGCCGCGCTGCCTACCGGGATCGACGCAGAGGTGAGTCAGGCGGATGCGCTGTCCTGGGAGCCCGTACAGGGCATAGCCGACGAGGTCTGAGCCTGCTACGGCAGCCAACAGAGTGTCTCCTCCAGCAGCCTGTTCGTAGACCGCTGGAGGCAGGAAGCCGAGCTTGCTCCTGAACCGGTCGCCCAGCGCGACTATGGAAGCCAGAAGCTCGGTGTTCTGGGGGCTGACGGGGCTGATGCGTATTGCGGCGCCGTTTGTGGCCTCAGGGGTCTGCACCGCCCAAGTCTGACCCCATTTCCCTTATGGCGCCACGTAGTTGAGATCGTCCAGCAATGCTGCTAATTGTCAGCGGACCACAGAGAGTCTCGGCCTGACCTCAGACTCGGTACCCCGCTGCCCCTCACCTTCCTGCGCAGTGACCACCAAGCCGAAGATCAGATCGTTGAGATCGGCCGAGTGCAGATGTAGCTGTCGGGCCACGTCCACAGGACGTGTGCCTTCGCTGCGTAGGACGGTGAACACCTTGCCCAACACTTGCGAGGTCTCGCGGGCAACCCCACTCCGGGGCTCCGACTTGCGGTAGCCGAGCCGGCCGAGTTCCACGCAGTGGGTTCGGTACTGCCACTCGGTGGTCAGACCTAGTTCGTGCAACCGGTGGGCAAGGGCCATGGCGGCGACTTTCCAGCGTCGCTTGGCCTGCAGGATCCAGTTGGTGCTCGCCCCCCGTGGTGCGTGGGCGAGAACGTCGGCTCGCGGCATAAGGAACGCGGCCGCAAATCTGTGGGCCTCGGCTTCGGCCTGGGGCCCGTGTGGCATCTGTTCTTCGCCGTGCAGAACCAAGTGCCCGAGTTCATGGGCAGCGTCGAAGCGCCCGCGTTCCGCAGTCTTCTCCGTGCTCAGCAGCACGAAAGGGATCCCCCGGTCCCAGAAGGAAAACGCGTCGACCTCCGGGCAGGCTCGTGAGAGCGAGAAGACACGAACGCCATGTGCCTCAAGCTGGTGCACAACATTCGGCATCGGGGCGTTTCCAAGTCCCCAACGGGCTCGCACCAGTGCGGCGGCTTCCTCTGCGGGCCAGTCTGTACCTGCCGCCTCCCCTGGATGCGGGATCTGGTCCTCGTCCGGGCCGAGCCGACTGAATGAAGTCAGCGACGGAATGTCGGGAGTCGGCAGGCGGAAGTGTGCGCCAATCCAGTCCTGCAGCACACGCGCCAGCCGCCCAGAACTGAGGGCGATGTCCCGCTGGGATGCGGTCATCTTGCTCAGGGCTCGGAAGCTCACCGAGTCGACCGTCAGGTCGGCGACCTCTTCGGCACTGAAGAAGGAAGGAGGGAACTCCAGCGCCGCCGCAATCGCATCCAGCGACGGCTGGCTGGGGGCAGCCCGCCCGTTCTCGTAGTCGGACAACCTGCGCGGGGTCAGGCTGACGAGCTGGGCGAGGCGAGTGACAGTGAGTCCTCGGCGCTTTCGCGCCAGGACGAGCCGAGATGCGGTGGTCATGGGAGGAGCCAATGGGGAGGTTAGGGCGGGCCGGTCAGGCCCGACGTTCGATGGGGATGTCGATGCCGCCCTGGTCGTCGGCGTCGTCGACGAAGGGAGTGAAGCCGTCGAAGTCGATCCAGGGGAGGATGATCCGCTCGTGCCAGCTGCTGATCTTGCCACGGTTTCCGGGATCGTTCGGGAAGGACAGCTCCGCGTGGAGCCGGGTTCCCTGGTCAGTCTTCGCGTGGTGGTAGAGCAGGAACCAGGTAGGGATACCGTCGCCGGCATCTTGCTGCTCACGCGGCGCCTCAGGCTCGCCGAACAGCAACATCTGCCGGTTGGTCTCCACCCGCTTCATCACCGCGTTGCCCTTCGAGTAGCGAGTGGAAGGGATGAGTGCTGCGTACCCGGTCTCCGGGCTGCCGCTGGAAGCCGTGATTGCGAAGTCACCGGACGGCGCGACGAGCAGCGGTACGTTGCTGGGGCTGGCGCTGGTCCATCCGTCCGGGATGTACGTCTCGCGCAAGAAGCGGACCGTCCGGCCCCAGAAGATGTTGCCGGGCAACGAAACAGGGTCCAACGGCGTGCAGAAGTTGCGCTCGGCCTCGGCACGCCGCAGCGCGTCTTCGATCCCTTCGACCGACAGTCCAAGCTCGGCCAGTCGGTTACGGGCCCGCAGATCCTCCGCATGCACGACAGTCATGTTCAGCCTCTCGACGAGCCACCTCGACTTCCGGAAATCCTCCCTCATATGAGGTTGAAAATCAAGAAATAAGGCAGGTCAGTGACTCCCACGTCTTGGTGCAGGGCACCAGCGGACCCATTGCGCTGAAATCAGCCGCTCGGTCATCACTGGAGCCGGCCGAGCTGAGCGGCCGACTCCAGTGATGAAAGCGGAGCATTACGCCTCACGGACGCTCTCGACTGTCTCTGCTTCGCGCAGTTGGGCACGCACCTCGGCATCGATGCCCTGGGCGAGCCTGCGCTGATGCTTCGCTGTCGAGTGCTGGTAGATCAGCTGGGCCCGTTCCGAGGACTGGCCGGCGCGGACCATGAGGTCCTTCAGCTTGGCGCCGGTGTCGGCGGCGAGGGTGTTACCGGTGTGGCGGAGGTCGTAGAAACGGAAATTCTTCGGCATGCCGACCTTGGTACGCGCCTTGCGCCACTTCCGACCGAAGGTCGAGCGACGGAAGGGGGCGCCTTTCTCGCCGACGAAGAGGAGGCCGTCAGGCTCCTTCTCCGCGAACCACTGCAGGTGCCGGCGTAGCTCCGGGAGCATGAAGTCGGGCAAGTAGACGGTGCGCTTGCCCGCCCGGGTCTTGGGGTCGCCGGTAACGCGCCTACCGTTGGTCAGCTCCGGGGAAGCCTGCGTGACGCGAAGGGAGCATTCGTCGATATCGACACTGTGACGGCGCAGTTCGGCCAGCTCCTCCGGGCGGAGCGAGGCGAAGGCGCCGAGCAGGACCATCAAGCGCCAGCGCGGGCCCATGCCATCGGCGAGGTCGAATACCTGCTCGATGGTGGCGGTGGGGCGCTCGTCGGCCTCCTCCTTGCCTGCGCCCTTGATACGACACGGGTTGTTGGGCAGGAGGTCGTCGTCGACCGCCGTCTGCAGGATGGCCTTCAGCAGACGGTACGACTTGGCGACCGTGGTGGCACCCGTCGCCTTCAGCCGCTCGGCTCGCCACGTGCGGACGGAGGACGGCGCGATCTCGTCCAGATTCTTGCCGCCGAAGGTCGGCAGGATGTGCAGGCGCATCAGGCCGTCGTAGCGGTCGAGCGTGGTCGGGGCCAGGCCGCGCTCCTCCGCCCAACGGAGTGCGTACTTCTTGAAGTTGACCGCGCCGGCGTCCGGGTCGCGCCAGTGGTTGCGCTCGATGTCGGCGCGAACCAGGTTGAGCCAGTCCTGGGCGTCGCTCCGGGTTTCGAACGTCTCCGGTGCGGTGTGCCGCTGTCCGTCCGGGCCGAGGTAGCGGGCCTGCCACCGGCCTGAGGCGAGCTTGCGCACCGTGCCGAACTCGCGCCGTCGCTGCGGCTTACGTCCCGCCATCAGGCCGCCTTCCCGTAACGGGCACGGATGCGGCGGACCGGCTCGACGGTGTGCGCATCGACGTACTCGGCGACCGCGCTCTCGGGGATGCGGACGGGGTGGCCGATCTTGACGTAGCGGATACGGCGCTCGGCGATCAGCCGGCGGATGAAGCGCTCGCCCGTGCCGAGTTGTTCGGCGGCCTCGGCCACTGTCAGGAGGCGGTCAGCCATTCAGGATCACCTCCTCCGCGGCGGAGCGCTGGGGACGGACGAGGGCAGGGGGTATTGCGGGAAGGCGCAAGGGTGGTGGGTCCTCACTCAGGTGCGGGATGGGAGAGACGAGCTCGGTAGGGCCGCCGGCGGTTCAGACGACGGGCCGGCCGTGCAGGAGCACGGGCGCTGAGACGTGAAGCGCTTCGGCGATCGCGATGAGGTCGTCGACGTCGCATCGGCGCTGGGCGCGTTCGATGCGGGACAGCATGGCGTTGGACATCGGGTGACCGAGCGCGGTCACACGGCCGGCCAACTGGCGTTGCGACAAACCGCGTTCGGTGCGGAGGATTTCGATGGTGCGGGCCGCGCGTATTCCTGCGGGTCCGATTTCCAATGAGCGTGCTGGCATGGCTCCAATTGAAGCGTCCATTCGCCGGTTTGGTTAACCGGCGATCGTGGTCTATGTTCCGCTCTCGCGGTTCGCCGCGAAGCGGTCTCCCGGGAGCGGGAAGGGCCGAGGACCGACAGGTCGACGACGTCCTGAGGGTGCCCTGACGTGGGGTGTTGTGTTGTAGCTTCCCCGTCGGCGGCACGTCAACGGCTTCCCGATGTGATGCTTCTGGCCCGGCGTCCAGGGCAACTATTTCGTCAACGGCCGATCGTGTCCTACAGTTTTAGGACCCCCCTTTACCGCCTGCTTTTTCGGCAGCCTTTCTGCCGTAAGAGATTGCGCGGGATGGGGCTGGACTTGCGCGGCTTGGGTGTGCCTATGTTGACGACACCCCCGGAAAGCGCGAGCGGCCACCAGCGCGCCCCGCGCCGCCGGTCGGCCAACTCCCCTGCCCCTGACGCCCGTACCGCCACGATCGACGGTGAGCCGTGGGTGCCCGCCCACCTGCAACCGAGTGAGGACCGCCCCCTCTTGGCACGAATCCGCACCATCAAGCCCGAAGCCTTCGTCTCCGAGTCCCTGGCCGCCGTCTCCCTGACCGCGGAGCGCACCTTCCTCGGCCTGCTCACCCAGGCCGACGACCAGGGCCGCCACCGCGATCACGCCGCGATCGTCGCGGGCCAGTTGTGGGTCCTTCGCCCTGAGCACACCCCGTCCGACGTCGAGACGGACCTCGCTCAGCTCTCCGACGCCGGTCTGATCTGCCGCTACACGGGGCCGGACGACAAGCGGTACCTGCACATCGTCACCTGGCACCAACATCAGAAGATCAACCGGCCCAGCGTGAGCCGCCTCCCCGGCTGCCCGCACCACGACGCTCGGGCCGGAGCCGCGCCGAGCGTCACAAGAGTCGGCGTCACGGAATCCTCACCGCTGCCTCCCGGAGCCCTCCGTGAGGGCACACCGGCGATACGCGAGCCCGCACCGAATCCGGGAGCCGAAGGCGAATCCGCAGGTCAGAACGGATTCACGCCATCCTCCGTGAGATCTCATGGAGGACTCCCGGAGCCGTCGGTGAAGCCTCACTGCCCGGATCTAGGACCTAAGATCATGGATCTAGGAAGTACTCCTTCGGGGGGCGCAAGCGCCCCAGCGCCCGACACGGTCTCGGCGCAGCAGCTCATCACCGAGTACGTCGCCGCGTGCAACCACCGCCCGCCGGGCGACTTCCTGGGCCATCTGGGCCGACAGGTGCGCAAGCTGCTCGACGAGGGCGTGGCTCCCGCCCACCTCCGAGCCGCGCTCGAACGCCACCGGGCCAAGGGCATGCACCCCAGCTCCCTGCCCAGCCTCGTGAACGAGGTCATGAACGCCACGCCCAACACCCCTGCCGTGCACCGTCCGTGGACCAACCCCACCGATGTCGCCGCCGCCTACGGAGATGAGCTCTGACCGCCACCCTCACCCGCGAACCCCAGTGCGTCGGCCCGCTCGCCGACCGGCTCAACAGCATCCTGGCCCGCCGCGGTATCGACGCCACCGCCGCCACCGCTGCCGAGGAGTCGCCGGCCGAGCCCGTCACCGCCCTGGAACTCGCGGACGCCCGCATCCCCGCCCGCTACCGCCGCGCCCTGGCCGACCACCCCCAGATCACCGCCTGGGCCGACCAGATCTCCGGAGCAGGACGCCCCGGACCCGGCGGACCAGGCATCGCCGAAGGCCCGTCGCTACTGATCGCCGGCCCCACCGGCACCGGCAAGACCTACCAGGCATACGGCGCCGTCCGCGCCCTCCTCAGCCGAGGCGTCCGCCTGCGCTGGGAAGCCACCACCACCGCCGACCTCTACGCACGCCTACGCCCCCGCAACGGCCACGACGCCGAACGCGACCTCCAGACGCTGGCCCGCTGCCCGCTGCTGCTCCTGGACGACCTCGGCGCGGCCAAAACCAGCGAGTGGACCGAGGAACTCACCTACCGGCTGATCAACCACCGGTACGAGCACATGCTCCCCACCCTCATCACCACCAACCTCCCGATCCCCGAGCTCCGCACCGCGCTCGGCGACCGCGTCACCTCACGCCTCGCCGAGATGACCGAACGCGTCGTCCTCACCGGCCCCGACCGACGACGCCGCACCGCACCCACCGCCTGACCGGCCCGCGCATCCTCCCCACCTCTACCTCGCATCGTCGGGCAGCGACGTGGCACCACCCCGGTCAGACATCCGCCGGTCCCCGGCCCCTCCGTCGTACGCGGCAAACGGGGACCGTATCGACGAGCACCACGCCAGACCGGGGACCGAACACAACCAGATCGGGGACCGCTACAGCAGTGCCGTCGGGGACCGACATGGACAGTGGCGGGACGGGACCGGTTCGCTCTGGGAAACCCCTGCTCAGGACGCTATGAGGCCGGTCCCCACAACGGTCCCCAACTGCGGGGACCGGTCCCCAACCGGCCCTGACACCTTGGGGACCGTCTCGTGCGGTGACACGGGGACGGTCCCCCTGACTCGACGTCAGGGGGACCGTCCCCAACGAACGTCCCAGCGTGGTCCCCAACGAACCCGGGACCGTGGATCACACCGCTCGGGACCGTCCCCAGGAGCCCCGTCCACTGGTCCCCATCCGACCCACGCTCCCGGACCGTCCCCGGCGACCGGCCGAGAGCAGATCCGGCGCGTTCCGCGCTCCTCACCCGCCCGGAACGACGGCCCGCCCTGGCCAAACAGCACGACCACCCCTCATCACGCAGACCCCACGGAGAACCGAGCGTGCACAACCAGCACGACAACCGCCCCACCGCACAGCAGGAGACGACCACTACCCCAGACAACGGCACAGCAAGTTGGAGGTTCGGACACTCCCCCGCAGGGGGAGCGCCCGAACCCGACCCCGCCCCGGGGGTGGCGGGGCCCGTCCGGCGCCAGGGGGCGCCGGGCGGGGAGGCTGCGACCGAGGGCGGATCGCAGCCGGGCAAGGCCGGCCGTACGCGCCGGACCAAGATCAAAGGGGAAGGCGCGTCTGCGCGAGAAGAAGCAGCGTCCCGCTCAGAGCGTCCGCCTCAGCGATCACGAGCACGCCATCATCCAGGCTGGCGCCGATGCCGTCGGCATGAGTGTGGCCGGCTTCCTCGCGCACTCCGCTCTTGCCGCCGCCCGCGACCAGTCCCGCACCGCCATCACCATCGCCACCGAACGCGATGTGCTCACGGAGCTGTTCGCCATGCGTCGGCAGCTCGGCTGGGCTGGCAGCAACCTCAACCAGGTGGCCAAGGCGCTCAACTCCGGCGGCGAAGTGCCCTATCTCAAGGAGGTGCTCGCCGACGTCCACCGCGCGGCCAATGCTGCGAAGAAGGCCGTCGACCGGGTCGCCAACCGCCAGGAGCAGGAGGGTGAGGCGGCTTGATCCCCAGCATCCACCGGCAGGGCAGCAGCACCCTCGGCCTGCTCCACTACCTCTACGGCAAGGGCACGCACGAGGAACACGTCGACCCGCACCTGGTCGCCTCCTTCGACCACCTGGCCCCCGACCCCGGCCGCGCCCCCTCGGCCACGAAGAAGGACCTCGCTCACCTCCTCGACCAGCCCCTCCACCTGCTCGACGCAGACCAGCAACCCGAGCAGCACGTGTGGCACTGCTCGGTGCGCGCCGCCCCCGACGACCCGATCCTGACCGACGACCAGTGGGCCGACATCGCCCGCCGCATTGTCGCGGCCACCGGCATCGACCCCGGCGACGGCGCCGGCTGCCGCTGGGCCGCCGTCCGCCACGCCGACGACCACATCCACATCATCGCCACCCTCGTCCGCGAAGACGGCCGCCGCCCCGACCACCACCGCTCCGGCAAACGCGCCCAAGCCGAAGCCCGCCTCATCGAAGCCGACTACGACCTCCATCGTGTTGCCCCCGGCGACGGCACTGCGGCGAAGCGCACCACCAGCGCCGAGCGGCACAAAGCCGATCGCCTGGGCTGGGACCGCGCTGCGCGCGAGGAGCTGCGCGAGACCGTGCGCCGCGCGGTGGCCGGTGCCGCCTCCACGGACGAGTTCCTCGACCGTCTCAAGGACGCCGGGCTGCTCGTACGCACCAAAGTGCTGCCCTCCGGTGACCTGAAGGGCTACACGGTCGCCTTGCCCAGTGACCGCAACGGGGAGAAGGAACCGATCTTCTACGCCGGTTCCACGCTCGCCCCCGACCTGTCCCTGCCCCGTATCCAGGCACGCTTCACCACCGACTCCGCCTCACCGGAGACCACCGACAGCCAGCGGCCGGAACGCCCCACCGCGGTCTCGGCACCCGCCGTGGCACGGCGCACCACCGCTCACGCGGCCTGGGCGGCACTGCTCGTCCTCGACCGCAGCGGCGACGACGGCGCGGCTGCCGCCCAGATTTCTGCCACCGGCGAGGTCCTCGACGCTCTCGCCAAGACCTCGGCACTGCACACCCGTGACGAACTACGCCGGGCAGCCTGGGAGTTCGAGCGGGCCTCCCGCTCCCATACCCGAGCTGAGTTCCGCCACGCGCAGGACCTGCGCCGGGCAGCCCGCGACCTGGTGTACAGCGGGCCCGCGTTCGGGCGGGGCGAGGACGGGGCCGGCACCGCGCTGGTCCTGGACACGCTGGTCTTCCTCGCCATCGCCACCGCCCACTGGCACTCCCAGCGTCAGCACGCCCAGCAGGCCGAGGCCGCGCGCCGGGCTGCCGCGCACCTGCGGACCGCCTACCAGCAGGCAGCCGCCAAGCCCCTCGCCGTGCTGCGCGAACGTGGCCGCCGTATCGCCCCGCCCCTGCGCCGTCACCACGCCACCACCGTGCGCGCCGCCTTGCCCGAGCTAGCAGAGACCGTCCTGGCCGAGCCCGGCTGGGACGCCCTGGCCGCCACCCTCGCCGACGCCGAACGCGCCGGCCACAATCCCCGCGCTCTGCTCGCCGAGGCCGCCGCCGGCCGGGAACTGGACACCGCCGATTCCGTCAGCGACGTTCTCGTCTGGCGTCTGCGCCGCACCGCGGATCTCCCGTTGTACGCCCCAGCCCAGGAAGCCACCCGGGCCAACCGCCCCAACGATCACATGTCTGCCGCGCAGACAATGCCGATATCACCGGCATCGCGGGCACGACGTCGTTGATAACGGCACGACGAACGCGTTGAGGGTGCCTGAATAGCTCCCGGTAAACAGATGACGGGCCCGACCGCACCATGGTCGGGCCCGTCACCACCTGCTCACTCCGCTCCTTGCTGCCACCTCCAGCCGGGCGTCAAGGGCGGGTGCGTCGGGCTTCTCGGATGAGGTTGATGAGAGCAGCGTCCTTCTGGCACACGCACCCGGGGGTGGGAAGCCGGTGGTCGATCATCTGGTCGGGCCGGGGGCCGAAGCGGGTGTCGTACTCGATGCGTCGTGGAGGCCCGCTGACCAGGCCCGTGCTGCGTGCGATCCAGGCGCCGACGACCAGGCAGGCCGCCTGCTGGGCCACGAACGCGGCCGAAGGACGGAACCCGTCGTCCGTTCTACCGGTCAGCTCAGCCGAGTTGATCAGCCCGCACACCGGCCGTCCGAGGAACTGCCCTACGAGCTCCCGCTGTTGATTGTCCAGGCATTCCAGGTCCTGTTCGGTCAGCGGCTCCTGCCCGCAGGCGATTCGGGATAGCGGGAGCCCGGTCAGTTCATGCAGTCGTTGCTCCGCGCTCTTCCCGATGTGGTTGGCCTTGAAGTAGCAGCGCAGGCAGGGGCCGGTGGGCAGTGCCTCGTGCAGGGCGACAGTGGTGCCGACCGGGCCGCCGGTGCTGCCGTCCAGGGTGAGATCGGCCTGCAGCCGCTGCAGGTCGTGCCGGGCATCGACGCTGTCCAGTCCGCCGAGGACGATCCGGGGCCACGGCAGGGTGCCCGCATCGACGGCCTCGATGGAAGCCTGGATCGTCCCGTGGAACGGGGTCACCTCGATCCGCCGTAGGCGTGCGTCGATCAACCGCACCTTCGGCAGGCCCGCAGCCGCGTCGGCCAGGGTACCGATGCTGTACGAGGTGACGTTCGGTTTCTCGAAGACCTCCCTGTCCACCACCGTCAACTCGCCGGAGACCTGCAGCAGGTCAAGGATCAGGGCGATGCCGGTGCCGATCGCACCGCCTCCGCCCAGCAGCACCTGCTCCAGCGCGGGCAGCGGGGCGACGACGATCCCGGGTTGCTCACCGGGGAGGACGGGGCAGAAGTCCACCACCGGGGTCACCTGGAACTTCCCCTCCGGCAGCCCGGCAACGACCTTGAACGCCTCACCGGCCAGCATCGCCGCAGTGAGGACCACGCCCAGCCCGGTGCCGGGCGCGTTGAGCCGGGGGAAAGGATGACCGGTGTGCCGCAGACGGACCCCGTGCCCGTCCGGCGCACCGGCCACCGTAGTACCCAGCGGTGGTGCGGTTCCCACGTGCAGATGCAACGGCGCCCTGCTCCGGGCCTCGCTGATGCGAAGCGGCCGGTCCGGATCGATCCCGGCCGCCGTTTCCACCAGCCTGCGGATGAGTTCGTCGTCGAGCCGTCCCGGTCCGCGGCCGGGGTCCAGACTCAGCCGGACCGGCCACCGGCGCAGGTCCGCCACCAGTACTTCGAGAGTCTCGGCGGCCGCAGGCAGGTGCCCGTCCGCCGTCAGGTGGATCAGGATGCCCTCCATCCGCTCCCGCAGGGTGGTGTCTTCCACGCCGGCGGCCAGGCCGCCCAGGCGTACGCTGCGGCTGTAGTCAGTACTCACGGACGCCCTCCTCATCGAACATCACCGTGCGCGCCAGGGACAGCGCCGGGTCGACAACAGGAGCGGTGCAGGGCACCCAGTCCTGCTCGAAACGCCACCACCCCCACGACGCCGGGTCGGCGGGCGGCGCTGCGTAGGTCGGGACGACAGCGCTGACGAACCCCGGCACCCGCAACGAGTACGCGCGGTCGGTCCGCGACAGGAAAGCCTTCTCGGGGTGCGAATGGATCATCGCCCGCACCCGGTGGGACCGTTCCTCGGCGAAGGTGAACAGCCGGTCGTACGCGACCGCGCTCACCGTGAACAGCCCTGGACCCCGCACTATCCCCGCCGTCCCGGCCACCGCCACGACCCGCACGTGCATGTCCGACCGCCCGGTCAGCAGCAGCGCGCCGGTCTCCTGGTCGGCCAGCCCGTGGCACCGAATCTGATGGAGCACCGGGTCGACCGCGCCGGCTGGCAGCACCAGCTTCCTCGTGTCGGTGGTCATCCGGCACGCCTCCCGTCAACGCGATCGATGTCGTCCTGCACGTTCTCCACCACGTACAGGAAGGGATTGCCGGTGCTCCGCCAGGAGTGCGGCCCGCTGCTCCACTCGGCGTGGAGCCTTTGGCCTTCGGCGGTGAACGGCTTGCACACGTCGTTCGAGCCGTAGCGGTAGCCATCCGCTCCCGGCCAGGCACTGGGCGCTCCGACTCCGGAGACGCCGATCGACTCGACGAAGACGAGAGAGGGCGGCCGGTCCGGGTAGACCGTCCACTCGATCCGGGCGATGAACGCTGCGCGCTCACCGCTGTTCGGTTGCACCTCGGCCCAGAACAGGCCGTCGGGGTCCTGGTCGCGGTGGTGGAGGCGGCCGGCGGCCGAGGAGAGGAACTCCTCGACCGCCGGGACGTCGCCCGCCAGCCGCAGACGGCTCTCGAGATCCACGCCTGACTCCCGGGCTCTAGCCGTTGGTGGTCTCGGTGCGCAGCTTCAGGTGCAGGGCCTTGGCGTGCCCGGCCAGCTCGCCCACCGTTGCCTCGGGCGGGACCTCGTGCCCGTTGTGGAACAGGTAGTAGCGGGTGGTGCCGTCGCTGGCGAAACCGAAGGCGGTGAGGGTGTCGGACAGGACGCTCGTGGCGGTCACCTGCGAGGCGTAGTCGTGCTGGTACGGGTGCTCGGCGAGGGCGGAGGTCACCGTGATCTTGATGTCGTGGGTCTGGGGCATACCGATCTCCTGGGTCATTCGAGGGTTGGTGAAGGAGCGCTCTACTGATTCAGTAAAGCATCACTGCTTCTGTAGTGAGTCCAGTGTGATCACGTCAGGTCGATGCAGTCAAGCTTCATCGCCGTATTACTGCGCGCTACGCTGCTCGCATGAGCCCCGACCGGAGCCAGCTCCCTCTCCCGGACCCCGAAACGACCGGACCGGACGCTGTCGAACAGTTCGACATCGCCGAACTCGGACGCCTCCTGAAGGAACACCGCGGCCCCCTCTCCCTCCGGCAGGCCGCCGCCGAAGCAGGCGTCAGCTTCAGCACCCTCACCCGGGTCGAAGCCGGCGCCCAGCCCGACCTCGCCACCTTCACCCGCCTCTGCGCCTGGCTCGGCGTCTCCCCGAGCCGCTTCTTCACCTCGACCGCCACCCGCCAGATCTCGCCCCTCGACCAGGCCATCACCCACCTCCACGCAGACCCTCGGCTCACCGGCGACGCAGCGAACAAGATCAGCTCTGTTCTGCGCGACCTCTACGACGCCCTCGCGAAGGAGGCGGTCCCCGTCGTACCCGCCCTTGCCTGCCACCTCCGGGCTGCCTCGGTGCTGCGTCCTGGCGTCCCCCAGCGGCTCGCCGACCTGCTCACCGACATGAACACCGAACTCGAACGACTCGTCGAAGCAGGCGAACTGTGACCCTCCCCCGAGGCTTCAAGGCCAACGCCGAACGAGAAGCCCTCCGACTGCGCCGCGAACTCGATCTCAGCGACACCGATGCCCTGAACGTCGACGACCTCGCCGACCACCTCAAGGTCAAGATCGTCAGCGCCGAGAAGCTCGTCAGCCACACCCGCCTCGAAGAACTCGAACGAGTCCAGGCGTACGCCTTCTCCGCCGCGACCTTCCAGGTCTCCGGCAGGAACATCGTCGTCACCAACCCGCTCCGAACCCCGGGTCGCAGGGCCAGCGACGTGGCCCACGAGCTCTCCCACCTCGTCCTGAAGCATGACCTCACCGAGATCCGCGAAGTCAATGGCATGCCCTTCAGGACCTGCCGCCCCGACGAGGAAGAACAAGCCACTGCCTTTGGCGGAACACTCATGCTTCCCCGCCCCCTGCTGCTCGGCGCAGTACGCCGCCAGTGGGGGCCGGCGCAGATCGCCGAGCACTACGGAGTGACCGAGGAGATGGCCCGGTACCGGTACAACACCACTGGGGTGGCCAAACAGGTCCGAGGCCGCTGACGGCGCCGGAGGTAGGCGCTGTCGGTCTGCCGCTTACCGCCGGGACGTGGCGCGGGAGCGGGCAAGTACTTCGGTTGGCGGGCTCTGTGGCGCATGCCGGGCGGCCGCGAGCGATGAACGACGCGCGCGTACGAGCGGTGTGACGGTCCGTCGATACTCAGCGGGCGCCAGGCGGTCCCACCATGGGGTAGCTCCCGAGATCGCATACGGCTGCGCTGCTTGTTTCGAGGATCGACGGTGGCCAAGTGGGCTCTGGACTGGTCACGGAGTCCACTCGGTCGCGTACAGCCGTTTCACGCTCGTCGGCTGTCAGCTCTGCTCAGGGCGGCACCCCGGCTGATCGGGAGCGAACTCTGCCTGAGCCTCCCACTGCCCAGAGCTATGGTTTCGGCCATGCGGGAGGTGGAGTACGAGAGCTACGGCTGTCCGCTGGAGAACTACCAGCTCACCCGAGCCGATCACCGACAGCAGAAGCAGTCGGAGGACATCAGACGTTGGGTGGAGAAGCAGGCCGCTGAGGAGAAGGCCAAAGAGCGGGCAGACCCTGTGCTCGCAGCAGGTCGCCGTGCTGTCGTGGAAAAGGTACTGGACATGCTTCGTAGCTGCCAGACGCCTGAGCGCGACATCATGCGGTGGCGCGTACGGCTCAGTTGCGGCCACATCGTCGAGACTCGGCGGCATCGTGAGAATGGCAAGCCCACGCTGCACGGCTCGTCGTCAATGCAGTGCCCAGAGTGCGGGAAGGACCCATCAGCGATCGTGGCCTTCGAGCCCATCGGGCTGGCCGGCCAACCGCCCTCTCCTCCGAAGCCAGCGGCTTCTCCGCCGCCAAAGAGGCCGACCCGTGCGGAGCTTGAGCAACGTGTAGCCGCACTGGAGAGGGAGAACGAGCGTCTCCACTCACAGGTGAGCGAGGGGTAGCTTCCCGGCCATCCAGGTTGCCAACCCATACCTGGTTCGGTGAATCACCTCAGCGTGGCGTCGAGGTGCTGCTGCACCGGCTCGAAGAGCCCGTACGGCACGTAGGTGGGGATATCGGCGAGGGCCACCCACGCGAGCTCGGCCAGCTCCTCGGTGTCCGCGACGTACGCCGTACCACCCACGACCTTGCAGACCGTGTACGACATCAGCCGACCCGTCTTCGGGTGGATCCGCTCGCCAATGAGCTTGACGGCGGCCACGTCCAGACCGGTCTCTTCCTTCGTTTCGCGCACGGCGGCGTCTTCACGTGCCTCGCCTGGCTCGACCTCGCCTGCGGGGAACTGCCAAGAGAGCTGGCCCTCGCTGACCCGGCGCCGCACCATGAGCACGCGGTTGTTGTGGATGACGATGGCCGCGGCGATGCCCGGCCGCTCGTCTCCATTCTGCTGCATCATGTCCGCTCCTCCAGCACAGCGAGTACGGGCGGAAAGATCGTATCGACGGGGATGAAGCGGGTCACCGCGTTTCAACGGGAAGTACGCAGGCGCCGGTCGCCGCTGGCCAAGAGCCGACCGCTGAAGGGCCACCCATGGTGTCGGCTGACGAGATCGACGATCGCCACTACGCGATCACCGACCTTCTCGACGACCTTGCGGGAGCATCTGCCGCATCGGCACGTTCGTCAGGTCTGACCGCCTCGGGTAGCTGTCACAGCCGAAGCCTCGGCCAGCACCACCCAGGCCGCCTTGGTCCCGCAGTTCGTGACCTGGAACCCCCACTGCCCCTGGGTCAGCTCGTTCACGATGTGCAGGCCCCGTCCGCGCTCAGTGAGCAGCCCGCTCACTGCCTCCGACGCGGTGGCTTCCGGCGAGGGCACAGCAGCCCGCACCTTCCCAGCGGAGAGGTCAGCAACTCGACGCGCCGGATGCATCGACCTGGCCGTGGCCGATCGCGACCAGAGCGCGGTCCAAGACCTCCTGGACCTGGCCAAGGGCCGAGATCGTGGTCACCAGCCCCTGGGCTTGGTAGTGGTTGATGACCGGCGCCGTCTCGCTGCGATAGACCTCCAGTCGCTTACGAACGGTTGCCTCGCGGTCGTCATCGCGCTGGTACAGCTCACCGCCGCAGACATCGCAGGCTCCTGCCACTTCAGGCGGGCCGTAGTCGACGTGGAAGATGTGTTCGCGGTCCTGACGGCACAACCGTCGTCCAGCGATCCGCCTGACAACCTGGGCCTCAGGAATCTCCAGGTTTAGCACCGCATCCAGCCTCGACTTCGAGTCGGCCAGGATGCCGTCCAGCGCCTCCGCCTGGGCAAGATTGCGAGGGAAGCCGTCCAGCAGGAATCCGCGCTCGGTGTCCGGACGGGCAAGGCGCTCTTTGACCACCCCGACGGTGACCTCGTCCGGTGCCAGAAGGCCGGCGCGAATGTACGTGTGGGCGTTCTGCCCGAGCTCGGTGCCCTGGTCGATGTGCTCGCGGAACAGGCTACCGGTGGAGATGTGCTGGATCGACAGATGCGCGGCAAGGCGCACTGCCTGCGTGCCCTTGCCGGCTCCGGGCGCCCCGATCAGGAGGATGCGCATCGATGTAGTGTCCCTTCGTCATGCGTGGCCAACAAGCTGTCTCTGGGACACATGATCGCCGCGCACCGATGTCATTGCCTATCCGGTAAGCCGCCCCCTGGCGGTGAGGAATGACCACACCATGGGACATCGCTAGAGCGGGGAAGTACGAGACCGTCGACAGGGGTCTCTTCTCCTGGGTCTGCGGGAAGGGCAGGATTCTGGGCATGAGGATTCTGGTCTTGGGCGGTACGTGGTTCCTGGGCAAGAGCATCGTGGACGAGGCGCTACGCCGCGGCTGGGACGTGACGACGTTCAACCGCGGCCGGTCCGGGCGGGACGTGCCCGAGGTGCGCGCGATCCACGGTGACCGTACCGAGGTGACAGACCTCAACCGGCTTGCCTCCCAGGGGCCGTGGGATGCCGTGATCGACACGTCGAGTTCCGAGCTGCCGCCGCGTGATGTGCGGCTGGCGGCACAGGCTCTGCGTGATGCGGCGTCCCGATGGGTGCACGTCTCCACGGTGTCGGTGTACGCGGGTTGGCCGCACCAGACCCTGACCGAGTCGTCCGAGGTGCTGGACTGCCCGTCCGACGCGGACGACTCCTTCGGTCATACAGGCTCGGACGGTTCGCCCACCAAGTACGGGTTTCAGAAGGCCGGCGGGGAGCGCGCGGTCCGTGAGGTGTTCGGCAAGCGGGCGGTGTTTCTGAGGCCCGGGGTCATTCTTGGGCCGGGTGAGTACGTGGGTCGGCTGCCGTGGTGGCTGCACCGGGCCGGCCGGGGCGGACCTGTGCTGGCGCCGGCTCCGGCCGACCGGCTCATCCAGCCGGTCGACGTGCGAGATGTCGCGGCCTTCGCCGCGGACCAGGCGGCTGCGACCACTGGCGGCGCCTTCAACGTGGCCCACCCTGAGGGGATGAGCTTCGGGGACTTCCTGCTCGCGTGCCTCGCCGTCACCGAGGCGGACGGTCACCTGGTGTGGGTGGAACCGGAGTTGCTCGTCGAGCACGGGGTCCGGCAGTGGACCGAGCTGCCCCTGTGGCGTACCCACACAGGGGTGTGGTCGGTGAACGCCGACCACGCGGTGACGGGCGGACTGCGGTGCCGCCCGCTCGCCGAGACGATCACGGACACCTGGGCGTGGCTGCGCGCCGACGGTCGCCCTGTGGATCACCCCCGCTGGGCGGAGCACGGGCTCGCCCCCGAGAAGGAGGCCAGGATCCTCGCTGCCCTGGCCTCCGATTCCTGAGTCCCCTCACCCCTCCAGGACGGTCACCGCTCCGGCGCCCGCACCAAGCTGGTGCTGAGCTGCGAGTCGGCTGAAGTGCTCCAGTCGCTGGCCGATTTCGTCGGCGAGGGGCGTTCGGCGGAAGCGTTCGTCGGTCAAGGCCCGGCGGATGCGCGCAGTGCGGGTCAGCAGGCCGGTGGCGCGTTGCTCACCTGGCACGATCCAGACGCGTTCGAGGGCTTCGGCGGCTCCGTCGAGATCGCCGCTCAGCAGCCGGGCGGCGGCCAGGTCTGCGGCGGCGCCACCCACGACGCGTGCGGAGCGGTGTGCCTCGGGCTTGCTGGTCGCCAACTCCAGGGCGGTGCGGGCTGCGGCCTCGGCCTGTTCACCGTCGCCGAGGAGCAGGCAGGTCGAGGCGTTGGACATGGCCAACCGCTCGCCGGGGAAGCCGAATTCGCCGGCCACGCCGTCGTGCAGGTCGTCGGTCTCACCGCGTCCCTCCCGACGAGAGGCATCGAGGGCCCGCTGCGCGGAGGCGGTATCACCTCGGTGGCCGTGCGCGCGTGCCTCGATGGCCGCCAGGCGGCGGTGCGCGACGTCGCCGAGACCGGTGAACATCTGCGCGCGTTGCGCGATCTGGGCTGCCTCGGCAGGGCGGCCGGAGAAGTAGGCGATGTAGGCGAGAGCGCCTCCGGCGAAAGCCCGCAGCGGTGTGAAGCGGGCGGTCTCGCCGTACAGGGCGGAGGCGCGGGCGAGGCGGGTGGCGCCATCGAGGGATCCGAGGTCGAAGGCCGCCGCGGACAGCAGTGCGCAGGCTTGGCCGGCGATGATCAGCAGGTCCTGTTGCTGGGCGGGCACCTGGGTGCGGTCGCGGTGCTGTTCGGCCTCCTCCCTCAGCCTGCGTGCGGTCTGGAGGACTTCGAATGCCGAGAAGGAGTGGTAGCGGCGGGCGAGTTCGGCGACGTCGTCTCGCAGCTGGTCGAGGGTGGTGTCGGAGATGGACGCGGAGGCGGCGGCACCGGCCTCGCTGGATGCGTCGCGTGCGGTCATGTCGATCTCGTCTTTCAGGCTGAACGCGGGTGCGGGTGACTCGGGCGAGGGAGGCGCCTGGAACAGGGCGGCGGCAGTGACGCCGAACATCTCCTCCAGTACCCGGCAGGCGTCCGGGCTGGGCAGGGTCCGGATGGTTCCTGCGGTCCAGCGGCGGAACTGTGCCTCGGAGATCGTCGGGTTCGCCGTGCCCTTCTTGACGACCTTCTCGGCGGTGCGGGTGAAGTGGGCCAAGAAGTCGCTGTAGCGCCAGTGGCGTTGGGCCACCAGAGCCTTGAGCAGCGTCCTGGGACGTTCATCCATCTTCAGCCCCTCTCTGCCAAGAAGACCACTGACCATCCGCCGTCGGCCTTGGGCCTGCGGCTCCCTCGCATGCAGGGGATCCCGTCACCTGCTCCGCATGCAACGCCCTTGGCTCAGACGACACTTCGACGCTACCCCCGCGCGACATTTGTCACCCGGAAGAGCGCCGGACGCTATCTGTTGGGCCATGGCGGTGAGATCCGCATCAGTCCCACTCTGGTCGCCGTCACCGAGTGCGAGGAGCCATCACCGGCAACGTACACGGTGGTTGAGATCCCGCTCGGTCTTGTCCGTCCCTTCGCAAGGAGCCTCGCCGTGATGCAGGAAAGCCCCCCACTGGCCCTCCAGGGCAGACGGCCGCTTCCTCTACGTCCGGGTGGCCGGGCCTGTCCCGCTCCCCTGCGCATGCAGCCGTGGGCGACTCCGGCCAGTAAAAGCGCCGATCACGCCTCGGCCAGCCGTTTCAACAACAGCACCGGAATCGTACGGCGGGTCCAGGACGCATTGCGCAGGTGGGAATGATGACGGCCACCGAATCGCGGCCGTCGGTCGGCCGCATCCTGCGCGCGATCGCGACGCTTCTGGAGCCCAGCCCGGAAGCCGTGTCCAGGGCGCGCAGGACCGTGCACGACGCGCTGGCCGCATGGGGCCTGGACAACAACCTGACGGACGACATGGTGCTCGTCGCGTCAGAGCTCGTGACCAATGCCCTGCAGCACGCCTCAGGACCGATCGTGATGGTGCTGCAACAGCGCGACGAGACGGTTCTCGTCGAGGTCGCTGACGTCTCTCCCGCCCTTCCGGTGCCGTGCCGCGAGTCGGCCGACGACGAGTCCGGCCGCGGGTTAGCCCTGGTGGAGGCGTTCTCGGACGACTGGGGATACCGCAGGCGGGGGAACAGTCGCGGTAAATGGGTGTGGTGCAGCTGGTCGCTGAGTCCCACGGCCACCCGCCTCACCGACGAACTCGAACGCCGACTGCGGCTTCTCGGGCTCGTCACACAAATGTGGCTGGCGGCGCCCCTCTGCAAACCCTCGCCAAGGCCATAGCCACAGCAAGCATCGGAAACCGCACCGCATACGCGCACGCCGCTGCTCGGCGGGCACAGCCGAGAAAGAGGGAGCCCGTGAACAACGTCCCCGACATGACCGCCCCTGACGACGGAGCCCCCGCGTCCGACCAGCAATTGCGCGACGCGATGGTCCGGAAACTGATCGCGCTCGATGCAGCCCGAAGCCCGCACGTGGTGGCCGCGTTCCGCAAGGTCCCCCGACATCTGGCCACCCCCGACGATGACATGGCTGCGGTGTACCAGGCCGAGAACGCCGCGATCACGAAGAAGGACGCCGACGGCGTGGCCATCAGCTCGGTGTCCGCCGCCCGCATCCAGGCCATGCAGATCGAACAGGCCGGCATCCGGCCCGGCATGCGCGTCCTGGAGATCGGCTCCGGCGGCGTCAACGCCGCCTACCTCGCCGAGATCGTCGGCCCCGAGGGCCTCGTCGTCACCGTGGACATCGACCCCGACGTCACCGCACGCGCCGAGAAGTTCCTGGCCGACACCGGCTACGACCAGCAGGTGCGCGTCATCACCGCCGACGGCGAATACGGCATGGCCGAGCACGCGCCGTACGACCGTGTCATCGTCACCGTCCAGGCCGCCGACATCCCGCCGGCCTGGACCGGACAACTCGTCGACGGCGGCCGTGTCGTCGTGCCCCTGCGGATGCGCGGCATGACCCGTACCGTCGCGCTCGTCCGCCACGGCGACCGGCTGGTGAGCGACAGCGTCGAGCTGTGCGGTTTCGTGCCCATGCAGGGCGTCGGCGAGAACCGGGTCCGCCTGGTCCTCCTGCACGACACCGAGGGCGAAGAGGTCGGGCTGCGGCTGGACGGCCACCCCGAGCCCCATGCCGACGGGCTGCGAGCCGCCCTGCGCAGCCCTCGCGCCGAAGCCTGGTCCGGGGTGGCGCTCGCCGGTGACGAGTCCAGCGAGCACCTGGACCTGTGGCTGACGACCGCGCTGGACAACCTGCCGCTTCTGGCCGCGACACAGGCTGCCCGCGAACGCGGCCTGGTCGCCTCCGCCTCGCCGCTCGGGGTGCCCACGCTGGTCGACGCGGACAGCTTCGCCTACCGCACCGTGCGTCGTACGGACAACCCGGACCGATTCGAGCTCGGCGCCATCGGACACGGCTCGCACGGCCAGAAGGTCGCCGAGCGCCTGGTGGAGGAGATCCGGGTCTGGGACGGCGAGCACCGCCACAACCGGGCACAGGTCGAGGTCTACCCGGCGTCCACGCCGGACGGGCAGCTTCCCGAGGGCCGGGTCGTCGACCGGCCCCACACGCGGGTCCTGATCACCTGGCCGTAGCGCCGACAGCACCCACCGGCCAGGACAGCAAGGCACATCCCACCCAGCTCTACAGGAGGAATTCGAGATGGCACAGCAGGGCAGCACCGCGCTCAAGGCCGCCACGGACTTCACGGCCGCCGCCGACACGGACTTCGACCTCGACATCGAGACCATCGCGTCCGCCCCGGTCGTGCCGGGTCTTCTGAACGACACCGGCGACGGCTGCGGGGCGACCTGCCAGTCCGCCTGTTCCAACAGCACCTGCATCGGAGGCTGACCAACCGGTGCGGGGCCGGGCCGACGTCCTCGGCCCGGCCCCGCATCTCCCAGGACGACGGACGAAGGAGCCACGGGGATGGGATGGGGATGTACAAGGCCGTTGACGCGATTCTGATCAGGGCAGCCGCCCGGCCGCTGGCGGCCCAGGTGCCTCCCTGGCCTGACCTGGACGGCAGTTCCTCCAGCGATGTGAAGCGCTGGCGGGAGTGGATCGGCGAGGTCTGGAGGGACGATGCCACGGCGGCTGCCATCGAGGTCGCCAGCCCGCTTCTGGTCGAGGCCGTGCACGAGGTGCTCGACCGCCGTAGCCTGCGGCCCCGGACCGTCCGGCGTACGGTCATCTCCCTGGTTCGCTACCTGCTGCGGATGCAGCACCGTGCCACTCCCTTCGGCCTGTTCGCCGGCCCCGCGCCCGTACACCTCGGGAACCGGGCTCAGGTCCAATGGGGCGCCGGACACCGGGCTTTCGCCCGAGCCGACGCCGAGTGGCTCAGCGAGATCGTCACCGCCCTGGAGCAGAACCCCGATCTGCTGCGACGCCTGCCCGTGATCGCCGATCCCACCTGCATCGTCCGGGGCACCCGGATCGCCGTACCGCATCAGCCGGGCAAGGACAATCCGGCCGAGGTCACCCTGCGCCGCACACCCGCTGCAGAGGCAGTCCTCGAACTCGCCCGTTCGCCGATCACGTTCGACGACATCGTCGCCAAACTGCACTCCGGCTACTCAGACACACCCACCTTGGTGATCGAGGACATGGTGCGTAGCCTCGTCGCACACCAAACCCTCATCACCAGCCTGCAGGCGCCCATGACCTGTGACGACGCCCTCGGGCACCTGGTGGCCGAACTGGCAGAACTGGCAGCCGTCAGCACCGAGTCCCAGGCAGCAACAGCTGGACAACTCCGGCAGATCCATCAGCTTCTGATCCGGCACGACCATGCCCCGGCCGACGAACAGCGGGCTCTACGCACCGAGGCCATCCAGCGCATGACAGCCCTGCCCGGCGTCACCGAGCGGACCCTGGTGGTGAATCTACTGCCCGACTGCGATGTCGTCCTGCCCGCCGAGGTCGCCCGAGAAGCAGAACACGCCCTTCAAGTCATGGCCCGTATCTCGCCGTTCCCGGCTGGGCCCCCGGCCTGGCAGGACTACCGCGCCCGTTTCCTGGAGCGCTACAGCATGGGCGCCCTCGTCCCGGTCCGCGACCTCACCGATCCAGACATCGGCCTCGGTTTTCCGGCGGGCTACCGCGGCTCCGTCCACAAGCGCCCCGTCCAAGGCACAACCCGCCGGGACGAACACCTCCTGTCCCTCGCCCAACATGCGGCGGCGAACCAGGTACGCAATGTGGTCCTGACGGAAGAGGATCTTGCCGCGCTCGCCGTCGATGAGGTCAATCAGGTCCCTGCCCATGTCGAGTTGTGCTTCTCCGTGCTCGCCACCTCCCTGGATGCCCTGCAGCAGGGGCAGTTCGCGCTGAGCATCGCGGGCCTGTCTCAGGCGGCGGGCACGACGACAGGCCGGTTCCTGGCCATGCTGGAGTCAGCCGACCGCCACCGCATGACGGCCGCGTACGCGGCCATGCCCACGCTCACCGCCGACGCGGAGCGAGCGCAGGTCTCCAGCCCGCCGCTGCGCCACCGCACCCAGAACGTCAGCCGCGCCCTCGCCGTCACACCCCACCTGCTGTCGCTGGGCGAACACAACCCCGCCGCCACACTCGACCTGGACGACCTCGCGGTAACCGCGGACTCGAAGCGCCTCTACCTGGCTTCGCTGTCCACCGGCAAACTCATCGAGCCGTCGATGATGAACGCCGTCGAACTCACCAACGCCACCCATCCGTTGGTCCGCTTCATCACCGAGGTGCACCGCTCTCACACAGCCGTGCTGACCCCCTTCGCCTGGGGAGCCGCCGCCCGACTCCCCTTCCTGCCCGAAGTCCGCACCGGCCGCACCATCCTCTCGCCCGCCTGCTGGCGCCTGCGACTAAGCGACCTCGGCCACAACGACAATCCCGGCCGGCTACACCGCCTCACCAACTGGCGCTGCCGCTACGGCGTAACCCGCACCGTCTTCCTCGGCTCCGACGACCAGCGCCTCCGCCTCGACCTCGACCACCCCACCCACCAACACCTCCTGTGCGTGGAGTTGGAGCGCACCGGCACCGCGACACTGCACGAGGCACCCGAGGACGAGGCACACGGCTGGCTCGGCCACGCCCACGAAATCACCATGCCGTTCGCCTCAAGCCTCCCGCCTGCAGTGCACCACCCCCGAACGACTTCGGTCGTACGGCGCGACAGCGGGCGTCTGCCGGGCACCTCCCCATGGGCGTACCTGAAGATCTACTGCCACCCCAAACGCGTCCCGGAGATCCTGACCACACACCTGCCCGGTCTGTTCCAGGACTGGGCAGGCGGCGAGCCGTTGTGGTGGTACACGCGCTACAGCGATCCGGACACCCATCTGCGTCTGCGCCTCCGACTGCCGGCCCCCGATGCCTTCGGCACCGCCGCGCAGCACGTCGGAGCCTGGGCGGCGGAACTCCGCAACACCGGACTGATCCGCAGCATCCAGTGGGACACCGACGAACCGGAAACCGGTCGCTACGGCACAGGCGACACCCTGGCCGCCGCCGAGCGTGCTTTCGCTGCCGACTCCACCGCCGCTATCGCCCAATGGACGCTCGGCCTGCTTCCCCACCTGCAGCCAGCCGTCACCGCGGCCAGTTTCGTGGACATCGCCGCCACGTTCACCGGCAGCCCGGCGGCCGGGCGCCGCTGGCTGACCGAGCACCTACTCAAAGGGGAAGGCGAGATGCCTTCGCGTGATCTCCAAGCACTGGCCATACAACTGACCGCCCCGGACAGCGACTTCACCGCGCTACGAGCCCTGCCAGGCGGCGAACGCGTCGTCACTGCCTGGGCCAGTCGCCGCGCCGCACTGGAGACGTACCGGACCGCCCTCACCGACCACGGCGCCGAACCCACCGACGTACTGCCGTCTCTGCTGCACATGCACCACAACCGGGCAGCCGGCATCGATCCCGACAACGAGACCATCTGCCGCCATCTGGCCCGCACCGCCGCCCTGTCCTGGAGCGCCCGCACCGAAGGAGCACCACGGTGACCACCGGCGTCAGACCCATCCCCGAGCAGGACACCGCCTTCCGGCAGTCCCTCGCCCACGGCCCCCTGGGTATCGCCCTGCTCCACATCGAACACGCCCGCCAAGGCCGTGGATCGTGGCAGGCCGTCCACCGTCGACTCGCCGCCGTCGGCCCACTGATCGACGGCGGCCAAGCGGGCCTGTTCCTCGGCGCACCCGCGATGGCGTACGCCTTGCACATAACCGCCGCCGACGGCAACCAATACGCCGGCGCCCTCAACACCCTCGACCGCATCGTGGCAACGCACACCCGAAGCCGCCTGGAGGCCGCCCACACCCGTATCGATCAGGGCCGACCCACCAGCTTCGCCGAGTACGACCTACTGCGCGGCCTCACCGGCCTCGGAGCCCTCCTCGTACGCCGCACCCCCGACGGCCCAGAACTCAAAGGCGTCCTGGAATACCTGGTGCGCCTGACCGAGCCGCTCCCCGGCCCCGGCGGACGCCCACGGCCCGGCTGGTGGGTGGGGCACAGCCCCGTCAGCCTCAGCGCACCCACCCCCGACGGCCACGCCAACGCCGGGCTGGCCCACGGCATCACCGGGCCCCTGGCCCTCCTCGCACTCGCCCACCTGCGCGGCACCACCGTGCCCGGCCACCAGGAGGCGATGCTGCGCATCTGCCACTGGCTGGACCACATACGCGTCGACGACCACCGAGGCACCCGATGGCCACGCTGGACCACCGACACCACCCTGAGCCCCACGCACCCGGCCGCACCATCCTGGTGCTACGGCACCCCCGGCCTCACCCGCGCCCAGCAACTCACCGCCATCGCCCTCGGCGACACCAACCGCAAACGCATTGCCGAACGAGCACTCCTGCACTGCCTGGCCGACCCTCTCCAACTCGACCAACTCACCGGTCGG
Organism: Streptomyces sp. NPDC020747; assembly: GCF_044334695.1. Classification (NCBI taxonomy): domain Bacteria; kingdom Bacillati; phylum Actinomycetota; class Actinomycetes; order Kitasatosporales; family Streptomycetaceae; genus Streptomyces; species Streptomyces sp. NPDC020747. Next base: position 614,215 of record NZ_JBIRTJ010000003.1, on the reverse strand, counting down.
GGCCTGTGCCACGGCATCGGCGGCCTCATACGGGTAGTTCAGCGCGTCGCCCAGGATGCCGACGAACCTGCCGCCTTCACCAGCTTCCTGCCGCATCTCACCGAACTTTTCCTCGCCGCCGAGACACCTACGGAAGCCGGGTTCCTCGAAGGCACGGCCGGAGCCGCGCTCGCCTTCCAAGGCATCGAAACCGACGAGGTACCGGCCAGAGACTGGGATGCCTGCCTGCTTCTCGCCTGACATGACAGAGACCCCGAAAGGAGGAAGAGGTGGACCTGCACGACACCAGAACGGCAGAACGAGCCGTCCACGCCGTCTTGGCCGGCACGCCGATCGAGACGGTCGCCGCCCGGCTGCACTCCTCACCGGAACACCTGGCCGAAACCGTCAAGCTGTACTGCGCCGCTGGACGAACAGCACTCGACGCACGATCGTTCACCTCCGACTGGCAGCAGGTGAACATCGAGTTCACCGACTACCCGACCGCCCAACGCGCCTTCCTCGTCTACCTGCTGCCGTCTCTACGCGAAGCCTGCGACATCGGGGCCATCGGCGCCTGGTGGTTCGTCCGCAAGTTCCCATGCTGGCGTCTCCGTGTCGTTCCCGGCCCGCAACCGATGGGCGACTGCGCATCGGAGCCCATCCATGCGGCTCTCGACAGCGCGGTGTCGTGGGGCGTGGTCAAGCGCTGGTGGCCGTCGCCGTACAAGGCCGAGACGGTGGCCTTCGGCGGCACTGACGGGATGAGGATCACCCACGCCTTGTTCCATGCGGACAGCGTGGGAGTTCTCGACTACCTGCATGGTCCGGCAGCAGAAGACAGCTTCCCGCCCGACGCGAAGACGACCTCGCTGATCATCACCGCCCTGTTTCTGCGCGCCGCCGACCAGGAATGGAGCGAGCAGGGCGACGTGTGGGCGCACGTCGAAGCCAAGCGCCCTCTCCCCGACGATGTTCCGCCGGAGCGGGTGACCGCCATGAGCGGCACGGTGCGCAAGCTCCTGACGGCCGACACCACAACTGCCCTCACCGGCGGCAACCCTCTGGCTCCCCTCGCCGAGTGGGCCGACGCGATCGAGCGCGGCGGCCAGGCCCTCGGGAACGCCGGCCGCGAAGGACAACTCGTCCTCGGCACACGCGGCATCCTCGCCCGCCACATCCTGTTCCACTGGAACCGCATGGGCTTCACCACGCGTCAGCAGGCCATCTGGTCACGGGCGGCACGAGAGACCATCCTCGGAAGCTAGCCCGTCGCGACGAGACCTCCTCAAGGACCGACCGTGGTGTATGAACTGATCGCCATCTGCGACGCGTGCAAGCAAGCAGTAGCCGACGGCGAAGGCAGCCTCTGGGTGGGCATTGCGGAAGTCGACCGGTGCTCCACCAATATGCACGCGCGGGAGATCCTCGAAACCGAGCACGAGGCACCGGGAGTTCAGTCCTTCGACGCGGCGGAGAGCCCGATGTCGTATCCCGAGGCGACCGGCACGCGGCTCACGCCGACCGTGCCGTCCAGGATCCATCGGTAGGCCGACATGGCAGGACGGCACTCACACCCAAGGAGGCTGGCCACTACCATCGGCCCACCGGTCTAGACGATCGGCATGGACGATCTGGATGCCGGCAGCCTTGGCCAGTCTCGCTGCGGGGACGGTGATGCCTCCGGTGGTCACGAGCAAAGCCATGTCCGCATGGTGGACGTGAAACACAGTGCCGGCGAACTTCTGCAGATCAGGGCTGGCAACCTTGCCCCGATATTGCTTGCACTGGATCACAATCTTGCGCCCGTCAGGGGCGTAGGCGATGACGTCCGCCCCGAGGTCGCCAGCCCCACCGGTTATCTGCACACGGGTACAGCCGTCCTTACGACACAAATCAGCGACGGCATGCTCGAACTCGGCAGGAGACAAGGCAAACCAGTCGGGTGCCACGCGCGACGCGGCAAGAGCAGGCGCGGGCTTCTCCAGGGCACGCGCCTGCTCCTTCAGGAACGCAGTCAATCGAAGAAGATCCTGATACCGCTCCGCACGGCCGTCGGAGGTCTCAAAGACCGTTTTAAGAGCGCGGTAAGCGTCATCCGCCTCACGGAGTCGGCGCGTGTAATCGTCCGAGCTGTAGTTGGTCCGGGCCCCTGCGGGCAGGATCTCGCCCACAGTCACGGTGTGGAACAGCCGACTGCCGTTGACATAGGACACGACCTGGCAGGTGGTGTCGAATTCCCCGATACGATACTGAACGAGCCTCACGGTGGCTTTGCCGTCATCGACAGCCGAGATACCGATACCCAACTCGACAGGCATGTCCCACGAGTCGTACCGGTGATCGTACGTGCCTGTGTACTGCTTCGACTCCAGCACGGTTCCGCTGCCGAGGATGTCCTCGCGCGCCTCCTCCATGGCTTTCGTCCATACAGCGCGCTGACCGCCAGGCATGCTCGCAAGGGCTTTCTCCGCCGTCGAGCGAACCGTGAAGTCGCTGACGTGACCGGGGTTCCCGAACCACATGCGTACCGGTCTCCTCCGCAATCCTTTAGCAGACCCCCAGCAGTGTTCCGGACATGATCCTAGGCCCAAGGCGGCTCAGTGGCCGTAGGCGGTCAGCGACCGCATGACGGGCTATCGGGAAAGCAGCTCGCGAGATGCCCCAGCCGAGGTTCAAGCCCCTCCCCAGCCGACACCGAAACCGTCACCGCCACCCGAAGACTCTTGTCGTCACAGACGCGCATCCCCCTCTATCAAAGCGTGATAAGTCGGGCAAAGTTACCGATTCGCTCAGTCGAGGGCGGAGAAGGAGGAGTGCCCGCGGTGGCCAGCACCAACAGCCACGGGAACCCGGATCCGCAGGTGACACCCCGATCGCCCGGGCCGCGCCGGAGTGCAAGGCGAAGATCCTGGCCGAGTACGAGACCTTGGCTAAGCAGGGCAAGGGGCCCTTGCTGCGCAGGGAGGGCTTGCACTCGTCACTGATCACGACTTGGCGGCAGCAACGGGACAAGGGCGCCGAGGCGGCGCTCGCCGCGCCGGCGGAGTGACCAAAGGCCGACCCGAGGGACAAGGAGATCACCCGCCTGCAACCCCAGGTCGCCCGGCTGGAAACCGAGTTGGGCAAGACCCGCACTGTCATTGAGGTGCAGGGAAAGCTCTCCGCGATGCTCGGCCAACTCGCCACGGACAGCGCCACGACGAACGGCGAGAGCGCGTGACCCTCACGGACACAGACACGGACACAGGGCTGGATCCAGTGGCCGACACGGTCCTCGAGGACGCCCGCGCACCATCGCCGCATATAGCAATTGCCTCAAGCTATAGCCAAGTTGCACGAGCAATACGTCCGGAACCGGCCACAGTGGTTCAGTGAACGTGAGTAGGATCACCTTCCATCCGGCAGCCGGATCGGGCCGCCGCAGTGTCTGCTCAGCCGTTCTCTCCAGCTCATGAAGGTGGATGGATGACGACTCCCACCGTCGGGACGTTGCTTCTGCGGAACAGGTACGAAATCACCGGGGGTCCACATACAGGTGATGGCGAATCCCAGATCTGGGAGGCGTTCAGCGACGGCTACACGTACCTGCTCAAGACGTGGACGTATGAGGGCGAGCAGCCGGACCGGGTGCAACGCGCCCTGTGGGACCAGGAACTGCGCACCCTGTACAAGGTCGCGAGCAGCCCGAGATCGGACGACGCACTGGTCGTACTCAAGGACGCCGGCCTCGACCGGGACCACCAGTGCTTCGTCATGGTCCTGGAGGCACCGGGCTACAAGCGCGTCGCCGACGCGTTGCAGCACCGCGCCCGCTACCCGTGGCTCTCGAACCGGGGAACGGCCGCGCGCGAACAGTTGTGGGGCGGCCTGCGGCGCGTCGCCACGGGGCTGAACCTTCTACACGAGCGACAGGTCCTGCACCGGGGCGTGGACCTCGATTCCATCTTCTTCGACGAGGACCTCGGCGCCGAATCCCTTCGGCTCGGCGGCTTCGAATGGTCCGTCAAACTAGGTCGGCCGGTGGGGACCCAGCCTCCTGACGGCTGGCCGGTTCCGCCGGAGCGCACTGTGGGAGGCTTAACCGCCTGGCGGCAGGACGACGACTGGTTCGCCCTTGGCATCCTCTGCGCACGGCTGCTGCTCGACCTCGAACGCTTCACCACTAATGCCCCGCCCGAGCGTCACGCACGGGTACTCAAGGCCATCGACACCGCCAAGCACGAGCTGACCGAGGCCGAGCGCAAGCTGCTGCTGGACCTCGTCGCCGCAGATCCACTGGAGCGCCTGACCGCGCCGTACGACATCATCAGTCGGATCCAGGACATCGCGCGGGCCCTGGCAAACCCCCTGCGCACCCAGCAGGAGGACGTGCAGTACGTCCTTGCCCTCGATCTGCGGCGGCTGGAGTTCATCGATCACCTGATGGAGAGCGGGCTGCGCGACCACTTGCGGCTCGACACCATGGGGACCTTTATCCCCGGGGATCCGGTCCACCGAAAGGAGGCATGCGAGTTCGTCCGCCAGGACCTGCAGAAGCCTCTTTTGTACGCCGTCCCGGGCAGGCCGTACTTCATCCTCGTCGGCGGCAGGCTCAGTCTGAAGATTACGATGCACCGGGGGAAGGACGGAACGTCCAGCTGGCAGGTCGCGGACTGCCGGTCCGCCCAGCCACTGCTCTTCAGCGAGGGCGACGACAGCTTCCGCGAACTCCCGCCCGGCCGCGTGTTCGCCTATGCCAGGGACGAGGTGGCCCGCGACCGTACGATCGCGCAGAACGCCACGTCATGGGAGCCCGTGCTGCCGAAGATCGACCGCAGTGCGCAGATCTCACGCGAGCTCAGTCGCTTCCACGAGTTCGTCCGTGTGAGTAACCAGATCGAGCTGCTTCTCCTCGACTCACAAATCTTCCCGTACGAGGTCGTCCGCGGCCCGTGGCTGGAGGACGGGGTGGAGTGGGCCGTGGTCAAGGAGCGCGCGCGCCCGGAAGGACACGAAGTCTTCGAAGCGTTCCAAGTGGACTTGATCGACTTCTTGCAGAAGGAAGTTCGGGGCAGCGACCGGTCCAAGGTCATCCTGTCGGGAGCCCGCGACGGCGCCCGTTTGAAACTCCCGCCGCGGGATCCCCATTCCGACGACGACGGCAACGTGTGGCAGGTCGATGCCATGGACCAAGCAACCGAGTTCGTCACGCTCAGCCGCCCCGGCCTAAGCAAGGGTCGCGTAAAGCTGGAGACGGAGGGATTCCTCCGCAGCGCCGGCATGCCCGGACAGATCAGCCTGTTCCGGCGTCGAAAGAAGGCCATCGATGCCCTCGACCAGCATGGATACCTCTTGCGGTCGTTGGCCACCCCGAGCCACGTCCGCATGGACACAGGCGCTTCCGAGCTTCCAGTCGAACTTGACCACGAACGGGTCGACGAGCCCAAACGCGCCAGCATCGAGGACATCCTCCGGGTGCGACCCATCTACACGTTGCAAGGGCCGCCCGGTACAGGCAAGACCACCCTCGTCGCCTGGCTGCTGCGTGAGATCCTCGCAGAGGATCCCGTCGTCCAGGTACTGGTCACGGCCCAGGCCCACGGAGCCGTCGACGTGCTCAGGTCGAAGGTGGGTGAGGCGTTCCAGGACGTACCCGAAACTGACAGGCCACTGCAGATCCGGCTGCGAGGACCCCACAAGGCCGGAACCGCACTGCCGGAGGACGGTGTCGAGGGCGTGGCCAGGCAAGTGCTCCAACGCAGCATCTCCCAACTCAGTGCCACGAGTTCCCCCAGCGAGGTTCAGCTCGCCTGGCTGGAGGACGCGAAGGCCATGGTCAGTGAGATCAACATGATGCAGGAGCAAGGGGATCTCGGCCGCCGCTCGTCGGACTTCGTCGAACTGGTCAAACGCGGCGCGAACCTCACGTACTGCACCACCAGTGCCGGCGACTTGGTCGCCCTCGCCGCAGGCCAGGCGTTCGACTGGTCAATCGTCGAGGAGGCGGGCAAGGCGCACGCGTTCGACCTCGCGCTGCCACTGCAGGCAGGTCATCGCTGGTTGCTGATCGGCGACCACAAGCAACTGGATCCCTACCGGTACGAGGACTACCAGCAGGGAATCGAGAAGCTGGACCCGGTGGCGCAGACCCTCAGCCGCCTCAAAGTGAGGGCGTCCGGCCTGCTCGACCACGAATGGCTCGACTCATGGGAACGGCGCAGCCGGACAGACCGAGACGAGTTCCGCGAGTACGCCAAGGAGTGGCTGAGGACCTTCCACCGCCTGTACGAGTACTGCGCCGTGGCCACAGGTGCCGACCGTCTCGTCACGGACACCGAAGCGAAGGGAGCGTCTGCGGGGCAGTTGATCGGCCAGCACCGCATGCACCCAGACATCGGCCGCCTCATCTCCGAGGCGTACTACCAGGGGCGACTGGTGAACCGCACCCTAGACGAGAAGGACGAACCGGTGGAGCGCGTGCGTCACGGCTTCCACACCCCGCACGGCATCCGTGACCGGGCCGTGGTCTGGCTCGACGTACCGTGGTGCCGCAAGGACGCCACTACCCGCGAGGTCGGCCCGAACAGCGGGCAGTCGCCGTACACCAATCCAGCGGAGGCGCGCGCGCTCGCCAACTTCCTCCGGGATCTGGGACCGGATGGCGGATGCCAGGGCAAGCTCGCGGTGCTGGCCCCGTACTCCCGGCAGGTGAGCCTGCTCAGCCAGCAGTTGCGGGGCACGATCCTGCCTGCCGGACTACAGGTCCAGCTCGGTCTCAAAGCCGAAGCGATCGACGGCAACCGGTTCCCCACCCACACCGTCGACTCCTTCCAGGGCAACCAGGCGGACATCGTCGCCATCAGCCTGGTCCGCAACAACGAGGAGGAAATCGGCCGCGGCCTGGGGTTCCTCGATGACCCGGGCCGGATGAACGTGCTCCTCTCTCGGGCGGAGCGCATGCTGATCCTCGTCGGGTCCTGGGACTTCTTCCTCCACCAGGTTCAGGCAGTACCTCTCGCGGATGAGTCCCAGCCCCTGTGGTCCTTCAAGAAGATTGTCACCCTGCTCGACGAATGGTTCCTGGACGGCAGGGCTGTGCGTATCCCGGCTGACCTCAGGGAGAACTCTTGATCGTCCTCGTACCTGTGAGCATGTTCAGCGTCAACTTCAGCGTGGCCCGGGGCCGCCCGTACAGCCGTCTGGAGAGGCGGGTCCTGGAAGTGATCGCCGCACACGCTGGTGTCGCCCCCCACCAGGGCGCAACCCTGACCTCGCTGTGCGACACCTTCCGGGTCCACGAACGACTGATGGTCGAAGCCGTAGTGACTCTGGTCGGTGCTGGCTGGTTCGCCGTCACCAGCGGCCGGGAAGCCACTTTCGTCCTCACCGACGAAGGGCAGCAGGCATGCTCGTCGGGAAAGGACCCGGCATCGGTCGTCGTGGCTCCAGCCCCGCCCTGCACGGTCGTCTGCGATCGCACTGCAGGACAGCTGGCCAGGCGTGGTGAAGTGCCGACCGTCTCGAAGCAGGAGGCGCGGCTGGACCTCAACCCGTCCACGCCCTTGCGTATCCGAGGCAGTGCTCTGGACGAGTCCCAGGTTCAGAAGCTGCTGCCGCGCGCCAGCGACGAGTGGGTGCGCAGCATCGGACGGCCCAGGCTCGTGACAACCGGCCGCTACCTCCCTGTGCGCGTCGATCTCGCCGACCAAGCCATCACGGGACTTCCTCGGGGCTGGCATCAGGCGCTGTCGGCCGAAATCCTAGCCGTAGCGCAGGCCAGGCAGGAGGAGCTGGACGCCGCCCCGAACCTCCAGCCGGCGCCGCAGACCGCCGGGAAAGAATCACCCCTGGTACTGGCTCCGCCGCCCGCCACCGGCCAGGCGCACCGCCCGACACCGCTGAGCATCGCGGGGCGGAGATCCCCGGCCTCCGCGGTCGGGGCCTCGACGCTCCCCCAGACAGACGCCACTTTCCCCTGGCTGAACGAAGCCGATCCTCTCGGAAACGGCGGTGACGGTTTCTCGGAACAATCGATCAAAGCCACCTTGTTCTCGGAAGTGTCCGGCGAGGATTCCCACCAACTCCTGATCACCGAGGCGCTGGCCACGGCAGCGAAGCACGTCCTGATCGCCTCGCCCACGGTGAACGCGGAGAGCCTGTCGAAGCTCGGCAACGCGATCCAGGCCGCGGTGTCGCGGGGGGTACGCGTGGATGTCCTCTACGGCGACACGGACGAGGGAACCACCCCCCAGGCCGTCGTCGACCTACTGAACCGGATCGGCTACCACGCTGCGCAACGTGTGGGCCGGGATCTCGTGAAACCAGCCAAGGAGCCGACAGGCAGCGGCGCTGGCCTCCTGATCTTCGATGGGAAGGACGGTGCCCTCGAAGCGGTCATCGGTGACTACGCATGGGCCGGGTCGCCGGGCTCATTGCAGGCACGCTCAGTCCACGTGGGCGGAACCGAGTTCATGGCTCAAGTGGCAAGGGCAGCCGCAGGTCTATGGATGTGGAGCGGTGATCCGGATTCCGCCGACCGATGGCGACGCGTGGCGGACCGCTGCCAGGACAACACCGCAGTCTCCGCGGCTCGGGGAGACCACTTGAAGGATCAGGATCAGGTCCTCGCCGAGCTGATCGTGGACGACGAGCACGCCCAGGTCCCGCAGGGTTCTGAAGGCAACGCCCTGCGGATTGGTGGCGCATGTCGGCACGAGAACGGGTCTGCAGTGGGCATCCGCGGCATCTCGGCGGTGATCCGTCGCCCGGAGGCTTTGGCCATGCCTAGAGAGTGATCTCCCGCGCCGCCATCACGGCAGCGAGAGGCTCCTGGCGCGGGTTCCCCGAAAAGTCTCACCGACCTGGCTGGCCGCTATATCGTCGCGCCCCCACCTGCAGCCCCTGGTCGGACGCTGTGTTACGGCCTTACTCACAGCGAGCCCCGCTTTTGTCTGGCGGCTCCTGAGCGGTGAGAGACTCCTGCCTCGCAGGGAAAGGGGAGACGTCATGAGCTTCGGCTTTCGCGTGGGTGTGCCGGGGATGAGCGTGCGCGTTTCGACGCGAGGGGTACGGACTTCCGTCGGCCCCCGGGCGGCACGCATCAGCATGGGCAGCGGGGGCACCCGGGTCTCGTCCGGTCTGGGCCCGTTCTACGCTTCCAGCTCACTCAGCGGAGGGCGTCGCCGCACCAGCACGAGCCGCACCACGCGTTCCCGAACCGTCGCCCCGTCCGCGGCCCAACTGGACCGTGTTCGGCGCCAAGCCGAACGGGCCCAGCAAGAAGCTGAACGGGATGCCGCAATCGCCCAGTTGCGAGAGCTACGGCAGCAGACGACCAGCGTGCACCTGCAGAACTTCCCGCCGGTCCATCCGCCTGCGGTGCCGGGGCCTCCCCAACTCGGCCTGCCCTGGGCACTGTCAGAAGCCCAGTCCTTTCACCTCACCGGTCTCGGCGTGTTCGCACGTGCCGAGCGAGCGGCTGCCAAGCGAAAGGCCGAAGAAGACGCACCGGCTTACCTGGCCTCCGAGCAAGCTCGCCTCCGTACCGTCCACGGACAGCTCACCGCCGAGGCCGATCAGTGGTGGCGGGCCCTCATGGCCAACGACGAGGAGACCGTCTGCGAAGCGGTCAACTACGCCTTCTCCGACAACCCGGCCGCGGGTTGCGCCGTAGGAGTCGACGGTGCAGTGCTGTCGGTGGTCATGCGGCACCAGGACATCGATTCGCTGCCCGGCCAGACACCTGGCGTCACCCCCAGCGGACGCCCCACCCTCAAGACCCTCACCAAACGAGACCGCACCCTGTGGTGGCTGACCTCCATGGGCTCCAACATCGTCGCCACGCTCAAGGAGGGCTTCGCCACCGCGCCGGCGATCACCGCCATCGACCTGGTCGTGCTCACGCGGCTGCCCGACACGCAACGGCTTGGGTTCGTGGCGTACGGCCGATGGACGCGCCAGGCGATCGAATCAGTCCCATGGCGGGAGACGGAAGACGCGCTGCGGTTCCTCGACCTCGGCCAGGACGTCGCCTGCTCGGTCACCACAACGGCTTCCGGGAACCCGTCGGGCACCATCAAACCCCTGGATACCAGTCGCCTGCCCGGCCTGCAGAACCTGCTCGACCACGCTCAGGACGACAGCGCTTCCGGCGACGCCACGCTGGCCGGCCTGGACAACGACCTCCGTGTCAACGTCCCGGCCGCCCACGGCGAACCGGCCCTCAACCACTACCAGATCCGGCCCTTCGCACAGTGGAGGAGCGACGCCGCCCCGCCACAGCCGCTGGCGGCCGTAGCACCCGTCCCGATTCCGGGCACCCCGCCCGCGACCCTCGTCCCAGGGCAGACACTCACTCTCCCCGAGGGGGCCTGGCACGGGCTGCGGTTCGCCTTCACCTTCGCCGGTGCCGACGCGGACCTCACCCTGTTCCTCACCGATGACCAAAGCCGGGTGACCTCCGACGAGGACTTCGTCTTCTACAACCAACCCTCCGGCGCCCAGGGCGCCGCCCGCCTTCTGGGAAAGCAAGCCGAGGGTCAGCACACCGTCGAACGAGCCGCCGTGCACCTCGCTGCCCTGCCCGCACAGATCCATCGCATCGCGGTCGCGATCAACATGGACGTCGACACCGGCCTGACCTGCGGAGCACTCACGTACGCATCGCTGTCCATGGACTGTGCCACCGGAGCCGCCTGGACCTTCCAGCCACCCTCCGACCCCAGCATCCGCGCCATGGTCATCGCCGAGCTCTACCGGCACACCACGAACGGCCAGCCCACATGGAAGATGCGAGCGATCGGCCAAGGCTGGGCCGAAGGACTCGACGGGCTGGCACGCGCTTATGGGGTCGACGTGGCGTGACCGGGCATCCAGCCGCTGACCTGGGAAAACGGCACAACTTTTGGTTACAGCTTGGGCGCAGGCCCTCACTGGTTGAAATCTCGTGGTCCCCGCCGGGTCCTCACCTGCTGTCCTTACGGCTTTGGTCGCAGGTGGACTCCGTCACGATTACGGCCAAGTCGGCACCCCGCCACCGCGTCGGGTCTGTAGCCGGCCTGGAACCGCGAGCCCGCGTAAGGGAGCCTACTGACTACCGTCGCCCGGTCAGCGAACGGACGTTCTCCAGCAAGGCGTGCAGCAAGAACGGGGGCTCCGTAACGACCGTTCGGGTCGTCTCCAGATATGTCGCCGCGTTCTTCCCGTCGACGCCCTCGCCGGCACGAACGAGTTCCCGCCTGCGCTCGTCCCAGGTCGGCCAGTGCTGGTCGAGATGGGTCTCCAGGGTGTCCTCGAACACGGTGTAGCGGCCGGTCGAGTCGTCGGCGGGCTGGGGATCGGGCGTCGTACCCAGGTACCGGAGAAGATTCGCGTTCTTGGTCCGGTTGTTCCGTGCCTGACGCTCGAACTCCTGCTCCTTGTCCTGCCGTTGCTGCGGGAGGAGGAGTTGCACCGACGCCCGCTTACGCTCCTCCATACCGGCGTCGCCGTCGAACACGACGTAGCAGGGCACGCCCAGGGCGCTGAAGAGTGCGTCAGAGATCATGAGGTTGTCCTTGCCATGGACCTCGATGACGCTGATGCCCTCCGCGCCCAGGTTGATCCCTGACCGGTCCGCGCAACCGGTGATCACTCCCTCGTCCCCGCGCCCCTCGACCAACACCACGGCATGGGCGAAGAAGCCCTCCGCCAGCGAGCCGCTCAGCGTGCCCTCGGTCCTGCTCCTGATCACCTTCTTGTCGACGAGCCCGTCCAAGGCCCCGCACAGGTCCTCCTCCGTGGCCTGCCACACTTCGGTGACGGGGTGCCCCTCGCCGGCAGCGCGACCCAGGCGCCGAATCTGGTGATACCCCTTCGGATCGATGAACACCGGGTTGTGGGTGGCGTACATGACCTGAGTACGCGCCTGCGGCGAGGTGGCGACCAGTTCGCGGAGCACCTTCGCGAAGGTCCGCGCCTGGGGAGGGTGCTGGAAAAGCTCAGGCTCCTCGATGGCCAGGCACAGCGTCCGCATGCCGTCGGCCGAACGCCTGCGATCGGCGAGGTACTTCAGCGCCGCGATGATCAGGGCACGCTGGAAACCGTGACCTTGCCGGTGCACCGAGGTATGAGCAGCACCGTCCCGGATGCTCACCTGGAAGGTTGTTCGGGCGGGCCTCGGAGCCTGCACCGTGGGGGTCACGACCACCTTGCGTCCAGTGGTGAACTTGGCGACCTCCGCCGACAGCGCGGCCGACACCTCGTCCAGCACAGGGCCGTACACCTTGCTGTGCACTTCCTGCCGGGCCAGATGAGCGTTCTCCTCGATCTCGCCGAGTTGCTCGTTGGCCTGTGAGCGGTCCACGGCATGGTCGAGGATGCGGCCGAGCGCGGTCGCCTTCTGATCGTCGGCCTCCTCGTACGCCCGCAGATCAGCGGAGACGAACACGAAGTCGATCAGCTGGGCGAGCCTGCTCTGCCCGGCAAAGCCGAAGAAGTGCGTGTCCTCGACCTCGGCCTCGGTGAGACGGTCGCGATTGGCCAACTCCCACGTGCGCATCGCCTCCAGGACCTTGTCCTTGGTCCCGGCGGCCGACAGCCCCAGGCTCGTATCGCTCTCCCTCAACTGGTCATAGGCACGCCGCAGTTCCATGGCCTTCTCGTTCTTGCGCACCTCCTCGAACGGCCCGTACGCGAGCGCCTTGCCCGTGATCTTGTCCTCGCCGTTCTGCCAGGTACGCCAGATGCTCACGCTCGCGACGCCGTCGGGCGCGTACCGCCCGAGAGTCTGGCGATCGTGATCGGTGAGTCCGTCGAACTCCACCTCCACGGAGATTCGGCCTCCCTCGGCCGCCGAGTGGATGTCGTCGTCGCTGAGGGCGACACCCTTCTCTCCGTTGAAGAACCAGTCGAGCGCACGCAGCACGGTGGACTTGCCAACCCCGGTCGGCCCGATGAAGGAGGTGATGTCTTCGAAGGACACGTCCACCTTGTGCAGACAGCAGAAGTTCTCGATGCGAACGCGTTTGATCTTCACGGTCGTCCTGTGCGCTTGAGGCGGGAGGGGCATATGAGTGCCCACGTGACGATCGTGACGCTAGCAGCGCGCCTGACAGCCCATCAGTTGATTTCCCCTGATAGGTGATTCCTCGGAATCGAGCACCGTTCCTGCCATGAAGTCCCGCGACGATCACCGATATCTACAGCGCGTACACCGGCTTGGCCTCCTCCCCCGCCGCGGCCTCGGCCCACGTGCTCCAGCGACGCTCGATCGAGACTCCGACACACTCAACTCAAAACCTCACTACGATCACCGGCCATGGACTGGCTCGGGCGGATCGCGAAGCTCAGGCAGTGGACCAGGAGCGGAACGCGCGCCCCGCACAAGCCACTGCTGCTCCTGCACGCCCTCGGCCGATTCCAGCAGGACGCCGACAGCGAACTCCGCTACAGCGCGGTGGAGAAGGACCTGCAGAGCCTGCTGACCGAGTACGGCCCGCCCAACAAGACAACGCCCGCCTACCCGTTCCACCATCTCGTCAGCGACGGGGTGTGGGAAGTGCGCACCGACCACGGGCATGGCAGCCCCGGGACCGGCGTGCGGGTCCTCCGGGAGACGGGCGCCACCGGCCGGCTCGCACCGGAACTCAGAACCGCGCTGCGCGGCGAACCCGAACTGCTGGGACGGATGGCGCGGTTACTGCTCGACCTGCACTTCCCGCCCTCGCTCCACAGCGAGTTGTGCGAAGCCATCGGCCTGGAACTGGAGCCGGCGGAGACCGCGCACCTCGTGCCCGCCCGCAGACAGCGGGACCGGCGCATGCGCGAACTGGTGCTCACCGCCTACGAGTACCGGTGCGCCTTCTGCGGCTACGACGGCAGGATCGGCACAGTCCCGGTCGGGCTGGAAGCCGCACACGTACGCTGGTGGGCCTTCGGAGGACCGGACAAGGTCGACAACGGGCTGTGCCTCTGCTCGCTGCACCACAAGCTCTTCGACAAGGGCGTCCTCGGAGTCGACGACGGCCACCGCATACTCGTCTCCCAGCACTTCGTCGGCCACAGCCCCGCCGCCCGCGAACACGTCGTCGCCCTCGCCGGCCGTCCGCTCATCGGCCCACAGCCAGGCGCACACCCTGTCGGAGCCGACCACCGCGCCTGGCACACCAGCCAGGTCTTCCACGGCACGCCACGCCCCGCCACTACGGCCTGACGGATGACCGACACCTCCTCTCGACCCCCCTCCCTGAAGTCGGCCTGCCTTCCCGCCTCGGCGGTGTCCACCCCGAGCAGGCCCGCGTTGCCGACCCCTCTCCGCCCCGAGTTGTTCGGCCGCCGTTGAACCCTCCTCCGTCCGCTCCTGCAATGGCGCCCTTCCGCCCAGCGCTCACTTCCAGGGCTCGGCAACTCCTCAGCCACCAAGAGGGGCTCCCGGCGACTCCGATCGGACGGCGTGCCCATAGCGTGCCCGTAAGACCGGTCAACCACGGTCAACGGCGGTGCGATCCTGCACCTTCGAGCGCCACGCCCGGCCGCATATGCCCAGGTCAGAAGCTATCCGGCCGCCCAAGCGCCGTAGCTTCCCAAGCTGAGAGTGCGAGTTCGATTCTCGTCACCCGCTCCATGACAAAGGCCCAGGTCAGTGACCCGGGCCTTTTTGCTGTCGCCGTGATCGCGTCCCGCCAGGTGGTGTAGCCGATCAAGTGCTCGGAATGCGCAGGTCATCGCGACACTGACGTGATCCAGGGCCGCCGATGGCGCTGACGGCAGGTCAGCCGCGCGCGACGCGGTAGCCGTTGCCCATCAGATGGCCGACGCGCGGCTTACCGGAACGCGTCGAGCAAGGTCGCTTACGCCACGAGGCGGGACACGACCCCTGAAGCACGGCTGGTTGCCCGCACGGGACACTCTGCCGGGCGCAGGAGTTCTAGAGCTGCCACGCAGCCGCAGGGGCCGTTATCCGCACAGCGGCCGGTATGCGAAGTCCGGTAGTCGGCTTTCCCATTCACGCCGGCCGGGCAGCGTGTCTGCCCTCGCGCACATGAGGTCCGCCGTGTGCTCCGGATCCGTGGCCCAGCGGCGTCCGGTGAAGCCGGCGGTGGTCCACACCTGGTCTCCGTCGGCGGAGATCGCGGCGTCGGTGAAGGTCTCGCCTGGGCTGTGCAGGGTGTTGGTGACGGTGGGGCGTTGGGGCTGCGTGGTGTTCCACACGATGGCGGTGCCGTCCTGCGCCGCGCTCAGAAGGGTGTGGCCGTCGGCGGTGAAGGCGAGTCCCACGAGGTGGGCTGTGTGGGGGCGGAGTGCGCCGGACGCTGGGGCCGGGCGGCGCAAGGGGTGCCGTAGGTCGAATCGCCACAGCCGGACGGTGTCGTCCTTGGCCCCGGTCGCCAGGAGTGGTCCGCCAGTCGCGACCGTGGTCACGAGGGAGTCGTGACCGGGCAGTCGGTGGAGCGGGCTGCGTACGGTTCCCTGGGCTCGGGCGTCCCAGATCCGGGCCCGCTGGTCGCTGTCCGCCGTGACGAGCAGACGCCCGCCGGCGGCGAAGGCGACGTCGCTGACCCCGGTGACCTTTGCGTCGGTGAACAACGCCCGGCGGGTGAGGTGGTCCTGTTTGCCTGTCAGGTCCCACAGAGCGGTGCTGCCGCTGGTGGAGGCGGCGGCCAGTCGACGGCCGTCCGGGGTGAAGGCGAGGGACGAGACCCGGTCGCGTAGTCGGTGGTCGGTGTGCAGGGGGCCCGTGGGGTCGGCGGTGTCCCAGAGGTGGACGTTGCCGTCCTTGGTGCCCGTGGCCACGCGACGGCCGTCGGGGGCGAGGGCCACGGCTGTCACTGGGCCGTGGTGGGGCAGCACACTTCGGGCCACGGGGTGGTCCGGGTCGCGGATCGACCAGAGACGCACGGTGTTGTCGTGGCTTGCCGTGGCGGCGAGGCCGTGTTCGGTGCGTACGGCGATGCTGGTGAGGTCGTTCGTGTGGCCGAGGAGCAAGGGCAGCGGGAAATACCAGAGGTGGGCGGCGCCGCCGTCTGCGGAGCCGGTGAGCAGGACGGGCCGGTCGGGTGCCCAGGTCAGGGACTGGAGGGGGCGCGGGCTGAGGAGGGTGAGCTGGACGTGGCCGGTGCGCGGGTCGCGCAGCCGGAGCGGGCCGAGGGCGTCGCCCTCGGCGAGTCGGGTGCCGTCCGGACTGTAGGCGAGCCCGGCGGCGTAGTTGCCCCCGTGTGGGGCGATGCGCGGCCTCGGGCAGGCACCGCGGCTGTCGAGGTCGCACAGCCACAGAGTCCCATTGGTGAGACTGACCGCGAGGTGTCTGCCGTCGGGGGCGAGAGCCGCCTCGACTACCGGTTGGGTGAACGGCTCGACGTCGACGGCGCGGTAGCTGCCGTGCGCGGTGTGCGCCCAGATGACGGCGGCGCCGTCGCTGTCGCCGGTGGCGATGCGGGAGGCGGCGCGGCTGAACGACACCGACACCAGGCGCCTGCGGTCGGCAGTCAGTTCCCGTACCGGTCCGGGATGGTGAGGGTCGGTGAGGTCCCACAGGCGCAGTGTGCCGTCGTGGTATGCGGCGGCGAACAGGCGCCCGTCAGGCGACATGCGGGCGTCGCGGACATCGCCGGAGGAGTGAAGCCGCGGACCGGGCAGCGGGCGTCTGGTTCCCCGCAGCCACCAGACGCGGACCTCTTGGGAGTTGGCGATGACCAGGGCACGCCCGTCGTGGGTGAAGCCGAGGCCGAAGACGGGATGGTCGCTGCCAAGACTCAGCTCGGCGCTCGGCCGGGGAGTGCCGTCGTGCAGCCGCCACAGCCGCACCAGTCCCTGGCGGGAGCCCGTCGCGAAGAGGCGCTCGGCGGCGCTGCCCTGGCGTCCGGCGGCGAAGGCGGACACCGCTGCCCCGTTGCCGGTGATCACTTGCGGATAGGGCCTCCCGGAACTGCTCAGCAGCGCCTGCCGTGCCTGTTCCTCACCGGGGTCGGTGCGATAGGCGGCCAGAGCGAGCGTCGCGGCGAGGGCCGGATCCGTGGCGCGGAGCACGGTGGTTCTCTCGGCCATGGCCCGGGCCGTGGCCTGCCGCGCCTGGCCGGCCGCCGTGAGCCCTCGGTCGACGGCGAACCCGGCAACCGCCATCAGCAGTACCGTCAGGCCGACCAGGGCGGCGAGGGCGCGGCGCAGTCGGCGCAGTCCCCTGCGTGCCTCACGGGTGCTCGCGGCCAGGAATTCCCTTTCGATCTCCTCGGCCTGATGGGGACGGTCGGCCGCCCACTGCACGGCGACGGCCAGCCCGGCGCCCTGCAGCAGCAGTTCGGGAGCGCGGTCGGCCTCCTTCCAGGTCCTGGCTGCCTCGGCCAGTCTCTGATGGGTGCGGATGCCGTCCCGGTCGGCGTCGATCCAGCCGGCCAGTCGGGGCCAGGCCCGTAGCAGCGCCTCGTGGGAGATCTCCACTGCGGTGCCGTCCACGGTGAGCAGCCGGGCCTGGGTGAAGGCGGCCAGTGCCCGCTCCTCCTCCGTGCCCAGGTGGCCACGGTCGGCGCGGCGGCGAGTATCCGACCCTTCCTCCCCGACCTGCACCAGACGCAGCATCAGGCACCGGGCGGCGGCCCGGTCCTCGCCGGAGAGGTCGAGGTAGGTGCGTTCGGCGGTCTCGGCGACGGCGCCCCGGATGCCGCCGGTGCGGTGGTACCCGGCGATGGTCAGGCGCTTGCCGGTGCGCTGCTGCCAGGTGGTGAGCAGCGCGTGAGAGAGCAAGGGGAGGGCACCGGGATCGTATCCGTGGCCGCCGGGATCCAGATCGTGCAGGAGGACGTCCACCAGGCCGGGCTCCACAGCAAGCCCGGCGAGCTCGGCGGGCCGCTCGATCGCCTCGGTGAGTTCGCTGCGGCTCATGCCGCCGAGTGCGACGGGCCGCTGCAGCGCGGCCACCAGGCCGGGGTGGGTGAGGCAGTGGTCGACGTAGTCGGCGCGCACCGCGAGGACGCCTAGCGGTACGGCGCACAACGCGTCGAGGAAGGCGGTGCGCTCCGCAGGGTCCTCGCAGAGGCTGAACGCCTCCTCCAACTGGTCCACGACCAGCAGGATCCGGTCCATACCCGGCGGTGGATCGCCGACCCGGATCCGCTCGGCGATGACCTCCTTGCTGCAGTGCGTTGCTGGGGCGAGGGCGTCGGCCAGGGCCTGGACAGGTCGGGGTCCAGGGGTGACCACCACACCCTGCCAGTCCCCGCCACCCAGGGCTCCCTCCGCCGCCCGGCACAGCATCCCGGCCCGCAGCAGCGAGGACTTACCTGCCCCCGAGGCGCCGACGACCACAACAGGGCCACCGTCCCGCGCCGCCCGTCGCACCCGGCCCGCCAGGAGCGCGGTGGCCTTCTCACGCCCGAAGAACCAGCGGGCGTCGCCCTGCTCGAACACGGCGAGTCCACGGTAGGGGCACGGCCCGGTCCGCTGGCCCGGACGGGGTGCGGGCGCTTCACACAGACGACGCAGCTCGCCTCCCGCCTTCAGTACGCGGTCGAGTAGCTCGGCGAGATCGCGGTGCGGGCGCTTACGGCCGTGCTCGACGTTGGACAGGTGGCTCTTGCTGTACCGGGTCGCGATCGCCAGCTCGGCCAGTGACAGTCCGCGTTCGGTCCGCAGGCGGCGCATCGCCGCCGCGAAGTCCTCCGGCCCCGTCTCCTGCTGCATCCCGTTCTCCCTGCTCACAAGGCGTATTCCAGTCCTCGGGCGGAAGGGATACGCGGTCCTCCTAGCGTGCCGCCGCTCGACCGGGCAGGTTGATGTCAGCGGGCCGGATCAACACATCGAGTGACGATCCCGACAGTGACCCCGCATCCCCATCACCCTCTTGCGGCGCGGCGACGCGCCCTGCACGAAAGGAAGCCGTTCCATGAAGGCAAAGATCCGGACCGGTCTGTTCACCGCGGCCACCGCGGCCGCTCTCGTCACGACCCTGGCGCTGCCCGCCGTGTCACTGGCGACCCCTGCCACCGGGGCCGCCTCCCAGACCGATGTCACCTCGGTCGCCGCCCAGGCACCCGTACGCCAGAAGACCAACATCCGCGCCGACCAGCGCAACCGCGTCGCGAGCGACATCCCTGTGCCGGCCGGGAAGTCGCTGTACGTTGTCATCCACGCCACGGACGACGACACCCCGATCGACGTGTGCTCGGGCAGGTGCATCGAGCTGAGGGCAGGCGGTTCCGCCCAGGCAGTGTTCTCGGCAGGCAACAAGCCCAAGACAGCCGGCATCACCATGCGGGCCGTGGACCCGACGGGCAGCTGGACCACGGTCACCTGGAGCTACTGGGTGGCCTGAGGCATCGGCCCGGACACGCCACGGCGGCGTGTCCGGGCCGTCGCTCACTAGGAGTCCGCCATCCGGAAGACGCCCAGCATGTCGTGCCATCGAGGGCCGTGCTTGGGCTCAGTGCCAGGGTAGAAGGACGCCTCGACCCCGACCCAACCGCGGAAGGCACCGGCGTCGTCAAGGATCTGGAGCATCGGCTTCACGTGCGAATTGCCCCGGTGGCACAACTGCTTGTGCTCCATCGCCAAACAGGTGCACCAGTGCCAGAAGGTGTCACGGCGGTCCTGCGGGCCCACCCGGGCGAGGTAGTTCTGGATCGTACTGTCGGTCCTGCCCGTGGCGGTACCGCCGGTGCCGTACCGCGGGCAGCCGCCGTCGGCGCGGCATGCCTTCCCCGAGGACTTCGCGGTCAGGGTCATGCACCGGGTCGTCTCGGTACATGGGGAGAACTTCCGGTGGTGGAAGGGGCCGGTGAGAGGCGGGCCGGCCTTGTCGTGGGTCCATCCGATGGTGTCCAGCTTGAGCGGCGGGGTCTCGGGGTGGTCGTGCACAGAGGACATGGGCCGCCCGCTGTCGAGTGGGGCGTCACTGCCGTAGCCGTAGCCCTTCGTCGCGCCGCCCCCGCCCTTGAACTCCAGACGGACCAGCCCTTCACCCGGGACGACATACCACTCCTCCGGCGCAATACCGCCGCCCCAGGAGATCGAGACGACGTCCCGGCCGGCGTCACTCCCCGAGCCCGAGCGCAGGAGGTAGCCACCGGTACGGACCTCGTTCGGCGCCCCTCGGAAGCCCTCCGCCGTCATGACCGGGCATCGTCGCCGTCCTGGCGAGTCCCACCTGCCCACGGGGGCACAGCCGCTGTCGGGGGTGCCCCCGGCCCTCTCCCTTCCGACCGGATGTCTCTGGTCCCAGCGATACATCCGCGCCGTAACCCGCCCGCTCGCCCGGTCGAAGACGTACGTCCCGAGACGGACCCAGTTGTCGTGGGCAGCACCGTCCCTGAAATAGCCCGTGGAGACGACGAAGTTGGTCTTGCCGCCAGGCAGTCCGGCCGGGGCAGCCTCCACAGGTACCACAGCCGCCAGCGCCGATAGCAGCACCAACACCAGAATGCGAAGTGTTCTGATCACTCTGTCACTGTGGCCATCGGTTGACCAGATCACGCCGTGTGCCGCGCGCGATCACACGGCGCACGGAGGCATGACCGCGGCTCACGCCGGGAGCCGCGCGCTTGTACAGCTGGCCGTCCCTCGGAGCCATCCTGTTCATTGCCGCCGGCTGGGGCATCCTGCGCTACCTCCATTTCATCCGCCCCCGCAGCATCGCCGCCGGGGTATTCGCCGCGGTCGCCCTGGCCGTGGCTCTGACCATGACCGTCTCGACAACGCTGAGATCACCAGAGTCAGCTGCCAACAAGCTGAAGCATGCGGCCGTCCGAGGCACCGAGCTCCGCACTTCGGCATCAGTTCGGAGTGGACGTGCGTCGTTCCCACCGTGCCCGAGGAACGAACTGACCGAGAAGCCCAGCGTCCTGAGAGCGGGCGAACCGTAAATCTCGTTCGGTATTGCCGACGGCCAAGTCGTGTTCTGGAACCCCCCGACCGGGAAGCTCCTGCACGTCCCCGCCGACCAGGTCGGACTCACCCCGCCTCGGAACAGGGCGCATGACTGTGGATCCCGCAGCTCCCGCCCAGGGGAGAGTAAGCACCGTAGGCGACGGCAGGCGAGGTCCGACGGGCTATACCGAACGGAGGAGGACGCGGCCCCACGACCGGAATCCGCATGTGCACACGCAACGGCATACCCAAGGCAACCGGTGACGCCATGGCGCCCGGGCGTAATGAGGCGTGCAGAGCCCCGTGCTCTCCCCCTCCACGGCGCCGTGCCCTCCACGTGCCCGTAAGAGCGGAAACCCACGGTGAACGGCGGTGCAATCCGGCACCCACGACCACCTCAAGGAGAAGGCATCTCAGCAGGTCAGAGCCGTATGGCCCGCCCAAGCGCCGTAGCTTCCCAAGCTGAGAGTGCGAGTTCGATTCTCGTCACCCGCTCCGTGGAGAAGGCCCAGGTCAGAGATCTGGGCCTTTTTGCTGCGGTTCCGGTATGGCAGCAGCTTTCTGGCGTGCCTTGCGTACGGTCGCGTCGAGCCCGGCAGTGGCTTCCGGCTGTCGATCGTCAGCACCCAGGAGAAAATGCAGGCACTCGGGCATCTCCGTCTGGTGAGCTCATGCCATGTCACCGAGGCAGGCCCTGACGCTTTCGAATTCTTGAGAAGACCCTCCCCGTTCCCTATGAACGGATTTCGGCGTCCCCAAGGACGCGAAGCTCCAGGGTTCCGACATGTCACCGTCAGAGGCGAGACCATAGCGCGCAAGGCGCTCCCACCGTGCGTCCATCTGACTGCGCAGCTCTGCCCAATGAAGCAACGCGCTACCGTGACCCGAGTCGACTGCGACTCTGTACAGCCGCTCGGCGTCGTCCCGCAGTCCCTCTTGGGCCCACAGTCCGCGAGGTCCGAAAGCACGTCCACATGCCCCGCCCATGCCGCGGCGCGGGCGTGCTTCTCCGCCGCGTCGCTGTCACCGACCTGTTGATTCAGACGGGCCAACTCCCCTAGTGCCCTTGTCTGTCCTGAATCCGCCGCGCGTTGATAGAGCCGCTCCGCATCCTGTGTTCTGCCGTCCGACTCCCACCGTAGGGCCAGATTCAGCAGTACCTCGCCGTCTCCGGTCGAGGCCAGGCGTTCCGCGCCTTCGCTGTCACCGCTGTCTTCCCTGCGCCGTACGAACTCATCGAGCACACACCTGTCGCCGGCGGCGGCCGCCTGCAGGACCAACACTTCGGCGCCGGCTGTGTCCCCGCTCTGCTCTCTCATACGGGCGAGCTGGACGCGGGCCCCTGAGTTGCCTGCGCGGCAAGCAGTGTGAGCCAGACGCTCGGCATCACGTCGGCGGCCGCTCCAACGATGGCGGACACGAGACTGCCGAGAATGATTCCCATCAGGGTCAGCCACTCACGGCGGGTCAGCGGGCGTCGAGACATGACAGGTCTCCCGTCTTGGTGGGTCTAGGGCGGTCGGCTGCCGGCCGGCCAAGGCCCACTTTCGTGGACATGAACGCACGCTGGACGAGTTGAGACGAGACGGCGAGGGTTGTGGACAGAGCGCGGTAACTGAAGGACCGAGCTGAGTTCTCGGTAGCGTCCCGAACCGAGCCCCGCCGCTTCGCCGCACCACCTCATGCACAGTTATAGATATAATGGGTGGCACTATTGATATCCATGGAGGTGTAGTCGATGAGCCGAACTGTGATCGACCTCGACGACCAGCTGGTAGCGGACGTGGCCAAGGCACTCGGGACCAGCACTAAGAAGGAGACGGTGAACACCGCGCTCCGCGAGGTGCTGGAGAACCGGCGGCGGGCTTTGGCGCTCACCCGCCTACGGGCGTCGGCGGAAGAGGGCGCCTTCGACCTCGGCCTCTTCGAGGACAAGCGGAACTACCGCCGGTGAACGCCGCGCAATACCTGATCGACACCAGTGCGCTCGCCCGACTGCTGCGCGGCGACGCCGAGCAGTACGGATGGGACCAGGCGGCAGCCGCCGGTCTCATCGCCACCTGCCCCATCACCGAGCTGGAGTTCTTCTACAGTGCGCGTTCCCCCGCCGACCGCGCACAAGGCATCGAAGACATGCGCCTGCTCTTCGGCTGGGTGCCGGTCGACGACCGCGCCTACGACCGCGCCTGGCGGGTCCAGGAGCTTCTCACCCAGCGCGGACAGCACCGCAGCGCCGGGGCCGTCGATCTCGTCGTGGCCGCCACGGCCGAGTTGCAGGGGCTCACTCTGCTGCACCGCGACCGGGACTTCGAGTGCATCGCCACGGTCACTGGCCAGGCACTCCAGTGGTACGGCCCTGATGCCGGCAAGTGAGCCAGGCGCAGGCGGGACGCTTCGCCGGATGGCTCTGCACTCGCGAAGCGCTCCCCGAGGCGGACATGCAAGCCGACCGAGCCGGGCACGGGACTCGTTCACTCGGGCGCTCGGCACACCGCGCTCCGGAGCCGTGCCCATAGCGTGCCCGTAAGAGCGGACAACCACGGTCAGCAGCGGTGCGAACCAGCTCTCGTGAGGCGGCCGCTACGCCACATATGCGCAGGTCAACGATCGCATGACCTTCCAAGCGCCGTAGCTTCCCAAGCTGAGAGTGCGAGTTCGATTCTCGTCACCCGCTCCAGAATTCTCCCCCAGGTCAGCGGCCTGGGGGCTTCCTTGTTTTCTGGACCGATTCGAGGGGTCCGTGCCCTCCGCGTGCCCTGAGTCGAGGTCGAACGGCCGTGCCGGGAACAGCCGGACCGGGCGGCCGGGTTGCATCGATCGAGGGACCGGATCCGCACGGGCGGGGAGCACGGAGACCACAAGGTCGTCCGCCCACGCGGGTCCCGCCCCCGGGATCGCGGTACGCCCGCCGCGCACCCGGACCGTGACGTATTTATGCAGGAGGATCGCTTCATGTCTGACCGACCCTTGACGCTCATGGCCGTGCACGCCCACCCCGACGACGAGGCCACCGGAACCGGCGGGGTCCTCGCGCGGTACGCGGCGGAAGGCGTCCGCACGGTTCTCGTGACGTGTACCGACGGCGGTTGCGGTGACGGACCGGGGGGTGTCAAGCCGGGCGATCCCGGCCACGATCCGGCGGCCGTCGCCTCGATGCGCCGTCAAGAACTTCAGGAGAGCTGTGACGTCCTGAAGATCAGCGACCTGGAGATGCTGGACTACGCCGACTCCGGGATGGTGGGCTGGCCGAGCAACGACGCCCCCGGATCCTTCTGGCGGACCCCCGTGCAGGAAGGCGCCGCCCGGCTCGCGGAACTCATGCGGCACTACCGGCCCGATGTGGTCGTCACCTACGACGAGAACGGCTTCTACGGACACCCCGACCACATCCAGGCCCACCGCATCACGATGGCGGCGCTGGAGATGACCGCGCTGACACCGAAGGTGTACTGGACGACGATGCCCCGCTCGGGCATGCAGCGGTTCGGCGAGATCATGCGCGAGCTTCATCCGGACATGCCGGAGCCGGATCCCGCCGAGGCCGCCGCGATGGCCGAGATCGGCCTCCCCGACGACGAGATCACCACGTGGGTGGACACCCTCGCCTTCAGCGGCCAGAAGTTCGACGCGCTGGCCGCGCACGCCAGTCAGGGCGAGAACATCTTCTTCCTCAAGATGGGCAAGGAGAGGTTCGGCGAGCTGATGGGCACGGAGACCTTCGTACGTGTCCAGGACACCACCGGCGCGGCCATACCCGAGAACGATCTCTTCGCCGGACTACGCTGATCCGCCCGTCCGTCCTGGGCCGGTAAGGCGCATCGACCGCACGGCGCGGGCGCGCGTCGGCGGCGAAGCAAGGAAGTCATCCGCAGGCCAAAGAGTGGTGGGTCAAGGGGTGCCCAGCAGGCCGGCGAGCTGTTGGAGTCTTTCGGCGTCGGGGGTGTCCTCGGGGGCGGTGCAGACCAGGAGCACGGGGCCGGGGTTGCCCGGTATCGGGTAGGCGTCCCAGTCCAGGTTCAGTTCGCCGACCCGGGGGTGGTTGAGGCGCATCTGGCCGCGGGTCGGTTCCTCGACGTCGTGGAGGGCCCACAGCGCCGCGAACTCGTCGCTGCGGACCGCGAGTTCACCCACCAGCTCCACCGCGCGCGGGTGGCCGGGATCGGCGGCGACCTGCGTACGCAGCATCCCGACCAGCTCCGCGACGGTGGCCGCCCGGTTCGGGCACGCCGGGTCGGCCTCGGGGCGCAGGAACAGCGCCAGCAGGTTCCGCTCCCTCTGCGGCTGCCGGGTGAAGTCCCCCAACAGGGCGCCGCCGAGCGGGTTCCAGGCCAGCACGTCCAGGAAACGGCCCACGACCAGCGCGGGCGAGGGCATCGTACGCAGCAGTCGTACCGTGGTGTCCGGTACCTCCTCCGGCTCGTACGAACGCGGCAGTTGGGCCGGGGAACGCGCGGCGACGGCGAGGCTGTGCAGGTGGCGGGTCTCCTCGGCGGAGAAGTTGAGGGCGCGGGCGACGGCGTCGAGGACCTGTTCGGAGGGCCGTACGTCGCGTCCCTGCTCCATGCGCTGGTAGTAGTCCGAACTCACCCCGGCCAGTAGCGCCAGTTCCTCCCGCCGCAGCCCGGCGACACGCCGTCGCGGGCCGGGCTCCAGGCCGACGTCCTGCGGGCGCAGCCGGGTTCGGCGGGTGCGCAGGAAGTCGGCGAGTTCGCGTCGGGGATCGTCGCTCATGGCGTGGGAGGAGTCGGTCACGACGCCAGTATGCGGCCGGCGCGGCCCGCGAGGGTGGGTCTGCCAGACCCAGGAAAAGGAGAACGACCGTGATTCCGCGTGCGGGGTCCACCATCGGACACACCACAACCGGTCACGGAAGGACAGCGCCATGAAGGCCGTTCAGATCATGAGTTTCGGTACCTCGGACGTACTGCGGATCAACGACGTGGAGCGCCCCGCTCCCGGCGCGGGTGAAGTGCTGGTGTCGGTCGAGGCGACCAGCGTGAACGGACACGACGTGGTCGTCCGCTCGGGCGAAGTGAAGATGATGTCGGGACGCCGCTTCCCGATCGGTGTGGGCCTGGACTTCGCGGGCACCGTCGCCGCGACCGGCGCCGGTGTCGAGAACCACCGCGTCGGGGACCGGGTGTGGGGCATGGTGCATCCCCGGCAGCGGCACGCCATCGCCGGGGCGGCCGAGTACGTCGTGGTCTCCGCGAACCGTGTCGCGCCCGCCCCGGCCGACCTCTCGTCGGTCGAGGCGGCCTCCCTGGTGGTCACGGGCGCCACGGCGCTGATCGCGCTGCGCGACAGTGTGCAACTCGCGGGCGGGGAACGGGTCCTCGTGCGGGGCGCGGCCGGCGGGGTCGGCACGGCCGCCGTCCAACTGGCGCACGCCATGGGCGGCCATGTGACCGCGCTGGCCCGCGACCGGCACGCCGAACTCCTTACCGACCTCGGCGCCGACGAGGTCCTGGACTACGGCTCCACCACCTCGGACCAGATCGGGCCCTTCGACGTCATCGTCGACACCGTCGGCACTGAACTGCACTGCTACCGGAGCCGGTTGGCCAAGGGCGGCCGGATGGTCACCGTCGGGCTGTCCGCGTCGGCCCTGGGCGCGATCGCCGCGTCGAGCGTGCACGGCTCCCGCCGCATCCGTACCTTCAGCGCCAACCCCGAGACCGCCGTGCTGCGCGACCTGGCCGACCATGTCGCGTCGGGCTCGCTGCGCCCGGTGATCGACAGCGTGTACCCGCTCGCGGACATCGCCGTGGCCCAGCAGGCGTTCGAGCGCGGCGGCGTCGTGGGCAAGCACGTGGTGACGGTGCCGCGCAGCTCCGTATGACGGAGTGGCGTCCGGTCGGCCCGATCGACGGCGTGCCCGTCGCGTGCCCAGCAGACCGGTACACGCGTGCCCATGAGACCGGTACACCGGTGGACCACGGTCGGCAACAGTGCGATCCCGCGCTTCCGAGCGCCGAGCCAGAGCCAGAGCCGGAGCGTATACAGCCAGGTCAGAGGCTGTTCGGTTCAGCAAGCGCCGTCGCTTCCCGAGCCGGGCCGCATGTCGTGCGGTGGCGGGCGGTGCTCGGCGGGGGCATGGGGCACGACCTCGGACACGGGCAGGGGTACGGGCAACCGGCGTCGTACGGCTGGACGGTGGGCGCCGTCGCCGTGGTCGCGCTGTGGGCCGTGGCCCGGTTCGGGGCGGTGCCTTGGGCCTTGGCTCCGCGGCCGTTCGCCCGGATCGGCGGGCCGGCCACGGCCGCCGCGATGGCACTGATGCTCCTGAACCGACCTGCCGGACGACGACCGAGGAGAGCCGCACATCATGACCACGAACCTGCGGAACCACGAACCTGCGGAACCACGAACTCACGGCACAGGTACGGGACTTCCTCCCCGGCGGCCCCAAGAAGCCGCTGAGATGTGGCCCGGGGCACCGCCGAGGACGTGGACCGGGCCGCCGCCCCACGGAGTCCGTTGAGCGGACTGGCGGCGTTGCACGCCCGTAGTCCGAGACGGAGCATGTGGCCTTCCCGCTCGTTCCTGCCTCTCGGGAGGTTCAGTGCGCTCCATCGTCCGACGACAACTTGCGGCTCTTGTGAGTCTGCTCGTCCTGCTGACCGTCGCATCGGCGGTCCCTTCATCCGCGGCCCCTCGCTCCTTGACGATCTCCACCGACAAAGGCACGGTCGCGGGGGCCACGGCGGACGGCGTCGACCGGTTCCTCGGCATCCCGTACGCCGCGCCACCGGTCGGCAACAAACGCTGGCAGCCTCCCGCGCCCGCTTCCGCCTGGTCGAGCCCGCGGTCGGCCACCGCATACGGCTCGCGCTGCCTGCAGTCGTCCGCCGGCACCGGCCCCGGCATGAGCGAGGACTGCCTGTATCTCAACGTCTACGCCCCCGAACGGCGAACGAACCGCCCGCTGCCGGTGCTGTTCTGGATCCACGGCGGGGGCTTCTCCGGCGGTGCGGGTGACCTCTACGACGGCTCGCAGATCGCGAAGACCGACAACGTCGTGGTCGTCACGATCAACTACCGGCTGGGCGTGTTCGGTTTCCTCGGCATGCCCGGGCTGAGCAAACAGGGTGCGGGCAACTACGGCCTGCTCGACCAGGAGGCGGCGCTTCGCTGGACGCAGCGCAACATAGGTACCTTCGGCGGGGACGCGGGCCGCGTGACCATCGCGGGTGAATCGGCCGGCGGCCACTCCGTCTGCGCTCTGCTGTCCTCGCCGCCGGCGCGCGGCCTGTTCGCCGGTGCGATCATCCAGAGCGGCGGGTGCCCGAGCCTCACGGTCGCCCAGTCCACTGCCAAGGGCAAGGACTACGCCGCGGCAGCGGGCTGTTCCGTTCCGGCGACCAGCGTGTCCTGTCTGCGGGCCAAACCGGCGAACGAACTGCTGGCCGCCGGCGGCGGATTCGTCGGCGGCATCCTGACCGGTCCCCTTCCCGTCTCCGGGGTTCCCGAACTGCCCCTCGCGCCGAGCGTCGCCGTACGAACCGGCCGGATCCACAACGTCCCCCTCCTCATCGGCAGCACCCGCGACGAGGTGCGCCAATGGGCACTTCCGTTCGCGAAGGCGACGAAGGACCAGTACGAGCGGGCGGTCGGGCTGGAGTTCGGAAGGCAGGCCGACGCCGTACTCGCGCGCTACCCCTACAGCGCCTACGACAGTCCGTACGCCGCGACGTACGCCATCAGCGCGTTGTGGGGCGACAGCAGCGTCTTCTACGGGCTGGGCGGCTGCCAGTACCAGAACCTCACGGCTCAGTTCGCCACTCGGCAACCGAGGACGTATTTCTACGAGTTCGACGACCCGCACCCGCCGACGCTCGCGAAGACCCCGGCCGGCTTCGACTCCGGCGCCCCCCATGCCAGCGAGCTCGGCTACCTGTGGCCCATGGAGACCTCGAAGTTGCTGACTCCGGAGCAACAGCAGTTGTCGACGGCGATGGTGCGCTACTGGGGTGCGTTCGTGAAGCACGCGAACCCCACGACCGCGGGGCTGGCGGCCTGGCCGTCGTACCGCAGCGGCAAGTACATGTCCCTGCTCCCCGGCGATGACAGCCGGGCCCTGAAGTCCAAGGTGTACGCGGACCGGCACCAGTGTTCGTTCTGGAACAGCATCCGCTACGACGGCCTCACCACCAACCCGGACCGCCTCGCCGCCCAGGCAGGCGTTCCCACGTCCTGACGCCCGGCTGTCCACGTCCTGGGCTGCGGCTGTCGTGTTCCGACAGCCGCAGCCTGGGGCCGGACGCCGCTGCCGCTGCGGCAGCGGCAGCGGCCATGGGAACCAGCGTCCTCGTGGGCCAGCGCGAGCCGGAGGCGGCAGTCAGGGTCCTCCACCACCACTTGGACCGCATCTTCGTGAACACCTGAAAAGCGCCCATGGAGGTCGCGGCTGCGCCGCACCGGACTTCGTCGATTCCGCTCAGTCCATTTGGTCCGTGCGACCGCCGCGGCGCAGTGCGCGGGTGCACCAGCCGATGATCGCGGCGTTGACCGCCGCCCCGAGAGCGATGGCGGGGATGAGTATGAGGCTGTTGTCCGGCAGCACGAGGAGTACGAGGCTGGCGGGGGCGGTGGCGAGGAGCGGGATGACGCCGGCCACGGACGCGTCCGTGCTTTCGCCGGCGGTCACCACCAGCGCCCATACGAGCAGGACGGCACAGACGCCGAGGTAGGCGAGGCCGACGGCGCCGACGTGGTCGCGCAGTCGGCGGAGGACGGATCGACCGGAATCGGTATCGGTATCGCTATCGGTGCCGGTCATGGGGATGGACTCCTTTGTTGCGACCGGGTGGTCGGCCGCGGGGGTCAGAGGTGCTGGTCAGAGGTGGTGGTCAGAGGTGGTGGTCAGAGGTGGGTGCCGGGCGGGTTCGGGCGGGCGAGGCCGAGGTCGTACGCGAGGATCGTCGCCTGTACGCGGTCGCGCAGGCCGAGTTTGCGGAGCAGCGCGTTCACGTGGGACTTCACGGTGCCTACGGTGATGCCGAGTTGCTCGGCGATCTCCGTGTTGGTGAGTCCGGCCGCGACCAGGGTGAGGACGCCCCGCTGGCTGCCGGTCAGGCTGTCCAGTTCGGGGGCGCTCCCGGCCGGGACGGCGGCGGGTGGTCCGGACGCGTAGTGGCCGATGAGGCGGCGGGTCGCGGACGGGGCGAGCACGCTCTCGCCGGCCGCCACCTCCCGGATGCCCTGCAGCAGTTGGGAGGGGTGCACGTCCTTGAGGAGGAAGCCCGAGGCGCCGGCGCGCAGCGCGTCGAAGACGTACGCGTCGAGGTCGAAGGTGGTCAGGACGAGGACGCGGGGCGCGTCCTGGCGTCCGGTGATGATGCGGGTGGCGGCGATGCCGTCCAGTTCGGGCATGCGTACGTCCATGACGACGACGTCGGGAGCCAGTTCGTCGGCGAGCCGCACCGCGGCGGCGCCGTCGGCGGCCTCGCCGACGACCGTCATGTCCTCCTCGGCGTCGATCACGGCGGCGAACCCCGCCCGTACGATGCCCTGGTCGTCGACGACCAGCACGTTGAGGCTCATCGGTGTCTCTCTTCGTTGTCCGGGGTGTCCGGCGCGTCGGCGAGCGGCAGCCGGAGGCGGACCGTCCCCTGCGGGCCGGTGGTCAGGGTGCCGCCGAGCGCCGCGATCCGCGTGGTCAGCCGCTCCCGTACGGCCGGGTCGGCGGCGCGGGGCACCCCGGTGGCTGTGAGTGTCAACGTATCGTCGTCCACGTCGAGTTCGAGTATCGCGGGCTCCTCGCCGCCGGCCGCGAGCACCGTCTCGGCGGCGCGGTAGGCGGCCAGGTCGACGGCGGTGGGCAGTTGTTCCGGCACGCGGTCGGTCAGCCGTATCTCGATGTCCCGGCCGGTGGCCCGGAGTTGGTGGGCGAGCAGGTCGAGCGCCTGGAGGGTGGGCTGCGGCCGCAGTTCGGGCCCGCTCTCGCCCACCGGGACGGTGTCGAGCAGGGCGCGCATCGCGGCCAGGGCCTCGCGGGCGCGGGCCGCCGTCGCGTCGAGCCGGCCTGCCTCCGCCTCGGCGACCATGTCGGCGGTGCGGGCCAGCACCGTGGTTTCGAGACCGGCGGCGATGCGGCGGCGCTCGGTCCAGGCGTCGCGGACGGCCTCCCCGGTCCAGGCGGCGAGGCGTTCGTCGTGGGCGCGGCGGTCGGCTTGCCGGCGCCGGGTGCGCAGGCCTCCGGCCAGGTGAGCCGCGGTGCCTGTGAGGGTTGCGCCGACCGTGGTTCCCGCGACGACCGTCCAGAGGGGAGCGGCCGTGCCCCGGTCCAGAACCGCGGCGGTGGCGGCCGCGGCGTGCACCAGCACCGTGATGAGGAGAACGGTCGTGACGTGGTCGCGGGCCGGTGGGGGATGGTCGCTCCCCCGCTCATGGGGGACCTCCCTCGCGGCGGAGCCGCGTTTCGATACAACTCCGCGTTCCTTTCGGGGCGTTGTCGTTCGGGTCGGTTGCATCGCGAGGGCCGCGCACGTGGCCAACAGGCTCAGCGCGGGCGGGAGGAGGACGGGGCCGCTGTAGTTCCCCACCGCCATCGCCACCGGCCACAGCAGCGCCAGCCCCAGCAGCATCCCGTACGCCGTCCGCGGAGCCCTCCGCAGCCACAGCAGGGCCACCGCCTGGCCCGCCGCCAGCAGGGCGAAGAAGACACCCGCGGACACCCGCGTCGCGCTCGATGCGTCCTCGGCCCGGATGATCAGCGTGGGGAGCAGCGGTTGCAGGACCAGGCCTGCCGCCGCCACCAGCTGCGCCGCGCGGTAGCTCCTCGGCGCCGACGGCTCCACCGTCGTGGCCGTCCGACCGGGCAGTACCGCCCGTACCTCCCAACCGCCCTCCGCCGTCGGGCCGCTGTGCACCGTGCCGCCCGCCTCCCGTGCCCGGGAGCGCAGGAAGCCCTGCCCGCGTCCGCCGCCGAGTCCCGCACCGTGCGCCACGGCGCCGGCCGGCGGGGCCGTGCTCGTGACCAGGACGTCGGTGCGGGTGTCGCCGTACCGGCAGAGCACCCTCGTATGCGCGTCGGGGGCATACCGTGCCACGTTGGTCAGCGCCTCGCGCACGATGCCGTACGCCGCGTCCGCGACGGCGCCGTCCGGCAGGGGGTCGATCTCGCAGTCCACCCGCTGGTCCAGGCGCCGGAACCCGGCGACCAGGTCCAGCAGCCGTTCCTCCGGTGCTGGCACATCTCCGCGGGAGGGCGCCGGCGCTCGTACCGCGCCGAGCGCGCGGGTGACCTCGCGGCCGGTCCCGACCGCGAACTCCAGTGCCTCCTCGGCCAGTTCGGGACGGCGGTCGCCCAACCCGAGGGCCGCTCCCGCAGTGACCACCACGGCCGTCAGATGGTGGGCGCTGATGTCGTGCAACTCCCTTTCCATACGCCGCCGTTCGACCGCCGGGAGCCGGTGGCGCTCGGACTCGGCCCGCTTCAGCAGTTGTTCGGCGGCTCGCCGTGCGCGACGGGTTCGCCGTACGAGCAGGCCGGCGCCGCACGCGGCGGTGTACAGCAGAGCGGTCAGGACGAGGTCGAGCCCGTCGCGGTCGCTGAGCCCGTGCAGGCTGATGCCCTGCCGGAGCTGCCAGACGGCGAGCGCCACCACGCACAACACGGTGGTGAAGGTGTCGCCCTCGGTCGCCACGGTGAACAGAGCCAGCGCGACACCCGCGGTCCCGAGCACCGCCATCGCCCCGGCGGGCAGCGGCCCGGCACCCACCGCACAGGCGGCGGCGACCACGACGAGGGTGACCACCGGGCGGGTACGGCGCAGGGCGAGCGCGGCCGTCACCACTGCGGCGACCAGGGCCGCCACGAGAAGGGAGGCCGTGGTGGGGGCCGGGACGGCCCCGCGCACCAGCGGCGCCCCGGGCCACACCACGGCCTGGGCACAGATCAGCAGGACCGGGAGCAGCCGGTCGTCGGTTCGATTCATGGCGGATCAAGGCTATGGCCGCAGGTGAACGGCCCGACTCCGGCTTGAGGCGGATTCCGGCCTCTTACCTGGGTTGCAGAGTCTCTACCTGTGGTTCGACGCGCCAATCGTCCCGCAGCGCGAGGACGGCGCCATACCCCCGGCCATAAGCTCGATCACATCGAGAACGCGGTCGGCCACCGCTTCTACGACCACTTCCAAGACCGGCTCCACCAGCGGCTCTACCAGCGGTTCTTCCGTGCTCTTCCGCGTATCCGGCCCAACTTTCCAACGAATTCAGGGGGATCTCCCATGTCCAAGCGCATTCTCTTCTCGTCACTCATCGGCGCCGCGACTCTCGGCGGACTGACCGCCTGCGGCCCCGCCCTGGCGGCGAGCCCCACGGCGCCGACCCTGGACCGCGGCTCGGCTCGCTACACGGCTCCGTCCGACGGCAGCGCGGGCTCGTTGGCCTACACCGTGGACGTGAGCGACGACTCGGGCATCCGGGGCCTCAAGGTCATTGTCTGGCCCGAGAGTTCGAAGATCGACCTGACCGAGGCGGACCTTCGCTCGGTGGAGAGCGCCAAGTGCCGGAGCACCTCGGACGAGACCACCCGCTGCACCTACACCCTGAAGGTCACGAAGCGGGAGGCGGCCGAACTGGCCGAGGGCACCTGGTACGTCTCGGCACTGGCGACGGCCGAGGACGGGGACACGACGTTCGTGCCCCGCGCCGCCACGTTCGACCTCACACGCTGACACGCCGGTCGAACCGTCGTTCAGTGAGGCGGTCTGCCGGAAGCGCGGCCTGCGGCAGACCGAACCTGCGAGGAGATCCGACCATGGCGATAAATCGGAACCAGCCGGACCACGATGCCGCTGTTCGCCAGCACCAGGTCGCCACCGGCTTCCGGCGGGCGGAGACCGCTCTCCGGGAGCGGTGCGGGCCTGCGGGCCGAGCCCTACGGGCGGAGAACGGGGTGGCGCCGGGTCACTCGACGTCCTTGAGCACCCGCTCGACGGACTTCACCCGGTCACTCATGTCGTTGAGCTGGAGCCGCACCTCGACCAGCTCGCGCTCCATGTCCTGCTGGGTCAGCACCGCCTTCTCCGCGATGCTCCTGTAGTCGCTCTCCCTGGACACCTGGGACTTGGCACGCCACACGGCGATCGTCGGCCAGATCACCAGCAGTGCGCACGCGAGGATGAATCCCATGGACCCGAAGGACCAGATCATGCCTTCGTCGGCGGCCAGCTGCACGGGGTTCATTGATGGTCTCCTTGGCTTCGGTCAGTGGTGAGAGAGAGTGCGGCCGCCACGAGGGCCTCGGGTGTGAGGTGCAGCGAGAACGGCACGATGTCGTAGTACTTCATGGCCTTGCCGTCTTCGGACAACACGAGCCTCGACGTGACCAGCCCCGCCGTTTCCAGCTTGCGCAGGTGGACCTGGAGCAGCGCACGGCTGATCCCCAGCTCGCGCGCCAGCCGGCTCACGTAGTCCTGACCGCCCGCCAGGGCCGCCAGGATGCGCACCCGGTGCGGGTTGGCGAGCGTGGCCAGGATCTGCACCAGGCGATCACCCGTCACTTCGGAAAGCTCCATGCCCCTCCTCTACCTGCAAACAAATCCTTGCAGGTGCCATGAAGAGTTGTCAACTGCCTTGCGGAGTAGGCATGTGCAACAGACAGGCCACAACGACGAAGGGCGTCCGGGCCGTGTGTGGCCACGGCCCGGACGCCCTTCCAGCGGTACGGCACTGCTGTCGTCCGGCTGCCGGAACAGCGCGGGGCACACCCGCGCCGACAAGGCAGCGCTCGACACCGCCATCGAGCACCTCCGCGCGACCGCGGACGAGCCGGTGCCACCCCTGGGTGGGGACCCCGGCGCGTGCGCGGTCGGTCCCGTGCTTCCCGGCACCCGGCGGGCGGCCGCAGTGACCGCGGTGACCGCTCAGGCAGAGTCGATCAGTGTCAGGTCCGTCGGTACGAGTGTGGTCGTGGTCAGGAGTGCCCGGATCAGGTTGTCGTTGAGGGCGTTGCCCACCGGCTCGCCGAGTTCCTCGCGGGTCAGCCAGGGCACGCCGTCGCGGGACAGCCGGGTGCGTACGCCGTTGACCAGGTGCTCGACGCGCTTGTCCGTCCAGCCCGCGTACGGCTGCGACTCGGCGAGCTCGGCGGCGGTCTGCCGCCAGGTCAGCGGCTGCGGCCGGGGTTCGTGCAGCAGGTAGCGCCGGCCGAGCACCACGAGGGCGAGCTTCTCCTGCTCGGTCAGCACCCACACCCGGGGCGGGCGGGTGACGTCCCCGTGCCGCGGCAGGGGCCGCTCGCCCTCGGGACCGGTGACGAAGACCTCCAGCAGGTGCTCGCGGCCACGGGAACCGCCGACGAACAGCGGGGTGTACCCGGAGTCGAGCGGCAGTGGCTCCTCGCCCCGGAACAGCAGGCGGGCCCCGGCGCAGCGGATTGGCAGCCGCCCGGCGTTGCTCACCCACCAGCGGCCGTCCCGGTGGGTGAGCGTGCCCTGGTGGCGGCTGAGCTGGGGGTCGTCCTCACCGATGCACACGTGCACCTCGGGCCGGTTGCGGCCGAAGAGGACCTCACGTCCGTCCCCAGGGCCCAGCGTCATGCCGCCGGTCAGCGCGAGGGCGAAGAGGGTGCCGGGCAGCGGCGCGGACGCGCCCCGGGCGAGGCTCCCGTGGGTGGCGGGCAGGAACCGGCCACCCGGAGCGGGCATTCCCCGCTGCGCCGGACGCCGCTCCCCCGGCCGTCGCTCCCGCGGCCCTCTCCGCGCCATTCCCGGCTCGGTCATGTCACGTCCCCCCTGACGTCCCCTGACGTCCCCTCACGTCCCCGGCAGTCGCTTCGCGATGTTCCGTACGACGACAGCGGCGAACTCCGTTGCGGTGTCGCAGAGTTGGTCGGTCGACCGCGGGGCGTACACGGTCAGCTGGAAGAGTTCGGTGGTGGGGTCGCCGGCCGAGTTCCGGTAGGTGCGGTGCGGGGTCCGTACGGTGCAGCTGTCGTCCTCGGCCTCGTCCGCGATGAAGTAGCTCTTCGTTCCGGCGACGTTCACCGGCGTTCCGTCGTCGGCGTCCAGGGAGTTGTCCCGGCTGAACTGGATCTCCACCGCGCGGTCGCCGTCGTCGCTCGACCAGTCGCAGTTCCAGGAACCGAAGCCGCGGTCCCGGTTGTCCACCTTGACGCCCGGAAGCCGCTTGAGCTCGGTGGCGCCGAGCAGCGTGCAGGTGTCGAGCCGGGCCAGGGAGTTCGCGGCCGGCGGCGACGAACGGCGGGGCACCGGGCCCTCGGCCAGCACACCGACGACGCGGTCGGAGGCGGCGTCGGCCAGCTGGCACGGGTCGGGCGCCACCTTGTTGAGCTGCTTGCCGATGACGCGGATCTGCTTGCCGTCGGTGGTCAGGACCGCCCGTTCGCAGACTCTCCCGTCACGCTTGAGCGTCACGACCGTGAGGCTGCCGACCAGCCGGGTGGACACGACGTCGACGAAGTCGTCCCGGTCCGAGTCGAGGTTGACCTCGACGTCCGCGTTGTCGTCACCGCTGTTGTTGCGCACCAGGACGTCGCACCGGTCGATCTCCCCGTGGTCGGGGTCCAGCGCGGTGCCGCCGAAGCGGCTCAGCGAGGCCGCGCCGAGCAGCCCGCAGGGGTCCGCCGTGCGCTCGTCGCCGATGGCACCGGCCCGCGCCGTGGCCGGCGGTTTCGCGTCGGCCTCGCCGGTACGGCCGCCCTTGTCGCCCTCGTCCTTCGAGGCCCACGGTCCGAAGAGGACGAGCCCGGCCGTGATCGCGCCCGCCGCGACCAGCGCCACCGCCGTGATCGCCAAAGGGCGGCGGCGGCTTCGGCGTACGGGCCGTGGCGGCTGAAGCATGAAGGGCGTGAAGTCCCGCGCGCGGCGCGGGAGTCGCGGCAGCCGGAGCGTGCCGGACCCGAGGTCCCCGTGACCTCCCCGCGTACCGCTGTCGTGCAACTGCTCCTGTACGTGCGGGGGCGGGGGTGCGGCGCGCGTCAGCAGCCGCTGTGCCATGGCGGCGTCGGGCCGGCGCCGGGGCTCCACCTCCAGCAGGGCGGTGAGCGGCCCGTCCAGCGGGCCGGCCCGGTGCGCGGGCTCGATGTGTCCCTCGACGGCCCGGGCCAGATACGCCATGAGGTGTTCGGCCTCCCCGTACGGCGAGCGGCCCTCTACCGCCGCGAACAGTGAGGCGCCCAGGGAGAACACGTCGGACTTCTCGCCCGCGGGCTTCCCCTTGGCCAACTCCGGGGCCAGATAACGGGGTTTGCCGCGCACACCGCCCGTCGTGCTGTGGGTGACGTCGCTCCACAGCGCCCGCGAGATCCCGAAGTCGGTCAGTCTCGCGATGCCCTCGTCGGTGACGAGGATGTTCTCCGGCGTCACGTCGCCGTGCACCACGCCCTCGTTGTGGGACTTCGCCAGCGCTGCCGCGATCTGGCAGCCGATCGATCCGGCCTCCTCGGGCGTGAGCGTGCCGTTCTCCGTCACGATCTGGGCGAGGCTGCGCGAGGGGACGTACTCCATGATGATCCAGCAGGTGGCGCCCTCGTCGACGAAGTCGAAGACGCCCACGATGTTCGGGTGGTGCAGCCGCCCGGCGTTGCGCGCCTCGCCCATGAGGCGTCGCGCGGCCCGGTCGTCGTCCAGGCGGGCGCACTTGACCGCGACCCGCCGTTCGAGCCGCTCGTCCCAGGCCAGCCAGACGACGCCCATCCCGCCTCTGCCGATGGGCTCCCGCAAGAGATACCGGTCGGCGATCCTGTCCCCGGCCTCCGGCGTCACCAGCACCGCGCCACCCCTCGCCCCACAACCGTCCGTTCTGCCAGGTGACGGAGTGTACTCAGCACGGACTTGGCGGTGATCCGCTTCACCGGACTTCGCGCGGACCCGCCCAGAATCCCCACAGCCCGCCGGGTTCACGGATCGCGGGGAGCACGCGGCCGGCCGCCCCCGGCCCCCGGGAACGCCAGCCGCCGACGGCGCCAAGTGGCGTACGCGGCCGATGTGTTGCTGTGTCACGGCTGTGTGACCGCGCTGTTCTGAAGCGAGGACAGGCGTGACCTGCGGGACCAGGGAGGCCTCATAGTGATCACAGAGCGGGAAACGGCGGACACGCCACCGGCTCTCCGCCACCCCCCGCCCCTCGGAAGGAACCTCCCGTGCTGAACCGCCGCCTGCGCCGGGCCGTCGTCGCCACCGCCGCCACGCTCACCGCCGGACTGCTGATGACGGCCTGCCAGAACGGCACCGACGACAGCTCGTCCGGCAAGAGCCCGACGGGTACCGCGAGCCCGGTGGCCGCGGACAAGGCGTCCGACGCCAAGAACGCCAAGAACTCGAAGGGCGTCAGCGGCTCGTTCAAGAACGGCAAGGTCACCTATCTCGCCCCGGGCAAGTACATCGTGTCCGTTCCGGGCAAGGAGGACCAGCAGTTCTGGGTCGCCGACGACACCGAGGTCTACGGCGTCGGCACCATATGCGGCGACGCCGGCTCCAAGGTGGACGCGCCGTGCACGCTCGACCAGTTGGAGGCGGCCCTCAAGAAGGGCGCCGTGAACGCCGACGTGGAGATGAAGAACGGCGCCGCGACCCTGGTGACCGAGCGCCGCGCCGCCCAGCAGGACGCGGGCTCCGGCTCCGGTTCGGACTCCTCCGGTTCCGGCTCCTCCGGGTCGGACTCCGACTCGTCCTCCGGCCGCGACGAGTCGGTCGTCGAGGGCGTCAACAAGGGCAAGGGCGTCAACGGAACCTGGTTCGGCAACGTCTCCTTCCTGGCGCCGGGCAAGTACACCGTCTCCGACATGAAGGGCACCGAGCAGCAGTTCCTCGTCGCCGACGACACCAAGATCATGGGCTACGACGACATCTGCGACGCCGTGAACACCGGGCCGGGCGGCGAGGGCGGCGTCGAGTGCACCGAGGCCCAGCTGGAGGCGGCCGCCAAGAAGGGCTTCTCCGCCGAGGTCGTGATCAGCAACGGCATCGCGACCACCATCACCGACGACCACTGAACCGCGGGCCGGCCGGAACGCGCCGGCACCGAGTGACGAACCCCAGGTCGACGACCTGGGGTTCTTCGCGGTAGGAGGGTGCGGGCTCTAGCCCCGGCGAGCGAGCCAAGTAGCCTG
The DNA here is from genome assembly GCF_044334695.1 of Streptomyces sp. NPDC020747. NCBI lineage: Bacteria > Bacillati > Actinomycetota > Actinomycetes > Kitasatosporales > Streptomycetaceae > Streptomyces > Streptomyces sp. NPDC020747. Next base: position 575,340 of record NZ_JBIRTJ010000003.1, on the reverse strand, counting down.
GCTGCCCGGGTCGTTGATGTCGACGGTCACGCCGGACCACCTGTCGTCCGGGCCGCGGTGGCCGTTGTAACGACCGGTGTGCCCGAAGCTCCAGTGGATGAAGAAGACGACGTCGTCTCCGGTGATTGTGCCGTTGATGTCCCCGCTGTTGCCCTCCCAGGAGGCGAATCCGGTGAAGTTGCCGGCACCGTCGGGAGCGCCCAGGAAGAGGCTCACGTGCGGGGCGTTGCTCTGATCCATGATCCACTTGCCGTCGAAGCTGCCCGCAGGCAGCACGGCCGGTGCCGCCGACGGCCGCGCCGCTTCCCGCCCGTTGAAGGCGGTGGCGTCCGCCGTGGAAACGGTCAGGGCCAGCACCGCGACCGAAGCGGCGACCACCGCTCCCGCCCTGCGCATCAGTCCGAATCGCATGAAAGCCCTCCTTGGAAGTCCTCGGGCATCAAGCATGCGAGGAACGGCATACAGAACAGCCACAGAGCACACCGAGGATGGATACAGAGAGTGCACAGGTGGCATACGGAGCGTGTGCGCCGTGGCGCACGGTCCCGAGGCGCCCGCGCTGGACCATTGGGGTGACCGAGCGCAGGTCGGTGAGGTCGGCAGCGGCTGTGCTGTCACGCTGGGAGCCGGGGCGCGGGATTCATGGCTGTCAGGGGGCACCGTGGAGTTTCGGTTGCTGGGGCCGTTGGAGCTACGGGGCGGCGGGGGTGAGGTCATCCCTCTGCGGGCGGCACGACAACGGTCGCTGCTGGCGGGGTTGTTGCTCTCCGCCAACCAGGTCGTGAGCGTGCGCCGGCTCGTCAACGTCGTATGGGGTCAGAGCTCGCCCACGTCGGCCGTGGCCAATCTGCGGACGCATGTGACCGGGCTGCGCCGGCTGCTGTCCGCCGCGGAGGGCGGAGCGGACTCCCCCGGCGGGGCCGTACGGCTGGGGACGCGGCCGGGCGGCTATCAACTGACCGTGCTCCCGGGCGAGTTGGATCTGACCGTCTTCGAGGAGCTGGTGGCGCAGGGCAGACACGCACTGCGGCAGCGGTGTCCCGCGGACGCGGCACCGTACTTCGGCCGGGCGCTGCGGCTGTGGCGTGGTCAGCCGTTGGAGAACGTGCTGCTGTACGGCTCCGGAGAGGCCGACCTGGCCCGGCTGGAGGAGGTCCGGCCCGCCGTGGTCGAGGACTGGCTGCGGGCGAGGCTGGCGTGCGGGGAGCACGCCGAGGTGATCGGCGAACTGCGCGCCCTGGTCGTGGAACAGCCGCTGAGGGAACGGCTGTGGGCACTCCTCATGCTCGCCCTGCACCGGACCGGGCGCCGCGCCGACGCGCTCGGCGCCTACGACCAGGCCCGGGCACGGCTCGTGGACGAACTGGGCCTGGACCCCGGCCGAGAGCTGTCGGCCCTGCACCAGCGGATCCTCAACGGCGACCCGGCCCTCACCGCCGGGCCGGCCGGAGCGGTGGGGTGGGAGCCGCTCCCGGGATCGACACCGGTGACGGCGGGGGCGACGCCTGTGGTGGCGGGGCCCCCGCCCGCGATGACAGCACCCGTGGCCGCCGCGAAGGCCGGGCCGTCGTCCCTGGAGTCCCCGGAGGCCGAAGCGGTCCCTGGCCGTGAACGGCCGACTGCTCCCTTGTGACGCGTTCTCAGCCCGTCGTGCCAAACGTGCCGGACGGGGCGGGCCGGGCGCGTGAGGTGGTCCCTGCCCGGGTCCCGGTCTCCGCGGGTACGTCGCCGGTGTCGCCGGTGCTGCCGGGGGCGAGTCCGCAGGTGCCGGATCTCGATGTCCCGTCCTGGCCCGTCAGTTCCACGACGACCTGGCCGTCGGCGTCCTGGCTGTAGGCGATCGTGCAGGTCAGCTGGCTTAGAGCAGTGCTGTTCAGGCCCGTCAGGTCGAGAGGCAGGCGGGTCGTGACCCGGCCGGCCGAGGGGGACTCGACCTTGACGGTCCCGCCGGGGCGGGCCTTGGGGAGGGCGGTGCCCAGGCCCGCGGCCCGGTCCACCTTCCGCGGACCGGCGAGCAGCGCCAGGACGACCTTCTCCGTCGGCACCGGCCCCACCGTGCCACGGGAGTTCTGGTTCCCGGAGCCCGACTCCTCGTAGCCGTCGCCGAAACCGGCCGAGGGCCGGGTCGTCCGGATCACGGGGCTCAGCCCTCCGTCGGGGGAACGGAAGAAGAGCAGCATCTCCGACTCGCGGTCGAAGAAGGCCTGGACGCTGGCGGGACCGCCCGCCTCGATGACGTCGGTCTCCCGGATTCCGCAGCCACCGAGCAGCGGTACGGCGGCCGTGACGGCGAAGGCGACGGCCGACGCACGTCGGCGCCTCCGCGCACCCCTCATCCGCCGGTCCCCTCCACGTGAAGCGGTATCTCGACGGCGAAGACGGCACCGCCCCCGGGGCGGTTCCCGGCGTGGATCGTTCCGCCGTGCAGCTTCACGTTCTCCAGGGTGATCGCCAGTCCCAGGCCGCTGCCCGCCGAGCGGGTGCGGGCCGCGTCGGCCTTGTAGAAGCGGTCGAAGATGTGCGGGAGCGCCTCGGGGCGGATGCCGGGTCCGCTGTCCACGACGTCGGTGATCAGCACGGGCGGGCCCGGGGAGCGTGCCTCTGTGCGCAGACGTACGGTGACGGGCGCGCCGCCGTGCCGCAGGGCGTTGCCGACGAGGTTGGCGATCACGACGTCGAAGCGGCGCGGGTCGAGCCGGGCCCGGATGCCGTCGGGGAGTTCGGTGCGGATCCGGTCGTCGGTCCAGTGCCGGTTGTCGAGGGTCTGGCGGATGGCCTCGGCCACGTCGACCTCGTCGGCGTTCAGTTCGGCCGCGCGGGCGTCGAAGCGGGAGATCTCCATCAGGTCCTCGACGAGCACGGCGAGCTTCCCGGTCTCCGCGCTGACCAGCCGGACCGCCCGGGCGGTGTCGGCGTCCAGGCCGTCCGCGTCCTCGTCGAGGACCTCGGTGACGGCGAGCATTCCGGCGAGCGGGGTGCGCAGTTCGTGCGAGACGTCGGAGGCGAAGCGGCGGGCGCGTTCCTCGGCCTCGCGCAACTCGCGTACGGACTGCTCCAGTTGGCCCGCCGAGTCGTTGAAGGTGTGTGCCAGGTCGGCCAGTTCGTCGCTGCCGCGCACCGGGATCCTGGTGTCGAGTCTGCCGCTGCCCATGTTCCGGGCGGCCTCGCGCAGTTTCCGTACCGGGCGCAGCACGCTGCGTGCGGCGATCAGGCCGGGGATCAGCGCGACGGCGAGGCCGGGCAGGGCGCCGTCCCGGCCGGCCATGAGGAGGGCGTCGACGTTGACCTGCTCGTCGGTCATCCGCATGACGGCGTACAGGACGAGTCCGCTGGGCAGCAGGCTGTCCGGGCTGGCCTTGAAGACGGTGGGCATGGCGATGGTCAGGTAGGGGACGCCGTCCTTGACGACCCGCTCGAAGCTGCCGTGCGCGTCGGCCCGTGCGGCGCGGCGCAGTTCGGGGGTGATGACGGTGGAGACGGGGTTCTCGCCCGAGGAGGCGCGGATCGATCCGTACTCGGCGAACACCACCCAGGGGTGGGGCTTGCCCTTGCGGGCGATGTCGCGCAGGACCTCCTCCAGGCCCTCCTTCTGCACGGGCAGGGAGAAGCCCGTCTGCTGGACGTGGTCACGGAACGAGGTGACCGCCGTGTCCTGGGCGGTCTCAAGGAGCGAGTTGCGGGCCTCGCGGTAGGTCAGCGCGGCCGTCGTGCAGGCGCTGACGGCCGCGACCAGCAGGAAGGCGAGCAGCAGCCGCGTACGCAGCCCGAACGCCCTGACCCTCGCCCGGTCGCCGCCTCTGCCGCTGCTCACAGCGGCCCGAAGCGGTAGCCGAAGCCCCGCAGTGTCTGGACGTAGCGGGGGCTGCCGACCTCGTCCTCGATCTTGCCGCGCAGCCGGGCGACACACGCGTCGACCAGCCGGGCGTCGGCGTGGAAGCTGTGCCCCCAGACGTGCTCAAGGAGTTGCTGCCTGCTGAACACCTGCTCGGGGGCGGCGGAGAGGTGCAGCAGGAGCTTGAGTTCCGAGGGGGCGAGCGCGAGCGGCCGGCCCGCCTTGGTGACGGTCAGCCCGACCCGGTCGACGGTGAGTTCTCCGTGGACCACGACGGCCGGACGGCCCGGACTGTCGTCAAGGCGGCGCAGCACGGCACGGATCCGGGCCTCGATCACCTCGGGGCGGGCGGGCTTGACGATGTAGTCGTCGGCACCGGCCTCCAGGCCGACGACCACGTCGAAGTCGTCGCCGCGCGCGGTGAGCATGATGATCGGCAGCTGGCTCTGCTCGCGGACCTGCCGGCAGACCTGTACGCCGTTCATGCCGGGCAGCATCAGGTCCAACAGCAGCAGATCGGGGCGGAATTCGGTCATCGCGGCGAGGCCGGCCTCGCCGGTCGCGGCCGTCCGTACGTCGTGGCCGCGGCGGCGCAGACCGAGTTCGACCCCCTCGCGTACGGAAGGGTCGTCCTCGATGAGGAGCACGCGGGGCATCGGCGGTTCTCCCTAGGTGCCAGGGGGGTGGTCAGGTCCGGGTGCGTCCGCGGCGTACGCCGGTCAGCAGCGCGTCGAGTTCGGCGAGCCGCAGCGGGCGGGCGAGCAGGGCGAAGACGAGGACGACGACGACCGCCCCGGCAGTTGCGGCGACCAGGGCACCGGCCCGTACCGAGCCCACGGCCGCGAGGTGGCCGAGCGCGGTGGCGGGGACGGCGGCGAGCAGCAGCCGCGCGTGCGCGCCGACGGCGGACGAGCGCAGGGGTCGGGCGACGGCGAGCCGACGGCTCAGCACCAGGCCGGTCACCGCCATGCCCACGCACAGCGCCAGGGAGTACCCCGCCGCCATGCCCGTCACGGCCCAGCGCGCCGGCAGCAGGTGTGCGGCGGCCAGGGACAGGCCCGCGTTGAGGGCGACGATCACGAGGTTGAGCAGGAACGGCGTACGGGTGTCGGAGAGCGCGTAGAAGGCGCGGGACAGGACGTACTGGCCGGACAGGGCGATCAGTCCCGGCGCGAAGGCCATCAGGATCCCGGCCATGGCGGCCGTGTCGTCGGCGCCTGTCCTGCCGTACCCGAAGACGAGGGCCATCACCGGCTGGGCCAGGGCCAACAGCGCGCAGGCGGCGGGTACGACGGCGGACGCGCAGACGCGCAGGGCGTGGGAGACGTCGCGGCGCACGGCGTCGGTGTCCCCGTCGGCCGCGGCGGCGCTCATCCGGGGCATCAGCGCGGTCACGACGGAGACGGTGATGATGCCGTGCGGTACGACCCACAGCGCATAGGCGTTGTTGTACGCGCCGTAGCCGGGGCCGCCGTCGAGGCCCGCGGTGGTGGCGAGGCGGGTGGTGACCCAGTACGCGGCCTGGTTGGCCAGGACAAGGAGCACCAGCCAGCCGGCCGCGCGCAGGGGGCGGGTGAGTCCGCTGCCGCGCCAGTCGAAGCGGGGCCGCCAGCGGAAGCGGGCCGCGCGCAGCGCCGGGAGGAGGGCGAGTGCCTGGACGGCGATACCGGCGGTCGTGCCCCAGCCGAGCACGGCGGTCTCGGTCGCGGTGAGCGTGTCGCCGCCGCCCATGGCCAGCGCCAGGTACAGCCCGAACACGGTCATGACGACAAGGTTGTTGAGAACCGGCGCCCACATCATCGCGCCGAACCTGCCGCGTGCGTTGAGTACTTGCCCGAGCAGTGTGAACAGTCCGAGGAAGAAGATCTGGGGCAGGCAGTAGCGGGCGAGCGCGGTGGTCATGGCCGCCTGCGGGCCCGTGTAGTCGGTGTACGCGTCCACGATCGCGGGCGCCGCCCACACCGCGGTCGCGGTGATCGCCAGCAGGGCGAGTACGCAGACGGTGACGAGCCGGTCGGTGTACGCGGCGCCCCCGTCGTCGTGCTCCTTGGCGGCCTTGACCAGCTCGGGCACGAAGACGGCGTTCAGCGCGCCGCCGAGGAGCAGCATGTAGACGATGGTGGGCAGGGCGTTGCCGACCGCGTACCCGTCGGCGGTCGGCCCGATGGTGCCGAGCGCCGCCGCGACCACGGCGGAGCGGGCGAAACCGGTGGCCCGGGAGACGATGGATCCGGCGGCCATGACGGCACTGCCGCGGGCCGCCGTCTTCATCGGTGCGGTGGTGGTCCCAGTCGTCGGGTTCGCCGAGTTCGGCGGCGTCGTCTGCGTCATCGGCGGTTCAGGTACGCCTGGAAGGCGCGGTAGAACGCGTGGTTGGCGCTGCCGCCCAATGGTTTCTCCCACTCCCCCAACGTCTCGACAACCTGTCCGCCGGTGCCGAGCTTCCACCGCAGCAGTCCGTACGTACGTTCCTCAGGATCGAGTGTGGAGGGTACCCCGCGCATGTCGTAGACGTCGGCGCCCAGCGCGTGGGCGTCCAGCAGCATCCGCCACTGCAGGGCGTTGGAGGGCCGGACCTCGCGGCGGTGGTCGGCCGAGGCGCCGGTCTGGTACCAGGCCCGGCGGCCCACCGTGATCATCGTGTGGGCGGCCAGGATCTCGCCCCGGTGCCGGGCGAGGTACAGCTTCATCCGGCCCGGTTCCTCGGCGTTGAGGGCCGCGTACTGGCGCTCGTAGTAGGCGAGCGAGCGGCCGAGCCGGAACCCGTCGCGTCGCTCGGTGATGCCCAACAGCCGGTGGAACTCGGGGAGTTCGGCCGCACTGCCCACCACCACCTCCACACCCTCCCTCCGGGCCCGGCGCACGTTGCGCCGCCACTCCTGGTTGAGCCCGGGCCACAGGTCCTCCGGGGTGCGACCGGCGAGCGGCACCTGGAAGACGTGCCGGGGCTGGGCATCTCCGTCGGCTCCGGTTCCGGTCCCGTCACCACCGCAGCGGCGCCAGCCCCGGGCACGCAGCCGCTCGGCGACGGCGGTGCCGAGCGGGTCGACCTCAGTGGCGAGTACGTCGCCCAGGCGCCGGCCCGGGCCGGCGAGCGGCTTGAGCAGGGTGGCGTCCCAGCGCCGGTAGGCGGGCGACGGGCCGATACGTACGGCGAAGGCGCCCGCGCGGCGCAGGTGTTCGAGGAGCGGACCGAGCCAGCCGTCGACGTCGGGGTCGTTCCAGTCGGCGACGGGCCCTTCGGGAAGGTAGGCGAAGTACTTCCGTGTGCCGGGGAACTGCCGCAGCAACACCAGGGCCACGCCGGTCAGTTCACCCGCCTCCGGATCCGGCCCCCAGCCGAGCAGTTGGCCGCGCCAGCCCTCCTTGACGTCGGCCCAGGACGGGCACTGGAGGAAGCCGGCGCCGAGGGCGGCGCCGGCGGGGGACGCGAGGAAGGCGCGGTAGGTCTCCGCGGTGATGTTTCGCAGGGCCACGCCCGGGTTCCGTTGCCGGGGCACGCGGCCGGGCAGCACGAGCAGCGCTGACACAGTCCGTTCCTCTCCTTCTCCCCGGGCCTTCTCGCGGGCCATTTCGCGGGCCTTTTCGCGGGGTCGCAAAGGATGCTCACAGCGGTCCATGACGGCTCCGTCCGGCGAATGTGACCGGACCATGACCGTTCCTCACCAGTCGCCGTCACATTGCTCCACGGCTGCTGACCTCGGGTTTTCCGGCTCTACAGTCACGACATCGCCGACTCTGGCCCACCCCGTTCCCGCCTTCCCGGAGGTTCCGATGTCCCGGTCGCCCCGCACCCGCGTACTCGCCCATGCCAATGCCCCTGCCAACGTCCGGGCCCGCGTCCGGGCCGTCGTCGTGGCCGCCGCCACGGCCGCCCTGCTGGCGCCGCTCGCCGCCTGCTCGTCGAGCGGATCCTCCGGCGCCCAGGACAGCAAGGTGGACGCCGAGCCGAACTCCGACGACCGCCCTGTCACGGTCACCGTCACGCCCACGGGAGAACGGGTCCCTGCGGGCGAGCCCGTGCGGGTCACGGCCGCGGGCGGCACACTCACCTCGGTGACGGTCACCGACGCCGAGGGCCACAAGCTCGCCGGCAAGGTCGCCGCCGACGGCCGGTCATGGGTCTCCGCCCGCAAGTCCGTACCCGGCGCGGCGTACACGGTGACGGCGGCGGCCAAGTCCGAGGGCGGAACCGCCAAGAGCACCAAGGCAGCCTTCACCACGGCCGAGGCGGACAAGGTCAACAAGGTCGACTGGCGGCCGGGCTCCGCCTCCACCGTCGGCATCGCCCAGCCGGTCTCCCTGGTCTTCGACAACCCGGTGAAGAACCGCGCCGAGGTCGAGAAGCAGCTGAGGATCACCACCTCGAACGACACCGAGGGCTCCTGGGGCTGGCTGACCGACTGGTCGGGCCGGGACCGGGTGGACTGGCGGCCCAAGACGTACTGGAAGCCCGGCACCAAGGTCACGCTGAACGCCGAGCTGAACGGCACCGACTCGGGCGCGGCCGGCGGCTGGTTCGTACGCGACTACGAGTCCACCTTCACCATCAGCGCCCGGCAGATCGCCAAGGTCGACCTCGACCGCCACCAGCTCACCCTCGTACGCGACGGCAAGACGGTCCGGCGCATACCGGTCTCCGGCGGCACGCCCGGCGGTGACAAGCGCTCCTGGCGCGGAACCGCCGTGCTCATGGCCAAGGAGGGCACGATCAACATGAACTCCGAGACCGTGGGCCTGGGCAACGCCTACGACAAGATGGTGAAGCACTCGATGCGGCTGACCTGGTCGGGCATGTACGCCCACGCCGCGCCGTGGAACGCCCGCTACTTCGGCAACTCCAACCAGAGTTCCGGCTGCATAGGGATGAGCGACGCGAACGCGGCCTGGTTCTACGGACAGGTGCGGCCCGGCGACCCGTTCGAGATCACCGGCAAGGACACCAAGGGCGTGGTCGCGCCCGGGAACGGCTTCGGCGCGTGGAACCTCTCGTGGACCGACTGGCAGCGGAAGAGCGCGCTGCGCTGAGGGGCGGCCCGACCGGGGTTACTTCTTGACGTCCTTCACCGAGGTCGGCCCCAGCTGCTTGGCGCTGGCGTACTCCGGCATCGTCATGGGCTTGTCGAACAGGAAGAAGGACTGGTTCGTGCCGACCGTGAACTCCATGTACGCGCCCGTCGTGGCGTCGAAGCCGTAGTACGCGTTGCAGGTGGACCCCGTCGTGTACGTGCCGTCCATACCGGGCTGCGCGAGGACCGCGACTCCGCTGTCGGAGTGCTCCACCTTCTCCGTCGGAGTGAGCATCTTGCAGCGCGGCACGGGCAGGCCCTTCATGACGAAGTACCCGTACTCGCCTCTGGCGTTCTGGATGTAGACGTACGAGAGTTTGCCCCGCTTCCCCCACGTCTTGACCCACTGGTTGATCGCCTCGCGGGTCGGCGAGTACTCCATGCGGCCCGCCGGCTGCTGGGCCACCAGGTGGTCGTAGCCCTTCTGCTTGGCCTTGTTCTCCTTGTCCTGGCTGGAGTCGGTGCAGGACGTCAGGGCGAGGCCCACGACGAGCGCGACGACGGGTGCCAGGGCCGTGCGTGCGAACTTCCTCATGCGGTGCTGCCCTCTTCCCTTGGACGAGGCGGGGACGGGACGGGGATGAGACGGGATCAGTTGGTGCATGTCGTGCGCTCGGCGCCGGCGTCAAGCCGGTACGCCAGGTCCTTGTCGCGGAAGGGCGCGCGGTGTTCCTGGGCGGCCTTCGAGTTGTAGTCGTTGACCGACTCGATCCGCGTGGCCCTCAGCGCGGTGACCGACTGGTCGATCTGCGTCCTGCGGGTCTCCGAAGCGGCCTTCCGCTCCTCCTGGAGCACCTGGATCGTCCCTTCGGCGTTCTGCACGGCCTCGCACAGATCGAAGAACTCCTCGTACGTGGCCTGCCGGAACTCGCCCGAGCCGACCGTGTTGTTGCGCTCGTCCGCCTCACCGCGGAACGGGGCGGTGATCCACCCCGCGCCACCGAAGGCGAACACCCCGATCACGTACACCACCGCCAGGCCGATGACTCCTGCGACGGCCCAAGCCCCTAAACGTGCCCCCTCGCGTACCTGCCCCATGGCCGGCCCCCTGTCACGGGTGGTTCCGCGGCGTGGAACCACCATCCGCGGAGGAGGACACGGCGTCCTGATGAAACGGTTCCGCCGGCACGGGCGTCAGCAATGGGCCACCGGCGGGCGGGACCGGGCCGACCGGCTCGATTCCGCCCGCCGGTGGCCCGGTTGTCCGGGAACCACTCCGGGATTGTCCTTGATCGGTAACGGACGCATCCGGTGGCCGCCGATCCTCGTCCTCCCTGATGGTCGCGGGTCGACCAGGGCATCGGCGGGCAACTGCGGGAAAGCGGGGCGGACATGGCGCGGCACGGCGGCGGGCGGGGTTGGTACGGCAAGGTGCTCGGCGCGGCGCTCGGGGTGGCGTTGCTCGCCGGGGGTGCCTCGGCGTGGTCCGCGCAGGCCGGTGCCGTGGGCGGTTCGTCGAAGACGCCCGCGACGGCCAGGCCGGGCAGTGACGTCAAGCCGGTCGCGGTGGCCATCGCGCACGCCTCGGACAAGGGCGCGCGCGGTGTCAACATCACCATCGACGACGGCCCCGACCCCGTCTGGACGCCCCAAGTCCTCGACGTACTGCGGCAGTACAAGGTGAAGGCCACGTTCTGCATGGTGGGGACGCAGGCGAAGGCCCACCCGGACCTCGTGAAGAAGGTGGTCGCGGCCGGGCACCGGCTGTGCGACCACTCGGTGTCGCACGACACCACCATGGACAAGAACACCCAGGCCTACCAGTCGAAGCAGATCCTCGACGCCGAGCGCATGATCACCGAGGCGTCCGGGGGCGTACGCCCGATGTACTACCGGGCGCCCGGCGGGGCCTTCACCCCTTACAGCCGCACGCTCGCCGCCTCCCGCGGCATGCGCCCGCTGGGCTGGAACGTCGACAGCAAGGACTTCGAGCGGCCGGGCACGGACGCCATCGTCGCCACCGTCGAACGCGAGGTCCCGAACGGACCGACACTCCTCTTCCACGACGCGGGCGGCGACCGCTCCCAGACGGTCGAGGCCCTGCGCCGGATCCTTCCCCGACTGGATGAGCGGGGTTACTCGTTCGGGTTTCCGGTGCGCTGAGCTCCGGCCCCGGCCGTGCGGCGTTCAGAGAAGCGCCTGTCTCAGCCGCGAGAAGGTTCACCGAGATCGGATCCGTGCCCGCACCGGTGTCCGGTACCTGTTGCCGGCGCCTCGGTACCGGACACCGGGTCGTTCATATGATCAAGTAGGTCGAGCCGGGGACGCTGTTGATTGCATATGCGATGCATGTCAGTGTCACGGCGGCAAGCAGGTATCTCACGAAGCCTTGCACCTTTCGGTCTTTCACGAAGCGACGGACAACGCCTGAAACGCGAGCGAGGCAGAACTCCGACCAGGAACGGCGGCGCCAGTGCCTCGTACGCCGAGAAGAATAGCGGCTAACCCTGGAATCTTGGCACGCCGACGGCAACCCAGTTGAACTCTGCGCCGGTTTACGCGTGTATCCCTACGCCTCGGCCCCGCCGACCCTCAATTGCCTACGCAGTGGCTTCGCCCCGAAGCTCGGCCAGCACCTCCGCGGCACGGGCCTCCTCGGCGGTGGCCCCTGTACGCCGGCAGACCTCCACGCTGGACTCCAGGTGAGCCACGGCCTGAGCCGTGCGGCCCGCATCCCGTTCGGCCAGGGCGAGGTCGTAGAGCACGTCGGCCTCTTCACCCGCCGCGTGAATGGCACGTGCCACCTCAAGTGCGGCGACATGTTGCCGTAGGGCCTCCTCCGTGCGGCCGGCCGCACGGTGTGCCCTGCCGATTCGGGTGAGCGCGATCGCCTCCGCGCGCCGATCGCCTACGCCCTGCAGCACCGGTAGCACCGTGCCGTACAACGCGAGGGCCTCATCGGTCCGGCCGAGCGCGTCCATGACCGATGCCACATTCATCCGGAGTGTGGCCCTGTCCCTCGGATTTCCCATCCGATCCGCCACGACCATCGCCTGACGGTAAGCGGATTCCGCGGCCTCAAGACGTCCTGTTCTTTTGTAGAGTTCCGCCGCGTTGTTCAGTGCGCTATACCTTCCCCGCTCATCTCCTATATCTGTGAAATCGGCCAGAGCCGAGGTAAAGCAAGCCAACGCCTCTTCGTTCTCCGCCAGGTGGAGGTGGGTTATTCCCAGCAAGTTTCGACAACGCGCGATCCCGAGTCGATTTCCTGTTTGCAGTAGAAAATCAAGAGAGTCCTTCTGAAGCGATCTGGCCAGCGTGTACTGACCCGTCTGCCACAGGGAGATCGAGAGCTGGTGGATGCACTCGCTCTGCAGCACCCGGTCCCGCAGGGAACGCGCGATGTCGAGCGCCTCGCGCGCGGCCGAGATCGCCTCGTCGTAGCGGGAACCGTGGGTGTACACGGCGCAGAGGTCGAGCAGGGCTCGCGCCTCGGCCACGCTGTCACCTGCAGCGCTCCAATGCGCCGCGGCGCGTCGCAGCAACGGCTCGGCCGCGGCAAGGTGCCCCTCCATGTCCAGGAATCCCGCCAACACGTGGACCGACATGGCGAGTTGACGTTCCGAGCCACGATTTACAAACCAGTTCAGGGTGTCAAGAAGATTTGCCGATTCGGCGATCAGCCACTGTTCTGCCGACTGCGCGTCGACGATTTCCGGACACGGCGGAGCGGCGGATTCTCCGGCATCGAGTTCCGTGCGCGAGCGGAAGGGATAGGCCAGCCGGTCGGCCCGGTCCGCGGTGTGAACATAGTGATCCGCCAGCCGCTGTTCGGCCTGTCGGACATCGCTCTCGGAATCGACGTCGCCGGCCTCGATCAGCGACCGCGCATAGTCGCGCAGAAGTTGGTGCATCACGAAACGATGTGGAGTGGGCTCGGACACAAGGTGATGAGCCAGAAGTTCCTCGAGTACACATTCGGCCGTGTCCAGGGAGAATCCTGTGAGCGCGGCGATCGCCCGAGGCCCGAACGCCACCCCCACATGCAGCCCGACGCGGCGGAAGACGAGCTGCTGCCCGGCGTTCAGCGCGTCGTACGAGGCTGCGAAGACAGGAGCCAACGCCCTGTCCACGTCGTGCAGTTGGGCCAGATGGCCACCGCTGCCGGCCAGTTGGCGCAACAGGTCCGACGTGGTCCACGAGGCGCGGGCCAGCAACCGGCTCGCGGCGATCTCGATGGCCAGCGGGAGGCTCCCGCAGATCCGGACGATCTTCGCCACGTCCGACGGATCGGTCTGGCGCCCTCTCCCCAGTCTCTGCGAGAAGAGCGCCGCCGCGTCCTCGGGAGGCAGCGCGTCGAGAGAGACCGGCCGCACTCCGGGCAGTTCGGGCAGCCGTCGGCGGCTGGTCACGAGAACCGCCGTCGGGGAAGCGCCCGGAAGCAGGGGGCGGATCTGGGCGGAGGAGGTCGCGTCGTCCAGGATCACCAGCATCCGGCGGTCACGCGCCACCGAGCGCCACAGTGCGACCAACTCATCGAGTTCGCGCGGCAGTTCCTTGGCGGCCAGGCCCAGCAGCCGCAGCAGTTCGGTGAGAGCCCGTACGGGAGTCGGCGGGGTGCGGTCGGCGGAACACCCGCCCAGGTGAAGGAAGATGCGCCCGTCCGGGAACCGGTCCCGTAATCGATGCGCCAGATGGACAGCCAGGGCACTCTTCCCCACGCCTCCCATTCCATGAATCGCCTCGACGGTCACGACGTCCGAGGCTCCCCGTCCCTCGCAGAGCGCCGCGGTGAGCCGCCGCAGTTCGTGGCGCCTCCCGACCCACGGAACGTCGCGCGGCAGATTGTCCGGAACCCGATGCGCCGGCCGCGGAGCCGCCTTCTCGTCCGCTCCGGCGCGGGGGAGCAGGGCCGCCGCAGGGGTCCCCGCCAGGATTCCCTGGTGGACCCGGTGCAGCCCACGGCCGGCGTCGAGACCGATGTCACGGACGACTCGCTGCCGCGTCCGCTGGAGCAGTCTGGTCGCCTCAGCCGTCCGGTTACTGCCGTACAGGGCGACGACCAGTCGTTCGGCCAGGGCCTCGTCCACGGGATGTGCCTCGGCCAGTGGCAGGAGCACAGGAACCGCGTCGGTGAACCTCCCTCCGTCGAGGAGGATCTCGGCTCTCGTCATCGCGGCGACAAGACCGGTCTCGCCGATGGCTGCGCGCAGGTGCTCGGCCCATGATCCGGTGATCCCGGTCAGCGGTTCACCGTGCCAGAGACTCTCCGCCCGGTCCAGCAGGCGCAGTGCGCCTTCCCCGTCCCCGCTGTCCCTGAGGGGACGGGCTCGCTCGACGCAGCTCGTGTAGCAGCGCAGGTCGACCCGGTCCGGGTCGACCTCCAGCGAATACGAGTTGGTGCGGCTGACGATCGCGGGCGCGTCTCCCCCGGCGATCCGCAGGGAACCCCGGATCCGCGAGATGTGGGCGTACAGCGCCTCCCTGGGCTTGCCGGGCGGATGCTCGTCCCAGATGCGGTGGATCAGGGTGTCCACGCTCACCGTACGGCCCGCGTCCCAGGCGAGAGCCGCGAGCGTGACCGTCGTTTTTGTCGATCCGAGATCACTACGGCGGCCCGCTGCCCGAATCTCCACCGATCCCGAAAGCCTGATCTCGAACTCCACCAGCGTCCTCCCCGCCGGTAGGGCCTGTGATTGCCGAGCATTCGAGAGTGTCATGGACCTGGCATCACCGACCATAAGAGGACGCTATGCGCTCAAGATTGACCGATAAGTAGCCGCATTGGTTCACGTCTTGTCCGGAGCGGGGAGTGACTCCCGGGAACCGAAAGGAGTTGTGGACGTGCGTGCTTTCTCCTCGGACGGACCGGAGGCGCTGCTGTCGGCCATCGCCGTCTGCGACGCCGATCCGGAATCCCCCGCGTGGCGCGATCTGGCCCGGGTGGTGGACACCGCGTCCCGCGCGGACCCGTCGGTGGCCCGGCTCTGGCCCCCGCAGGCCACCGGGGCACAGCCGGCCGATGCGGCGCTCAGGCGAGAACTTGCCCTGGAACTCCGCGAGTTGGCCTCACGCGACACAGCGACACGGCACGCGCTGACCGAGTGGTTACGCCGCCATCCTGGCCCGGCCCGCACGCCACCCAGCCCCACACCCGCGGCGACCACCAACGTCATCAGTGGCGATGCCGCGCTCCACGGCCCCAGCGTGCAGGCACGGGACGTCCACGGGGGCATCCACTTCCACCCGCCCTCCCCCGCACCCCGGCCCCTCCTCCCGGTGCCCCGTCAACTGCCGCCGGTGACCGCGCGGTTCATCGACCGGGAGGCCGACCGCCGGGCTCTGAACGCCCTGCGTACCCAGCGGCCACCGCACGCACCCCAGGTACTGGTCGTCAGCGGGCTCGCGGGCATCGGGAAGACCACCCTCGCCACCCACTGGCTGTTCGAGCACGCCGGCAGCTTTCCCGACGGCCAGCTCTACGCCGACCTGGGCGGACCGACCACCGACGGGGAAAGCGGGCCCGTCTCCCCGGCTGTCGTTCTGGAAGCCTTCCTGGTCGCGCTCGGCGCGTCATCGGTGCCTGCCGGGATCGCGCAGCGGAGTGCGCTGTGGCGTTCGATGACCTCGGGGCTGCGGCTGGCCGTCCTGCTGGACAGTGGGTTCACGGCTGCTCAGGTACGCCCGCTCCTGCTCAGTACACCGACCGGCCTCACCGTGGTGACCAGCAGAAGC
This sequence comes from Streptomyces sp. NPDC020747, assembly GCF_044334695.1. NCBI lineage: Bacteria > Bacillati > Actinomycetota > Actinomycetes > Kitasatosporales > Streptomycetaceae > Streptomyces > Streptomyces sp. NPDC020747. The sequence goes on along the minus strand of NZ_JBIRTJ010000003.1, from coordinate 559,764 downwards.
AACCTGACCGGGCTGCGTGTCGACGGCGCGTCCGTACACCGGTTGGCGGGACTCCCCGCCGAGTCGGCCGTCGAGCTTCTCGCCGTCGGCGGTGGGACACGCGTGGCGCGCGAGCCGACCGCTGCGCGTGAGGTGGTCAGACTGTGCGGCCGACTGCCCCTGGCAGTGGCCCTGGCATCCGCCCAGCTCGCCCTGAGCCCTCACCGTTCCGTGTCCGCCCTGGCCGACAGTCTGTCCCGTGGTCAGGATGCCGTCGGCACGCTGCGCATCGACGGAGAGGCCGTGATACGTACGGCGCTCGACATGTCGTACGACGTCCTGCCGAACGAGAGCCGTGCGCTGTACCGCCGCATGGGACTGCTGCCCGCGGACCGCCACGACCTCTCGTTGCTGACCGCCCTCGCGGTCGAGGGGGAGGGACCGCGTGCCCCCGGGCACGCCCCCGACATCGCCGACACCACCGTCAACGCGCTCGTGGAGGCGAACCTCCTGGAGGAGACGGGTCCGGGCACCTTTCGATTCCACGACCTCGTCCAGCCTCACGCCCGTCGGCTCGGCGAAGAACTGGAGAGCCCCGGCCGGCACGAGCGCACACTGCGCGGCTTCGTCGACTGGTGCCTGTCCACCGCGGCTTCGGCGGAGAGCATCCTCACCCCCAGCCACCGGCTGCCGGGGCACGATCACCTCACGCGAACAACGCCTCCGACCGTGCTCGACGGTCCCGAGGAGGCGCTCGGCTGGCTGGACACTCACCGCAACGGCCTGATGGGCGCCGTACGGCACTCGGCCCGGGCCGGCTGGCACTCCTCCTGTTGGCGTCTGACGGACCTCATGTGGCCCCTTTTCATCCGGTTGCGTCCGTCCGAGATGTGGATCGAGGCGCACCGCCTCGGTCTCGAAGGGGCGCGACTGAGCGGATCCAGGCAAGGTGAGGGGCGCATGCTCACCTCCGGCGCGATCGGCTTGCGCAACGCCGGCCGGTACCCGGAGGCGGCCGACTGGTACCGGCAGGCACTGGAGATGGCCGTGTCCGACGACGACGTGCGCCAACAGGCGCAAGCCATGAGCGGACTGGGACACATCAGCCTCTTGACCCACCGGCTCGACGAGGCGCGCGACCACTTCGAGCACGCCCTGCGGCTGAGGGAGTCGATCGGTTACCTGCGCGGGGCCGCCCTCTCCCGGCGGCGCCTCGGCGAGACCGCTCTGGCCGGCGGTGACCTGGCCACGGCCGCCGGGCAACTGCGCCGGGCCGGCACCGAACTGGACGCGCTGGGAGAGACGTACGAGGCGACCCGCGTCCTGGCCCTTCTCGGCCATGTCCTGGAGCGCGGCGAGGACCGCGACGGCGGCATCCGGCGATTACGGGAGGCGCTGGCGCGCTTCCGAGCGGGCGATGCCCGCTCGGAGCACTGGGAGGCACGCTGCCTGGAATGGCTCGGCCAAGCCGCCGAGTCACGTGGTGATCATGCGGAATCGATACGCCGCTACGAGGCCGCCCGGGATCTCTTCCGACGCCTGAGCCCCGAGGACGCGCAACGCCTGGACGACCGGCTGCGGCAGCTGTGATCGCCGCCGCGGCCGGCCGTCCCACCGGTCAGCGACGTGGCATCGGGGCGAGGGAACGCAGCACGTGGGGCGATCTCCCGGACACCACCCAGGCATGGACGACCGAGACGACCGCGTGCGGTCGGACCGGGGCACCGGACCCGCCCTGCTCCGGCCGAACGAACGACACAGCACCCGTCCGGTCCCGTACCCCGACGACACACGTCGTGCCCGTGTCGGGTACGGCGGCGACAAGGCATCCAGGGTGGTCCGCCAGCAACGCGAGCACCCGTCGGTGAGCCGGCTCGGGCGGCAGCGGCACGTGGTTCACGAGTACATCGGCGTGTTCCATGAGCCGCGTCCGTTCCGGGCTGTCCGCGTCCACCCACAGGAGCACATCGCAAGGAAGCGGGCCGGGCGCGTGCCCGCAGGAGAACGGGTACGGATACCGTCCCGCGGACGAGGGCAACGGATCGGATCGCACGAGAGCCGAACCGTGGGCCGCATCCGAACGCCAGACGACAAGGAACGACCGGTCGTCCAAGCCGTCACCGCGGCGTACCGCATCGGTCACCCCACCGGCCCGTTCCGCACTGAAGCACACCGTGGCCCACGCGGCGTCCGGCTCCGGGATCGCGCGCCGGTCGCTCACAGCGCGGCCCCGCTGTGGGCGGGGATCTCCCACCGCGTCAGTGACGGCGGAGACTGGGGCGGCGCGACGAACGGCGGACGGGCGGGTTCTCCCAGCCCGAGCATGCGGTAGACGACCGAACGCATCCGCCGGTGGAACTGACCCGGAACCGACGACAGCGAGGCGGCGACATGGTCGTACTGTCCCGGCCGGTGCAGCTGTGCCGCGTACTCCAGCTGCTCCGCCAGCGGGTACATCGGAGAGACCACGGGCGCGACGGCGGTCAGCAGAGCCGCCGGGGAACAGGCCGACACCTCACGTCGGGGTCCGGCCGTCAGCAGCATCGTCGCATCCGTGAGAGTCCCGTACGCGGTCAGCGATCCGTGGTCTCCGAGGATCACGTCGGCCGCGATCAGCAGCGCCTGCCAGTCGGCCTCCGGGGGGACGACCGCGATCCCCCGGCCCTGGCAGCAGGACAGCCAGCCGTGCACCTGCCTCATGCCGTGCCCCGCGAACACATTGGGATGGACCAGCATCGCGACACGGTAGCCGTCGCCCGGCAGCTGGCTCAGCAGCTGCGGCAGCAGGGAGTCGAGCCGCCCGAAGGTCGAGGCCGGGCCCCAAGTGGACGTGACGACCACCAGCCGCTGTCCGTCCTCGATCCCCAGCGCACGGCGGTAGGACTCTCGCCCGGGCCTGCCGGCCATGATCCGGTCGACGCAGGGATCGCCCATCACATGAGCCACCGGAAGCGCCTCCGGGCAGCACAGGGCGAGCTCCGCCAGATCCCGGTCATGGGCATAGACGATCGCCGCCGGAACCAACCGCCCCTCGTGCAGCAGGTGCTGGCGGCTCAGCATCCCGGGCGACCTCCGCTCTCCCGGTGCCAGCGTGGTGACGTCGGTGAGCAGTTTGATCTGCCCTGCCCCGTGCGATATCCGTACGACCGGAGTCCTCAGTTCGTGCACTCCGCGCGAGCCCGCCGCCAGCGCGAGGTCGAACTCGGCCCGTAGGGCCTCCTCCCAGGGCACCGTGGTGATGCCCAGGCTCCGCAGGAACTCGGTGGCCCCGTTGCCGAAGGCATGTGGTGCGACCGTGAAGACCAGCTGAATGCGCAGGTCGGTCTCCAGCAGCTCGAAGACCTCCCGCAGTCGTTGGGCGAAGGTCACTGTGTGCACGACCACCAGGACCCTCTTGCAGTCCCGTACCGTCAGCCAGTGCCCCTGCTCGATCAGTGCTGATTTCGTCGTTCTGACAGACACGCGATCCCCCGTAGCTCGTCGCTGCGTACACCAGACGGGAAGGGGGTTCCCTGGGCACACGACGCTTTCCTTGCATGCCTCTTGCAACACCCTTGCCCTGGCGTGTGGCACATGGCAGGGAGTTGTCGGGTCCGGGGGCGGGCGGTCGAGGACGGTCGTGGGCCTGCTCCGGCGTGTCGCCCACGCCCTGCGGCTGCTGACGGCGTCCACCACCGTCGACGAGACCGGTGCCGCGGCCCGACGGCGGTCCGACCGCCGTCGCCGTCCGCCGCGAACACGCACGTCCGAGCCCGGCGGACACTTGCGGTTGAAGTTAGGTAAGCCTTACTGTACCCATTCGCACCACTCAGGGCCCCGGCCGTCACACCGGTCCGCCCGCGGCGAGCGCTTCACCGACGCAGCCTGGCCGTCCTCCCCCAGTGCCTTGAGGGCCTGGGAGGCACCCCCAGCCGGAAACCGCTCAGAGGACCCGCACTTGAAGCGCCCGACCTTCGGTCTGTACGACCCTGCCCGCGAGCACAGTGCCTGTGGCGTCGGCTTCGTCACCCGCCTCGACGGGGCACCGAGCCACGACGTGATCCGCAAGGGCGACGAAGCGCTCCGCGCCATCCCGCACCGTGGCGGCACCTCCGCCGAGGGTGTCGGCGACGGCGGGGGCGTGAGCGTCGACCTGTCGGTGGAGTTCTTCGGCGCGATCACCGGCGAGGAGCTGCGCGCCGGGTACTTCGGCGTCGCCAACTGCTTCGTGCCGACCGACGCCGACACGACAGGCGCCGACACGACCCGCGGCGCCGCGACCGACGGCGCCCGGCGTCGCGACGCCGCCGTCGAACTCGTCGGCCGCAGCATCGCCGAGCAGGGCTTCGACGTACTGCTCGTGCGGGACGTACCCGTGGACCACGGCGTCGCCCGGCCCGCCGCCGAGCAGCACCAACTGCCCATCGTGCAGTGGGTGTTCCGGGCGCCGGAGCACTGGGCCCGTGCCGACGTCGACACCGCTGCCAACCGCGCCCTGCTCGCCGTCGAGGCCGTCGCCTACGCCGACGACACCTACGCCGGGCTGTACCCGCTGTCGCTGAGCGCGCGGACCCAGGTGCTCAAGGGGCGGCTCAACTCCGGTGAGGTCATCGAGTACTTCAGGGACCTGAACGATCCGCGGCACTCCGTGCGGTCGCTGTACTTCCACACCCGGTTCTCCACCAACACCGAACCGCATCCGACCATGGCCCAGCCGTTCCGCCTCATGGCGCACAACGGCGAGCTCAACACCGACCGGAAGAACCGGCTGAGCGACGAGGCCCTCGCGCGGGCCCGCACCCGGAGCATCGTGCGGCCGCCCGGGCAGTCCGACTCCAGCCGCCTCGACCAGACCCTGCAGAGCCGGGTGTTCGACGACGGGCTGGACCTCGTCGAGGCCGTCGTGTCGCTCATGCCGCCCGCCTGGGAGAACGACCGGACCCTGCCCGTCGCCGTCCGGGACATGCTCGAATACTTCTCCCTCTACGAGGAGAAGAACGACGGGCCCGCCGCCGTCATCTTCAGCGACGGGGACGTCATCGGCGCCCGCCTCGACCGGCTCGGCCTGCGTCCACTGCGTACCGTCGAGACCGCCGAGTACCTCATCGTGGCGTCGGAGGCCGGGCAGGTCGCCTTCCCCGACGAGGAGGTCGTGCACCGCGGGCGTATCGAGGCCGGCGGCATGCTCGTCGTCGACCACCGCGGCGGGCGGCTGATGCGTACGCGCGAGGTCCTCGACGCACTCGCCGCGCGGCGGCCGTACTCCCAACTCCTCGACGCCGCACGGGTGAACCTCGACGACCTGCCCGCGCCCGACTACTACCGCGGCACCACCACCCTCGGCTACGACGGTGATCTCACGCTCGCCGGCCGGTACGTGGCGTACGCGCTGAACCAGGAGAGCTTCCGGTTCATGCTCGACCCGATGCTCGCCAACGGGGCGGAGCGGATCTCCGCGATGGGGTACGGCAACGCCATCAACGCGCTCAGCGACACCGAGGGCGGCATGGCGAAGTACTTCTCGCAGCGCTTCGCCCAGGTCACGAACCCGCCGCTGGACAGCATCCGCGAGGCCGACGGCATGAGCATGCGGGTCGCGCTCGGACCCAAGCCGGATGGCACGGGGAGCGCCGGCGGGCGTCAACTCGTCGTTTCCTCACCGGTGTTGGGGCACCTCGACATGGTCCGGCTGCGCGACCAGCGGATCGTTCCGCTGGAGCGGTTCGACATGCTCTACGACCCGGTGTCCGGGGACGAGACCGCGAACGCCGACGCGCTCCGGGCGGCGCTGGAGCGGCTCTGCGACGACGTCGAACGGTTCGCCACGGCGGGCGGTGGCATCGCCGTCCTCACCGATCGGGCCATCTCGTCCACGCGCGCGCCGCTGCCCGTCGTCCTCGCCGTCGCCGCCGTGAACCAGCGCCTCATCGAGACCGGGCTGCGGCTGCGCGTCTCGGTCGTCGCGGAGAGCGGGCAGCTGCCGTCCTCGCACCACGTCGCCACCGCGCTCGGCTTCGGCGCCTCGGCCGTCTACAGCCTCAGCGCACGGCTGCGGGCGGAGGAGAAGCACCCGAGCGATCCCGCCCCCGCGGGCGAAGTCACCGGGACCGACCGGGCGTTGGCACGGTTCCGCAAGGCGGCCGAGAAGGCGCTCGCCAAGACCATGGGCCGCGTCGGACTGTGCACCGCCGAGAGCTACATCGGCGGCGCGTTCTTCGAGCCGAACTACCTCGACACCCGCGACGACGTGTTCGCGCGGGCCTTCCCGCACATGGAGGCCCCGGTCGGCGGTGTCGGGTTCGCCCGCATCGCGCAGGCCGCGACCCAGTGGCACGAGCGGGCCCGCACCGTCGGGACCGAGCAGCAGATCCCGCTGCTCGGCCTGTTCAAGGAGCGCTCGGACGGCGCCGGGCACTCCTTCGGCGTCACGGCCGTACGCGGCTTCGGCGACATGACCGAGGAACGACCGGAGTTCGGCCGACAGGGCGGGCAGGGCACCCAGGGCGCGCAGGACAGGCAGGGAGAGTCGAACGGGCAGGACAGGCAAGGTGACTCGGACGCGCTCCGCCTCCTCACCCTCGGCCAGCTCGACGACGCGTTCGGCATCACCGACGCCGCCTACCGCAACACCGGGTACGACGCCCTCAGCGACGCCGAGATCGACGCTTTCCGGATCACGCCGGGGTACCGCGCCTTCCTGCGGACCACGCACGAGGAGCGGTCGCGCCGGCCGGCCGCGCTGCGTGACGTACTCGCGCTGCCCGCGGACGTCACCGGGCTGCGCACCCCGGAGGACTTCGCCCGTGAGCTGGGCCGGTTCTCCACGCGCGGCAACGCGAGCGTCACGGTTCGGGGCGTGGTCGCGGCCGTCGTGGACCGGTCCCCGGGAACGGTGACCGTCCGGCTGAGCCTCGACGGGGACGCCGCGCGGCACACCGCCCTCGCCGACGGCCTCGCACTCGCGCACCCGGGCGAGGTCGAGACGCTCCGGGCGGACGCGGACGGCGTCCTCGTCACCGCCACCGGCACCGCCGCCCGCCTCCTCACCCTCCTCGACAACGCCCCCGACAGTGTCCAACTCACCGACGTACAGCCCGCCCACGAGATCACCCGTGCCCTCGCCTCCGGCGCGATGAGCCACGGCGCGCTCGTGGCGACCGCGCACGAGGCCGTCGCGCACGGCACGAACATGGTCGGCGCGATGTCGAACAGCGGCGAGGGCGGCGAGCACCACACCAGGTACGGCACCATCCGCGGCTCCCGGATCAAGCAGTTCGCGTCGGGGCGGTTCGGCATCTGGGCGGGCTATCTCGCCGACCCGATGCTGGAGGAGCTGGAGATCAAGATCGGGCAGGGCGCGAAGCCGGGCGAGGGCGGTCAGCTGCCCGCGCCGAAGGTGACGGTCGATATCGCCGCCGCGCGTGGCGGCACCCCGGGCATCGAGCTCATCTCCCCTCCCCCGCACCACGACACGTACTCCATCGAGGACCTGGCGCAGCTCATCCACGACTGCAAGGCCGCGCGGGTGCGGGTGATCGTGAAGCTGGTGTCCTCGGAGGGCATCGGCACCATCGCGGTCGGTGTCGCCAAGGCGGGCGCGGATGTCATCAACGTCGCCGGGAACACCGGCGGTACGGGTGCCGCGGCCGTCACCAGCCTCAAGTACGCGGGCCGTTCGGCGGAGATCGGTGTCGCCGAGGTGCACCAGGCGCTCGTCGCCAACGGGCTGCGGCAGAAGGTCGTCCTGCGCTGTTCCGGCGCGCACCAGACCGGCGGCGACGTCGTCACCTCGGCGCTGCTCGGGGGCGACAGCTTCGAGTTCGGGACGACCGCGCTGATGATGCTCGGCTGTGTCATGGCGAAGAACTGCAACGTGAAGTGCCCCGCCGGACTCACCACCAACTCCGAGGCCTTCGAGGGCGATCCGCGCGCACTGGCCCAGTACCTGCTCAACATCGCGCACGACGTCCGGCAGATCCTGGCCCGGCTCGGGCTGCGGTCGCTGCGCGAGGCCCGTGGGCGTACGGATCTGCTGCAACTCCTCGACCACCCGGCGAGCGTGGGACGCCTCGACGTCCGCCGGCTGCTGGCGCGCGTACCCGAGGAGGCCGTGGCCGACCCGGAGTACCTGGAGAAGGACTTCACCACCGACGACGCCCTCATCGAGCGCGTCCGCGCGGCGCTCGTCGACCGGCGCGAACCGGCGCTGCTCGTCGAGGGGGTCCACCTCCGCAACAGCGACAAGTCGGTCGGCGGGCAGCTCTCCATCGACGTGGAGCGCCTGCTCAATCACCAACTCGCCATTGATGGGCCCGCGTTCACCACCGACGACCGCGGCCGTCGCCGCCTCGTCGACGACGCCGTACGGATCCGTACCACCGGGTCCGCCGGTCAGTCGTACGGCGTCTTCTGCAACGACGGCATCACCCTCGAACACACCGGCACCGCCAACGACGGCGTCGGCAAGAGCCAGAGCGGCGGCCGGATCGTCGTGCGCGCCCCGGGCGGCGGCAGTTCCGAGCTCGGCGGCAACGTGCTCGTCGGGAACTTCGCGCTGTTCGGCGCGACCGGCGGCCGTACGTTCGTACAGGGGGAGGCCGGTGACCGGTTCGCCGTGCGCAACTCGGGCGCGACCGCCGTCGTCGAGGGCCTCGGCGACTTCGGCTGCGAGTACATGACCGGCGGTACGGTCCTCAACCTCGGCGGCTTCGGCAAGGGCCTCGGCAACGGCATGAGCGGCGGGTTCCTCTACCAGTACGACCCCTCGGGCGAGCTCGGCGGCCGGGTGAGCGCCGACTCGCTGCTCGTGTTCCCGGTGACCGACACCGCGCACGGCGACTTCCACGAGGCGGCCGTACGACTGCTGCTGGCCTGGCATGTGGAGGCCACCAACTCCCCGCTCGCGGCAAGGCTGTTGGAGGACTGGGAGAGCGAACGGCGGTACGTGTACTGCGGGATGCCCCGCGCGCTGCTCCTGTACCAGGACGCCGGTGAAATCCTCGCGGCGGCGACCCGTGGCGAGTTGCTCGACGAGCTGGCGACCTCGATCGCCACCGACAAGCTGCGCGCGTTCAAGGTCGACTACCGCGACCGCCGTACCGTACTCGGCGGCCGTGCCCCGGCGTTCGGCGACCAGGGCAGCGACGACATGTTCTCGCTGCTGTCGTCGTACACGGTGCTCGGCGTCGCGCAGGACCTGGCGCTGCGACGGGTGCCCGGAGCGAGTGGCCCGGACGACCCCCGGGTCGCCGAGGCCGTCCGCAACCTCGTCCTGACCGAGGACTTCTTCGTCAAGCAGCGCGTGGTGAAGTACCTGCGCGGCACGCTGGAGCGGTTCGACGACGACGAGCTGGCCACGCTCATCGCGAGCAAGCGCCTCGACGACTACAAGCGCGCGCTGAGGCAGCGCAACAACCTCAGCGTGGACGCCCCCGGCACCTACGGCTGGATCATCCACCAGACCACGAAGAACGTCGGCCGGGTGCGTGCGGCCCGCTTCGACGAGTTGCTCGCGAACGCGGCGCTGGAGGACATCGCCGCACGCCACACCCACATCCCGCAGGCCCCGACCGAGACGGTGACCGCATGACCCTCATGCCCCCGACCGGGTCCCTCATCCCGGCCGACGCGCCGTTCTCCGCCCAGCAGGAGTCCTGGCTCGCCGGGTTCATCGCGGGTATCGCGGCGGCCGGACGCCGGGACGACGCGGCGGCCGACGCGCCCACGGCCACGGTCGACGTGCTGTTCGGCACGCAGACCGGGAACGCCGAGTTCCTCGCCGACGAACTCGTCGCCGGGGCCCGCGCACGCGGCCTCGGCGGCCGGGCCACCGCGCTCGACGCCGTCACGCCCGAGCAACTCGCCGTCATGTCCCACGTGTTGGTGGTCACCTCGACGTACGGCGAGGGCGAGATGCCCGACAACGCCATGCTGTTCTGGGAGGCACTCCAGTCCGACACGGCACCGCGGCTTGAGGGTCTGCGGTACGCGGTCCTCGGGCTCGGCGACCGCGGCTACGACGACTTCTGCCAGGCGGCGAAGCTCATCGACACCCGCCTGGAACAGCTCGGAGCCGGCCGGCTGCACGAACGCGCCGACTGCGACGTCGACTTCGAGGAGCCTGCGGCCCAGTGGACGGCGGCGGTGCTGGAGCGGCTGGTGGCCGAGACCGGCGCGACGGCGACCACGACGGTCACCGAGGCTCCCGTGGTCCCCCGCACCCGCTCCCCCTGGAACAAGCGCACGCCGTACCGTTCCCGGCTGGCGGTGAACAGGCTGCTGTCCTCCCCGCGCAGCGCCAAGGAGATCCGCCACTACGAGTTCGACCTCGGCGACAGCGGCATGACGTACGAGGCCGGGGACGCGCTGGCCGTCGTACCGCTGAACGACGACGCGCTGGTCGGAGCGCTCCTTACGCACCTGGGTGCGAGCGGCGACGAGGAGGCGGCCGAGGCACTGCGCGCCGAACGCGAAATCCGCACCCCGTCGAAGGAGTTGATCGCGGACCTCGTCGAGCGGGCGCCGTCGAGCGAACTCGCCGCGGTCGTCGCACACGGCGACCGCTCCGACCTCGACTCGTGGCTCTGGGGCCGGGACGTGCTCGACCTGCTCCGCGACGCGGGGCCCGCCGCCGCGCCGCGCCTGGCCGAACTCCTGCCGCTGCTGCGGCCGTTGCAGGCACGGCAGTACTCGATCTCGTCGAGCCCGCTCGCCCACCCGGGCAGCGTCCACCTCACGGTCGCGTCCGTCCGGTACGGCACGGGAAGCCGGGCGTACGAGGGCGTCGCGTCGACGTACCTCGCGGACCGGGTCGGCGAGGACGGAGCCGTCGGGGTGTTCGTGCAGCCGAACGCCTCCTTCGGCGTCCCGGCGGACGACGACGCCCCGATGGTCATGATCGGCCCCGGCACGGGCGTCGCCCCCTTCCGCGGCTTCCTGCACGAACGCGCGGCACGGGGCGCCACCGGGCGCAACTGGCTGTTCTACGGCGACCGCCACCGCGAGACGGACTTCGTGTACGAGGACGAGCTGACCCGGCTGCGGAAGGACGGCGTACTCACCGAACTGGACCTCGCGTTCTCGCGCGACCAGGCCGAGAAGGTGTACGTGCAGACGCGGATGCGGGAGCGGTCGCGCGAGCTGTACGGCTGGCTGGAGGAGGGCGCGCACGTCTACGTCTGCGGTGACGCCTCCCGGATGGCGAAGGACGTCGAGGCGGCCCTGCTGGGCGTCATCGCCGAGCAGCGCGGACGCGGGGACGACGACGCGGCGGAGTACCTCGCGGAGCTGCGGCGGGCGAAGCGCTACGTACGGGACGTGTACTGAGCATGGTGAACCACGACAGTTGGTGCGCGTTCGAGGGCTGCTGCGGCAGGCGGAACGCCACCGCACGGCTGATCGACGCGCGGATGCCGGAGCTGGCGCGGTGTCTGACGCTCTTCCAGTACGTGCAGGCGGTCACCGGGGGACCGGTCGCCCGGATCGACCAGGCCGGCAGCTACGCGGTCCCGAGCCTGCGCGGCGAGGCGTTCGCCGTCCGTCCGGGCTCCATCGCGCTGCGCCTCGACGGCGACCGTGTCGACACGGCGGTGGTCGCGCGGGACGAGGACACGGGCGCGGTCGCCCTGCGGCTGCTCGACACGGAGGGCCGGACCGTGCACCAGGGCCGGCTGCTCTCCGAGGGGGACCGGCTACTGGTCGGACTCACGCCCACGGTCCCGGCGAGAGGGCGGCCCGCCGGCCCGTCCGTACCCCCCGACGTACCGGAGTACGCATCGGAGTACGTATCGGAGTGGGAGAACGGCGACCAACTGGCGCAACTGGACGCGGTGTTGGCGGACGGCGGGATCGCCCGGCGCGGGGCGTTCCACCGCTACGGCGGCGAACACCGGGAGATCGAGGCCGGCGTCGTACCGGCCGTCCTCGACCACGTCTGCTCGGTCGGACTGCCGATCGGCGTCGCGGTGTTCGCCCCGGCGGCCATGCAGGCCTGCAGCGGCCGTGTGCACGTCACCGACCGGACCGTCGGCGGCCGGGTGTTCGCGGCGGTCGCCGACAGCTCGGTGGAGATCGACCTCACGGCCGTCCGGGCCTGCCACCTCGTCCGCTCCACGGCGGCCCACGGCCCGACCTCGGCGATCGAACTCGACGACGAGGACGGCCGCTGCGTCGCGGTCATCACACAGTTCGGGATGGTCGGCGAGGACGTACACGCGGCGTGGGAACACCTCACGGCGTCACTGCCCGACGCCTAGCCTGGCGCCTGTCCGGCGAGGTCGGGGTGTTCCTCGGCCCGGGGAGCTCGTCGGATCCGTCCCATCCCATGCCATCCAGCCATCCGCATTTCAACTTCACCTCGTAGCACGCGAGTTGGGTGGGGTGACATGGGTACTGTGAAGCACGCGGGACGATCGGCTGCTACACCGAACAGCGGACGAGGGTACTGCGGAGCTGCCAGGCGGTCTGCTCAGGGCGGTCCCTCGGGTGAGGGGAGCCCTTGGTGCTTCAAGGCGCACGGAGCGGCACGCTGCGTACGGGCGCGGTCGACGTCGCGCGGATCGGTGGTCTGTGGCGGGTCACGCGGCCCTGGCATCCGGGGTTGCGGCCGTTCCTGCGCAGTTACGTCGGCTACTGGGAAGCGATGACCACGCCGTACGAGGCGCGGTTGGTGCCGGCCGGGCACGCGACCCTGCTGATCAGCCTCGCGGAGCCGTTCTCCCAGGTCCGGCGGCTGGGTGTACCGGGCGGGGACAGCGGGAGCATCGGGTCGCTGGTGGTGGGGCTGGAGGACCGGCCCGCGATCTGTGTGCATCCCGGCGGCCAGGAGGCGATCCGGGTCGAGTTCACACCGCTGGGCGCCTACCGGCTGTTCGGCATGCCGATGAGCGAGCTGACGAACCTGGCCATCGAGATCCGGGACGTTCTGGGGCCCGAGGCCGCGATGCTGGTGGAACAACTGGCCTCCACCCAGGACTGGTCGGCCAGGTTCGACCTGCTGGACGAGGCGTTGCTGGACCGGCTCGGGTACGGCCCGGAGCCCTCACCCGAGGTACGCCACGCCTGGCGGCTGCTCTCCGGCAGCGCGGGGGCGATCCCGATCTCCCGTATCGCCGCCGAAGTGGGCTGGAGCCAGGGGTACTTGGTCCGGCGGTTCACCCAGCAGATCGGGCTGGCACCGAAGGCGTCCGCCCGGGTGCTGCGTTTCCGCCGCGCCATGGCGATGCTCAACCACGGGGCCGCGAGCCTCACCGAGATCTCGACGGCCTGCGGCTTCTACGACCAGGCCCACCTCAACCGCGAGTTCCGCGCCATCGCCGGCACCACCCCCGGACAGATGGTGGCCGCCCGCCGGGTGGAGGGGGCACTGGCTCTCTCCCCGAGGTCAAATTCGTCCAAGACCGGACCGATCACCTCCCGATAACGTCCCGATTCGTACAACCGATGGCCGGTCGGATGGCACGGGGGACTGTCCGGCCGGCCGCGTGGGCGTGTTCGAGGGCGCGGGGGACGCCGCGTGGGGGCTGCCACGCACGGCCGGGGACAGCCGGCGGCGCCTCCGCCGGCCGCTGCAGTCTGCCGATCCCCTTCGTCCGGCCCCGGCCTCGACCCTCTCGGCCCTGACGTAAGGGGTAAGGGGTAAGGGGCAGGGTCGACCGGCTCGCGCGTACGGGCGCCGTGGTGCGTTCACACCTCCGCGAGTGGTGTGCCCCCGCGGAGTCGCCGGACGCCTTCGGAGCCCTCCACAACGGCGGCTGTGAGCTCGTCGACACTGGTGTCCTCGCGCCTGACGTCGAGGATCTTCCTGCCGTGGTTCATGACGACATGGCGGTCACAGACCTTGTACGCGTGGTGGAGGTTGTGCGTGACCAGCACCGAGCTGACGCCCTCGCCCTTGAGATGGACCAGGTAGTTCAGCAGTGCCTCCGTGGCTCGCACGGCCAGGGCGCTCGTCGGCTCGTCCAGGATGAGCAGGCTGCGTTTGAAGTGAACCGCCCGTGCGATCGCCACCGCCTGGGACTGGCCGCCGGACAGCGAACCGACGAGCTGGTTGGCGCTCTTGATTCCCTCGATGCTCACCACGGTGTCGAGGATCTCGGTGGTGATCCGGTCCATCTGCCTCAGTTTGAGGAAGCCGAGCCGGTTGGTGATCTCCCTGCCGGCGAAGATGTTGCGGGTGATCGACATCGACGGCACCAGAGCGGAGTCCTGGAAGATGGTCTCCACACCCAGTCGCTCCGTCTCCGGACGGGTCACGTTGTGGAGCTTCTCGCCTTCCCAGTAGTAGCCGCCGCTCGACATGGGCACGACGCCGGACATGATCTTGACCAGGGTCGACTTGCCCGCGCCGTTGTCTCCCAGCAACCCCACGACCTCGCCGCGGCCGACCGTGAACGACACGTCGTCGAGCACGGTGTTGGGTCCGTAGGTCTTGGTCACTCCGTCGAGGCGGAGGAGCTCTCCGTCGGTGGTGTTCATTTGGCCCTGCCCTCCATGAACCTGTTGACGATCGCGGCGCCCACGATGCAGAGGCCGACGAACAACTGGACGTAGAAGCCGGGCGCCTTGGCCAGGATCAGCACGTCCTCGATGGTGCGGATGAGGGCGGCTCCCACGATCATCCCGATGACGGTCCCTCGGCCACCGGTGAGCGAGCAGCCCCCCACCACCGCCGCGGCGACCGCCATGAAGAGGTACTCCTCGGTGGTGCCGGGCTGCATCGTCGAGGTGCGCACGGCGATCAGCACGCCCGCGATCCCGGTCATGACGCCCAGGAAGGCGTACGCCTGCAGCCGCACGGCGTTCGGCTTGATCGCCACCGCGGCTGCCGCCGCCCTGTTCCCGCCGACCGCGTACACCTTGTTCCCCCAGCGATGCCGGTGCAGGAGCAGCCACGACACCACCGCGACCAGCACCAGCCAGAGGAGCTGCGCGTGGAAGAACCCGAAGTCGCCGACGAAGATCTTGTTCATCGTCTCCGTGCGTACGCCGGGGTCGAGGATCGCCGGGGTCACCCCGTTGATGTAGATGCTGACGCCGGTCCAGAAGAAGGAGAGGCCGAGCGTCGCGATGAAGGAAGGGATGCCGGTGTAGACCACGATCAGGCCGTTGACGAGCGCCACGGCCATGCCGCACGCGACCGCCACGACGAACGCGGTGGGCCAGCCGAAGCTGTTCGACATCCGGATGAAGACGATGGCGGTCAGACCGATCGCCGCACCGATGGAGAGATCGAACTCTCCGGCGACCATCAGCACGCCGACGCCGACGGCGAGGATGCCCAGGACCGGGATGCTCTGGGTCAGCACGCCCGACAGGTTGCTCTCGCTGAGGAACGGGAAGGCCGGGTTCACCGCGGCGGTCACCACGGCCACGACGAGGAACAGGACGTAGACGATGCTGATCTCGAAGGCGCCCCTTCCCCTCAGGTAGTAGAGGTTCTCCTTCAACCGCCCGGCCCTGGTCGTCGGCCGGTTGTCGGCCAGGCGTCGTATCGTCGTCCGTTCCTCCAGCGCGAGCGTGGCCCGGTCCGTGGCCCGGTCCGTGGCCTGATCGAGGGCGCCCGGCTCCTGCTGTGCCTTGGTGGTCATCGCTCCTCACCTCTCCCTTCTGTCGCGGTCGTTCACGAGCGCACGCCGCGCAGGCTCTTGGCCTCCAGGTCGCCGACACTCGACTTGTCGATCAGTGCGTTGCCGCCGGAGTTGACGTCGGCCGGCGACAGCCCGAAGTCCAGGTTGAGCGCGGCCTGCATCACCGACTGGAAGCCCTGGACGTACGGCTGCTGGTCCGCGGTCGCGATGATGCGACCGGCCTTGATCCCGTCGATGACCTGGGGGGAGGTGTCGAAGCCGATGACCGGCGCCTTGACCCCCACCGAGTCCTCCGCCGCCACCGCGTTGCGGTGCGGGGTGCCGCCGAGGGGCACGATCGCCTTGACGTCCTTGTTGGCCCCCAGCCAGGTGGTCATGGCGTTGAGTGCCTGCTCGTCGGCGCCCGAGGTGCGCAGCATCGTGCACTTGGCGCCCGCCTTCTTCAGCGCCGCGTTCACTCCGGCCGCGCGCTGAACCGCGTACGGCGCGGTCGGGTCCTCCACGGGGCACAGCACCTTGTCGCCGGCCTTGAGGCCGGTCTCCTTCAGGAGCCGTTCACCGATGACCTTGCCGGCCACGGTGAAGTCCTGGCCGACGAAGGCGTCCACGCACCCGACGGCCTTCCCCGACGGCGGCACACCGTAGGCGTACACCTTGATGCCGGCGTCGTGCGCCTTGCACGCCGCGTCGTTCCAGGAGGGATCCTGGAAGACCATGAACATGGCCGCGGGCTTGGTCGCTATCGCGGTCTCGACCAGCTCCACCTGCCGCGAGACGTCGCCGCCGGCGTTCTGCTGTGTCAGATCAATGTGGGCGAGCTTGGCCGCGTCCTTGGCCCCGTTCGCGATCTGCGCGTACGTGGGCTCGCTCGCGGGGTCGTAGAACAGGAAGAAGTCCATCGAACGGTTCTTCGCGCGAGAGCCGAACCCGTCGGCCAGCCCTCCGCCCGCGCCCCCGCCCGAGGCCTCGGCCCCGGTACAGGCGGTCGCGAACAGCGCCACGGACGTCAACGCGGCGGCAAGCGCGACCCGGCGCCGCGCCCCTCTTGTGGTTCCCAGGACATGTGACATGCGTGAGCCTCCTCATTGAGGCCGACGGCGCTCGGGACGAACAGCCGCGCGGCACCTTGTCGTTCGGTTGTCCCTGGGCTCATCGGCCCCAGGGGTAGGGGTAGGGATAGGGGTGGTTGTGGTCCTCGGATCGCTGTCGCTACGTCGTCGAGGCGGCGGAGGTCCCTGCCGTACGGGAGTCAGTACGGGAGTCGGTTCGGGACCGGACACGGGAGTCGGCATGGAGGCCGACGTCGCTGACGCTGTCGCTGTCGCTGTCGGCGGTGTGAACTCCCGGCCGGGAGCCCGCGGTTACCGCCGTCGGGCTCGATCGGTCGTATGCGTCGTATGCGGCGGCACGTTCGGCGTTGCGGGTGATCACCCGCACGAAGTCGTCCCACAGGCGTGGCGTCACCTGATGACCCATGCCGGCGTAGAGATGGAGCTCGGCGCCGGGGACCGCGCCGGCCGTCGCGATACCGCCGCGGTAGCTGATGATCTGGTCGTCCCGGCCGTGGATCACGGCCACAGGCATGGTCAGCCGGGCGAGCGCCGCGTGCCGGTCCGGGGCGTTCAGCATGGCCCGCGCCTGTCGCTGCAGACCCTGGGCGCAGTAGTTGCGGTCGTATATCTCGGTGGCGAAGGCGCGCAGCCACGCGTCGTCGAAGCCGTCCAGGCCGGAGAGCTTCTCGGTCTCGATCCACTGGCCGATCGCTCGTTCGCGGTCCTGCGGCGTCGGGCGGTGCAGGACCGACCAGAACGCCTCGTCGTCCGTCAGGAACTCGGCGCCGGGAGCCGAGTAGATCGAGCACAGACTGCGCACTCGCTCCGGTTCGGAGATCGCCAGTTCCTGAGCGATCATGCCTCCCATGGACTGGCCGACCACGTGCGCGGACGTCAGGTCCAACGCGTCCAGGAGTCCCACCACGTCACAGGCCATGTCCCGCAGGGAGTAGTCCGGCTCGTCGTCACACTTCGACGAAAGACCGACATCCCTGTTGTCGAACCGGATCAAACGAAAGCCGGCCGCCTCCAGGGCACGGCAGAAACCGGGGTACCAGGCGATCAGCTGAGCCCCGAGGCCGTGGATGAGCAGGAGCGGTTCACCGTCCTTGGGGCCACTCACCTCGTAGCACAGACGGACGCGCCCCAGGTCGGCGTACGGCATGCGGTCTCCCTGTTTCTCAGGCACCGACCGAACGGTGCGAAGTCGTGGGTCGCGGACGTCTCCGAATGCCGGTCGAGGCGGACGGCGGTGGATCCCCGCGTGGATCCCCGCGAAGGTTCCCGCGAGGGTTCCCGCGAGGATCTCCGCCGGTCGCGGACGAGACGGCGTAAGGGGCGGGGCGCAGGTACGTCTCGGGAGAGAAAGATCGTTCCTCTGTCCCGTCGTGGACGTCCTTCGCCAGTGAGGGCGTTGACGCCCCACCCCGAGCCGGCCGGCGGTAACCGGCCGAGCGGTGCCATGACACCGGAAACGGGTTCTCATTGGAGCGCTCCAATGGGCTAGAGTTTGGAGCGCTCCAATAGCCACGTCAAGAGGTCCGGGAGGTTGCGTGTCGGTAACGCTGGAGGATGTCGCGACCCGAGCAGGCGTCTCCCGGTCCCTGGCCAGCCTGGTGATGCGGAACTCGCCGAGCGTCTCCGCCCAGCGCCGGGAAGCGGTTCTGAAGGCAGCGGCCGAGCTGGGCTACCGCCCCAACGCCCATGCCTCCCAGCTCGCCAGCCGGCGCACCATGACGGTGGGGGTCGTCCTGGTCGAGCTGCGCAATCCCGTGTACACGGAGATCTTCACCGGCGTCCAGGAACATGCCGAGCGTGCCGGGTACGGGGTGCTCCTCACAGGGGGAGAACTGCTGACCACGGAGACCGAGCAGCGGGCCGTGAACGGGCTGCTTGAGCATCGGGTGGACGGCATCGTCCTCGTCGGACCCCGCCTGTCCGCGAAGGACCTGCGTGAACTCGCCGAACGTGTGCCGCTGGTCGTCGTGGGCCGTCACGTACGGGGCGTCGACTCGGTGGCGGTCGACATCCGGCACGGCACGCATCTCGCCGTCGAGCATCTCGTCGGCCTCGGCCATGAGGACATCGCCCACATCGACGGCGGGACCGGCCCCGGTGCCCGCAGTCACCGCCAGGCGTACATCGACACCATGACGGAGCACGGCCTGTCCGCCCGCACCCGCATCGTCCGCGGTGACTACACCGAGCACGGCGGCAGGGAGGCGACGGAGACCCTGCTCGCCGGCCCGCACCCTCCCACCGCCGTCTTCGCGGCCAACGACCTTTCCGCCCTCGGCGCCCTCGCAGCCCTCAAGCACCGAGCCATGAGCGCGCCGGAGAACCTGTCGCTCGTCGGCTTCGACAACACCGACCTCAGCCAGTTCGGCTATATCGACCTGACCACCATCGACACCCCCCGCCACGACATGGGGGCAACCGCGGTGACCATGCTGACCGCCCGGATCGAGGACACCACCCGCCCGGCCCGCCCCGTACAACTCGCACCCCGACTCGTCGTACGCTCCACGACCGCCTCACACTTGCCCGACGGGCCGCCGGGCCGCGGGTGAGCGGAGCGCTTCGGTGTCGGGGGGCGGTTGCCGGGTAGTTGTCGAGGGGTACGTTGAGCGCGTTGCGCCCGTTGTGCTCGTGGAACACGGCCACCGCGCGGCCGGTTCGTGCCGGACCACGGGTCCCGCGCCGCCTCCTCCTGGAACACTCCACGACGCCCTCGGCCGTTGGCCAGAAGACCTGGGCTTCACCACTCCGCCCGGCTGGATCCGCCCCGAGCGTCATGAGGGGGCGAGTGAAGCGCCGCGCGTTCACCTCCGTCACCGCTGAGGCGCTCGTAGCCGGACCGGTCGCTCCCCAGCACGTCGACCCGGCCCTCATCGACTACTTCCAGACGCAGCTGGAAGGGCACTACCGGGCTCGCCGCTCCAGGTGCGGGCGTATAGATCCAGGACGCGCGCGGCCTTGGCGCGGAAGTGGGGGTCGGTGATGAAGATCCAGGAGTGGTGTTGCCAGGGCTTGAGGGCGTCCCGCGCGAGCCAGCGGCGCACGGTGGAGGCCGACAGGAAGGGCGCGATGCCGCGCTTGACGGCCTCGCAGGCCAGTTCGGGGGTGGTCCAGCGGGAGAGCGGCGTGCCGGTCTCGGCAGGGAGTTGGCAGGCGAGGGCCTTGACTTGGGCGGCCTGTAGCGGGGTGAAGGAGGGCGGGCGTCCGGTGCGCTTGCGGTCGGCCAGGCCCGGCATGCCCAGCTCGGCGAAGCGGCTCCGCCAGGTGCGCACGGGTGTCCACGTGCACGCCGACCCGCTCGGCGATCCGCGCGTTCGGCAGCCGGCGGGCCGCGTGCAGCACGATCTGCGCGCGCACTCGAAGCCGGTGCTCGGTCTTGTGGCCCCAGGCTGCCTTCTTCAACCGGTGCCGCTCGGCGGCAGTCGGGGATATCGGGCGGGCGGCGGCAACGGGCACGGCAGGCAAACTGACTTCCGGAGTCGACCAGTTAGCCTCGCAGGTCAGACAGGTCTTCGTCACTGAGACTGAGATCGTTCGCCGCGAGGTTCTCCTCCAGGTGTTCGAGAGAACCGGTGCCCGGAATCGCCAGCACCGTAGGCGAGGTCGCCAGCAGCGAGGCAATCGAGACCTGCGCTGTGGTCGCGCCCACGCGTGCTGCGACCTTGCCGAGCCGTTCAGCGTCGAGCGGGCCGCTGCCGACTCCGCCGCCGAGCGGGAAGTACGGCACGTACGCGATGCCCGCTTCATCGCTTTCCGCCAGCAACCCTGTGTCACCGGTGTGCCGGTTCTGCACCGCCGCGACGGGCGCGATCGCCCGGGCCTCGGCGAGCTGGGCGGCGTCGACGTTACTGACGCCCAGGTGCCGGATCAGCCCCTGCGCGCGGAGCTCGGCCAGGACCGCGAACCGTTCGGCGATCGACTCGTCACCCGGCCCGGTCATCCCGCCGACCCGCAGATAGACCAGGTCGAGCCGGTTGAGACCTAGACTGCGCAGATCCGCCTCGACCAGGCCGCGCAGCTGATCAGCCGTCGCCTGCCCGCTCGGCACACCGTTCGGGCCGGGCAACGGCCCCACCTTCGTCGCGATCACCAGGTCGTCACGGTAGGGGGCCAATGCCGTACGGATCAGCTCGTTGGCCCACACCGCGTCCCTGCCGTAGAAGCCGGCCGTGTCGATGTGGTTCACGCCCAGCTCCACGGCCCGGCGGACCACCGCGATGCCCGTCTCGGGATCTCGCGCCGGACCGGCGAAGGTGCCCATCGCCAGGCGCATCGCGCCGAAGCCGAGCCGGTTGATCGTCAGCTCTTCGCCGAGGGAGAAAGTCTTGATCGTCATGACGCTCATGGTGTCCGCCGGCACGACGCCCAGCGAGCTCGTGGCAGCTTGCTGCCAGACTGGCGGGATGCGGAACGAAGAGGTGTTTTCAGTGCGAGGAGACGCAGAGCTGATCGCGCGCGCAGGTCATCTTTTCGAGTCCGCGCGGACCGAGTTCCTGTGCGCCGCCCGGGATCTCAAGACCTGGTCGCAACCAGGGGCCAGGGCCGCGGTCCGGAATCGGATGCGCGCGGCGGATCCCGCTGACTTCACCCCTCGGAAGCTGCTCAGCCCGATGGCACTCGCGGACGAGGAGGCCCGCGCGCACCTGCGGCTGGTGCGGAGCAAGGGCGCTCTCGTTCGGATTAGCCGTTCGCCGCTGCCGTACGAGACCATCCTCATCGACCGGCGGGTGATGATCCTTGCCGGCCAGGAGACCCCCACCGGCCGCGAGTACACCGTGACGACGTCGCAGATCCTGGTCGACGGCGTTCACTCGCTGTTCCGGGCGATCTGGGACGCCGCCGTCGATCTCGAGACCTATCTGCGCAGCGACGTCCCACATCTCGACGCCGACGGCCGCATGATCCTCAGAGCCCTCGGTTCGGGCCTCACCGACGAATCGGCGGCCAAACGGCTCGGCGTCTCACTGCGCACCTACCGGCGGCGTGTAGCCGAGCTGATGGCCAACCTCGAGGCCGACTCCCGCTTCCAGGCCGGGCTCCGTGCAGGCCAGCTGGGGCTACCCCGCTAGAACCATAGCGATCGCGACCCTTTAGCGGTCTGCCCGCCCTGAGCACCCCGGACCACATAACCAGCCGTCACATCAACCCCCGAAGAACTTCCAGCGGCGACCACTAAGGGTCGGCGCCGCGTACGCCGCATTCATCGGTTGGCTGTATCAGGACGCTGGGGACATGGACGGCGCCGCCTGCTGGCGTGGTTGTGTCACCCAGGAGATCGCGACACGGTCGCGGGACCGGCACCGCGAGGCCTGAACGTTCGAGCTCACCAGTCCCATGGCCGGTTCCCCACCGCTGGGCAGGGGTCCCTTCTCCTGAGTCCTCGGGAAGGGCAGGATCCTGGGCATGAGGATTCTGGTCTTGGGCGGTACGTGGTTCCTGGGCAAGAGCATCGTGGACGAGGCGCTACGCCGCGGCTGGGACGTGACGACGTTCAACCGCGGCCGGTCCGGGCGGGACGTGCCCGAGGTGCGCGCGATCCACGGTGACCGTACCGAGGTGACAGACCTCAACCGGCTTGCCTCCCAGGGGCCGTGGGATGCCGTGATCGACACGTCGAGTTCCGAGCTGCCGCCGCGTGATGTGCGGCTGGCGGCACAGGCTCTGCGTGATGCGGCGTCCCGATGGGTGCACGTCTCCACGGTGTCGGTGTACGCGGGTTGGCCGCACCAGACCCTGACCGAGTCGTCCGAGGTGCTGGACTGCCCGTCCGACGCGGACGACTCCTTCGGTCATACAGGCTCGGACGGTTCGCCCACCAAGTACGGGTTTCAGAAGGCCGGCGGGGAGCGCGCGGTCCGTGAGGTGTTCGGCAAGCGGGCGGTGTTTCTGAGGCCCGGGGTCATTCTTGGGCCGGGTGAGTACGTGGGTCGGCTGCCGTGGTGGCTGCACCGGGCCGGCCGGGGCGGACCTGTGCTGGCGCCGGCTCCGGCCGACCGGCTCATCCAGCCGGTCGACGTGCGAGATGTCGCGGCCTTCGCCGCGGACCAGGCGGCTGCGACCACTGGCGGCGCCTTCAACGTGGCCCACCCTGAGGGGATGAGCTTCGGGGACTTCCTGCTCGCGTGCCTCGCCGTCACCGAGGCGGACGGTCACCTGGTGTGGGTGGAACCGGAGTTGCTCGTCGAGCACGGGGTCCGGCAGTGGACCGAGCTGCCCCTGTGGCGTACCCACACAGGGGTGTGGTCGGTGAACGCCGACCACGCGGTGACGGGCGGACTGCGGTGCCGCCCGCTCGCCGAGACGATCACGGACACCTGGGCGTGGCTGCGCGCCGACGGTCGTCCCGTGGATCACCCCCGCTGGGCGGAGCACGGGCTCGCCCCCGAGAAGGAGACCAAGATCCTCGCTGCCCTGGCCTCCGCTTCCTGAGTCAATGTCAGTCACCGGGTGTTCATGTACGGGGGTCGATGTTTCAAATCAAGGGCTGTGGCCGGCCAACGGTTGACTTGCGTCCTTCAAGCAGGCCACGACTCGTCCCACTGGTACAGAGCATCAAGGAAGCGTTGCAACAGTGCTTCCTCTGCCATCGTGTTGACCGACCCCTTGGGTGGCTTGGTGGCTCCGAGGATGCGTACCGGCAGGCTGGTGCTGAGCGGTGGCGGTTTCGCCGCCTTGTTCAGTTCAAGTTCCGCCCACACGATTTTTCCTCCGGCCTGTGGTCGGAACACATCCCACTGCTTGCAGGTCGCCCCGATGAGCAGCAAGCCCCGCCCGCCTTCGGCGTCATCGTCAGGGCTCTTGGCGACGGGTACATCAGAGCTTCTGTCCCAGACATCAAGTACGAGGCTCGTGCCGGTGGCGCGAAGCTGCACTCCGATGACGTGCTCCGCCGTAATTTCCCACGACTTCGGTTCCGGGTCAGTCAGTCCGGTCGCCTGCATGGCGTTGGTGACGAGTTCCGACATCACCAGTTCCGCCGTCTCGACGTAGTCGGCCAAGCTCCACCGCGCCAAGGTCAGCCGGACGAGCATGCGCGAGCAACTGGCAGCTGACGGTACGGCGGCCAGTTGCAGGCTGCTGGTGTAGACCCAATCGCGGTTCGGCGGCACCTCTTGTTTCTCGGTCACGAAGGGAGCACCTCGAAGACCTCGGCACCTGCATCCAGTTCCAACTTCATGAGCAGGTGAATCTGCAACAGCGGATGCAGCGCCAGATGATCCATGGTCGGTACGACCACGTGGTGGCCACCGACACGAGTGAGTTCAGCAACCAACGCTCCGAACGCTCTCGTGCAGCCGGATTCGAACTCTTGAAAGGTCGTGACGTACCGGTAGCCCTCGGAGTCGGCGAAAAGTCGCAGATCAAGCTCAAGGGCAAGAAGCTCTTCGTCTGTGTGGCTTCGCTGGACGCGCATGTATCCGTAGATCACGGGACGTTCGTGGTCGGTCACGGACGCCGCCCCTGGACGATCCAGATGCGCGCGCCGGTTTCCTGCTCGATGTGCTGCGTCATGGCCTCCTGAAGGCCGGGCAGTCGGGCAAAGTGCCACAGCGAGGGGACGATGATGTCCTTGACGTCGTGGTGCTTCAACGCATCGAGCATCGTGTGAAACGCCGACTCCGAGCGCCTGATGCATTCGGTGAACACCTGCTCGAGAGCGAATCCCTCGCGCTGGGCGTACTCGGCAAGTTCGAGCTTGATGCGTTCGGATTCATCGCCCATTTCGTCAACGCTCACGACGCGCATGTAGCCATAGATTGCAGGTCGCATGAAGTCCCCTTTCACCGTTGAAAGCCGGGTCCAACGGCGGGCTTGAGGCTCGGCGCCGCTGGACTGGAGTAACGGCCAGAAAAGCCCCCTGACCTGCGGAAACCCAGAGCGAAAGAGGGGCAAGAACGACGCAAAAATGAGGCAAGGGCGGCCTTGAACTGCGTAAACGGCCCCCGGGTGGCTACGGTGAGTACGCCCCCGAGCCCCGGGAGGGAAGTGGGATGGCGGCCAAACGCGTACGGCTTGCTCAGCGTCGCAAATCTATGGGCTACAGCCAAGAGAAGCTCGCTGAGGCGTTGGGCGTCGAGCGCTCAACGGTCGTGCGCTGGGAGACAGCCGAAAGCGAACCTCAGCCGTGGGCACGGCGCAAGCTCGCCGCCGCACTCAAGGTGACGCTCGATCAGTTGCAGGCCTTACTCGACGACGTGACGGTCATCCAGACCAAGCAGAGCGAGCGTATGAGCTACGTGCTCGAACACCCTTCGTCAGTCGACCTGGTGGCAGTCGCCCATCTGCACGAGCGCATCCGTCAGCTCGACGAGCAGTACGACAAGGCACCCTCGACGGCGCTCCTCGGACCCGCCGGCCAAGTCCACGGGCAAGTGAAGTTCCTTCGGGGGAACGCAACCAACCCCCGCGTGCGGAAAGCTCTGTTCGAGATCGAAGCCGAGTCGGCCACGTTCATGGGGCAGCTCGTTTGGGACGTGAGCCAACGGCGTGACCACGATGCACCAGTCGCCTATCTGAACGAGGCGGTGACCGCGGCCCGTCAAGTGCGTGATCCGTACGCCGAGGCATACGCGACTCTACGCATGAGCTTCGTGGCGCTCTACGGCGAGAAGAACCCCCTCAAGGGCGCCAGGCTCGCGGGGCAGGCGGCGGAGGTCGCACGATCCGCCAGCCCTTCCCTTACCGGGCTGAGTTTGCTTCATGTGGCCGAGGGCTACGCCATGACCGGCGACCTCAAGGCCTGCGAGGAGGCGCTGACGAAGGCTGAGGCACAGCTCGACCGGGCGAGCCCCGACGATGTAGCGGCCGAGTACTACACGATCAACGAGTTCAGCCGCTTGTCCGGGTCGTGCTACCTCTTCTTGAACTTGCCCGAGCGGGCCGAGCCCATCCTGCGCTTGACGGCCAGGGCGCTCGCGGCAAAGAAGAAAAGTCAGGCTATCGCGCTCGGGAATCTCACCCTGTCGCTGATTCGCCAACGCAAGGTCGACGAGGCGGCGGCCACTATGCATCGGACGATCGACGCCGTGGAGCTGACACGAGGTGGCGGGGGTCTTAACCTGGCCTTCGCCGCTGGTCGAGAGCTTCGGGAGTGGCGACACGAACCGTGGGTGCAGGACATCAATGATCGTCTTCTCGCCCTCATGGCGGCGATCTGACGGGACCGGTAGGGGCACATGAGCAACATCGACCAGGACAAGGAAGCCGTCCGCGACCAGGTGTGGCGCTTGCTCGAACGTGAGGGCGCGGTACCGGAAGGCTCGTACGGCAAGATCCCCGGCTTCTACGGCGCGGAGGCGACAGCTGAGCGCCTGGCCGAGTTGGACGTGTGGAAGCGGGCCCGGACTGTCAAGGCGAACCCCGACTGGGCCCAACTGCCGGTCCGTATCCGCGCGCTTGAGGACGGCAAGCTGCTGTACATGGCCGTGCCGAGGATGGCGAGCCTCCAGCCGTTCTACTTGCTGGACCCCGAGATGCTTGAACTACCCGTCGAGCAGGCCGCGGAGAAGAAGGGCGCCTCACAAGTGGCTCGCCGAGTCGGCGTCGAAGACATGCGGCCCATCGACGTGGTGATCTGCGGCAGTGTCGCGGTCAACCGTTCCGGCGCGCGCATCGGCAAGGGCGCGGGGTACTCCGACCTGGAGGTGGCGCTCCTGATCGAGGCGGGTCTCGTGACGGACGAGACGGTCATCGTTGCGCCCGTTCACCAGCTCCAGGTCGTCGACGAGGAGATCCCCGAGACAGAGCACGACTTCAGTGTGGACTTGATCGTCACACCCGACGAGGTGATCGAGTGCCCGAACCGGCGCCGACCACGGGGGCTCGTCTGGAACGACCTCACGCCCGAGAAGATCGCAGCGATCCCTGCTCTCGCGGCGAGGGCTCAACAGGGTGAGTAGCGCCTGGAGTCAGAAGTCCCTGCCCTGGCCCGAGACGCAAAACAAGGACTCAGTGCTATTCCTCGGCATCCTGCGACGAACGCTCCTGTTGTTGCAGTACCTCCTCCATAAAGACACGAATCGTGGTCTCATACGGTTTGTATGAGAAGGCGCCTCCGGGCGGTCGAAGCGAGATCAAGTCATGTGCCACAACGAGAAGCGAAAGCAACAGACGGTTCACATCTGAGGACGAAACGTCAGAGTGCAGCCCCTTGTTGCTCAGGTTATCCAGCCTATCGATCCGCTTTCCCAAGTCCTCGACGTTTGCGATGAGTAGTTCTCGCATGGTGCCAGAGGTGACGTTTTCCGCGACGTACGCCCACAGGCGGTTTCGGTACTCAGTCTGGCCGACCTTTCGCCCATTGACTTTTTCTTCACGCGGAGGGTAAAGGCAGTCTGCAAGCTTTTCCATGAATCGCCGGCAGGACAGCGACACATGCGCCAGCCCTTCGGCTGTCTCGTGACTCTCGAACGCCTGGAGGGCAGCGTGCAGCCGTTGAGTGAGGTTCGGGTCCAGGTCTGAACAGCGCATGAGAGTTTCACCCAGCGCGGATGAGAACTGACCATGAAGCAGTTCGTCCGCCTCGCCGAGCCTGCGAAAGTGCTGCATGTTGTCATACGGATCAAAGATGGTCTCCCGTACCCCGGAGTCCTCCCAATGAACGGAGGAGAAGAGGCCGGAAGCCTCCCACTCGCGATATTCCACGTGGTCTCGGGTGTCCTCGACTTCCAACTCATATCCTCTATGAAACAAGTAGAAGGAGTCTTCGAAGATCCGAAACCGGCTGGGGATACCCTTCAGGAAAACCGCCCAGTGCTCCGGAATCTCCGGACGAATTTGCATTGCCCCCAAGTACCACTCAGTTTCCTTTAGCCGGATGTGCATGGCACGGGCGTCCGACGGAGTCAGAGATTCCACGACCATACCTGCGATATCAAATGACTCGATGTGCTTGGCAAGGTCCGGCCCAAGGAAGGTGCTCCAGACTGCCCAGTGCTCACCGAGAACGCTGTTTGCAGCGCCTTCGGTGCTGCCCGGCTCTTGAGCAAGCCGCCACAGTGGGAGAGTACCCGTGGAAAAGCGGGCATGGCACCTATGCCGTGGAACGGATTCCATGAACGCTCGCACCAGATATTCCCTCATGGTGAGCCATCCCCAGGTTCCGGCATCCGGCGAGCTCCAACCTTCGTTGATCAGAAAGCAGACTCTCACTCATCCCCCAATAATTGATTTCAACAGAATGCTCCGCCCTATCTACGGACGGAGCATTAGGTCATTCAAGCTAACCAAGCACGACTCACTGATGGTCGTCAGGCACCATGAAGTCTCGAAGACAGTTAATAAGCGCGGTTGCTTCTACGAGTAGGTCTGAGAACGCGCTCGACAACCCTTTCTCTTCAAGGTCAAAATGCTCGGCAGCTCGTTGATATTCCTTACCGCCCCTAACGTGAGCTGGACCGCTGCGAAGACCGTTGAGGTTTCGCAGTAGGATGATGAGTTCCTGCCGTTCTGGGAACTCGACCTCGCCAAGGTACTTCTGAAACTTTGTGATGCCCTTGTCGTTAGGCTCAACCGTAATGTGCTTGGCGATCTCACGTTCATTCAAACGCTCGACGAGAACCTTCGACAGTGACATGACCTGGTCGTCGAATTCCTTCTGATTCTCGCTCGCAGGGACGTGCAGAATTGCCCAGTTGTGTTCATCTTCGGGCCTGAGCAGCTTAAACAGATCCCATCCGAAGCGCTCGCGCCAACTAGTACGGAAGCGCTCGTAGGAGGCCTTAAATGCGAGTGCAGGTTCGTCGGCAGCAGCCCACTCACCCAGGATGCCGCGTCGGAACGCAACCTCACTTACGTTTCCATCGGGCACCACGTTAAAGCTCTTCCAGTAAAGCTGCTCCTTCTGAGAGAGCTTGCCTAGGTCGCCCAGATAGACGACGACATAGTCCCGATGATTGTTGTCGAGTCGAAGCCCCCAGTATCCACCGCAGTAGAGCTGGCCATCTTCGACCTGGTACTTCGCAGGATCGTTGTAATACTTGGCCATGACGGCCTTGCTGAAGAAGACTGGTGTCAGATAGTGGGGCGATTCGGGATTCTTGCCGAAGTAGTTGGCAAGCTGTTCCTCGTCACAGGTGAAGTAGACGTTATTTCCCTCCTCGTCCACGTCGATGATGAACTGCTCGTACGCTCGGCTATCACGATCACGAATCCACGATGGGAGAGGGTTTCCCGAGCCCTCAATGATCTTCTTTCCTGTAATACGAGCCATGGTCCGGCGGGCAGGGTCGGAGATACCAGGAATCATTTCTACCCACCGAATGTATCGGTAGTTCGCTTCCTGCTCGTCCACATTCTGCTTTTCAAGACCAAGTTCGTCCAGCGTCTTCGAGGACCAACGGTCGAACTCAAAGAAGAGCAGCATCACCATGCTACGGGCTGCGAGGTACTCCTTCAGGTGCTTCGCCCGAACTTGAATCTTCTTCGGTGTCATACGGACAACTTCAACATCGTCGCCGTTGTCGTCTAGAGCAATAAAAACGCCCTTCTTACGGTCCTCATAGAGATTGTGGAAATGTCGAAACTCCTCAGAAACTTCCAGGTACGAAGGCTTCAGACCATGGAAATCGCGGTCGATGATGAGCGGTTCAACCCCGTTGTCATCGCCGAAGCGATGGTACTCGCATCTACCGTCACCGTAAAAGGAAAACCCGGGCGTCCCATGGCCGATGAGCAAATCCCATGACGTGTTGGCAAGGCATTCCACTAGAGCCTCAGGCCGGGCAAGCGCACAGTAGTAACTCACCTCCTCGCACTCACCCTTTGTGAACTCGTAGACCGTGATCCATGGCTCCGTGCCGAGCTTGTTTGTGACGTACTCCAGACGGTCAGGAAATTCAAGAGGAGATTTTTCATTCATGTGCATATTTTATCCTAACTCCGCATATCCGGAAACTAATTTTCCGCAGCGAGGCTGACCAGCCCCGTATTTCGCAGCTCATACTTGGGCTCTGCGGGGTACTTCGGTTCAGCAACACCAAGAACGCTAGGCCAGCGCGGGGTTGGTCGGCCCGATCTATGAGCCCGGAAACTGCACGCTCCTCCTCCGAATTAGCTCTGCCACCCGTGCAGCAGTCCACCCACCATCAGGAGGGCCGAGTACGCGTTGTCCTTCTCTGTACCGGCTACCTCCGGGTGCGCGCCCAGGTCGCACATGAACTTGAGGGCGAGCCGTACCTGTTCGGCACGCGGCAGGTAGCCGACGGCCGTGTTCATCGACTCCTTACGGAGCGCCTTGGCTGCCGTTGCAACGTCCGCCGCCTCGTCTTCGTCGTCGGCCTTCTTGCCGACGAGCGCTGCGAGGGTCTGACGGAGCGCTTCTACCGTCAGGCGCCACTCGTGCTTGACGTACTGCTTTTCGGCGTCACGGTAGTAGTCGAGGGCGACGGCGAACTCTGCCGACCGGTTCGCGTCTGGTGCGTCCAGCTCGATCAGGAGCAGACGGCGGTACTGCATCTGCTCAAGGACGGCCGCCCAGTCGCTTTGGGTGAGCTCATACTCAACGTTTCCGACCCCGATGCGTTCGAGGTTGCCGTCGTTCATGGTCGTGCCGGTGAGCTGCAAGCGGAACTTGATGCCGCCTGTGCGGTGTTCCTCGATGACCTGGAGCTGTCGATGGTCGATGTCGGCCACCAGGACGAAGTTCGTCGTAGCTGCCAGGCTATGCAGAGTGACCGGCGAGTCTTCGACCACAAGCCGTCTCACGTACCCACTCGACGTTCCAAGTCCCTCCGCGAACAGCCCGCCCTCGAACCACAGCGGCTTCTGAGCCGCCGCTTCATCTCGACAAGATGCTTCGACGTGGAAGCGAAGCTGCATCACGCCGAGCCCACTGGAGCCCTGGACCTTCTTTGGATCGAGCCGGACTGCGTTGTTCGCCCAGCCAATGTTGACCCATGCCTCGTTCATGATCGTCCTCTCATTGTTGGTGGGGACGAATGTTTCAGGATCGGAAGGACTCGGAAGTAGGTCAACTGAGTTGCGACGGAGCGGTGATAGCACGTATGTGCTGCGCCCTGAACAACTCGACCAACCCCACACCGGCCCCGGCCACTTGATCCGTGCAACCTAGCTGCGCAGGACGGGGAGCTGTGCGGTAATGGCTGCCGTGGATCTCAACTCGCTGCGGAAGCTCGTTGAAGGCCAACTCCTCCGGCTTGAGGACAACACCTTCCAGGACTGCATGGATCGGCTCGGCCTGGAGCTGTACCCCGGCGACTATCAACCGGTGCGGGCGGCCGGACCGAAGGGCGACACCAAGAACGACGGCTACTGCCCGAATGCTCGGGTGTTTTTCGCGGCACACGCCACGCGCGGCGAGCGGATCGACAAGACCAAGGCGAAGATCCGCGGTGACTTGGAGGGCTGCGTCCAGGAGCACCGTGACGTGAGGGTGTGGCGTTTCCTCAGGTGCTGCTTGACGTCTGGCCTAGGCATCGTGGCTTACTGACTGCCATGACGGACCGTTTCCCTGAGATCACCTCCGTGGAGGAGTTCATCCGACTGCGGGAGAGCGAGGACCCGGCGGAGTACAACCGCTCAGCGTGGGCAACCATGCCGCTGCCCGTCTGGTGGGACCTGGTGCGCAACCATCCCGACATGCGTTTCTGGGCCGCGCATAACAGGACGGTGCCGTCGGAAATCCTCGCTGAGCTGATCAAGGATCCGGACTGGCGGGTCCGAGACCGGGTGGCCAGTAAGCACCGCTGACCGCCCAAATTACTGGAACGGCTGGTCGACGATCCGCATGACGCTGTGCGGAGGCTCGTCGCAGGCCATCCTCACTCGTCGCGGTCAGCAGTAGCGCGTTTGGTTGATGACCCGTGGCCGGTCATTGCGCAGGAAGCCCGCACCCGACTAGCCAACTGGCCGTCCGTCCAGTCGCCCGAGCCTTCCTGACGCGGCGATCAGATACGCACAGGCAAGTCGAGGCAAGCGTTGCGAGCATCAAGCGAGGCCACTGCGTCAAGCATCACCGAGACAAGACACAAACGCCTCATCCCTCTAAAACTGAGGTTCATCGTTGACACATGGGTCCCGATCACTACGGAGATCCACATGCCGAATCCCACACCCACCGCCCCACCGCTTGGCCGTTGCGCCTGGCTGTCATACGCCCCCTCGAAGAGGTCAACGGATCGGAAGGTCACGCAGGCAGATGCATCGGCACAATAGATGTGCTGGCGCATCACTCTTGAGGGGCCTGATGACCGATCGATCTTGGCAGCTCATGCAGGCGCACACTCTGCTCGGAACACTCACGCTCGAAGAGATCGACCAGCCGTGGTTTCGCGGCCACTTCAGCGGGACGCCTGCATGGGAGGACGTTCGCCCCATCCTTGAGGAGTGGACACGCTCGATAGAGGCAGAGGAGCCCGACCCGCCGCGGGTTGACCAAGCCATGAGAGCCGTGGACGGTCTGCACCTGTCCTTGGTGCCGGCCAACGGCGACGAGCTGATCGATGACTTCCTTATCCACGTGAGAGGGACTCAAGCAAGCTTCCGCTACTAGCTGTTCACTGAAGCTGGATCGGCCCAGCAGCCAGCCGTACGCAGAACAGCAGCAGCACGGTCTGCACTCAGCCGCAGGACAGCGGCCCAAGTCCCTTTCGAGAGCGGCCACTTCGGCGCCGAAGTGATCGGTTCAGAGTGGCAGGTCGTCCGGCAGTACCCGGAACGCCTTGTGGTGGCCGAGTGGCCGTACGGCGCGGAAGTCGCGGCGGTCGAGGGCGAGGATCGCGTCGGTGTCGTAGTCGGCGGCCAGTGCCACGTTCACCGCGGCGGCGAGATCGAGATCCAGTGGGCCGTAGTGGACGCGGACGGACTGGGCGGCGGCCAGGTGGGTCTCCGTGATCTCGGGCATCACGACACGGCCCCGGCTCATCCAGCGCCGGAGGTCGTCGACCGCGCTGAGGGCGGCTGCCCGGCCGAGCTCGCGCGTGGCCACGTGATCGAGTTCTGCCAGCAGGAGCGGTGACATGACCAGGAGGCCAGCGGACATGATTGCCTCGTTCGCCGCCGCGTGCTCCGGGTGGGTCGAGTCGAGGGCGGCCAGGAGTCCGGATGTGTCCGCGATGACGATGATCACGTGGCGGTTCCGGGCTCGGAGCCGGGCTCGGAGCTGGTCTCGCGGCGGACCGCGTCGGCGGCCGTGTCGCGGACCTCGGCCTTGGACGGCGTACGGCCCGCCCCCTCGAAGGTCCGCGAGAACAACGGCTCGTCCCAGACCCGGTTCGCCATCGCCGCGAGGTGGATCCCCTGCCGGATGATCTCGGCCTCGCTTGTCCCCCGCCGCTTCGCGGCCTCCTTGATGATCGCCAGATCCTCGGGGTCGGCATAGACGTTGGTGCGCTTCATGGACATGTACCAAGGGTAGTCCATGTACCAGACTGGCATATGTACCAGATTGGCGTATGTGTCTGTTCGGCTGGTCGATGTCTCACGAGCTCGGCACGAGGTGCCGCCGCCCCCGTGCCGCCCCCGCGTCACCCCTTCGGTGGCGCACCACGTCGTGGAAGAGGACGCTGGATGCAGGGGTGCGTGACGGAGAGGCGGCCCCATGGCTGAGACCAGTACAGATCACAAGGCGCATACGCCGTTCTTTTCGCGGCCCGGTGTGCGGCGGCTCGCGCCGTTCGTGCTGATCAGCGCGATCGCTCTGGTGTTCATCTTCCAGAACCGCTCGGACGTCGAGATCCGCCTGCTCGTCCCGCAGGTGACCATGCCTCTGTGGGGTGCCCTCCTGATCGCCTGGGGCCTCGGGATGCTTGCCTGCGCCTTCACCCTGCGCCGGCGGACGAACCGGCATTCACGACGGACGCGGTAAGGGCTGCGCCGACAGCTCCCCGGCCGGGAGAAGTACGCGAGCAGGGTCCGTCCCCGTCCCACCGGAGCAGCCGTCATGACGGGCCGCTCGGCAGTGAGCGTGGAAACGGTGAAGTCCCGCCTCCCCTCAGGTCAGTCGGTTCAGGTCAGTCGGTGTTGCGGTCGAAGCCCGCGAACTGGGTGACGACCGCCGGGTCCCGGTGGTCGAAGAACAGTGAGCTGCCCGTGTCCAGGGTGGCGACGGCCGACATCTGGTCGTCGGTGAGTTCGAAGTCGAAGATGTCGATGTTCTCCGCCATCCGGTCGGCGCGGACCGACTTGGGGATCGCCACGACGTCACGCTGGGTCAGCCAGCGGAGCACGATCTGCGCCACGGACTTGCCGTGCTTCTCGGCGATCTCGCTCAGGAGCGGGTTGGTGAAGAGGTTGCCCCGGCCTTCGGCGAACCCGCCCCACGACTGGAGCTGGACCCCGTGCTCGCGCATGACCTCCTGATCGGTGGTGCGCTGGAAGAACGGGTGGGTCTCGATCTGGTCGACCGCGGGGGTGACCTCGTTGAAGGAGGCGAGGTCGACGAGCCGGTCGGGGTGGAAGTTGGCGACGCCGATCGCCCTGACGGCACCCTCGCCGTGCAGCTGCTCCATCGCGCGCCAGGAGCCGTAGACATCATTGAAGGGCTGGTGGATCAGGTACAGGTCGAGGTGGTCGAGGCCGAGTTTGCGCAGCGACGTGTCGAAGGCGCGCTTCGTCTTCTCCTCGCCCGCGTCCTGGAGCCACAGCTTGGTGGTGACGAAGAGGTCGTCGCGCGGGATGCCGGCCGCCTTGATCGCGCGGCCCACGGCCTCCTCATTGCCGTACGCCGCGGCTGTGTCGAGCAGCCGGTAACCGGCGGCGAGGGCGTCGGTGACGGCCCTCTCGGTCTGCTCCGGCGGGATCTGGTAGACGCCGAAGCCGAGGATCGGCATCTCGACGCCGTTGTTGAGGGTGACGTACCGCATGGGGACTTCCTTTCGCACGTACGCGATCGAGGTACGGGAATCCAGCCTCGCGTACATCCCTCCGCGGTGGCAGGCCGAGCTGAGCCGGGGAGCGGTGTTCGGGGGTATGACAGGGCCTCCCACACGCCTGCCGTGCAGGTCAGCACGGTGTGACACTGGCCGTATGGCATCCGAGCAGAGCGGCAGCGGCAGCAGTGTCGGTGGTGGAAGCAGTGGCAGCGGCGGTGGCATGGAGCTCGGGCAGTTTCTGCGTGCCCGCCGTACCCAGACGCGGCCCGAGCAGGTCGGTCTCACCGTCGGCACCGGCCTGCGCCGCACTCCTGGTCTGCGCCGCGAGGAACTGGCCACGCTCGCCGGCATCAGCATCGACTACTACGTACGCCTGGAACGGGGGAAGGAGACCCGCCCCAGCCCCGCCGTCCTCGACGCCCTCGCCCGTGCCCTGCGCCTGGACGACACCGAGCACCAGCACCTGCGCGAGCTCGCCGCCCGCGCCGCCCGGTACGCCCCCGGGCCTCCGCCGCCGCCCAGCCGGACCGTGCGCCCACATCTGAAGCTGGTCCTTGAGACGCTGCGGCCGAGCCCCGCGTACGTCATCAGCCGCAGCATGGACCTGCTCGCCTGGAACCCCGGCGGCCTCGCCCTGTACTCGGGCCTCGACGACTGGCCCGCCACTCGGCGCAACCTCGCCCGCTACCTCTTCCTCCACCCCACCGCCCGTCCCCTCTTCCAGGACGACTGGGACGAACTGGTCCGTGGCTGCGTCGCCCGGCTCCGGGGGCTGGCCGGGACCGCCCCGGACGCCCCCGACCTCACGCATCTCGTGGGCGAACTCCTGCTCAAGAGCCCGGACTTCGCCAGGCTCTGGGAGCGGTACGACGTCATCGGCCGCAAGCGGATCCAAAAGACCTTCCACCACCCCCAGGTCGGCGTCCTCACCCTCAGCGGCCAGAGCATGCACCTCGACGACACCCCCGGCCAACGCCTCGGCGTCTACACCGCCGAACCCGGCACCCCCGACCACGACGCCATGTGCCTCCTCGACCTGACCGCGCCCCGGCCCGGCGACGGCACCGCGGGGTGGCGAGCAGGTACCCGGTGAGCCGCCTGCTCGTCAGACACCCCGTCCCGGTGGACCGCTCTGCGCGAGGAGCCGTGTTCCAAGGGGTATGACGGGCCCCACACGGCTGTCCCGCTGGTCACACGGCTGCAAGACTGGAACGCATGGCACGTGTGCAGCGCAGCGCCCGCCCGCGCGGCAGGCCGCACCGCGCCGGGGAGTCACGTTCAGGGGAGTGGCAGGGCCCCATGCCCCCGCTTGCCGCACGAGCGACGCGACCATCCAGGAGCTTTCGTCACTCAGCGTGAGTACGTCCTTTGAAGTACGGTTCTGGGACGGCCGAGTACCGGACAACTGTGCCCCCGGCGCGGGACGGTCCGGTGAACCGCGACGCCAAGCCGGTGGTCCCGCCCCACGTCGAGTACTCCCTGACGGACCTGGGCCACGAGGCGGCCGTACGGATCCGCGCGCCGGCGCTGTGGACCAACGACCGGACGGACCAGGTGGAAAGGGCGCGGGGGAACTACGACGCGGCGAAGGGCCACACCTGAACGCACGTGCCGAGAGCACGAGTTCGCGAACTCACGAACTTCGCGAACTCACGAACTCACGAACTCGCGAAACTTTCTTGGAATCCATGACAACCTCCCGGGGCTCCCGGTCCGTAAGTACGGCATGAAGCACTTCTCACCGCGCGCCGCCGCGGTGTCGGGCGGAGGGGGCCTGTGATCCGGACGCCGGACGAGCAGGACGTCTCCGACATCGGCGGCGCGGTCGAAGCCGGGCTCGACTTCGACGAGTTCGCGCGCAGCCGCCAGGCGCAACTGCGCCGTACGGCGTATCTGCTGTGCGGTGACTGGCACCTGGCAGAGGACCTGACGCAGATGGCGCTCGCGAAGCTGTACGCGGCGTGGCGCCGGGTACGGCAGGACAGCCCCGACGGCTACGCCCGCAAGGTGCTGTTCCGGACCTTCGTGGACGAGACCCGGCGGCGGCGCTGGTGGGAGCGGCCGAGAGCGTACGAGTTCGACGTCGCGGCCCCGGCGCAGGACCCGGAGCTTCGGCTGACGCTGCTGGCCGCGCTGCGGCAGGTGCCCGCGCGCAGCCGGGCGGTGCTGGTGCTGCGGTTCTGGGAGGACCAGAGCGTGGAGGCGACCGCGACGGCACTGGGATGCAGTGTCGGCACGGTGAAGAGCCAGACCTCCCGGGGGCTGGCCGCACTGCGCCGGATCCTGGGCGACACGCCGCTGGCACCGTCGTCGCCCGGAAGCGGTGGCGGTAGCGGTGGCGGTGCGGGTATGGACCCGGGCAACGGATATCTGAGGGCGGGGTGGTGAGCATGGCTGGGGAGTCCGGCGCCGGCGGGCGCGGGAACAGGAACGAAAGCGGAAGCGGGGACGCGTACGAGTTCGCCCTCGTCGACGCGTTGGGCAGGCTGAGTCCTGACGCGGAGCCGCCGATGCCGGATCTGGTGCCGGGCGCGACCGTGCGCGGCAGGCGGATCCGCCGTCGGCGCCGGATCGGGGTGGCGCTGAGCGCCGTGGCGGCGGCCGCGGCCGTGTTCGTCGGGGGGTCCGCCGTGATCCCGTCGCCGGTGGAACGCGCACCCGCGCCGCCTGCCGCGGAGCCGTCGGTCTGGTACCCCTCGCTGGGGCTGCTGCGGTCGGTCGTCACGGCGAAGGCCGGCACGGTCGAGCCGGCGGATCCGAAGCGTCCGGACGGGGAGCGGCGCTACTTCCGCTGGATCGACACGTCCGGTCGTCCGAGCTATCTGTACGTGTCGGTCGAGCGGTCCACGACCGGTCAGTCCCTGCTCCCGTCGGGCGACGTGGAGTGCCGGGACAGTGTCGGCCGCGTACTCACGACCCCATGGGGCGGCCGGCTGACGAAGTGCTACGTCGTCCCCAGGAAAGAGGGAGACAACCTGCTGGAGTACTACCTGCCCCAGCAGGAGCTGCCCGAACCGAAGAGCGACGCGAACGACGACTACGCGGTGGGCGTCGCCTACGTGACCTCGGGCGGCTGGACTGTGCATGCGATCGCGAGCGAGACCGGCGAGAACCGCAGGCGCGGCCAGAAGTACACGGATTCGGTCCGCCAGACGCTGTCCCGGC
The DNA here is from genome assembly GCF_044334695.1 of Streptomyces sp. NPDC020747. Taxonomy (NCBI): domain Bacteria; kingdom Bacillati; phylum Actinomycetota; class Actinomycetes; order Kitasatosporales; family Streptomycetaceae; genus Streptomyces; species Streptomyces sp. NPDC020747. Next base: position 522,153 of record NZ_JBIRTJ010000003.1, on the reverse strand, counting down.
TGGCCACCGACCCCCGGATCTTCGACGCCGTCAAGGAGACCAGCGGCTGACAAGTCCGTAACCGACGGGCAAGAACACAACCAGACCCGGCAAGAACAGAACCCGACCTGAATGGAGTGGTGTCATGGCCATGCCCAAAAACACCCTGCGCAGTTACCTGATCACGGCCCTCGCGGTCGGCATGCTCCCCCTGCTGGCCGCCTGCGGCGGTTCGGGCGACGAGGACGGCAAGAGCGGCGGGAGTTCCGCGGCGGGTGGTGGCACGAAGAACGTCGACGGTGCCGCGCAGCTCAACATCCCGGAGGGCGTGAACGCCGAGGCCAAGAAGGAGTACATCCGGGAGAACGCCATCTCGGCCTGCATGAAGAAGGAGGGGTTCACCTACACACCGCACGCGTCGGAGGCACCCCCGGCCGACGTCGACACCGACGGTGACGGCAAGGACTACGCGGCGGCGAAGAAGTACCGCCAGAAGTACGGCTTCGGGACCTACGCGGCGGCCGCGTACCCCGACGACCCGAACGTCCCCTTCAGCAACGCGGGCGGCAAGGTCGGCGGAAAGGTCCTCGACCCCGTGGACGACGACACCAAGGGTCTGACCCCGGCACAGATGAAGGCGTACGAGGCGGCGCTGTACGGTCCCCCGGCCAAGAACAAGGGGGAGGAGAAGGACGCCGGCTGCACCCTTGAGGGGAACACCGCCGCGTACGGGGCGCCGTTGAGCGCCGCGGAGGAGAAGAAGAAGCAGAACGCCAAGACCGAGGAGAACCGCCAGAACGGGCTGGCGCTCAACGGCGACACCCAACTGGTGCAGCTCGCCCAGCAGTACGCCACCTGTCTGAAGGCGCAGGGCATCCCGGTCTCCACCACCCAGCCGACCGGCATGGCCTACATGGTGCGGATCGACCTCAGCAACAAGATCCCGGAGGACAAGCCCAAGTGGACCAAGGAGCAGGCGATGCCGCTGCTCACCGCGGACATCGACATCGCTCTGAAGGACCTGGAGTGCGGCAAGAAGTTCCGCGCCGCGTACTTCCCCAAGGAGAAGGCCAACCCGTACTGGGGTGACGGCGCGTGAAGCGACTCGGCAGCCGCCGACAGCTGGGCGCCATGGTCGGCGCCGTGGTGCTGGTCGGCGCCGGGGGCTGGTTCGCCGGTACGCAGGTGCGCTCGCCCGCCGACGCCGCCGCCTCGCACAACGCGCCGAAGGCCGGCCCGGTGACCGTGGAGGTGGAGCGGCGGTCGCTCACCGCGACCGTGGTGGCGACCGGGACGGTGGCGTTCTCCTCGCCCCGGCCGCTCTCGCTGGCCGGCCCGGTCGGCGCCGGGGCGGTCTCGAGCCCGGCCGGCGAGGGCGCGGAGCAGCGGGTCACCAAGGCACCGGTCGCGGGTACGAAGGTCAAGGAGGGCGACGTACTGATGACGGTCAACGGCCGCCCGGTGCTCGCGCTCTCCGGATCCGTACCGATGTACCGCGCGATGGGCCCCGGAGCCACCGGTGACGACGTGAAGCAGCTCCAGAAGGCGTTGCGGCGGCTCGGGTTCGACCCCGGGTCGGCCGGCGGCACCTTCGGCCAGGGCACGGCCACGGCGGTCACCAACTGGTACCGGAACAAGGGGTACGAGGCCCAGCAGCCGAGCGCGGAGGACCAGCAGCAGCTGGGCCAGCTCCAGCAGGCGGTGTCCAGCGCGCAGGAGGCGCTGCTCACGACGCGGAGCGGGAACGCGGGCGACGGCGACGGTGCCGACACCGGCGAGGGCTCCGGCTCCGGAGCGGGGACCGGGACGGGGACGGGCGGGAAGGCGAGCACCGGTACGGGCACTGGCACCGGTACGGGCACTGGCACCGAGACCGGTTCGGGGGCTCGTACGGACACGCAGTCCAGCACCGACCGGCAGGTCCAGGAGATACAGCTCAAGTCCGCGCAGAAGTCCCTGGACATGGCGAACAGCGCCCTCAGCAGCTTCCAGGCCACCTACGGGACGAAGGTCCCGGCCGGCGAGGTCGTCTTCTTCCCGAAGCTGCCCGTACGGCTGGACAAGGTGACCGTGAAGACCGGCGACGCCCCCTCGGGCCCGGTCGGCACCGTGACCGGCTCCGAGCTGCTCGTCGAGGCGGCCGTGCCCGGTGAGGACGCCGAACTGCTGAGGCGCGGTATGCCCGTCGATGTGACCACGACGGGCGGCGAGAAGGTGAAGGGCAAGGTGGAGGCGATCGGTTCCGCCGCCGCGTCGTCCGGTACGACGGGCGGCGACGGCGAGGCGGCCACCGGAGCAGCGTCGGAGGGCCGCGACGCGGAAGCCTCGGACGCGTCCGACGGCGCCGCCGACGCCGATGCGGCCGACACGTCCGGTACGGACGGCGCCACCGGGGCGGGCACGCCGGGTCCGGTCCAGTTGCGGATCTCCATCCCCGATCCGGGACCGCTGGCCGGGCAGGCCGAGGCCTCGGTGAAGGTGACCATCGGGGTCGGCGCCTCGGACGGCAAGGTGCTGACCGTACCGCTCGCCGCGATCCGTACCTCGGCCGACGGCAAGGCCCGGGTGCAGGTCGAGCGCGACGGCGGGGTGCGCGACGTCTCCGTGACCGTCGGGCTCTCCGCGGCCGGCCTCGTAGAGGTGAAGCCGACCGGCGGCACACTCAAGCAGGGCGACAAGGTGGTGGTGGGCAAGTGACTCCCGACCCCTCCTATGTCCCTGGCCCCTCCCATCCCCCTGACTCCTATGACTCGTACGACTCCTATGTCCCCGGCCCCTCCGATGCCCGGGACTCGGTCGATACCTGGGACTCCTCCGATACGCCCGACCCGCCCGATGCCTCCGCGGTCATCGAACTCACCGACGTGCGGCGGACCTTCGACTCCGAGCCGCCCGTGCACGCGCTGCGCGACGTGAATCTGACCGTGCGGCGCGGGGAGCACCTGGCCATCGTCGGGCCGTCCGGCTCCGGCAAGTCGACGCTGCTCAACACCCTCGGCCTGCTGGACCGGCCCACTTCGGGCTCGTACCGGCTGGACGGGGTGGAGACCACCGGGCTCGGCGACCTCGAACGGACCGCGCTGCGCGGCAGCCGGATCGGGTTCGTGTTCCAGGCCTTCCATCTGCTGCCGTACCGGACGGTGGACGAGAACGTGATGCTGTCGGAGGCCTATCGCAGGCCGCGCCCCGGTCGCGGGCGCGGCACCCGGCTCGCCCGGGCCCGTGAGGCGCTGGAGCGGGTGGGGCTCGGTCACCGTTCGGGTTTCCGGCCCGACCGGTTGTCCGGCGGTGAGCGCCAACGGGTCGCCATCGCACGGGCGTTGCTCGGTGACCCGGCGCTGCTGCTCTGCGACGAGCCGACCGGCAACCTGGACAGCGAGAACACGGTCTCCGTGCTGGAACTCTTCGAGGAGTTGTGCGACCAGGGCGTGACCCTGGTCGTCATCACCCACGACGAGGCGGTCAGCCGCCGGGCCGGCCGCCGCGTCCGGATCACCGACGGACGCCTCACCACGGAGGCCGAGGCCGGGTGATACCCACGGAGACAACGGAGACAACGGAGCCGAACAAGACCAGGAAGACCAAGAGGACCAGGAAGACAAGAGAGACAAGGGAGAAACGGGAGAAAAGAAGGCGCGGGTCGGCCAGGTCCATCCGGTCCGTCCTCCCTGCCCGCTCCGCCCGGTCCGCCCGCTCCGCCCGGTCGACGCGGGTCGAGCGGCCCTGGCTGGATCCCCGGGACCTGTGGACGGAATCCCTCGCCGGCGTTCTCGCCCGGCCGGTGCGGTCCGCGCTGACCACGCTCGGCACCGTGCTCGGGATCACCACGCTCGTCATCACGATCGGCGTGGCCTCCACCGCGGGCAACCAGATCGTCGGCCGGTTCGACGCGCTCACCGCGACCTCGGTGACCGTGACCGTGCCGCAGGCTCTTCCCGGCTCGGACGACACCGGCCCGCTGGTGGACTGGTCGGGAACCGGCGCGGTCCGGCGGCTGGCCGGTGTGGAGTCGGTCGCGGCCGTGGCCGACTCCGCCACGACCAACAGCGTCCAGGTGCGGTCCAACGACGTGACCGCGCCCGGCGACACCTCCAGCCAGACCCTCGGCGTGGTCGCCGCCTCGGCCGGCCTGCCGGACGCCGTACGGGGTGCGATGACCGCCGGGCGGTTCTTCGACACGGGTGACATCGACCGGCACGACCAGGTGGCGGTGCTCGGCGACCAGGCGGCGGAACTGCTCGGCATCCGGCAGGTGGAGGACGCCCCGGCGATCTTCTTCCGGGGCCAGTCGTACACGGTCATCGGCATCCTCGGCGGCATCAAGCGCGAGCGGCAGCTGTCCACGGCCGTACTGCTCCCGCCCACGACCGCCGCGGACCGGCTCGGTCTGCGCGACGTCACGCGCGTACTGGTCAACACCTCGCTCGGCGCCGCCCGGCAGGTTGCGCGCCAGGCGCCGATCGCTCTGGCGCCCGGGCACGAGGACGCGCTCACCGTCGTGGCGCCGCCCGATCTGTCCAAGTCCCGCGACGGCGTCCAGAGCGACGTCAACGGTCTCTTCCTCGTCCTCGGTCTGGTCTCGCTCGTGGTGGGCGCGATCGGCATCGCCAACGTGACCCTGGTGACGGTGATGGAGCGGGTCGGGGAGATCGGGCTGCGGCGAGCGCTGGGCGCGTCACGACGGCAGGTCGCCGGCCAGTTCCTCCTGGAGTCGACGACCATCGGCCTGCTGGGCGGCGTCATCGGGGCGTCCCTGGGCATCGCCGTCGTGGTGGGCGTCTCCGTCGTCAAGGACTGGACCCCGGTCCTCGACCTGCGGCTCGCCCTCGGCGCCCCGCTCGCCGGAGCCCTGGTCGGCCTGCTCGCCGGCCTCTACCCGTCCCTGCGCGCCGCCCGCATGGAACCGGCCGAAGCCCTCCGCGCACCGTCGTAGCCCCGCACGCCTCACCCGACCCCGGCGTCGAGCTGCCCGGTCGGTACACCTAGGGCCCTAGTCGCAGAACTCCGCCTCGATCACCGCGTCGGTGTCCCCGGACCAGTCCCCGTTGAAGTTGAAGGCCAGCGAGTGGCGGCCGTCGGCCGTCGTGACCGCCTCCGAGACCGAGCCGACGATGCCGCCGTGATGGCCCCAGACCACGACGCCGCAGCTCAGCGTGCGTTCGGCGAGGCCAAGGCCGTAGCGGACGCCGGGCAGGCCGGGGGCCTCGACGGTCGTCTTCATCTCGGCGAGCTGCGCCTTTGGCAGCAGCTCGCCGCGGAGCAGGGCCGCGTAGAAGCGGTTCAGGTCATGGGCGTCGGAGATCATGTCGCCCCCGCCCCCGGCGAGCGTGGGGTTCAGTTCCGTGACGTCGTACGTCGGGCCGGTCGTCGACTCGGCGAGCTTCGCGTAGGCCCGGCTGCTCGGCCGGGGCATCCTCGGGTCCGTACCGGGGACGGACGTGGCGTGCAGGCCGAGCGGTTCGACGATGCGGCGGTGGACCTCGTCCCCGTACGAGCTGCCCGTGGCCTTCTCGATCACCATCGCCGCAAGGGAGTAGTTGGTGTTCGAGTACCTCCACGACTTGCCCGGCTCGAAGTACGGCCTGTTCGCCATGGCGTACTTCACGTGACGGTCGAGGGTCACCGTGTCGAAGCGGTTCCTGAAGAAGGCGTCCTTGACGATGTACTTCCGTACGAACTCGCTGTCGTCGCGGTAGTCGAAGACGCCGCTGGTGTGGTTGAGGAGTTGGCGCAGAGTGATCGGCCGTCCGTCGTGGCCGTTGCCCCGGACCACGCCGGGCAGCCACTCGTCGACCTTGTCGTCCAGGGACAGCTCGCCCTCCGCCTCCAGTTGGAGCAGCACCGTGGCGACGAAGGTCTTGGTGACACTGCCGACGCGGTAGCGGTCGTGGGCGGAGCGCGGCTGCTTCGTTCTGAGGTTGCCGACGCCCGAAGTGCCCTTCCAGGTCCCGTACTTGTCCTTCGCCTGCCCGGCCACACCGGGCACGCCGTCCTTCACGGCGGCGTCCATCGCCTTCCGCGTCGCGCTGTGGTCTCCGCCGGCCGGGGCGGGAGCGGAGGCCGGGGCGGCCACCGCGGAGGCCATGAGCGACGTGGCGGTGAGCGCCACGGCTCCCACCAGTGCGAAACGCAGGGTGCGGGTTGCTCGCATCGGTCGGTACGTCCCTTCCGTCGAGGATCTGCAGAGCAGACTGCAGAGGATCTTCGACGGGAGGGACCCCGTGGCAGAGCTGGCAGGTTGACCGGCCCGAGTCGGTTGAGCGCTTTTGAGCCCTTTGCCGGTCAGCCCAGTCTCCGGCAGTACAGCGCGTCCGGTGTTCGTGCCGAGCCGACGCGTCCGGTGTACGCGATTCCGGCCGCGTACTCGTCGGCCGCGCACTGGCCCTTGTGGTGGCCGCTCGCGAAGTCGCCGCCCTTGGGCGCGGAACCCCTGTCGTCGCCGCGGTCGAACCAGACCGTACGGCCGGCCGTGCCGAGCTTCCCCGTCGGGGCCGCCGCGCACAGGGCGGCCGAGACGGCGGAGCCGCGAACGCTGTAGCCGGTGAGGAAGTGGCCGTCGGGGCACTGGAGTTTGGTGTATCCGGAGGCCCAGTCACCGCCCGGCGGGACGTGCCGCTCGTCCCTGACCACCTCGTGTCCGCCTGCCGGGGCCCACAGGGAGCCGGCGGTCACGTCGGAGCACAGGCCCCGGTTGCCCGTGTGGCTGAGGCCGAGGAGGCGCTGTCCGTCGGGGCAGGCGGCCTTGCGGGCGCCCGAGTCCCAGTCGGGGAGCGCGCGCATCCGCCGTGAGGCGACGAAGTCGGCGTGGTCGGGGCTGAGCATCGACCAGTCCGCCACAGGGGCGACGCGGCCGGTGCGCCCGGGGCTCTCGACGAGCCGGGTCCACGCCGCGGCCCGCCAGTCGTCACCGTCGTACACGCCCATGCGGTCGCCCGACGAGTCCCAGTGCAGCAGGGCCCAGCCGTTGCCCCTGCGGTTCTCGTGCCAGCCGACGACCGGCCAGTACGCGAAGTCGGCGTCGGTACGGATCAGTTGGTCCACGAAGTTCTCGAACCAGGCACGCGGCTTCGCACCCGTCTCCTCGCGTCCGCCGACGCCGAACTCGCTGATCCAGACGGGGGCCGTGAAGTGCTGGTCCTGTTCCGCGGTGACGTAGAACGCCTGGCGGTTCAGTACGGCGGTCAGTTCGGTGGGTGTCAGGTCGCGGTAGCGGGGGTCGGTCGTTTCGCCCGTGCCCGTGGCGCCGCTGTGGTTCGGGCCCGTGTAGTCGTAGAAGTGGGCGGAGTACACGAGTTTGCCGGAGTCGACGAGGGTGTGCGAGAGACGGCGTACGGGCTCCAGGGTGGGGCGTTCGTGTGCGAAGCCGTCGACGGGGATGCCGGTCCAGTTGATGCCCTCGACGATGACGAGGAGGTCCGCGTTCGCCTCCGTCAGGATGCGGTCGCCCACGCGCTGGGAGGCGGCGAACCAGTCGTGGTCGTCGCCGAGACCCCAGTTGGGGTCGTCCCAGATGTTGCGGCGGACCTCGTTGTAGAGGTCGGCGCCGACGACGCGTTTGTTGTCCTTGTAGCGGCGGGCCATGAGGAGCCAGTCGTTCTCCCAGGTCGCGGTCGACTGGCTCGCGTTCCAGCGTTCGTTGCCGTCGACCCCGCAGCACCAACGGGTCGTGTTGGTGTGGTTGTTGAGGATCACCGCGAGGCCCGCGGCGGTGAGTTCGCGTACCACCGCGTCGTAGACCTGGAGCGGGGTCTTTCCGCGCAGGGACGGGTTCGCGGCGACCGCGTCGTCCTTGACGGGTACGCCGTCGTGGACCATCTCGTTGGAGAACGGCAGCCGGACGCTGTTGATCCCGATCTCCCGGAAACCGGCGACGATCTCGGCCATGGGGGCCCGGTCCAGGCCGAGGGGTGTCCGGCCGGAGTTCTCCCCCGCGTGGTGGTCGGCGTCGTCGTCCACGCTTCCGGAACCGTTCCAAGTACCGCTGGCGCCATGCCAGTTGCCGGACCGCAGCTTGAAGCGGTCGCCGTCCGCGTCGACGATCCAGCGGCCCCGCGTGCTGAGCGGCGCCGACCAGTCCGCGACGGCCGTCCCGGTGCGGGGCGCGGACTCCCGCGGGGCCGCGCCCGCCGGAACGGGCGTCAGGGGCGCCAGCAGCAGTACGGCGGTCAGGGCCGCCCCGACGAAGGAACCGCGCACGGTCACCATCCCGAATCCCGAGGACGACACTGTCGTTGTCATGCCAGCGTCATCATGAGGGAAGGGGCGGCATTGGTCCAGGCCTACGGGTGCGGGTATCGGGCCCCGTCGGTCACGGGTCCGGGTCCACGCTCTGTTCCGCCCAGATGGTCTTGCCCGTGGAGGTGGGGCGGGTGCCCCAGCGCTGGGTCAGCTGGGCGACCAGGAGCAGGCCGCGGCCGCCCTCGTCGTACGTACGGGCGCGGCGCATGTGGGGTGCCGTGCTGCTGGCGTCGGAGACCTCGCAGATGAGGGTCCGGTCGTGGATGAGGCGCAGCTGGATGGGCGGCGCGGCGTGCCGGATGGCGTTGGTGACCAGTTCGCTGACGACCAGCTCGGTGACGAAGGCGGCGTCGGACAGGCCCCAGGCCGCCAGTCGGCCGAGCGCGTTCTTGCGGGCCTCGCCGACGGCGGCGGGGTCGGGGTCGATGTCCCAGGCGGCGACCCGGTCGGTGTCGAGCGCCCGGGTGCGGGCGACGAGCAGGGCCACGTCGTCGGTGGGCCGCTGGGGGAGCACGGCTCCCAGGACCGAGTCGCACAGCGCCTCCAGGGAGACCGCCGGAGCGGCGAGGGCGCGGCGCAGCCGGGAGGTGCCTTCGTCGAGGTCGCTGTCGCGGGACTCGATCAGGCCGTCGGTGTAGAGGGCGAGCAGGCTTCCCTCCGGCAGTTCGGTGTCGAGGGACTCGAAGGGCAGCCCGCCCAGGCCCAGTGGCGGCCCCGCCGGAACATCGAGCAGCTCCACGGTGCCGTCCGGGCTCACCACGGCGGGCGGGGGATGTCCGGCCCGGGCGAGGGTGCACCGGCGGGAGACGGGGTCGTACACGGCGTACAGACAGGTCGCTCCGACGTCTCCCTGGCTCTCTCCCTCGGCGGCGGACCACTCCGCGCCCTCGGCGCGCTCCGTCTCGGTGGCCAGGCGGCCGACCAGGTCGTCGAGGTGGGTGAGCAGTTCGTCGGGGGGCAGATCGATGTCCGCGAGCGTGCGTACGGCGGTACGCAGGCGGCCCATGGTCGCCGAGGCGTGGATGCCGTGGCCCACGACGTCGCCCACGACCAGCGCCACTCTGGCTCCGGACAGCGGGATCACGTCGAACCAGTCCCCGCCCACACCGGCCCGGGCACCGGCCGGGAGGTAGCGGGAGGCGACCTCCACCGCGGACTGCTCGGGCAGGCTCTGCGGCAGCAGGCTGCGCTGCAGGGTGACGGCCGTGCCGCGTTCGCGGGTGTAGCGCAGGGCGTTGTCGATGCAGACCGCGGCCCGGGCGGCCAGTTCCTCGGCCAGTACCAGGTCGTCCCGCTGGAACGGGTCGGGGCGCCGGTGCCGGGCGAGGGCGACGACGCCCAGGGTGGCACCGCGCGCCGACAGGGGCACGGCCATCACCGAGTGGAAGCCGAACTCACGGATCCGGGCGGACCGGAGCGGGTCCTCGGCCACCCAGTCGGAGATCGCCGCCTCGTCCACCCGGTGCAGCACGGCACGTCCCGTTCGCAGGCTCTCCGTCGGAGGGGAGCCCTCCGGGTACGTGTCCACCTCGCCCACCGCGACGACCGCCTCCGGAATGTCCGGAAACACGGACTGGTGGGCGATGCGCCGCAGCGCGAGGGAGTCGCCCGCCCTCAGCGGTCCCGGGGGCTGCTCGCGCAGGTCGTCGAGGGACGACAGGAGGTCGACGCTGACGAAGTCGGCGAGCTCCGGAACCGCCACGTTCGCCAGTTCCTGCGCCGTCCGCGTCACGTCGAGCGTGCTGCCGATCCGGGTGCCGGCCTCCGCGATCAGCTGGAGGCGCTTGCGGGCCCAGTACTGCTCGGTCATGTCGTGCCCGGTGGTGGCCACTCCCAGAACGCGGCCGTCCGGGTCCTCCAGGCGGTAGAGGTGGACCGACCACGCGTGGTCACGGGCCTCGCCGGGGGCGAGCGCGTGGTTCTCGACGTACTGCGTCCCACCGGTCTCCAGGACCAGCCGCATCGCCCGCTCGACCTTCTCCGCCACGGGATCGTCGAGCACGTCCGTCAGCCTCAGCCCGCGCAGGTCTTCGTCGCTCATGCCCAGCACGCCCCGCCCGGACTGCGTGGACCGGCGAAAGCGCAGGTCGGTGTCGTACACCGAGGTCGAGCAGCACGGCGAGTCGAGAAAACCCCGCCTCACGAGGGTGTCGTCGTCGGTGAGGGGCCGCGCCGCCCCGGCGACCGCGGAGACGAGGAGCCAGCCGTGCGTCCCGCCGTCCGACGCCCCTGCCCGCACCCCGTCCGACGCACCGCCCGACGCACCACCCAGTGCCCCGTCCGGCGTCCTGCGGTGGGCCAGGACCATGGCCTCCACGCGGTGGCCGTCACGGTGCCGCAGAGCCAGCGTGCCGTGCCATCTCGGCAGCTCCAGGAGGGGCGGGAGGGGATGAAGACCGCCCGCCCCGGGCTCCTCGGCGAGCAGTGAGGCCGCCGGGCGGCCCAGGATCTGCGCCGGCGAGTAACCGAGCAGCCGCTCCGCGCCGGCGTTCCATCCGGTCACGACGCCCTGTTCGTCGACGGTGGCGCGCGCCGTGAGTGCCCCGCCCGCGGCGTCGTGGCCCGGACTCGATTCCTGGTCGTCGACGGCACGCCGCTCCATGACCGCTCATCTCGCTCTCGTTGCGCTCTCCACCTCGCGTGACTCTCAGCGCGCGAGCACGCTTCACCTCGGCACCCGAGACTCCACTCCTCTTGGCCTGCCCTGTATTTTCACATTTCACCTTATTTACGCCAGTCGACGTAAGCCTCACAACGCCTCGCAACGCCTCACACACAGCTTCGCCCGGGGCGGTGGTGTCACCGCCCCGGGCGAAGCCGGGCACAAGGTCAAGCGGGTCGCAGGGTCACAGGGTCGTGTTGTAAGCGCGCTCGATCGTCTGGACCAGGGTGTTGCCGGCCTTGTCGGTCAGTTTGGCGCGCAGCGAGACGGAGCCCGCCTTCGCCGGGTGCTTCAGGGAGAGGTGGGTGCCGCCGACGGCCTTGGTGGGCTGCCAGGTGGTGCCTTCGTCGTAGGAGACCTCGAAGGCGAGCTTGGCGGGCCGCTGGCCGGCCGCCGCGCCCTGGACGGTGAAGGGCACCTTGAACCGCTTGCCGGCCTTCGCCGTGCTGGACAGGCTCAGGTCGGGTGAGAAGCGGATCACCGACAGCGGCAGCGGTGTCGTGTCGTCCTCGGGGGTGGTGGCGGAGCGGAAGGTCCACTCGGTACGCACGCGGGTGCTGACCGGGTACACCGCGGGATCACGGGACGCGTCCACGGTCAGTTTGTACGCGCTGTCCCCGGCGGGAACGGTGTACTCGGTGAGCTCGATCGGCGGGCCGTAGTCGTCGGGGATCTCCTTGCCGTCGGCCTGGAGCGAGCTGGTCACCGAGGTGTAGCCGCTGATGCCCGCGTGTCCGTCGCCGTCGCCGAACTGCGGCAGGAAGGCCTTGATGACGTTTCCGTTCCGGATGATGCCGGGCTCTCCCCGCTCCGGTCCGAGGTCACCGGCGGCGGGCAGGGTCGGGCCGAAGACGCCGACGTTGAACCGCTCGGTGTAGCTGTGACCGGCCTGCCAGGTCCTCGGCATCCGCGTCTGGAAGGCCTCGGAGCGCCTCTCCTCGCCCTCGCCGGCCATCTGCCAGACGCGGAAGGACCACTTGACGTCGTTGCCGAGGACGTAGTCCGTGGCACGCAGCGGCAGTCCGGTGCGCAGGTTTTCCGTACCGAAGATCATGTTCCCGTCGGCGGTGTACGGAGACACATCGACCTCGACGCGCCTCCCCGCGACGGGCGCGCCGGCCTGGAGATCGATCTTGGCGAGCTGGTTCTTCCGGACCTTGGCGGCGAAGCCGTCCAGGCCATCGGGGCGGTTCCAGCCCAGGTGGTAGGTGACCGGCCGGCCCTCGGCGTCCTTACGGGTCCAGTCGCCGGCGAACACGGCGGGCGCCACGTCGGCGGACACATCGGGCCCGAGCTGTCCGAAGGTCGTGCCCTTGAACGTGGGCAGGTCGAACTGCATTATGCGCGGGCGCAGGCCCTCGCCCCTGGCGTAGGTGAAGTGGACCGTGGCTTCGGTGTTCTCGGCCGCCGGGTCGGGCACGGTGATGTCCACCGGCCGCGCCTGCCGGGCGTCGACCGTGAAGGTGGTGTCCCGGTCCAGGGTCAGCTTCGGCTGCACCAGGATGGCCGATTCGGCGGACGGGTGGATCATCCCGTTGAGGGCGTAGTCGCCCTTCGGCAGCCGCACCGTGAGCTCGCCGTCCTGCTCGTCGGCGTATTCGGCGTAGAACTCGCGGTTGAGGTCGGAGACGGCGGTGACGGCGTCGCCGGTCGCCGCGCCGTTCCCGTCGATGTGCTTGATCGTCAGGTCGTACGACTCGGCCTCGCGTTTCACACCGACAGCGGTACGCACCTGCACCTTGCCGTCGGCGGAAGTGGCCTGCACCGAGCCGCCGAAGCTGCCGTCGGCGCTGCCGGCGCGGGTGTCGGCGGTGACGGAGGCGTTCGCGGTGCCGCCCGCCGGGACGGTGACCTGCTGCGGCGACACGGCGAACATGCCCTGGTCGGCGGGCTTGCCGTCCACCGAGCGGGCGTCGACGGACAGATCGAGGGTGACCGGCTCCGTACCGAGGTTGCGGTACGTCACCTGCTTGGTCGTCGGGGTGTCGTCGCCGTGCGGCCACTGCTGGAAACCGAAGTCGAGCGGCTGCTGTTCGGTGACGACGCTCTGGTCCAGTGCCCGGACCAGGTCGGTGCGGCCGGTGCCCTGCTGGAAGGAGCTGTACGCGCCCGGCTTGGCCGAACCCGTCAGGACCGCCTTGAGACGCTCACCCGTCCAGTCGGGATGCTGCTGGGCCAGGAGCGCGGCGGCGCCCGCGACATGCGGGGCCGCCATGGAGGTGCCGCTGATGGTGAGATAGCCGGGTATGTCGGAGGGGTACTCCCCCTCCAGGAGGCTGCCAGGGGCCGAGGCGGCCGTGATGTCGACACCGGGCGCGGTCAGGTCGGGCTTGACCCCGCTGTCACCGATGCGCGGGCCGCGGCTGGAGAAGTCGGCGAGCGCGTCCGCCTTGTCGACCGCGCCGACGGTGAGCGCGGCGTCCGCGCTGCCGGGCGAGCCGACCGTGCTCTCACCGCGCTCGCCCTCAGCACCCTCGTTGCCGGCCGCGATGACGAAGAGGGTGTCGGTCTCGGCGGAGAGCCGGTTGACCGTCTCCTCCATCGGGTCGATGCCGGGCGTGTCTACGTCGCCGAGGCTGAGGTTGACGACGTCGGCCCCCTGGGCCACCGCCCACTCCATGCCCGCGATGACCCCGGAGTCGGAGCCCGAGCCGTCGTCGCCGAGAACCTTGCCGTTCAGGATCTTCGCGCCCGGGGCGACACCCTTGTACTTGCCGCCGTCCTTGGCGCCCGTGCCGGACACGGTGGACGCCACGTGCGTGCCGTGGCCGTTCTTGTCGGCGGTACCGGAGGCGGAGCCGGTGAAGTCCTGCTGGGCGGTCACCTGGCTCGCCAGGTCGGGGTGGGTCGTGTCGATGCCGGTGTCGAGCACGGCGACCTTGATGCCGGTGCCGTCGTATCCGGCGGCCCAGGCGGTCGGCGTGCCGATCTGCGGCACGCTCTTGTCGAGGCTCACCTTGCGCCTGCCGTCCAGCCACACTTTCTCGACCGCGGTCGAGTCGGTGAACTCCGTTGTTCCGTCGCCCTTGCCGGCGGTGCCGGTCACGGCGTCCCAGAACTCGGCACCGCGCTTCTTCACGGTGCGCATCGACTTGCCGTTGACGACCGGAAGCGCCCGGCCCATCTTCACCCCGGCCCCGGTGAACGGGCTCATCGAGGGCGCCTTCTTGCCCCGGAACGTGACGATCAGCGGCAGGTCCGACCGGCCGCCGTCGTCGTAGCCGTCCAACAGCAGCTGGGTCACGTCGAACAGCCGGGCGTCCAGCTTGCCCTGCGCGAGCAGCAACTGGGCGTCGCCCGGCACCACCTGGGTGTGCCCGTCGACCACCCGGACCGAGAAGGGAACCCGCTCCCGGCCCTTCGCCCGCTCCACGCCGATGACCTTTCCGGCGCCGTCCAGCCGGACCCGGTCGCCGGTGACCAGCGTCACCGTCCGCACCTTCTGGGCCTTGCCGGGGCCGCTCGTACCCTCGGCCACCGCCCCGGAACGCCCGTCGGCCGGGTCATCGGAGGGCGCGGCCTGGGCCGCCCCGCCCGGGAAACCGGCGAGCAGCAGGGCCGTCGAAACCGCCCCTGCCGCCATGACGGAACGTAGGGGTCTTGCACGCAACTCCACCTGAACTCCTGACACTTGGACCATCGGACGGAGTCGTCCCGCGACACCGGAAACCCCGGGGCCTCACCCGTAGGCCCAACGACTCGCCATAGAGACGGGGCGAGTTGTCGTCTGGTTGTAAAGACATCCGATTTATTTCTGACGATGAGTCAGGAGGCTGCTGGGGTCGCGCACGGGGCGTGGGCGCTGAGGGTGGGCGCGGCCCGCCACCGGCCGCCGTGACGGCTGCTGGAGAATGGGGGCATGAGCATCGTCAAGATCAACGTACTCACGGTTCCCGAGGAGCAGCGCGAGACGCTGGAGAAGCGGTTCGCCGCTCGTGCCGGGACGGTGGACAGCTCGGACGGGTTCGAGTGGTTCGAGCTGCTGCGTCCGGTGGAGGGCACCGACACCTACCTCGTCTACACCCGCTGGCGCGCGGAGGAGGACTTCCAGAACTGGATGTCCGGACGCGGCCAGGCCGCCCACCGCGACGCAGCCCCCGGCACCGACCGCCCGAAGCCCGCCGCGACGGACTCAACCCTGTGGACCTTCGAGGTGGTACAGCAGGCCGCGCCCAGGCAGGGCTGACGCGGGCAGGGGCAGGGGCAGCGGCGGGGCTCGGTTCGGGGCCGGTTGCCCTGCCGCGGGCGGCGGCGCGGGGGCCCTTGCGGGCGGCGCGGGTCGGGGTCCGTTGCGGGCGGCCCGGGTCAGAGCCGGTTACGGGCAACGCGGACCAGGATCCGTTGCGGGCAACGCGGTCGAGGCCGACTGCGGGCGACGCACGTCGGAGTCGGTCGCGGGCGGCCCAAGTCAGGGTCGCTTGCGGGCGACGTGGGCCCAGGCCCCCGTTACGGGCAACGCGGTCAAGGCCGACCGCAGGCGGCGCGGCCCAAGCCAGAGCCGGTTGCAGGCGGCCCTGGTCAGAGCCGGTTACGGACACCGCAGGCCAGGGCCGGTTGTGGGCCGACGCGATTCGGGGCCGACTGCGGGTCAGGGCAGGTCGCGGGCCGCCCGAATCAGGACCTGTTGCGGGCAGCCCGAGTCAGGGTCGGTTGCGGGCCGCCCCGATGAACGCGGTGATGAGGGCGGGGTCCTTGACTCCCCGGCTTTGCTCCACGCCGCTGGACACGTCGACGCCCCAGGGGGAGGTGGCGTCGATAGCCGCGCGGACGTTGTCGGGGGTGAGGCCGCCGGCGAGGAGCCATTTCTCTCCCGGCCCGGCGAGGGGCTTGCTCGACCAGTCCCAGGCGATGCCGGAGCCCGGCACGGGCGCGTCGAGGAGGAGGATGTCCTCGCCCATGTCCCCGTGGCGCGGTGCGGGTTCGCCGAACGCCGCGGCGCGGATCAGCGTCCAGCCGCCCGTCGCGAGGTCGTCGTAGTAGCCGCGGTCCTCGGGCCCGTGCAGTTGGACGGCCCGGATCCCCGAGTCGGTGGCCAGGGACTGTACGTCCCGCAGGGGCTCGTCGCGGAAGACGCCGACCGTCAGGACGTTCTCCGGCACACGGGCGCACAGCCGCGCCGCCGTGGCCGCGTCGACGCGGCGCGGGCTGGCCGAGAAGACGAAGCCGATCGCGTCGGCACCCGCCTCGACGGCCGTGTCCACGTCCCGCTCGGTCTTCAGGCCACAGATCTTGATGAAAAGGGAGCTGCTCACCCCCTCAGCCTGCCGTATCCGGGGCGGGTCCGGCCGCCGTGTCCAGGGCCGGGGCGGTCCGGTGCCCAAGGCCCGTCCAGGGCCAGGCCGGTGTCCGGGACCGGACCGGGCCGGTGTCCAGGAGCCGGTGTCCCGGGCCCGTCCCGTACCGGGGCAGCCACCGCCGGTTGTGTAGATCCCGCTGAACGGCGGCGACATGGGCGGCTTTTCTGGCCATTCCCTGTCCGGTTGAGCTAGAAATTCTCCGAACTCACATTGACCAGTGGGCTCTTGGTGTCACACCAGTTCGAGGGGAAACACTCAGTGACAACGCACGATCATGTCTTGCCCGGCCGGGACGGCCGCTCGACGCGTCGGCCGAGACGCGAGTCCGCTGCCGGGGCGCGGAAGGGGCTCACGCGCCTGAGGATCGCCGCGGCCGCGGTGACCGCACTCGTCGTCGCCGGGTCGGGGGCCCCGGCGACGGCCGCCCAGACGGACCCGACGACATCGACCACAGCGACGACATCGACGGCCTCGCTGCCGGCGCCGCCCGTACCGTCCCTCTCCTGGACCGACTGCCAGGGCGGCTTCGAATGCGCCAACGCCGACGTGCCGCTGGACTACCGGGCGCCCGAGGGCCGCAAGATCACCCTGGCGGTCATCCGCAAGAAGGCGGCCGATCAGTCGAAGCGCAAGGGCACCCTCTTCATGCAGCCCGGCGGCCCGGGCAACTCCGGCGTGGACTTCGTCCGCGGCAACTACGGTGACCTGCCCGCCGCCCTGCGCGACTCCTTCGACGTCTTCGGCTACGACGTACGAGGCGTCGCGCGCAGCTCGGCGCTCGAATGCTGGGACGACACGCGGTACACCAAGGCCGTCACCGACGCGAAGGGCGCCCCGGGCCCCGACGCCTTCGGCCCGGCCCTGCGCGAGGCCGCCGAGTTCAACCAGGCCTGCACGGACAAGTCGGCCGACCTGCTGCCGTTCGTCGGCACCGAGTACGTCGCCCGTGACATCGACCTGCTGCGCCAGGCCCTGGGCGAGGAGCAACTCACCTACTACGGCCGGTCGTTCGGCACGTACATCGGTACGGTCTATGCCGCGCTCTTCCCGAAGCGGGTGCGCGCCCTGGCGCTCGACGGGGCGTACGACCCGGTGCACTACGCCAACCGGCCGTACTCCTACGACAAGCCCCAGTACCTGGCCCTGGACGGCGCGATGGGCCGCTTCCTCGACTGGTGCAAGGCCGACCAGGCCACCTGCGGGTTCGGGGACGGCGACCCCCGCGCGGCGTTCGAGAAGCTCAAGCGCGACCTGGACGCCAGCCCGGTGCCGACCGCGAGCGGCGGGCTGGCCAACGGCTACACCCTGGTCTACCGGCTGATGTTCAACATCAACGAGGGCAAGGTCATCTGGCCCGCGTTCGGCGAGGCCCTGCGCAAGGCCCAGCAGCGCGACAACACCTCGTTCCTGCTGCGTCCGCCGTCCCCGGGCAGCTTCGACTTCCTGGTCCCGAACGTGGTCGTCGAGTGCGTCGACAAGGACTACCCGCGCGACCGGGCCCTGCTGAAGCGGAACGTCACCGCCTACGCCAAGGCGGCGCCGCTGCTCGGCCCGGCCATGGCCTTCGGCCCGCCGACCTACGACCACCAGCACGCCACGGCCTGCACCCAGTGGCCCGGCGAGCGCGTCAGCCGCTACGACGGCTCCTACCGCGCCAAGGGCTCCAAGCCGATCCTCGTCCTCGGCACCACCGGCGACCCGGACACCCCCTACCAGGACGCGGTGGCGCTGTCGCGGCAGCTCGACAACGCCTCGCTGCTCACGTTCAAGGCGGAGGGGCACACCGCCTTCGGGCGGAGCGTCTGCGCCACGGACGCGGTCACGGGCTACCTGGTGGACCTGAAGGTCCCGGCCAAGGGCACGACCTGCGCGGACGAGACCCAGCCGCCGACCGTCACGCCCAAGGTGGCCCCGCCCGGCACGACGCTGGGTGAGCTCCGCAACGGCGTCAACGAGCGCCTGGACCGGCTCGGCTCGCTGCGCTGAGCCACCCGACGCACGTACTCCGACCGACACCGATCGACGCCTGGGGCGTCGGGCCCCTCCCGGCCCGGCGCCCCAGGCGCGTCAATATCTGTGCCCGCGAAGTAAGAAATGAACACGACGCGCGATGAACATTCCTTCCTCGACAGGCAGAGCAGAATTATCCTCCGCACACGCCCGACCGCAGCGTGCTACTCTCGATCTCAGTTGCAGTTGTGGTTCCCGAAATCTTTAACACGGGGCGATCATCACAGCGACTCGAAGTTCACAAGTTGTGGATTTCGACGCACCCCCGTAAGGAGATTCAACATGGCTGCAGGCACCGTGAAGTGGTTCAACGCGGAAAAGGGCTTCGGCTTCATCGAGCAGGACGGCGGCGGCGCTGACGTCTTCGCCCACTACTCGAACATCGCCGCCCAGGGCTTCCGCGAGCTGCAGGAGGGCCAGAAGGTCACCTTCGACATCGCCCAGGGCCAGAAGGGCCCGACGGCCGAGAACATCGTTCCCGCCTGACGCTGACGCGTACTTCGCAGCTGGGGCCCGCACCTTGGGGTGCGGGCCCCAGCTCGCTGCTTTCCAGAAAACCCGCTCCCGACCGCTCCCCGGGAATGCTCGGACCGACGCTCCGGTTGACATACTGCCGGACCCTCCCACACGGAATACCCGGCCACACCGCCGGAATATCGCCTGTCACTTCAGCGACGTATCCCGCGAGCATTCCCCGCCGATCCGATTCGGCCCCCCATTTCCTCCGGCTCGTTCTTGCAATTCTCTGCGCTGCTCATTTGCTGCGGGAATTCCTTGATACGTGCCTCATCAAGGAAGGTTCCGCATGAACCGCACACGCACGAACGACCGCTTCTCCCGCACCCGTTCGGGAGGATCCACCCGCACGGGCGGCTCGGGCTCCGGAAGGGGCGGCGGCTACTCCGGTGGCTCGCGCCGCTCCGAGGGCTACAGCAGCCGTCAACGGTCCGCGCCGCAGGGCGAGTTCGCACTGCCGGTGACGACCACCCCCGCGCTGCCCGCCGTCGAGGCGTTCGCCGAGCTCGACATGCCGGAGCAGCTGCTGGCCGCTCTCGGCCGGGAGGGCGTGACCGTGCCGTTCCCGATCCAGGGGGCGACCCTGCCGAACTCCCTCGCGGGACGTGACGTACTCGGCCGTGGCCGCACCGGATCGGGCAAGACCCTCGCCTTCGGTCTCGCGCTCCTCGCCCGTACGGCGGGCCTGCGCGCCGAGCCGAGGCAGCCGCTGGCCCTCGTCCTCGTACCCACCCGCGAGCTGGCCCAGCAGGTCACCGACGCACTCACCCCGTACGCCCGCTCCCTGTCGCTGCGGCTCGCCACCGTGGTCGGCGGGATGCCGATCGGCCGGCAGGCCGGTGCGCTGCGTGCCGGTGCCGAGGTCGTCGTCGCGACGCCGGGCCGGCTCAAGGACCTCATCGAGCGCGGCGACTGCCGGCTGGGCCAGGTCGCCATCACCGTCCTCGACGAGGCCGACCAGATGGCCGACATGGGCTTCATGCCCCAGGTCACCGAACTGCTCAACCAGGTGCGGCCCGAGGGTCAGCGGATGCTGTTCTCGGCCACGCTCGACCGCAACGTCGACCTGCTGGTCCGCCGCTACCTCTCCGACCCGGTGGTCCACTCCGTCGACCCGTCCCAGGGCGCGGTCACCACGATGGAGCACCACGTCCTCCACGTGCACGGCGCGGACAAGCACCGCACGACCACCGAGATCGCGGCGCGCGAGGGCCGGGTCCTCATGTTCCTGGACACCAAGCACGCGGTGGACCGGCTGACCGAGCACCTGCTGAACAGCGGTGTCCGGGCGGCGGCCCTGCACGGCGGCAAGTCCCAGCCGCAGCGCACGCGGACCCTGACCCAGTTCAAGACCGGGCATGTCACGGTGCTGGTGGCGACCAACGTCGCGGCTCGCGGCATCCACGTCGACAACCTCGACCTGGTCGTGAACGTCGACCCGCCCAGCGACCACAAGGACTACCTGCACCGCGGCGGCCGTACGGCCCGCGCGGGCGAGTCCGGCAGTGTCGTCACGCTGGTGACGCCCAACCAGCGCCGCGACATGAGCCGGCTGATGGCCGCCGCGGGCATCACCCCGCAGACCACTCAAGTGCGTTCCGGCGAAGCGGAGTTGAACCGCATCACGGGCGCCCAGGCCCCCTCGGGCGTCCCGGTCGTCATCACCGCTCCGGTCGCGGACCGTCCGCGGCGCGGCGCCTCCTCCTCGTCCCGGGGCCGTCGCGGCCGTACGGGCGGCAAGGGCCGCCCCACCGGCGAGGGCCGCCGCACGCCCCAGCGACCGTCCGCCACCGGTGCGGCGGCCTAGGTCCCGCTCTCACCTTCCCGTCGCTCACCCGGGGTGCGGCGCACCGGTCGGCGTCCGGTGCGTACTCTCGAAGGGCAGTGGGGGAGCGGGCCGGGCGTCGTCCGGCGTCCTGGCGCTCTCCCGCTGATCCGCACCCGGCCGGCCCGGGTCCCTCTCTGCTTTCCTCTCCTCCGTCCCACCCCTCCCTTCCCTGTGAGGCATCATGCGCTGCGTCATCGCCCGGTTCCCGTTCGACCTCGACAAGAGCGGGGTCCTGGACTCGATGAAGGGCGTCAAGCCCGAGGAAATCACGGGCGAGTCCGTGATCATCGGCCGCCGCCACTACCCCGTCAAGCAGGTGGGCGAGGTCATCACCCGGCAGGACCGCCGTGACTTCACCAGCGGAGAGGTCGTACGGGCCATGACCCGGCTCGGCTTCACCTGCCACGCCGGCCCCGCGCCCGAGCCCGCCCCGGCCGCCGCCACACCGCTCCAGACCGCGTCGGCGCTGCTCGGCAGCCCGGCCCCGGCCCCCCTGGGCCTGTGACGACCGGCGAAAGCCGGCACCAGTACGTACCACTCCCCGGCTGACACCGGGGAACAGCGATGAGGGCCCTGCCGACGCGCGTCGGCAGGGCCCTCATCGCTGTCCGGAGCGGGTCGGGTACGGCGGTTCAGTGGTCGGAGTAGCTGACGTCGCCCACGGTCCAGGCGCTGACGTCCTCGATCGCGACGCGGTACATCCCGCCCGTCTCGGGAATCCCGATGTTGCCCTGGAGGATCCGGGCGAGGTGGAAGTGCAGATACGCGGGTGGCTCGCCGTGGCCGCCGCGGTCGCCGCCCTCGGGACCGTTCTCGGTGCTGTTCTCGGGACCGTTCTCGGGGCCGTTCTCGGGGCCGCCCGCTGTCGGCTCGGCGCCGAAGACCGCGGAGAACGGGCCCAGCCGGTCCGAATCGTTCAGGACCTCCGACACCCGCTCCCGCCACACGGCTTCTGGAGCGAGCCGGCCGGTGATGACGGCACCGCCGACCACCACGGTCAGCGACATCTGATTGCTCTGCCCGGACTCCACGAGGGCGGAGATGTCCACGAGGAGCCGGTCGGGTTTCGTCATGGAAGCCGAGTCTATTCAGCGGCTCGGCCCGCCTCGCCCGCCCGGCCCCGCCCGACGCCACCCGGTCCCGCCAGGGCGTCACCCGGTGTTACCGGCCGTCACCCTGGAGCGCAGAATACCTACGCCTCAAGCGAACCGAAATCTATTCTCGCCAGAGTAGACATTGGCCTACGTCGTGGCTAAGGTTTCTCTCGTAGACAAGGTCGAGAGAGACCCGGCAGACACGAACTGGCGGGTAGAGGACGACAGTTTCACCACAGGTCCCGAGTAAGAAGGGAAGGAGCAGACGCCATCAGGATCGCCCGGCCAGGGCATCATCCGGCCGGGTACCGCAAGACCCCGGATTGGAAGGTGGTCCACGGTCACGCATTCGCGATCCCCGCACACCCGCCCGTCTACCGGGCCGGACTGCGGAATCAGAAGGTCGGCGCAGCAGTAGAGCCGACAGATGGTGTTCAATTTCCTTCGGGGCCCTGGTGCCGTTCGGCGCCAGGGCCCCTCGACGCGTTGGTCAACGAGGTGACATGACAGCAGATACTCCGCTCAGCGGTCGTCTGGAAGACGACGACTACCCCGCGTACACGATGGGCCGGGCAGCCGAGATGCTCGGCACCACCCCGGGTTTCCTCCGGGCCATCGGCGAGGCACGGCTGATCACTCCGCTCCGCTCCGAGGGCGGGCACCGGCGGTACTCCCGCTACCAGCTACGGATCGCCGCGCGCGCCCGCGAACTCGTCGACCAGGGAACCCCTGTCGAAGCAGCCTGCCGCATCGTCATCCTCGAGGACCAGCTAGAGGAAGCACAGCGCATCAACGCCGAGTACCGCCGCGCCGCGAACGGGGCACCTGAGACTCCCGCCTGAGCGGGTCGGAGGCCAGTTCGTGGAGTACGCGGGTCAGGTCGGCCGGGGCCGCCGCGAGACGGACGAGGGTGCCCTCGTCGTCGAGTTCGGCGATGTGCCAGCCGCTGGGGACGGTGTCGCCGTCGCTGCCCCGGACGCGCCGCACCTCCGTGACCACGAGCCGCTCCACCGGGACCGGCTTCGCCGCGAACCTGCCCGGGCCGGGGTGGGGCGTCACCGCGAGCGGCCCGCCGCCGAGGACGACATGGGTGCCGAAGCCGTACGGGTTGTAGTCGGTGTGATCCAGGAAGCGGGCGGCCAGGAACACGTCGTCCTCCGGGTCCGGCACCTCGGCGAACCCGCTGTCCCCTCCTGTCGCTCCCGTTCCTGTCACTCCCGTGACTCCGGTCGCTTCGTTCTCCCCGGGCGTACGGATGCGGGTGGCACGCCACGCCCGGACGAGGAAGGCGAGTGTGGCCGCCGAGCCCGTGACCGCCCAGGTGATCGCCACGGGATCGGTGAGCAGGGTCGTGGGGTGGAGGTGGGCGAGCGGCAGCAGCCACAGGGCCGTGCCGACGAGGGCGCCCGCGAACGGCAGGGCCGACGGGAGGACCTCGTCGTCGGGCAGCCGGCGCCCGCGCAGGCGGAGCAGCACCCGGGCGGCGGGGTAGCCCGCGCCGAGCAGGCACACGGCAGCGACGACGGCCAGCTCTCCGGAGGCGGTGACGTGCAGTCGGTACACGTGACGCTCGCCGACGACCTCCCTCACCTCACCGCGCCAGACGGTCAGTTCGACGCTGTCGCCGGGGCGGAACATCTCCGCGCCGTCCGACGAAACCGCGAGCCGGTCCATCGGCCGGCCGCCGACGAAGTACAGCCAACTGCTCTTGTTCCTGGACCGGGTGGCGTCGGTCCGTGCGATCACGGCGGTCAGGGTGGTCAGGCACTCGTCGCGCTCCGCGGCGGGTGTCCCGGCGGTGCACGGGGTGGCCGAACGCCATGCCCGCTCCCCCGACGCGGCGTCCGGCACGGACCAGGCGGCCAGGCCCGCGCCCCCGAGCAGCAGCACGCACAACGCCAGCGACCCGGCCCACCCGCGCCCGGCGGTGCGGTACGAGACGACGGCGACGTGGCCCGACTCCGGTGTTCCGTGGAGCCGGTGCAGCGCACGGAACGCGTCCACCTTCGCGTCGAAGTCCGGGTCGTCGTGGGACCAGCTCCGCGGCTGCGGCAGGAGCAGCCTGCGTCCGTCACGCAGCAACAGGCTGACGCCACGGGTGTCCTGGACCCGCGAAGTGTGCGCGTACTTCAGGCGTACGCGGACGCCGGCGATGTCTCCCCAGCGCACGCTCCGGCGGCGCAGCAGCGTCCAGGAGTGCACGCCGTACGTGTCGGCGCGTACCCGCGCGGTCGCCTTGTACAACGCCCAGGCGCCCACCAGCCCGAGAAGCAGGCCGACGCCCAGCCCCGCATCCGGTCCCCCGTACGCCAGACGCACCGCGGCCGCACCCGCCCCGGCCACCCCCAGCCCGACGAAGAACCACAGGACACGTCCTCCGAAGGGGCGGCAACTCACTTCCCGCACGTCGGCCATGTCCGACACCCTGTCACCGCCCGCCGGGCACGCGCCTTTGCCGGACACGGCAGCATTCGCCCCGCCGACACTGCCGACCCGGGGCCGCCCACCGTGAACTGGGGCCGGCCCCACCGGTCGGGGCCCCTGACCGGGGTCCCGTCAGCTGTCGAACTCCAGGTCTCGGGTCTCCGGGAGGGCCAGTAGGCACAGGAGGCTCAGTAGGCAGAGGGTGCCGGTGTAGAAGCCGAGGACCAGGGGGGATTCCCAGTGGGTGTTCAGCCAGGTGGCGACCAGTGGGGCGAAGCCGCCGCCGAGGGTGTTGGCGAGGATGAAGGCCGCGGAGGCGCCGGTGTAGCGCAGCCGGGCCGGGAACAGCTCCGGGAGGAAGGCCGCCACCGGGGAGAACATCAGCGCGAGGAGCATCAGGCCGACCGTGTAGGCGCCGGTGATCACCAGGCCGTTGCGTGAGCTGAGCGA
This sequence comes from Streptomyces sp. NPDC020747, assembly GCF_044334695.1. NCBI lineage: Bacteria > Bacillati > Actinomycetota > Actinomycetes > Kitasatosporales > Streptomycetaceae > Streptomyces > Streptomyces sp. NPDC020747. The sequence continues at coordinate 497,655 of NZ_JBIRTJ010000003.1, read as the reverse complement.
GGCGTACATGGGTATCGCCCACACCACGCAGCCGACGGCCCCGGTCAGCATCACCGGGCGGCGGCCGATCCGGTCGGACAGCCTGGCGACCGGGAGGGTGATGGCGATTCCGGCCGCCGCGCCGATACTCGCGGCCGTCAGCATGGTGTTCTGGGGGATGCCGAGTTCCTTGGGCCCGTACGAAATGCTGTAGACGATCGTCAGGTAGTAGACGGCCGAGCCGCCGATCGCCGCGCCCGTGCCGAGCAGCACCCGGCCGGGGTACCGCTTGAGCAGTGTGACCAGTGGAAAGCGGGAGGACGTCACGGGTTCGGCCGGCGGCCGCGTCCTGCGGTCCGTCGTCGCGTCGAACACCGGTGACTCCGAGACCGTCGTACGCACCCACAGGCCGATCACCACGAGCACGGTGCTGAGCAGGAACGGGATGCGCCAGGCCCAGTCGACGAAACCGTCCCGGCCCACGATGTTCAGGGTGGGCAGGATGACGGCGGTGGAGAGCAGGAAGCCGAGCGAGGGGCCGGCCTGCGGGATGGACGCGTACAGCGCGCGGCGGCCGGGCGGTGCGTGTTCCGCGGCGAGGAGCACCGCGCCGCCCCACTCGCCGCCCATGCTGACGCCCTGGAGCAGACGGAGCGTCACCAGCAGTACGGGGGCGAGGAGTCCGGCACTCTCGTACGTGGGGAGCAGTCCTACGCCGACCGTGGCCACGCCCATCAGCAGGAGCGAGGCGACCAGGGCCTTTCGGCGGCCCAGCCGGTCACCGATCGTGCCGAACAGGACGACGCCCAGGGGGCGGGAGAGGAAGGCCGCGGCGAACGTGAGGAACGCGGCCAGGGAGGAGACGGTGGCGTTGCCCGAGGGGAAGAAGGCGGGGCCGAGGACGAGTGCGCTCGCGGTGCCGTACACCGCGAAGTCGTAGTACTCGATCGTGGTGCCGACCAGGCTGGCGACGGCGACCCGCGGGGCCTCGGCCCTCCCGGCGGACGGCTCGGCGGTCTTCGCCGCCGGCGGTGGGGACGCGGCCGGTCTGGGGCCGGCGGTCTCGGGAGCGGTCTTGAACGGTAATTCGGGCATGGGGAGTCACTTCCGGTACGCCCGGTCCGTACGGTCCGGGTGCAGATGGGGGGACGGCCTCGCATGAAACACGTTCCGGAGCGCGCCTGACACCCTAAGCCCGAAAATTCAATTTCGACAAGGAAGCCCGAAAGAAAAACCACACGTCCGAATAACCGAACACGCGCGAGAATTGTCTGCCATTTACACGTGACATCCGTACATCCGTGGGAAAGCGTCCGATGCGGTCACGCGCGGGGGCAGACCTCCTCAATGCGCATAGAGCACACCACACCCGCCACCTTGGCATTTGCCACACAACACCCCACGAACAGCACCCTCCGGTGGCGTCAACCCCGCCATACCTGTCAAATCACTGTCAATATTAATTCCCGACCCCGAATAAAAATTCGCCGATGATCACGCCTTGCCAACGGGCGATTACGCGTGAATGCTGATGGCCGACTGAACTTGAAAGTTCTACGACCATCGTTTTTCGGACATGGAGACCGCAACAGGATGTCGCGGTTCGGCTTTCTTAAATGCGGCCTCCGGGCTGGGAAGGCGCATTACCCATGCTGAAAACTGGCAAGCTATTACGCTTGAGAAGACTTTCGCTCGCGGGTGACGACCGGCACCTGCTCGTCCCGCTCGACCACAGCGTTTCGGACGGCCCGATCGTCCCCGCCGACAAGTGGGACGACCTGCTGCGCGCACTGGTGGCCGGCGGGGCCGACGGGATCATCGTCCACAAGGGGCGGGCGAGCGCCTTGCCGCCGGACATCCTGAAGAACTGCGCCCTGGTGGTGCACCTGAGCGCCAGCACCGCCCGCTCCGCCGACGTCCACGCCAAGGTGCTGGTCGCCGACGTCGAGGAGGCGCTGCGGCTCGGCGCCGACGCGGTCAGCGTCCATGTGAACATCGGCTCGGACACCGAGGCCCAGCAGCTCGCCGACCTGGGGGCGGTGGCCCGTTCCTGCGACGCGTGGGGCATGCCGCTGATCGCGATGGTCTACCCCCGCGGCCCCCGCATCGAGGACCCTCGCGACCCCGGCCTCCTCGCCCATCTGGCCAACGTCGCCGCCGACCTGGGCGCGGACATGGTGAAGACCTCCGTCGCCCTGCCGATCGACCGGATGGCCGAGGTCGTGGCCAACAGCCCCATCCCCGTCCTCGCCGCCGGCGGTCCGCCGGACGGCTCCGACCTGGTCGAGTACGGCGCCGCCGTGATGGCCACCGGCTGCCGGGGGCTGGCCATCGGCCGCCGGATCTTCTCGGCCCCCTCGCCCGCCGCGCTGGTGTCCCGGCTCGCGGCGGTCGTCCACGGTGTGCCCGGCGGCAACGGCATCACAGATGACATGCGCATGACTAACTATTCGACGATCGTGGCAGGAGTCGCATGAGGTTCGCATGGATCGATCTCCGTGAGGTCCCCCGTCCGCAGCTCCAGGCGGTGGTGGACGCGGCCGTCCACAGCCGCATGGCCGGAGTCGTGGCCACCGACGCCGAGTTGCTCGGGACGCTGCCGCCGACGGTGACCCGGGTGCTGGTCACCGATGCTCCGGCTACGGCTACGGGCGCGGCCGCCGCGAAGAAGCCCGGCGGTGACAGGTCCAGCGACAGGTCCAGCGACAAGCCCGGAGACAAGCTCAGCGAGAAGGAGGTGAAGAGTGCCAACCTCCCCTCCGGGAAGGGCAGTTCCCCGGCCGTCACCAGCGCCGGTGCCGGTGCCGGTGCCAGCACCGGAATAGACCTCCACCTGCGGAAGTTCGGCACCCAGGAGGAGCTGGACGCCCTCGCCGCGGACAACCGTGCCGCTGGTGGCACGCCCGCCGCCGGGTTCGTCGACGTACGGGACGACCGCACCCTGACCCTGTCCTGCGCGGGCGCCATGGCGTTGCCGTACACCGTCATCCACTTCGCGGACCCGACCAAGATCCCGTTGGAGATCGTGCTCGCCGCGGCCGAGTCGGCCGAGGGTAAACTGGTGACCGTCGTGGACGGTCTGGAGGAGGCGGCCATCGTCTTCGACGTCCTCGAACGCGGCTCGGACGGCATCCTGTTCACGCCCCGCAGCGCCGACGAAGTGTTCGCGCTGGCAGGGCTGTTGGAGGCCACCACACCCCAACTGGAGCTGTCCACACTGACCGTGGAGAGCATCCGGCACGTCGGACTCGGCGACCGGGTCTGCGTGGACACCTGCTCGCACTTCGAGGAGGACGAGGGCATCCTCGTCGGCTCGTACTCCTCCGGGTTCGTGCTCTGCTGCAGCGAGACCCACCCGCTGCCGTACATGCCGACCAGGCCGTTCCGGGTCAACGCCGGTGCCCTGCACTCGTACACGCTCGGGCCCGACAACCGCACCAGCTACCTCAGCGAGGTGGGTTCCGGCAGCGTCCTGCTCGGGGTCGGCGCCGACGGCCGCACCCGGCGGGTCGTGGTCGGCCGCGCCAAGCTGGAGTCCCGGCCGCTCCTGGAGATCCGTACCCACGCCGAGGACGGACGGCTGGTCAGTCTGACCGTGCAGGACGACTGGCACGTACGGGTGCTCGGCCCGGGCGGGAAGGTCCTCAACGTCACCGAACTGCGGACGGGCGACGAACTGCTCGGCTATCTGGCCACGGACAAGCGCCATGTGGGCCTGCCCATCGGCGAGTTCTGCAAGGAGGTCTGATGGCCGGCGGCCTGAGAGACCCCCTGAGAGCCGGCGACCTGTCCAGCGGTCCCGTGGACGACGACGGGACGGGCGGGATGGGTTCCCTCGTCCGGCGGCTGTTCGACTCGCGGGACGACACCCTGCCGTATCTGACACATCAACAGGAGACCGTCAGCCGGGGCGAGTTACGGGAGCGGGTGGCCAAGCAGGCCGCCGTGTTCGCCGGGTTCGGCATCGGGCCGGGCAGCGCCGTGGGGCTGCGGACTCCGCCCAGCTTCACCCAGGTCGAGGTGCTGCTCGCGCTGTGGCGCCTTGGCGCACAGGTCATGCTCTTCGACTTCCGGCTCAAACCGGCCGAGGTGGCGGCGCTCTGCACGTCCTGCCGGCCGCAGTTCATGGTCCGGGCGGGCTCCAACGTCCAGGCGACGTTCGGCTTCCGGCCCGAGTACGAGGTCGTCACCGAGTGCCGTGGAACGGGCCGGCCGGCCACCACCGGGCACCGACTGGTCCAGTTCAGCTCGGGCTCCACCGGGCGGCCCAAGGTGATCGGCAGGACCGCCGCGTCGCTCGCCGCCGAGGTGGACCGCTTCGCCGGGATCACCGGGATGCCGGGCGAGGGCGACCGCGTACTGCTGCTCAGTTCGACGGCGCACAGTTTCGGCCTGGTCGCCGGGCTGCTGCACTCACTGGCGGCCGGCGTCTCCGTCGTCTTCGCGCCCCGGATCTCGGCCCGCGACCTCCTGCGGACCGCGGTGGACCACCGGGTCACCGCCCTGTTCGGGGTGCCGATGCACTACGAACTGCTCGCCGCCGCCGGCGATCCCCCCGAACTTCCCGACCTGCGGGTCGCGGTGTCGGGCGGCGAACTGATGCCGCCGGACGTCGCCGCCCGGTTCACCGAGCGGTACGGGGTGCCGGTCGGCGAGTCCTACGGCACCACCGAGAGCGGCGTCGTCGCCATGGACGTCGGCGGCACGCTGCGGCCGTCGGTCGGCCCGGCCGCGCCCGGCATGGTCGTACGGGTACGGCAGGGCGAACTGGACGTCGCCCTCGACGAGTCGCCGTACCTCTTCGACTCCGGCGGTACGCAGTACGCGGACGGCTGGCTGCGTACGCGGGACCGGGCGACGGTGGACGGCACCGGGGCCGTGCGGGTGCACGGCCGTGCCGACTCCCTCGTCGTGATCGGCGGTCTCAAGGTCGACCTCACCGAGGTCGAGAACGTGCTGCGGGGGCATCCCGCGGTTGAGCAGGCGATCGTGGTTCACGAGGGTGTGACCGAGGCGTACGTCGTGACCTCCGCCGCCGCCGGTTCGGCCGCAGGCGAGGGGCCTACCGCCGAGGAGTTGCTGCGGTGGTGTCGGGAGCGGCTCGCCGACTACAAGTTGCCGCGGGTGGTACGGCTGTTGGACGCGTTGCCTCGTACGTCCAACGGGAAGCTCGTGCGCCAGCCGACGCTGTTGCGTGAACGCGCCCCGCGCCCCTGAAGTGGGCGCCCCCCATTTTCGTTCACTGGATTTTCCTTCACTGGAGTTTTCTGATCATGAGTACGTCAACGTTGGAAGACGAGATCCGTGAGTTCGTGCTGGGCACCGTCATCGACGAGATGAACATCCTGATGAGCCGTGACGGCATCACGGACGAGAGTCCGGTGACCGTCGGTGGGCTGGATCTGGACTCGTTGAGTCTGATCGAGCTCACGTTGCGGCTGGAGTCGCGGTTCGGTGTGGAGATACCGGACACCGACATCGAACCCCTGGCCACCCTGACCCTCGGCTCCCTCGTCGCCGAGATCGTCCGACGCGGTGCCAAGGCATGAGTACGGGGGCCACGGCGAGCGACGCACGCGAGGGGGAACCCGCGCTCTCCCCCCTCACCACCGACACCGTCCGCGAACTGCTGGCGGACCGCAAGATCTTCCCCGGCGTGCCCGACGAACTCGGTGAGGACACCGAACTGATCCTGGACTCCCTGGGGTTGGTGTGGCTGCTGCACGTGGTGGAGGAGCGGTACGGGCTGGTCGTGGAGCCCAGCTACGAGGACATCGCCGGGTTCACCTCGCTGCGGCGGCTCGCCGACTATCTGCGCGCCGCCCAGACGGACCGCCCGGAAGGGGGCGGCCCCGATGAGCGGTGACGTGACCGTCACCGGGTTCGGTGTGCGTACCGCGTTCGGTACGGGGGCCGACGCCTTGCGGCGGGGGGTGTTCGCGGGGGTTCCGTCGTTCACGGCCACGACCCGGTTCGACACCGAGCCCTACCGTACGGCGATGGCGGGGGCCGCGGCCGATGGGCCCGGCGGTGTCGAGGGCTGGGCCCTGCGGTATGCCCTCGCCGAGTGCGGCGCCGAAGCCCTTTCCATGGCGGGGCTCGCCCCGGGGACGGAGGCTGCCGTACTGCTCGGTGTGGCCGGGGATCACACGAGCGTGACGCGGTATTGGCGGGGCGCCGGGTCGGATGCGGGCCGCGGGTCGGATGTGGCTGGTCGCGCCCCCGAAGAGGCGCCCGCGCGCGGGACCTCCACCGGAATGGAGCGAGTTGCCGATGCCACGCCCGCCACCGCCACCTCCACCTCCACCGCCACCAAGCGAGTCGCCGACGCCGTGCCCGCTCGGCTGACCGAACTCCTCGCCGGGGAGCTCGGGTTGACCGGGCCCCGGCTCACCTTCACCAACGCCTGTGTCGCCTCCGCCGCCGCGATCATCCACGCCTGCCGGCTGATCTCCTCCGGGCGGATCGACGTGGCCGTCTGCGCGGGCGGCTATCTGGTGGAGGAGGAGACGTTCGGGAAGTTCGACTCCGGGCGGGCGCTGTCGCGTGACGGGATGGTGCGGCCGTTCAGCGCCGACCGCAGTGGGCTGCTGCTCGGCGACGGTGTGGCCGCCGTCGTGCTGGAGTCCGCGGAGCATGCCCGGCGCCGCGGTGCCCGGCCGCTGGCGAACGTGGTGGGCTGGGGCGCGGCCTCGGACGCCCACCACATCGCCCAGCCGCACCCGGAAGGTGTCGGACTCGCCCGCGCGGCCCGGCAGGCGATGCGGCTCGCCGGCGACCCGGACGGGACCGCCCTCGACTACGTCAACGCCCATGGCACCGGCACCAAGTACAACGACGGGGCCGAGACCCGCGGGCTGCGGGCCGCCTTCCCCGAGCGGGCCGAGTCGATACCGGTCAGCTCGACCAAGAGCACCACCGGCCATCTCCTGGAGGCGGCGGGCGTCGTGGAGTTCGTCATCACGATGCTGGCCCTGACGGACGGCGTACTGCCGCCGACCGCCGGATTCACCGCGCCCGACCCGGAGTGCGACCTCGACTACGTGCCGAACGAGCCGCGCCGGGCCGACCCCCGCCGGGCCCTCACCGTCAACGCCGCCTTCGGGGGCGCCAACACCGCACTCGTTCTGGAGCGGCCGTGACCCCGACACAGAACACGACGACCAGGAACGGGAACACCAAGACCAGGAACGGGAACACCACGACTGCCACCGCGAACTCCCGTAAAACCACGCTACGTTCACCCCTCGGCATCCTCACCACCGCCACCGCCACCCACGGCACCGGGCGGGACGACGACATCCCGCTGCCGAGGCTTCCCGGCTTCGTGGAGTCGGCCTTCAGCCCGCTGGCGTACGAGGCCGCCCGGCAGTGCCTCGCCGAACGGCCCGATGGGGGCACCTCCCGGTCGAGCGGAGCCGAGAGTGGGGGAGGCTCGCGTACCGCGGTGGCACTGGCGAGTACGGCCGGTGACACCACCACCGCGGACGTGGCCAGCCGGCGCATGGTCTCCGGGCGGGTCCACAACCCGCTGCTGTTCATGCAGGCCACCCCCAACTCCGTACTCGGCTGTCTGAGCCGGGAGTTCGGGATCACCGGCCAGATGTTCAGCCTCTCCACCCTCGACGACCCGGTGACCGAACTGCTCTCCATGGCGGATCTCCTCCTGGAGGACCCGGAGGTGGACCGGGTCCTGGTGGTGGGCGTGGAGCTGGGCGGCAGCGAGCGGCTGACCGCCGTGCACGAGGAACTGGCCGACGGTCACGGCCACTTGGCCCCGGCACTTCCCGCGTCCGCCGGACTCGCGGCGGCGGTCCTGCTCGGCCGCCCCGGCACCGGAGCACCGGTCTCGATCCGGTCGGCCGAGGCGTACGACAACGAAACCGAAACCCACAGCGGCACTGACGTTGCCCGGCGGCCCGGCGACATCCAGAGCCTGTTCGACCTGGCCGCCGCCCACCAGCGGCTACTGCGGGAGGGCGGGAGTCACCTCCTGGTGACCGGCTCGCGCGCGCCCGCGTTCCTCCTCACCGCCGATACAGAGGCAACGACCGACGCAAGGAACGAGACGGAGACCCATGCTCATCAGTAGACAGGAGCGGGCGCGGATCTGCTCCGACACCGAACTCGGCGCCGGCAACGTACTGGAGCGCCTGACCGCGTACGGCCGGCCGCTCGACGAACCCGTGCTGTGGACGGACGGCGGCTGGCGGGCGCCGGACGGCGGCCGGCCCGAGACGCTGACGCTCGGGCAGCTGAACGAGGTGGTCGAGACGTACGCCGGCCGGTACGCCGCCCAGGGTGTGCGGCCCCGCGACCCGGTCGCCGTCCACTCCTACTCCAGCACCGAGTTCGCGGTGAACTTCCTGGCGCTGACGGCCCTCGGCGCCGTCCCCTCGTTCGTCAACGGCAATCTGCCCCCGGAGACCGCCCGGGAGTACGTACGACGGCAGGGCGCGGTCGGCGCCTTCACCGACCGCGAGCACCATGACGTGCTGTCGCCGGTGGAGGGGGCAGAAGGGGCGGACCGGCTCGGCTTCTGCGTCACCGCCGCCGACATCCGCCCGGAGCACCGCGAGTTGCTCCCGTCCTCCTATCCGTACCGGCACGACCCCACCGACCCGGTGCTCATCTCGCACTCCTCCGGAACCACCGGTATGCCCAAGGGAGTTCCGCACACGCACCGGACGCTGATGTACGCGCAGGTGCACCGGCTGCGCTACTCCACCGGCACCGACATGGCCCGCACCCTGGTGGGGCTGCCGGGCGCGCACAACGCCATGGTGGCGACACTGCTGTACTGCCTGCTGCTGCGTACGGACATCAAGCTGCTCTCCAGCCAGCGCGGCGCCCAAGTGCTGGATGCCATCGAGGAGTTCGGGCCCACCACCGTCCTCGCCTTCGCCGGGACCTTCGGCGAGATGGCCGCCGAGACGCTCGCGGACCGTGATCTGTCGAGCGTGCAGGTGTGGTTCAACACCGGGGACGCGGCCCACGAGGCGCACATCCGGGCCCTCGTCCAGCACGGCAGCCACCGGACGATGGGCAAGGACCTGCGGCTCGTACACGTCGAGGGCTCCGTCTTCGTGGACGGGCTCGGCTCCTCGGAGGCCGGGTACTCGGTCTTCCACAACCGGCACACCAAGGACACGTCCGCGTACTCGCGCTGTGTCGGCAAGCCCATCAGCTTCGCCGAGGCCGCCGTGCTCGCCGAGGACGGCACCCCGCTGCCGCCCGGGCGGATCGGCCGCCTCGGCCTCAAGTCGCCGACACTCACGCCCGGTTACTGGAACGACTCGCTGACCTGGAACCGGATGCGGCTGGGCGGCTACTGGCTCACCGGGGACCTCGCGCAGCAGGACGAGGAGGGCAACTTCTACCACCTGGACCGGGCACCGGACGCCGTCCGCACCCGCGACGGGATCCTCTTCAGCACCCGCACCGAGGAACTCCTGCTGCGGGAACTGCCCGAGCTGGCCGACTGCACGGTCGTCGGGGTCGCACCCGAGGGCGTACGGGCCGACTGGGACGGCGACGGGGAGGCCGAGGCGTACGCGCTGCTCCAACTCGCCGACGAGGAGAGCGCGGACGACGAGGGCGCCGACGAAGAGAGCGGCGACGGGGACGAGTTGTGGATCGGGCGGGTCAACGCCGTGCTCTCCGCCGCCGGGTTCCCCCCGGTCACCCGCGCCCTGCGGATGAAGCCCGACGACGTGGCCAAGGGGGCCACCGGCAAGGTCCTCAAACGCGTGATGCGCGACCGGTTCGCCGCCAGGGGGCAGGTGTGAGTGCCGACGAGGTCAACCAGCGCGCGCAGACGGTGGAGGCGTACCGGCTGTGGTGGCAGCACGACGCCCACTGGTACCAGGGGGTGGCGAGCCGCTTCGGGCAGCAGGCCGCGAACGAGATCAACGCCGAGGCGCTCCGCAAGGTCGCCCTGCACGTCGGACAGCGCGTAACCCGCAGGTCCGGACCGCTCCCGGACAGCGGCGACAGCGGTGAAAAGGGTGGCAGCGGCGACAACGGCAAATCCCTGGAAGAGCTGCGCCGCCGCTACGACGAGTGCGGCGACCGGATGTTCCTGCGGGAGCTGCGCAACGCCTCCACCGAGGTCGAGGAGGTGACCGAGGACGACGGCCTGATCGTGCTCACGCTGCGGCGGAACTTCGCCATCACCATGGTCCGGATGGCCGGTTCGCTGGAGGGCTACCGGTGCCCGTGCACCGACATCCACGCGGGCTGGTCCGAGGGGCTCGGCGTGACCCTGACGGAGAACCGGGCCGAGAGCTGTCTGCGCGACGGCGACAAGGCGTGCCGTCTGCTGATGCGGGTCGCCACGCCTGTCACTCCCCCCGCTCCCGTTTCCTCCGCCACCACCACGGAGGGCTGAACCGTGCGCGTACTTGTCGCCGGGGCCACAGGTGTGATCGGACATCCGCTGGTGGGCGCGCTGCGGGCGCGGGGCCATGAGGTGAGCGCGCTGGTACGGGAGGAGTCCCGGGCCCGGGCTCCGGAGGCGGACGCGGTCGTGGTCGCCGACGCCCTGGACCGGGAAGGCATGCTGTCCGCGGTGTCGGCCACCCGGCCCGAGGTGGTCGTCCACCAGCTGACGGCGTTGCGGTTGCTGCCCACCGACCCCGTTGAGGCCTTCGCGCTGACCGCGCGGCTGCGGACCGAGGGGACCGCCAATCTCGTCGCGGCGGCCCGTGCGGCCGGCGCCCGGCGGCTGGTCGCGCAGTCCGTCGCCTTCGCCGCCGCCCCGGCCGGGGACCCGGTCCTCGACGAGGACGCGCCGCTGTACGTGGATGCCCCGGACGCCGGTTGGGCCGCCACCGTACGGGCCGTCGCCGAGCTGGAACGGCAGGTCCTGGACGGCGGCCCCGACCTCGCGGGCGTGGTGCTGCGGTACGGCACCCTGTACGGGCCCGGGACCGGGTACGCCCGTATCGGCGGGACCGGTCAACGGGTGTTGGCCGGGAGGTTCCCGCTGCCCGGGGACGGGGCCGGGATCACCTCGTTCGTGCATGTGGTGGACGCGGTGGGGGCGGCCGTGGCGGCGGTCGAGTCGGCTGCCACCGGCGTCTTCCACGTGACCGACGACGATCCGGCCCCGGCCGCGCAGTGGCTGCCGCATTTCGCCCGCACGCTGGGCGGCCCGCCCCCGCGGACGATTCCGGCGGCACTCGCTCCCCGGCTCCTCGGCTGGTTCATGACCCACCAGCTCACCGCGGCGCGGGGCGCGGCGAACGACCGGGCCCGTACGGAACTGGGCTGGAAGCCGCTGCGGCCGAGCTGGCGCGACGGGCTGGGCCGGGAGTGACCGGGCCCGGTGACGCCCTCACCGTGTGCGTGATCGGTGCCGGTCCGCGCGGCCTCTCGGTCCTGGAGCGGATCTGCGCCAACGCGGACGCGGAAGCAGAAGCGGAGGCGGAGGCGGAGGCGGAATCTGAGGCGGAGGCGGACATGGCCGCCCGGCCGGACGCGGGCCGGGCCGTCGCGCCGGCCCGGCCGGTCACCGTCCACCTCGTCGACCCGTACCCGCCCGGCGCGGGCGCGGTGTGGCGTACCGACCAGCCGGGCGAGCTGCTGATGAACACGGTCGCCTCCCAGGTGACCCTGTTCACCGACGACAGCGTGGCCTGTGCGGGGCCGTCGGTGCCGGGGCCGAGCCTGTACGAGTGGGCGCGCGCGATCGGCGGCGAAGGGGAGCCCTCGGCCGAGGCGTACCCGGACCGGGTCCTGGAGGAGGCGCGGCGGCTCGGCCCGGACACCTATCCGACCCGGGCCTTCCACGGCCACTACCTGGAGTGGGTCTTCCGGCATCTCTTACGCACCGCCCCTCCCGGGGTGACCGTCCACACGCACCGGACGACCGCGGTCGCGCTGGCGGACACCCCGGACGGGCGGCAGACGGTGACCCTGGCAGGTGGTGATCAACTGGCCGGGCTGGACTCGGTGGTGCTGGCGCTCGGCCACGGTGACCTGACGCCGAGCCCGGAGGAGCGTGCGCTGGGCTCGTTCGCCGAACGGAACGGCTCGCTCTACGTACGGCCCGCCAACCCTGCCGACGCCGACCTGAGCCGGATCGCACCGGGCACGCCGGTCGCCCTGCGCGGCCTGGGGCTGAACTTCTTCGACTGCGTGGCGCTGCTCACCGAGGGCCGCGGCGGCACGTTCAAGGAGAGCCAGTCCGGCCTGGTGTACCTGCCGAGCGGCAACGAGCCCGTGCTGTACGCCGGTTCGCGGCGCGGGGTGCCGTACCACGCACGCGGCGAGAACGAGAAGGGCGCGCTCGGCCGCCACCACCCCCGCTTTCTGACCCCGGAGGTCATCGCCGGGCTGCGGCGGCGCGCGAACGACGGGCACCCCGTCTCCTTCCGCGACGACATCTGGCCGCTGATCGACCGCGAGGTGCGGACCGTCCACGACGAGGCATGGACCGACCGGTACGGGGTGCCGCCCGCCGAGCCGTGGGACTGGCGGCGGATCGAACGGCCCTATGGAGAACGGGACTTCACCGGCCGTGACGACTTCCGGCACTGGCTCCTTGAGTATCTGCGGCGGGATGTCGCCGAGGCCCGGCTGGGCAATGTGACCGGACCGGTGAAGGCCGCGCTGGACGCCCTGCGGGACCTGCGCAACGAGATACGGCTCGTCGTCGACCACGGTGGGGTGTCCGGCACGTCGTACCGGGCCGAACTGGACGGCTGGTACACGCCGTTGAACGCCTACACGTCGATCGGCCCGCCCGCCTTCCGCATCGAGCAGCTGATCGCGCTGATCGAGGCCGAGGTGGTGCACGTACTCGGCCCGGGGATGCGCGTACGGCCCTCCGCGCGCGACGGCGGTTTCCTCGTGGACGCGGAGCAGGTGCCCGAGCCCCCGGTGCCGGTCCGCGCACTCGTCGAGGCGCGGCTGCCCGTCGTCGATGTGCGGCGGAGCGCCGATCCCCTGTTACGGGGGCTGCTGGCGGCCGGTGACTGCGCCCCGTACCGGCTGGGCGGCCGGGAGACGGGTGGGCTCGCGGTGACGAGGAATCCGCCCCGGCTGGTCGACGCGGCGGGCCGGGCACACCCGCGGCGGTTCGCCTTCGGGGTGCCGACGGAGGGGGTGCGCTGGGTGACGGCGGTCGGCATCCGGCCGGGCGTCGGCTCGGTGACGCTGGAGGACTCGGACGCGATCGCGCGGGCGGCGCTGATGCTGCCGGAGGCCGAAGTACCGCCACTCCCACGGGATGTGACGATACGTCAAATATCAGGCGAAGAAGGTCGAGAAGCGTGAAGGTGATGTCCGTGGGTACCGACGCCGGCCTGCTCGCCCCCACCTGGGCGGGTACGCCCGCGGCGGCCGAGGTGACCGACGAGGCGTGGCTGCAGGCCATGCTGGACGCCGAAGTGGCCCTGGCCCGGGCCCAGTTCGCGGTCGGACTGACACCCGCCGCCGCGGTGGAGGCGATCGCCTCGGTGGCCCGCGCGGACCGGCTGGACCTGGTCGCCCTGGCCCACGCGGCCCGGGCCGCGGCCAACCCGGTGGTCGCGCTGGTGACGGCGTTCACCGAGGTGGTCGCCGCCAAGGACACGGCCGCCGCCGAGTACGTACACCGGGGGTCGACCAGCCAGGACATCCTCGACTCGGCGGCCATGCTGGTCGCCCGCCGGGTGCTCGGTCTGATCGCCGCCGACCTGGAACGCACCGGCGCAGCCCTGGCCGCGCTGGCCGACACCCACCGCCACACCGTGCTCGCCGGTCGCACCCTGGCCCAGCACGCGGTGCCCACCACCTTCGGTCTCAAGGCGGCGGGCTGGCTCCAGTTGGTCGGCGACGCCCTGGTCCGGGTGCGGGCGGTCGCCTCCGCGCTCCCGGCCCAGCTCGGGGGAGCGGCCGGGACGCTCGCCGCGTACCGCGAGTACGCCCTGCTGGACCGCGGGGAGGACGGGAACCCAGCAGGTGGCGAGGGCGGGGACGGGAGCGAAGGCCGGAACCCGGTCGGCATCGGCGGCGAGGGCGGAGTCGAGTTGCTCCGCCCGTTCGCCGAGGCGCTGGGGCTGGCCGAGCCGGTGCTGCCCTGGCACACCGTGCGCACGCCCGTCGCGGAGGTGGGGGCGGTGCTCCAGCTGGTCACCGGCGCGCTCGGCAAGTTCGCGCTCGACGTGCAGACGCTGTCCCGTACCGAGATCGGTGAGGTGTCCGAGCCCGCGGCGGCCGGGCGCGGGGCCTCCTCGGCGATGCCGCAGAAGCGCAACCCCGCGCTCGCCACGCTGATCGTGTCGGCCGCCCGTCAGGTGCCCGCCCATGCCCTCGTACTGGCCCAGTGTCTGCTGGCCGAGGACGAGCGGCCCGCCGGGGCGTGGCACGCCGAATGGCAGCCGCTGCGGGAGGCGTTGCGGCTGGCGGGCGGGGCCGCGCACACCGCCGTCGAGCTCGCCGAGGGGCTGGTCGTCCACCCGGAGCGGATGCTGGCCAACCTCGAACTGACCGGGGGCGCGCTCGTCACCGAGCGGCTGACGGTGGTGCTGGCCCCGGCGCTCGGCAAGGTGCGCGCGAAGAAGCTGCTGACCGCCGCGTCGGCCGAGGCGGCCGACACCGGGCGCCCCCTCGCCGAGGTGCTGGCCCAACACCCCGAACTCTCGGCCCAGTTCACCCCTGCACGGCTGTCGAACCTGCTCGACCCGGCCCACTACACGGGCGCGGCCGACGCATTGGTCGACCGGGCGCTGCGCAGCTACGCGGATCTCGACGACAGGGGAGGCAGCCGATGACCGCCGTGAACCGGGTGGAGGAGAAGGGAGTCGTCCCGTCCCGGTCCTGGCCGGTCCTCCTCGTCGTGGTCTGCGCCCAGATGCTGATCTGGCTGGACACCTCGGTCCTCAACGTCGCCGTCACCACGCTCGCCGACCCGGTCGACGGCCTGGGCGCGACCCCCGCCGAGCTGGAGTGGGTGGCGAGCGCCTACACCCTGGTCTTCGCCGGCACGCTCTTCGCGGGCGGCGCGCTGGCCGACCGTTTCGGCCCCCGGAACACGCTCCTCGCCGGGCTCGCGCTGTTCGGCGCGGCCTCCGGCGCGGGCGCCTTCGCGACCAGTCCCGCGTGGCTGATCGTGGCGCGGGCCGCCATGGGTGCGGGCAGCGCGCTGCTGATGCCCGCGACCCTGTCGGTCATCGTGCAGAGCACCCCGGAGGAGAAACGCACCCGGGCGATCGCGATCTGGAGCTCCTCCAGCGGCCTCGGGGTGGCCGTCGGCCCGGTCGTGGGCGGGGCGCTGCTCAGCCACTTCTGGTGGGGCTCGGTGTTCCTGGTCAACGTGCCGATCGTGGCCCTGTGCATGGCCGGAGTGGTCGCCGTCGTACCGGAGTTGAAGGGTCCCCGGCGCAGGGTGCTCGATCTGCCGGGTCTCGCCCTGTCGGTGCTCGGTCTCGGCGGAGTGGTCTACGGGATCATCGAACTCGGCAACGGACGGACCTGGTACGGCCCACACGTACTCCTCCCCCTCCTCCTGGGCTGCGCGTTCCTCGCCCTCTTCGTGGCCGGGCAGCGCAGTTCGCCCGCCCCCAGCCTGGACCTACGGCTCTTCCGGCAGCCCGGGTTCACGGCCGGGAGCGTGGTGCTGCTGATCGCGTTCATGGCGCTGGCCGGGCATCTCTTCTACGCGGCCTTCTACTTGCAGGGGCCGCGCGGGCTCTCCCCCGCCGACGCCGGAACGGTCATGATCGCCGCGGCCGTCGGCATCGTCCTCGGCAGTCAGGCGTCCCCCGCGCTGAGCCGGCTGCTCTCGGCCCGGTGGACGGTCGCGGCGGGGGTCCTGGCCACGGCTGCCACGTACGTCGGCTATCTGTGGTTCGACGGACGGACCCCGATCCTGACCGTCGCCGCGCTGCTGTGGGTGCAGGGGTTCGGGATGGGCCTGGTCGGTACGCCGGTCACGGCCGTGATGATGAGCGGGGTGCCGCCGCGTCTCGCGGGCGCCGGATCGGCCGTCAACAGCGTCACCCGGCAGGTGGGCGGGACGCTCGGGGTGGCGATGACCGGTTCGATCCTCTCCGGGGTGTACCGGGAGCGGATGGCGGACGCCGAACTCCCGGGCGGGGAGCGTGGGTTGACGCCGGAAGCCGAGGAACAGGCCCGCACCTCCGCCGAGGCGGCCCGCTCACTGGCCGGTTCACTCCGGCTGCCGGAACTGGCGGCCACCGCCGACCGCGCCTTCCTCGACGCCATGTACGCGGCCACGTTCTGGACCGCCGTACTGGCCCTCGTCGGCTTCGCCGTGGCCGTCGTGGGACTGCGGACACGGAACAGACCGACCACGCGGCGTCGAAGGCGGGTCCGGTCGGTCTCGCCCGGTCGCTGACCCACGAACTCGGGCCCCGGGACATCACCTGCAACGTGGTCGCGCCCGGTCCGACCGAGACGGACACGAGCCGCGCGCTCACCGAGGAGCAGCGCGGGAACCTGCCGCGGCAGACCCCGGCCGGCCGCCTCGCCCGCCCGGAGAAGAGGGCTGGTTCACCACGGAGCCGACCCCCCACGAGATCCCGCTGTTCTCCCACACCCACCACCGGCCGCTGGGACGTCCTGGTGATCCCTCCGGAGTCCGGCGCCTCCGCGACCGCCACGGAACTCATCACCGCGGAACACGCCGTGCACGGCGCCCCGGCGACCGACGGGGCACGGGCTGCCGCGGAAGCCCGGGAGGACGACGGGATCGGCCCTCCGCCGGTGCCACTGGTGCCGCTGATTCCGCTGATGCCGCTGATTCCGCTGGTCGAAGAGGACGCGCTCGCCCGGCCCGGTCACCCGGCCCGGTCACCCGTTCATCCGGTCACCCGGTCACCCGGTCACAGGGCGGTGACCGACAGGACCGGCGCCTTGGTGGCCAGTGTGCTGCTGATCCTGACCATCGTGGCGACCCGCCTGATCCAGCCCGCCGACCGGGCACGCCGACAGTCACCGCCGACGCTCGTCGCGCGCTCCGCAGAGGTGCGCCCCCGCCGCCGCCGGGGCCCACGACACCAGGGCTCCAGCAGGGGTGCCGGGCCGATGCGGCGCACCATGGCCGAATCGCACGCCTGCGCGCCTGACGTCAGTGCGCAGGGGCCCGTTCCGGGACCGGGTCGCACGGAGCCGGGGGAGGGAGTAGACATGGTGGCATGAGCGACAGTGATGCGCCTGGTGGGAGAGAGAGCCCGGGCATCAGGACGGACTCGGACGCCGCTGCGGAAGCGGAAGCGCAAACCGCGGCGGACCTCGATCCAGAGTCCCCCCAGCCCAGCTCAAGCTCCCCCTCCCCCTCCCCCTCCCCCTCCCCCGCGTCCTCTCCCGAAGCCGACAGCGAGAGCGGCATCGGCATCGACATCGACATCGACTTCGGGAAGGTCTTCCAGGCCCTGCCCAGCCCGGTCATGCTGCTCGCGCCCGACCTGACGATCATCTCCGCGAACCGGGCCTATGTGCAGGTGTCGGGCCGTGGCCTGGAGGAGCTCGTCGGCCGGTTCATCTTCGACGTGTTTCCCGACAGCCCCTCCGAGGAGGCCACCGGCGCCCGGACCCTGCGTACGTCGCTCGAACGGCTGCTGGCCACCGGCGAGCGGGACACCATGGCCCTGCAGAAGTACGACGTCGAGGTGCCCGACCGGCCCGGCGTGTTCGAGGAGCGTTACTGGAGCACGGTCAACATCCCGGTCCTCGACGCGGACGGACGGGTGTCGCTCATCGCCCACCGCGTCGAGGAGGTCACGGCCCTGGTCCGTGCCCGCCAGGCCGCCGCCCGGAAGCCGGGCACCCAGCGCGCCTCCCCCACCACGCTCAGTCAGGAGGACGCGATGACCGCCGACCTCCTGACCCGCTCCCAGGAACTGCAGGAACTCAACGAGGAGCTGCGCAAGGCGCACGCCCGCACGCACGAGGTCGCCGTCACGCTGCAGCGGGCCATGCTGCCCGGCACCGCGCTGCCGCGGCACGACTTCGCCGCCGTCCGCTACCAGCCCGCGGCCAGTTTCCTCAACGTCTGCGGCGACTGGTACGACCTGATCGACCTCGACGAGGACCGGCTGGCCGCGGCGGTCGGCGACGTCGTCGGGCACGGCCTGGAGGCGGCCGGTGTCATGGGCCAGCTGCGCAGCGCCCTGAGCGCCACGATCCGCGCGACCGGCCGGCCCGCGGACGCGCTCACGACCCTCGCGCAGCACGCGCAGACCGTCGAGGGCGCGCTCGCCACGACAGCCGTCCAGGCCGTGATCGACCGGGCCGCCCACACGGTCACGTACAGCTGCGCCGGCCACCCGCCCCCGCTCCTGGCCCACCCCGACGGAACGGTCGACCTCCTGGACACGGCCACCGACCCGCCCCTGGCGGCCTGCGACGACACCATCCTCCGCACCCAGGCGACGGTGTCCTACACCCCCGGCGCCACCCTCGTCCTCTACACCGACGGCCTCATCGAACGCCGCGGCGAAGACATCGACCACGGCCTCCACCGCCTCACCCACAGCCTCAAACACCACCACACCCTGCCCCCCGAGCCCCTCGCGGACGCCATCCTCACCGACCTGGTCCCCGCCCCACGCCGAGGCCCGGACGACGACACGGCACTGGTGGTGATCCGACTGTGACCTGTTCCGACCCGGTCCACCGGCCCACACGACATGCTCAAGCGGCCAAGCGGACATTCGAGAAGCGGTACGCCGTGACTTTGACGCTCGCCTCCACGGCTTGAACCACCTGACCGGCGGGGTCCCCTCACTCGGACCCCTCACTCGCGCCCCTCGGGCAATAATCGAGGAATGGCACTGAAGCCTTCTCGGTAAAGCACGGTTCGAGACTGTTCGGCCTGGACTCCCGGTGCCTGCTCTTGATCCAATGGTGGATGACATCCTTCTGGACAGGCACCCGGATACGGCTGCGTGGGATCGAGCCCGAGGACTGGACCGGGTTCATGCGGCTCGCCGTGGATGAGGAGCGGTTGGGGGATGCGGTGCGGCCGCCCCGTTCCGGCGAGGGGTATCGCGCCTGGGCGAAGGAGCAGGCCGCGGTCGAGCCCGATGGTGACTGTTTCCGGCTGGTGATCGAGGCTCTCGACACCGGGGAGATGGTCGGTGCCGTCTCCTCCAACGACGCCGATCCGCAGGCGGGACGGTTCGAGTACGGCATCACGGTCGGCGCCGATCACCGGCGCAAGGGCTACGCGGCGGAAGCCGTGGTGATGCTGCTGCGGTTCATGTTCGCCGAGCGGCGCCACCACAAGTGCGAAGCGCGGGTCCTCGCCTACAACCAGGGGTCGTTGGCGCTCCATCGTCGGCTCGGTTTCGTGGAGGAGGGGCGGCTCCGCGATCATGTGTTCCTCGCCGGCCGGCACCACGATCTCGTCCTCCTGGGCATCCTCGCCGAGGAGTTCGCCCAACTGCACCCGCCGACCGAGCCGCCCATCGGCACCTAGGCCACGCGGTCTTGCCCTCGGTGAATCCATCCACCACCATTTTCGCCGATGGATAAAATAGTGAACCGGAAGCGGAGATCCAGGATGGTCACGGTCGGGCTTCTCGCCGGCCTGGCCCTGGGCGTGCTGGGCGTCCCTCCAGCCGCCCCCGCCATCGCAGCCGAGCGCGCCGACTCCAGCGCCCATCTCCCCCAAGTCTGGCCGAAGCCACAGGAGTTCAAGGCCGGTCGCGATTCCCGGCGTGTGCCCGAGCGCGTCGTCACAGTCGTCGGCCGTCGGACCGACCCCGCCGCGCGCAAGCTCGTCGAGAGGGTGCTGCGGGGCGCCGGGGCCCGGGCCATCCGGACCGTCGTGGCGGGTCGGGCCGTGCCGGACGCCGAGCTCACCGTCTACGTCGGTGGGCCCCGCGAAAACCCCGCCACCGCACACGTGTTGGAGCGGCTCGGGGCCGAGTCGCCCCGGGGACTGCCGGCCGGAGGGTACGCGGTTGCCGCCGGGCGGGGGCGGGTCGCGTTGTCCGGGGTGGACGTCACCGGCACGTACTACGCCGCGCAGACCTTCCGGCAGTTGGTCGGGGCGAGGAAAGCCGTTCCCGACGTCACCGTCCGCGACTGGCCCGCCGCCGCCCTCCGCGGGGTGGTCGAAGGGTTCTACGGGGCGCCCTGGTCGCAGCGGGACCGGCTGTCCCAGCTGGACTTCTACGGGCGTACCAAGCAGAACGTGTACGTCTACTCGCCCAAGGACGACCCGTATCTGCGGGCGAGGTGGCGGGACGAGTACCCCGCCGAACGCCTCGCGCAGCTCAAGGAGCTCGTCGACCGCGCCGCCGCGAACCACGTCCGCTTCACCTACGCCCTCTCGCCCGGCCTGTCCGTCTGCTACTCCTCGCCCGCCGACACGAAGGCACTCGTGGCGAAGTTCGAGTCGCTGTACGCCATCGGCGTGCGGTCGTTCGCCGTGCCGCTGGACGACATCAGTTACACCGACTGGAACTGCGCCGAGGACGAGGAGGCGTACGGCAGCGGGGGCGGCGCGGCGGGGAGCGCACAGGCCTCGCTGCTCAACTCGGTCGTCGGCCGCTTCGTCGAAGCCCATTCCGACGTCGCGCCGTTGGAGATGGTGCCGACCGAGTACTCCGACCTCGCCGACTCCCCGTACAAGACCGCCCTGCGGGAGAAGCTGGACCCGTCGGTCGTCGTCGAGTGGACCGGTGACGGTGTCATCGCGCCCACCATCAGTGCCGAACAGGCGCGCAGGGCAAGGGAGTTGTTCGGGCATCCGGTTCTGCTCTGGGACAACTACCCCGTCAACGACTACGCCACGAGCCGGCTGCTGCTCGGCCCGTACACGGGGCGGGAGGCGGGTGTGGCCGACGTCGTCACCGGTATCACCGCCAATCCCATGGTCCAGGCCGAGGCCAGCAAGCTCGCTCTCTTCACCTCCGCCGACTTCGCCTGGAACCCGGACGCGTACGACCCGAGGGCCTCCTTCCTCGCCTCGGTCGCCGATCTCGGCGGGCGCGCGGCCCCGGCCCTGCGGATCTTCGCCGAGAACAGCTACTCCTCCCGGCTGAGTCCAGTCGAATCGCCCACCCTCACCCCGCTCATCGACGCGTTCACGAAGGCGCTGGACAGCGGGGACGGGCTGTCGGCCGCCGCCCGGAAGCTCCGCGCCTACTTCACCGCCATGGCCGCCGCTCCCGGCGAACTCCGCGCCCGCCTCGGCAACTCCGGTTTCCTGGACGAGACTTCGCCCTGGCTGGACAAGCTCGGCGCCTACGGCACCGCCGGCGGCACGGCCGTACGGCTGATGGTCGCGCAGGCGGCCGGGGACGATGACGCCGTACGGACGCTCTACGGTCGACTCCAGGCCCAGCGCAAGGAGTTGGACGCAGTTCCGCAGCAGGTCGCGCCCGGTGTCATGGAGCAGTTCCTGTACGACGCCACGCTGCGGGCCGCTCCCGATCCCGGCCCGGACGCCTCCTTCCAGCCGTCGTCGCTGTCGCTGGCCCCGGGCGCGAGCGGCACGAGCACCCTCACCGTGGCCGACAGCCGTTCGACGGCCGACCGCACCGTCTCCTGGAGGATCGCGGCTCCCGACGGTCTCTCCGTCTCCCCGTCCTCGGGGTCCGTCACCGTTCCCGCGGGCGGCTCGGCAACCGCCACCGTGACCTTCACGGCGGCGAACGGGGCGGCGAGCGGGGTGCGGTCCGCCGTCGTCGGCGGGGACGGGCTCGTCGGCCGGGCCATTCCCGTACGGGTGACGGACGACGGCGGCAGCGAGCGCGCCCTGACCGCCAACTTCAGTGGGGCGTCGGTCAGTTCGGTCGATCTGGCGACCGGGGCGTCGGCCGAGATCGCCGTCGGCAGAAATCCCGGCGAGGTCGTCGTCAGCGCGGACGGACGGACCGCGTACGCCGCCAACCAGGGGTCCGACTCGGTCAGCGTCATCGACGTACCGACGGGCAAGGTGACCGCCACCATCGCGGTCGGCGACGTGCCCGCCGGACTCGCCCTCACCCCGGACGGGAAGACCCTCTGGGTCGCCGACTACTCCGACGACGCCGTCCAGCCCGTGGACCTCGCGACCGGCACGGCGGGCGCGAAGATCGCGGTGGGCGACGGTCCGGAGAACATGGCGATCACACCGGACGGGTCCACGCTGTACGTGGCGAACATCCACGACAGCACGGTCACACCCGTAACTCTCCCCGCGGGCAGGGCCGGTACGGCGATCCCCGTCGGGCCGAACCCCTTCAACGTCGTCGCGGCGCCCGACGGGAGGACCGTCTACGTGTCCAACTCCGGTGGTTCCACGGTCACTCCGATCGACACCGCCACCGACGACGCCCGCCCCACGCTCCTCGTGAACGGACAGCAGGCGTACGGTCTCGCCCTCTCCCCGGACGGACGCACCCTGTGGGTCAGCGCGAGCACGGGCGACAAGGTCACCCCCGTCGACACGGTCACCGGCGCCCCCGGCAGCCCGGTCACCGTCGGCAGGTCCGCGTTCGACGTCGCCCTCGACTGGAACGGGAGCACGGCGTACGTCACGACCGCCGACGCCGGTGAACTCGTGCCGGTCACGACGGCGAGCGGCACGGTCGGCACCGCCCTCGGAACGGGCGCGTATCCGCTGGCCGCGGTGGTGACCCCGGTACCGGTCGGTTAGTCGGGACCCGGAGCGCGGGGGAGGGCGGCATCGGGAAGGTGTCCTCGCCGTCCTCCTCGTACGCCCGCCCTCCGCCCGTCAGGCGTGGTGTGGCGGTCGCCGCCGGTGGTGTACCGGCGGCGACCGCACCGCCCTGTCGCGCCACCCCCCGGTCGGCGAGTCGCAGGGCATGGGATCCCTCATGGGTCGCCGCGGCACGCGGGAGTGCGCCGTGGCGGGAGCCGAAAGGGACACGTGGTCAAGGGCCCGGCCGCGAAGGAGCGGCGGGGATACGGAAGTTGCCTCGGCGGTGGAGACCGCCGCCTCGTCCTGACGCCCGGGGTCAGGGGGCGGATGCGCCCGGGGACAAGGGGCGCGCGAGAAGCCGGTGAACGCGGCTTCGATGCTGTGACGGCTCCCGAAAGAGCCTCACTCCTCACTGGGCTCCGAGCCTAGGCCCGGCGGCCTGTTCTGGATAGCCCCCCGTGCGTACGGCCCGTACGCCCCCTACGAGCGCTGCCACCTGCGTGCCGGGCGGTACCCGGCTGATCCCGACGCCCCGTTTACCCCGGCGGCTCCTGCTGTGATGATGCCGAATCGGGGGATGACCGTCCCGCGGCCTGGGGAGGACCCGTATGACCGAGGTGTACTTGCGCAGGCTGTCCCGGTGGCAGGCCGAGCAGCAGCGGGCAGGCGTCGCTGACCTGCACGTCTCGGCCTACCGGGGGGCCGCGGGGGCCGAATACCGCGACCGTCAGGGCTTCCTGGACCGGTTCGAGCACCATGTGCAGCAGATCGGCTTCGACATGGTGGTCGCCGACGCGGGCGGGCTGGCCGGCTGCGCGTACGGGTTCCAGGTGGAGCGGACCGGCGAGTGGTGGTCGGACTTCCGTGGCGAACTGCCCACGGACATCGAGGAACTCACCGCCTCGGGCCGTACCTTCCTGCTCGCCGAGCTCATGGTGCTGCCGGCCCACCGCCGGCTCGGCGTCGCGACCCTCCTGAGCGAACGGCTGCTGGCCCGGCTCGACGCCGATCTCGTCATCGCGGCCGTGGACCTGGAGGGACCCGACGACGAAGAAGGCTACGAAGGAAGCACCGGCGGAGAGGGCGGAGGGGCCGGTCACCGCGGGAGCGGTGGCAGCGGCGGCCGTCCGGTGAACGCCGCCCAGGAGACCGTGCGCGCCTGGGGCTGGTCGAAGCTGGGCGTCCTCGCCCCTCACTCCCCGTCCTACGGCCGCGAGGTGTGGATCCGCAGGCCGATTCGGTGATCCGCGGCGGTCCACGGTGATCCGCCGTGGTCCGCCGCGGTCCCGTCAGCGAGCCGGGCGCACGCCCGCCGCCGCGGCCGCCATCAGCGGCTCCGCGTCCGCCACGTCGACCTCCGGGGGTACGACCAGCAGGTCCCAGCGTCCCCGGCCCGGACTGACCAGGCAGACGGTGTGCCGGCCGTGCGCCCCGGAGGACCGGCTCAGCCGTACGACGTGGTTGGCGACGAGCATCCGGCCGGGCGAGGCCGCCCACATCGCCGTGTTCACGGTGACACCGGTGATCTGCCCCCACGTACGGGGCAGGGCGCCGATCAGCAGCGGGAGTTCGGCCAGCAGATCGCGCGAGTGGGGCCACCACGCCCCGTCGATACGGCGGGGCAGGGCGCTGTGCGGGGCCAGGCGGAGGCGGGCCAGGGGCTGGGAAGGCAGGGGTTCGAGGACGGGGACGGTGGTCATGGAGCGCTCCTGTCTGGGGCACGACTGCGGCGTGCCGGTGGTTCGTTCGCGGCGGACACGGCGGACCGCTCGACGGAACGGGCTCTCTTCTCCTGCGGCTCGGTCGAGCCGGGTGACAGGTGGCTCCTTGGCCTCGATGCCCCGGTGCCTTCGTGCTTCCCTGAGACGGCGAATCGGTGACTCGGTGGTTCGGTCACTCGGTGGTTCGGCGGCTCACTGAATCGGTGGCTCAGTGGTCCGGTGACTCAGTGGCTCGGTGGTTCAGCGGCTCAGTGGTTCGGTGACTCGCCGACGCGGAGCATGCGGTCAGGGTGGTGGTGCCGTCCCGGCGCCGGGACTCGACCGGCGGACGTGAACGACTTCAACCGGCCATGGGGCGGACCCTGTCCCGGGCACTGATCGGCCCGGCGTCGGCGTGCGCCGAGGACGAGACCGACTCGAACACCGGTGTACGACATGCCCTCGGTTCCCCCACCGTACCTTGACCCCAGGCAAACGAGGCTGCCGAGACCGTACGGTTTGCGAGGTACCGGACCCCGTCAACTTCCGCGCGGACCTGGCCGCTTCGGCACCGAGCCGTCGGTAACCGGTCGGGTACCGGCCAAGTTCGGCCTCTTCGAGAGCCCACCCGACGGATACCGGAAGAGGCTCAACGGGCGCAGCCTTTCCGGCAGTACGCTCGCCGTACGGCAGCCCGTGTCCCCGGCCCTCACCGTGTAGTCCCGTTCCGCGCAACTGAGGCTCTGCGCCCGGAGGACCAGAGGAGATGGGGCACATGGGCCCGTATCCCAGCCTGTTCGACGAGTGCCGTGTGGTCGGGGCGAGTGGCGAGCTGGACCTGTCGACCGCCCCGGGTTTCACCCGTGACCTGGAGGACGTGCGCCGCGGCACCGGACGCCTCTTCCTCATCGTCGACCTGAGCGGTCTGACGTTCATGGACGGCAGCGCCCTGGACCCGCTGTGCGCGGCCTGGGACGACTGCCGGTCGCGGTGCGGCTGGACCCGGGTCGTCTACGCCCGCCCGTGCATAGGTCTGGTGTTCCGGGCCGCCGCGGTCGTGGAGCTCTTCCCCCGGTACGCGAGTGCCCAGGACGCCTGGCGGGGCGTGCCCGCCGACGGCCGGGACCAGTGGAGCGCGACGGCGGACCGGTCCGCGTAGGGTTACGAGGCCGGCCGGTCGGTGTCTCGCTTCGAGACTCCCGGCCGCGGCGGAACGGATACCGGTGATCAGCGACGGCATGGCCGACGTTCTCCGGTCGCTGCGCCTCGGCGGGCGCGGTGATCCGGCGCGGGCGTGCGCGCTGGCGCTGGGCGCCGAGGGCGTCGCGCTGTCGCTGCTCGTGGGCAACGGCCGCATGGCCGAGCCGCTCTGGTGCCACCCTGAGGTGAGCGCGCGTTTCGAGGAGCTCCAGTTCACGCTCGGCGAGGGCCCCGGCCCGGACGCGGTGCGCACCGGGTCACCCGTCATGGAGCCGGACCTGGACCGCGTACGCCCGGACCGGTGGCCCGCGCTGCTGCCGCCCGCACGGGATCTGGGCGTCCACGGGGTGTGCTGCTTCCCGCTGGGCATCGGGGCCATCCGGGTCGGCGTACTGACCGTGCTCTGCGACGGCGACCGCACGATGACAGTCCAGCAGGGCGCGGACGCGACGGCTCTGGCCGCCGCGCTGACCGGCGCGCTCCTGGACGGGGACAGGGACGGGCGAGGGCAGTGGCGCGAGAACGGGAACGGCGGCCCGGTCCTCGGCATGTTCCTGGACCGGCCGACGGGACTGCACCGCGCGGCGGTGCACCAGGCCACGGGAATGATCAGCGTCCAGCTCGGTGTGCCGATGGAGGAGGCCCTCCTGCGCCTGCGGGCCCGCGCCTACGGCAGCGAGCGCCCCCTCGGAGAGATCGCGGACGACGTGGTCGCCCGCAGAGTCCGCTTCAACGCCAACGACGACACCACCCATGACACCGACAACGACACCAGCAACGACGCCTCCGGCAACGGCTTCGGCGACGGCTCCGACGACGACATGAACGGGCCGTACTCGCCCGGCGACGGAAAGGGATGATCGGCATGGCTCGCGAACAACGTCTGGCCGAGATCTTCGTGGAGGTCGCGGACTCCCTCGTCGAGGACTTCGACGTCATCGACCTGCTGCAACGCCTGTCCACGCGCTGCGTCGAACTGCTGGACGTCTCGGCGGCGGGCATCCTGCTCGTGGACGCGCACGGCGAGCTGCAGATCATCGCCGCGTCGGACGAGCACGCCCGGCTGCTGGAGCTGTTCGCGCTCCAGCACGACCAGGGCCCGTGCGTGGAGTGCTACCGCACCGGCACGGCCCGTACGAACATCGACCTGACGCGGCCGGAGACGACGACGGCCTGGCCGCGCTTCGCCGGCCGGGCCCGCGAGACGGGTTACGTGACCACGCACGCGCTCCCGCTGCGCCTGCGCAACCGGGTCGTCGGCGCGCTCAACCTCTTCCAGAGCACACCGCACCGCCTCGGCGACGCCGACATCGCGCTCGCCCAGGCGCTCGCCGACGTGGCCACCATCGCGATCCTCCAGCAGCGCACGCTGGAGCAGTCGCACATCGAGAACAGCCAGCTGGCGACCGCGCTCACCAGCCGCATCCTGGTCGAACAGGTCAAGGGAGTACTGGCGGAGCGCTGGAACACCTCGGTGGACGACGCCTTCGCCGCGTTCCGCTCGTACGCGCGATCCCGTCAGTTGCGCCTCGCGGAACTCGCCGCGCGGATCATCGCGGGGGACTTCGACACCGCGGCCATTCCCGCCCCGGCAACGGCAACAGCAACGGCAACGGCTCCCGCACCCGCCCCCGCACCGCCGGAGAACCGCCCGGGATGACGGGACGACCTGGACGACGGGACAGCCGAACGGGTCGTCGGCCGACGCGGAAGCCCGCCTTGACCGTGTCGAACACCGGGCGGCGCGTGTCCCATTGGGCTTCGGGCGCCGAGAGGGAGAGGCCGTGCCCCGCGACCGGTCGGGCCCGGCCGGGGCCGGTCGGGGCCGGTCGGACCGCCGGCCGGGTCCTGTCGGATCAGACCCCCGCCGGGGTCGGCCCCACCAGTTCCGACAGCACGTCCTCCATCGTGACGAAGCCGAGGACCTTGCCCGACTCACCGGTGACCGCGGCCAGATGGCTGTCGTTGGCGCGCAGGGCGGTGAGGGTGTCGTCGAGCGGGGTGTCGATACGGACGCGCGTGACCGCGTGCAGCGCGGTACGCGGGAACGGCCGGTCCCGGTCGGTGACGCCGAGGGTGTCCTTGATGTGGAGGTACCCGAGGACCGTGCCGTCCTCGCCGGTCACCGGGAAGCGGGAGAAGCCGGCCTCGGCGGCGGCGCGCTCCAGCCGTGCCGGGGTGACGGTGTGTTCGACCGTACGCATCCGCTGGGCCGGCACGAGGATCTCGCCGACCGGGCGGGTGCCCAGCTCCAGGGCGTCGCGCAGCCGTTCGCCGTCCGCGGACGACAACAGCCCGGCCTGGCTGGAGTCGACGACCATGCGGGCGAGCTGGTCGTCGGTGAAGACCGACTCCACCTCGTCCCTGGCCTCGACCCGCAGCAGCTTCAGCAGGACGTTGGCGAAGGCGTTGATACCGAAGATCACCGGCTTCAGCGCCCGGGTGAGGGCCACCAGGGGCGGGCCGAGCAGCAGCGCGGCGGGCACCGGCGCGGCGAGCGCCAGGTTCTTCGGGATCATCTCGCCGATCAGCATGTGCAGATACGTCGCCACGGTGAGCGCGATCACGAAGGCGATCGGGTGGACGAAGGCGTCCGGGACACTGGCCGCCTCGAAGGCCGGCTCCAGCAGATGCGCGATGGCCGGTTCGGCGACCGCGCCCAGCACCAACGACGAGACGGTGATGCCCAGTTGGGCCGTCGCCATCATCGCGGAGATGCGCCTCAGGCCCCAAAGGGTCATCCGGGCCCGCTTGTTGCCCTCCTGGGCACGCGGTTCGATCTGGCTCCGGCGAACGGAGATCAGGGCGAACTCGGCGCCGACGAAGAACGCGTTGGTCACCAGCGTCAGGGCGCCGATGGCCAGTTGGAGGGTGGTCATCGTGCTCATCGGGACTCCTCCACGATCCGGCGGGCCGACTCGCGGACGGACCCGTGAACCGGGTGGGGAGCCGGCTCACGGACGGCGGCGGCCGGTTCGGTGATGCGGACGCGGTCGGCGCGGTGGTGCTCCACGTCGAGGACGTCGAGGCGCCAGCCGTCGAGGTCCAGCGCGTCGCCCTCGGCCGGGATCCGCGCGAGCCGCGTGGCGACCAGCCCTGCGACGGTCTCGTACGGACCCTCCGGCGCCCGCAGGCCTATCCCGGCGAGCTCGTCGATCCGTACGCCTCCGTCCGCCTCCCAGACCGCGCGGCCGTCCGGCGACGCGGGGGCGGGCAGCAGGTCGGGCACCTCGACGGGGTCGTGCTCGTCGCGCACCTCGCCGACGACCTCCTCGACGATGTCCTCGACCGTCGCCACGCCGGCCGTGCCGCCGTACTCGTCGATGACGACGGCCATGGTGCGGCTCGCCCGCATCCGCTCCAGGAGGCGGTCGGCGGGCAGGCTGTCGGGCACCAGCAGCGGGGCCGTGGCCAGCTCGGTGACGGGGGTGACGGCCCGCTTGTCCGGCTCCAGGGCCAGTACGTCACGGATGTGGACCGTGCCGACGACCTCGTCCAGGCTGTCGCGGTAGACCGGGAAGCGGGACAGGCCGGTCGCGTGGGTGAGGTTGGCGGCGTCGGCGGCCGTGGCGCGCGCCTCAAGGGCCCGTACGTCGACGCGCGGGGTCATCACGTTCTCCGCGGTCAGCTCGCTCAGGTGCAGTGTGCGGACGAAGAGCTCCGCCGAGTCCGGTTCAAGGGCGCCCTGGGCGGCCGAGTGCTGGGCCAGCGCGACGAGTTCCTCGGGGCCGCGGGCGGAGGCCAGCTCCTCGGCGGGCTCCAGGCCCATGCGGCGCACGAAACGGTTCGCGGTGTCGTTGAGGTGGTGGATGAACGGGCCGAACGCGGCCGTGAACCCGCGCTGTGGGCCCGCGACCACCTTGGCGACCGCCAGCGGGCGCGAGATCGCCCAGTTCTTCGGCACCAGCTCGCCGATCACCATCAGGACGACGGTGGAGACGACCACACCGAGCACGGTCGCCACGGTCGAGGCGGCGCCGCCCAGGCCGGCCGATTCCAGCGGTCCCTTCAGCAGCGCGGCGAGCGACGGCTCGGCGAGCATGCCGATCACCAGCGAGGTGACGGTGATGCCCAGCTGGGCCCCGGACAGCTGGAGGGTCAGCCGCCGTACGGCCTTCAGCGCGCCGTCGGCGCCCCGCTCGCCCGCCTCGGCGGCCCGCTCCAGGTCACCGCGCTCGACGGTGGTGAGCGAGAACTCGGCCGCCACGAAGACGGCACAGGCGAGCGTGAGCAGCAGGGCGAGCAGGAGCAGCAGGATCTCGGTCACCGTGCCACCCCCGCCCCGTCACACATATGTCTCGGGCCGGGAATGGCACGGCTGGTACTGGGAGGTTCACCCATCGCGGAACCTTCGCTCCTTCTCGCACTCAAGGTCGTATGACGTGCCCTGACCGGACACGTCCCACCCAGTGTAAAGGAATCGCAAAGTAGCTTCTCGGGAGAGCCGGGGCGCAGCGGTACGCCGCCCGCAGGAGTCGATGCGCGTCGGATGCGACCATGCGGCGAACGCCAGGGAGCCGGGCCGTCCGGAACAGCGCAACGCCACCGCGTGGGCCGACCGGGCGACACGATCCGGGCCGCCCTGGAACGCCGTTTCCGGAGTTCCGCGACTGCTGACCGCCGGGGGTCCGAGGGACCACTTCCGGTAAACCCCCCTGCGCATAGGCCTGTTGGCGCCATGTGACGAACGGTCAGGATTCGCGAGGCTCTTCCCATGACGAAGACCAGACGAAACGCGGCACTGCTCGCCGCCTCCGCCACCGTCCTGAGCCTTGCCGCACCCCTCGCCGCGACGGCCTCGACGCCCGCTTCCTCCTCCTCTCCCCAGCCCCTCGCATGGGCGAAGTGCGAGGGGAGCGGGCTCGACCCCCGGCAGGAGTGCGCGACCGTCCAGGTGCCGATGGACTACTCCGAACCGGACGGCAGGAAGATCGGCATCGCCGTCTCCCGCATCCCGAGCGAGAAGCCCGCCGCACGCCGTGGGGCCCTGCTGCTGATACCCGGCGGACCGGGCGGGTCCAGTCTCGACAGCCCTTCGGGGAAAGGCCAGAAGCTCCCCCAGGACGTGCGGGACGCGTACGACCTGATCGGGTTCGACCCGCGAGGACTCGGCCGCTCCGCGCCGGTCGGCTGCGGTCTCGAAACCGGCGACCTGGCCCTGTCGAAACTCCGGCCGTGGCCCGCCCCGGACGGGTCGGTCACCGAGAACATGGTCACCGCCCGGCGCATGTCCGACGCCTGCACACGCAACGGCGGCGAACTGATCCGTCACCTCAGCACCGCCAACAACGCCCGCGACATCGACCGCGTCCGGGCGGCCCTCGGCGAGCGGAAGCTCTCCGCCTGGGGCACCTCGTACGGGACGTACGTCGGCGCGGTCTACAGCCAGCTGTTCCCCCACCGCACCGACCGCATCGTGCTCGACAGCAACGACGACCCGGACCCCACGAAGGTCTCACGCGCCTGGCTCGCCGGGCACGAGCAGGGGGTCGAGGACGTCTTCCCCGAGTTCGCCAAGTGGGCCTCGGCTCCCGGGAATCCGTACCGCCTGGCCGACACGGCGGACGAGGTACGGCCGATGTTCCTGCGGCTCGCCGCGCACCTCGACCGGGAGCCGATCCCCTGGCCCGGCGCCAACCCGGCCGAGCTGAACGGCAACGTGCTGCGCCAGACCATGCTGGACGTGCTCTACGACCCCGACGACTTCCCGGAGCTCGCCGAGTTGATCCTGGCCGCGCGGAAGGGGAAGGTCCCGCCCGCACCGCAGTCACCGCCCGAGTCGGTCCTGCAGAACGTCGCCGGGGTCGGCGCCGGCACCCTCTGCAACGACGTGGCATGGCCGAAGTCGACCGCCGTGTACCAGAAGGGAGTCGACGAGAGCCGGGCCGCGTACCCGCTGACGGCCGGGATGCCGAGAAACGCCATGCTCTGCGCAGCCTGGCCGTACCGGCCGAAGGAGGCCCCGGTACGGATCACCGACCGCGGCCCGTCCACCATCCTCCTCGTCCAGAACGAGCGGGACGTGGCGACCCCGCTGCGCGGTGCCCTGAAGCTCCGTGCCGCCCTCGGCAAGCGGGCCACGATGGTGACCGTGAACGCCACGGGCCACAACTCCTACCTCAGCAACGGCAACGCGTGCGGGGACGCCACGGTCTCCCGCTTCCTGGCCACGGGGGAGCGGCCGGACGAGGACACCTACTGCGACTGAGGCCCCGACCGGGCGCCGACCGCTCAGCGTGTTCGGCCGCCCGGTTCGCCCTCGCCGCCGCGCTCGTTGCCGTGGTCGTCCGTCCGTCTCGACGCTACTTCTCCAGCGGAGCGTCAGGGCTCGGGACCAGGTCCCGGTCCGGCGCAGCCTCAACCCCCGCGGCAGCGGGCCCGCGGTGGCGGGTCAGCCGCGTGGCCACCGGCTCGGTGAAGCGCGCGGTCAGCGGACCGACGATCACCAGGATCAGAACGTACGCCGTGGCCAGCGGCCCGAGTCGCGGTTCGATGCCGGAGGTGACGGCGAGTCCGGCGATGACGATGGAGAACTCGCCGCGGGCGACCAGGGTGCCGCCGGCCCGCCAGCGGCCCTTGGCGGAGATCCCGGCGCGTTTGGCGGCCCAGTAGCCGGTGGTGATCTTCGTGGCGGCGGTGACGAGGGCCAGGGCGAGGGCGGGCAGCAGGACGGGCGGGATGCTGGCGGGGTCGGTGTGCAGGCCGAAGAAGACGAAGAAGACGGCGGCGAAGAGGTCGCGCAGTGGGGAGAGCAGGCCGTGGGCGCCCTCGGCGACCTCGCCGGACAGTGCGATGCCGACCAGGAACGCGCCGACGGCGGCGGAGACCTGCAGCTGCTGGGCGACGCCCGCGACCAGCAGGGTCAGGCCGAGTACGACGAGCAGGAGTTTTTCGGGGTCGTCGCTGGAGACGAAGCGGGAGATGTGGCGTCCGTAGCGGACCGCGACCACCAGGACGAGGCCGGCGACGCCGAGCGCGATGGCCAGGGTGGCGCTGCCCGCCGCGAGGCCCGCTCCGGCGAGGAGGGCGGTGATGATGGGGAGGTAGACGGCCATGGAGAGGTCTTCGAGGACCAGGATGCTCAGGATGACGGGGGTTTCGCGGTTGCCCAGGCGCCCGAGGTCGCCGAGGACCTTGGCGATGACGCCGGAGGAGGAGATCCAGGTGACGCCTGCCAGGACGACGGCGGCGACCGGGCCCCAGCCCAGCAGGAGGGCCATGGCGGCGCCGGGCAGGGCGTTGAGGGCGGCGTCGACGAGTCCTGCGGGGTACTGGGTCTTGAGGTTGGAGACGAGGTCGGTGGCGGTGTATTCGAGGCCGAGCATGAGCAGCAGCAGGATGACGCCGATCTCGGCGCCGATCGCGACGAACTCCTCGCTGGTGCCCAGGGGCAGCAGCCCGCCCTCGCCGAACGCGAGTCCGGCCAGCAGGTAGAGGGGTATGGGCGAGAACTGGAACCGTCCGGCGAACCGGCCGAGCAGCCCCAGACCCAGGATGATCGCACCGAACTCGATCAGGAACGTCGCGGACGAGTGCACTGTGCTCACTCCCTTCCGAGTATCGTCGCCGCCGTCTCGACGCCCTCACGGGTGCCGATCACGATCAGGGTGTCGCCGCCCGCCAGGCGGAAGTCCGGAGTGGGGGACGGGATGGCCTCGGCCCGGCGCAGCACGGCCACGATCGAGGCGCCGGTCTCGGTGCGCATCCGGGTGTCGCCGAGGACGCGGCCGTTCCAGTGCGAGGTCGACGACAGCTCGATCCGCTCGGCGACCAGGCCCAGTTCGGTGGTGGAGAGCAGGTTCGGGCTGTGGTGCGCGGGCATCAGCGCGTCGATGAGCGCCGCCGACTCTCCCGCGGAGAGCCGCACGGAGAGGGCGCAGGCGTCCGGGTCGTCCGTCCGGTACGCGCTCAGTGTCCGGCCGCCGTCCCGGTGCGCGACCACCGACAGGCGGCGCTGTTCGCGCGTCGTCAGGTCGTACCGCACACCGATCCCCGGCAACGGCGTACTGCTCAGGCGTGGAGTGCCCATGACTGTTCCCCTGTCCGGTGTCGATCTCGGTGTGCGTTCACCCTATCGAGGGGGTGGGGGCCGGGGGCCGGCGTGAATTCGTGCACGACCGGCCCCCGACCACCTCACCCACCCGCGGCCGAACCCGACGATCCGAACCGTCAGTCGGTCAGTCCCTCCCGCGGTCCCTCACTCACTCACTTCGATCTTCCCGTTGGCCTCGACCACGGCAGCGGCCGGCTTCGGGGCCGTGATGCCCTTGAGCAGCTCGGCGAGGTCGACCCCCGTGGTGGAGCTGAGGAGTTCGACCCCCTGGGCGACGTTGTCCGCGACAGTGCGGGACAACTGGCTCGCCCCGTCCGTCGAGATCACCGTCATCTTGTCGATGGCGCTGAGCGGCTCGGACGCCTTGGCGACGACCTGCGGGAGCACCTCGACGAGCATCTGCAGTACGGCCGCGTCGCCGTACTGGGCGAACGCGTCGGCCTTCTTGCGCATGGCCTCGGCCTCGGCGGAACCCTTGGCACCGATCGCCGCGGCCTCCGCCTCACCCTCGATGCGTACGGCGTCGGCGAGCGCGGCGCGGTGCGCCTTCTCGCCCTCACCGGTCAGCCTGGAGCGCTGGGCGTCCGCCTCGGCCTCCTTGACCTGGGCGATACGCCGGGCCTCGGCCTCCTGCTCGGCCTGGTAGCGGGCGGCGTCGGCGGGCTTGCGGACCTTGGTGTCCAGCTCGCGGTCGGTCAGCGCGGCCTGCCGCTGGGCGACCTTCTCCTGCTCGGCGAGAACCTCCTGCGAGCGGGCGGCCTCGGCCAGCGGGCCGGCCGCCGCGGCACGGGCCGCCGCCTCGTCCGTCTCGGCCTTGATCTCCGCGGTCTTGAGGGCGAAGGTCCGCTGGGCGATCGCGATCTCCTCCTCGGCCTTCAGCCGGGCCTGCTCGGCGGCCCGCCGGGCCACCGCCTCGGCGATGTCGGCCTCCTGCTTGGCGCGGGCGGCCTCCGGCCGGCCGAGGTCCTCCAGGTAGGAGCCCTCGGTGGTGATGTCCTGGATCTGGAAGGCGTCGAGCACCAGGCCCTGCCCGGACAGGCTCGCCTCGGCCTCCTCCGCGACCTGCCCGGCGAACGCGGCACGGTCCCGGATGATGTCCTCCACCGACATCCGGCCCACGATCGAACGCAGCGCGCCGGACAGCACCTCCTGGGTGAAGCCGACGATGCCGTC
The DNA here is from genome assembly GCF_044334695.1 of Streptomyces sp. NPDC020747. Classification (NCBI taxonomy): domain Bacteria; kingdom Bacillati; phylum Actinomycetota; class Actinomycetes; order Kitasatosporales; family Streptomycetaceae; genus Streptomyces; species Streptomyces sp. NPDC020747. The sequence continues at coordinate 462,944 of NZ_JBIRTJ010000003.1, read as the reverse complement.
CTGCTGCATCAGGAACCGCTGGGCCGCGGCGCGGATGGAGTCCTCGGTGCCGCCGACCTTGACGATGGCGACGCCTTCGAGGTTCGCCTTGACGCCGCGCAGCGTGACCGCGCCGCGCACCGAGATCGGGATGTGCCGCGAGGACAGGTCCAGGGTGAACTTCTGCTGGACGAACGGCACGACGAAGACACCGCCGCCGACCACGACCTTCTGGCCGCTGTTGTCGGTGAACACCCGGCCGGTGTCCGGGTCGGTGGACTTCTTGCCGCGCCGGCCGGTGACGATGAACGCCTGGCTGGGCCCGGCCACCTTGTAACGGGTGACGACGACGAGCGCGAGCAGCACGAGGAGTACGACGACTCCCACGACCGCGACGAGAACTGGACTCATGGTGGATTCCCCCCTGCCACCCCCCGGGCGGCAGTTCAGTACGAGTTACGAGTGGTACGAGCGTTACGGGTTACGGGTCGCGGGACCGACAGGGCCTCAGCGCTGGACCGGCCTGACCGCCACCGACGTCGGTGACAGCGACTCCTCGACCCAGATCTCGGCGCCCCGGGCCACCGGCTCGGGGCTCTTCGCCGCCAGCTTCACCGGCTGGCCCGCGAGATACACGAGCACCTCGCCGTAGCCTCCGGCCGGGATCGGCGTGACCACCGAGCCCGAGCTGCCCACGAGGTCGGTGCCGCGCGGAGTGGCGGACGGCTCGTCCCGCATCAGGGCCCGGCTGAACCGCCAGGTCAGCCAGCCCGCCCCCGCTCCCGCGCCGATGCCCACCGCGGTGGCGGGTCCGGCGCCGAGCCCCGTCGTGCCGAGCACGAGCGCCCCGCCGAAGCCGAGCATCGAGACGAACCCGGCGATGACCGGCAACGACAGCAGACCGTCGAAGAGCCCGTCCAGGAAACTCGTCCCGCCGAAAAGCCCTTCGAGTACGCCGTCGAAGACCAGCGTCAGGAGCAGCAGGACGATCCCCGCGATGCCGAGACCAAGAAACAGAGCCACCGGTCCACCTCCCCCCACCTGCGCCGGTCACCTCGGTCAACGGGCATTGTGCCAGCTTCGTACACGTGTACACATTGCCGTGACCTGGCAGTCTTTACGCGTTCTTGACGACGTGCCGACACCGTACGCGGCACTCGTGTTCGAGCGCTTCGCCGTCCTCCGGCATCAAGGACGCGTAAAGATTGCCGGAAACCGGCAATGCGGCGGACTCCCGTCCCGGGTCACGATGGTCCGGCAGAAACGGGGAGCACGGGGGACGGATAAGGGCCCCGGTGCCGGACACATCGTCGTGAGACGACCGGCACCGGGGCCCCATCTCTTGCCCGCCGACGAACTTCCTCCCGACATCCTTCGAACGTCCTCCGTGGTGAGGGGAACCGAGATCACGCATGGACCTGCCGCCTTCCGGCAGTGAGCCCCTCCCTCACGGGACCGAGCTCCGCCCGTATGCGCTAGAAATGCGTCAACGGCTCATCAGGAAGACGGGGGTGCGGATGGCGGCGGGGCGGGACATACCCGAGGAGTATCTGGAGGGGTATGCGCGCATCCTCGCCGACGCCTCCGCGACCGGCCGCCGGCTGACCCGCGACGAACTCGACTCCCGCCGCGTCCTGGGCGAGCGGGCCGCCGAGGCGGGCTACGGACTGCGCGCCCTCGTCGGCGCCCACCTGGCCGCCGCCCGCCTCCACTGGCCCGCCACCGCGGGCGAGAGCACACTCGCCGCCGTCGAGCAGGCCGTCGACGCCTTCGCCGAGGGCTACGAGCGGGCCCAACTCCTCGCCGTACGCCAGGAGGAGGCCGCCCGCCGGGAGTTCATCGACGACCTCCTGCACGGCCGCAGCGACCTCGGCCTGCTGGCCGAACGCGCCGAACGCTTCGGGCTGCGCCTCTCGCACGCGCACGCCGTCGCCGTGGCCCAGGGGCAGGCCGCGTACGACGAGGGGGACGCCGTGCCCCGCGATGTGGAGCGCTCCCTGATCAGCCGGTTCGGCGACCGCAGCATCCTCGTGACCACCAAGGACGGGCGTCTGGTGTGCATCGCGCCCGGCGACCAGGACGACGTGCTCGACTTCTTCGCCAAGCAGGCGTACGCGGCCACCGACGGCGGGCGCGTCGCCATCGGCCGCTCCCAGCCGGGGCCCGGCGGCGTCGTCCAGTCGTACGAAGAGGCGCTGAACGCCCTCGACCTGGCCGACCGCCTGGAGTTCGACACACCCGTGCTGCGCGCCGCCGACCTGCTCGTCTACCCCGTGCTCACCCGGGACCGGCAGGCCATGGCCGATCTGGTCCTCAGCGCGCTCGGACCGTTGCGGCAGGCCCGCGGCGGGGCGGAGCCACTGCTCGACACCCTCACCGCGTACTTCGACTCCGGCTGCGTCGCCGCGGAGGCGGCCCGGCGGCTGTCGCTCAGCGTCCGCGCGCTCACCTACCGGCTGGACCGCATCCACAAGCTGACCGGCGCGAATCCGGCCGATCCGGTGCACCGGTACACACTGCAGACGGCGGTCATCGGGGCGCGGCTGCTCGACTGGCCGGAGAAGGACTTCTAGCCGACGAAGGACTTCCAGCCGGAGAAGGGCTGCCGGCCGGAGCGGGACCGCTAGTCGTCGCCGTACCCGTCGCCGTACCCGTCGTCGTCATCGCCGTCCCCGCCGCCGCCGTACTGCGGCAGCGGCTGCTCCTGCTGCTTCGGCGGGTCCTGCTCCTTCTCCTCCTTCACCTTCTCCTCCTCGGTCACGGTCGGACTCGTCGTGACGGCCGGGGTTTCCGTGAAGGAGGGGGAAGCGGGAAGCTCCGCGTTGACACCGGGCCCGGGGGTGGAGTCGGGCGCCCCGGTCCGGGCCACGGTTCCGGCGGCGGGCACCCCGGTCTTCTCGGGGCCGGTGGACGACGAACCGTCCTTCAGCCCGTTCCCGGTCTCCGCCGAGGTGGTGTCCGGCGAGAACATCTTCATGCCGGCGAGCACGGCCAGCACGAACAGCACCGCACCGGCGAGGATGCCGAACACCCGGGGCCGGCGGCGGGCCATCGCACCGACCCCACCGCCCGATCTCGCGGCCCCGCCCGATCTCGCCCCGCCCGACCGCGCGCGGCGCGAGGGCGCGGAGTTGGCCGCGTGGGCGTGGGTGGCGTGAGGGGTGTGGGCCTGGTGGGCGGAACGGGCGGGCTGCGCGGAGCGGACGGGCTGTGCGGGCTGGGCCGCGGTCGACGGCAGCCGGTACATCGTCGGAGGCCCGGTCTCGGCGGAACCCGACTGCGGCGGCCGGGAGGCGTACTGCGGAGAGGAGGAGGGCGAGGTGGGCCTCGTGTCCGACGCCACGGGCAGCGGCTCGGCCAGCCCCCGCCACGCCCCCGTGCCGAACCAGTCCGCGACCTCCTGGGCCGTGGGCCGGTCCTCGGGCTGCTTGGCGAGGAGGCCGAGGAGGTAGTTCTCGAAGGCGGGCGGCAGTTGGACACCGTGCTCGCGGGGCGGCACCGGGGCCATGTCGATGTGCTGGTGCAGGGTGACCGTCGCGGTCTCGGCGTGGAACGGCGGGCGCCCGGTGAGGAGTTGGTACAGCACGCAGCCCAGTGAGTAGACGTCGGAGGCGGCCGACGCCGGTCTGCCGAGGGCGCGTTCGGGGGCGAGATAGAGGCTGGTGCCGACGATCTGGCCGGCCGTGGTGAGCGCGGACGCCGGGTCGTCGACGAAGCGGGCGATGCCGAAGTCACCGATCTTCACGGTGCCCTGGGCGTCCGAGAGGAGGTTGCCGGGCTTGATGTCCCGGTGCACGATCCCTTCCCGGTGCGCGGCGGCGAGTCCGGCCGCGGCCTGGGCGGCGACGGTGGCGACCCGCTCGGTCCCCAGGCTGCCCGCCGCGGTCAGCTCCTGGGCGAGGCTCCGGCCCTCGACGAGTTCCATGACCAGGTAGAAGCGGTCGTCCCAGGCGCCGAAGTCGAACACGGCGACGACGTAGGGGTGGCTCAGCCGGGCCGCCGTCTGCGCCTCCAGCCGGAACCGCGCGGCCGCCGCGCTGTCGGCCTCGTCCCCGAGCAGCAGCTTGACCGCCACCTCACGCCCGAGCACCTCGTCGGTGGCCTGCCACACCTCCCCCATACCGCCGCGGCCAATGGACCCGTGCAACCGATACCGCTCCGCGACGAGCACCAGCGAATCATCCTCAACAACGCAGAAGGCCAACACGACGACCGCGAACGGCACTTCATGCGACGCAGAAGCGCAGATGGGGGGATCCGCAGCAGGCCTCAGCCTACCGACTCGGGACCACCCCCAACGCCCCGTCAGGGGCGCGGGGCCGTGACACCGGCGGCTCCTGCTCCACTCTCGGCCTCACTTGCGGGGGGGGGGACCTCCGTCGTGGGCGCGCTCAGCCCAACTCAACCATCGGCGGACTCAGTTGCCCCGGGCCGGACCATCACGCAGTCGAACTCCACGACCCGCCCGGTGGCAGGATCCCGGGTGACGGGGTACATCCCGGTGACACCGAACCCGGCGGCCTCGTACGCGGCGATGGCCTCCCCCATAAGAGGACTCCCCTCGTACAACGCCAGCGCCGCGACCTCGGACTGCATCCCCACGAACTCGGAGATCCGGTCCCCCGCCCCGGCGAACACCTCCATGTCGAAGCCCTGCGTGTCCATCTTCAGATACGGCCGGGGATCCTCGACCCCCTCCAACGCCTTCTGCATCACGTCGTCGAGCCGCCGGATCTCGATCTCCTCGGTACGCCCCTTGGAGAACCGCTTGTACCGCTCCTTGCCGTACTCGCTCGGCGGCAGCAGGGAGTTCATGGACTTCCAGTCGATATGGATGGACTGCACGGCCTCCTCGCGCCCGAGCGCGAAGTTGTAGACCTGCCAGTCGGGGTCGCTCTCGGCGGCCTGCCGCAGCTTCTCGAAGGTGACGGAGACCGGCTCGAAGGAGACGATGCGCCCCTTGTAGCCGAACCGCCGGAGCCCCTTGCCGTACTGCCCGATATTGGCGCCGACGTCGAACACGCAGTTCACGCGGTTCAGCTCCAGCAGCGCGGCCACATGCTGGGCACCGAGATAGTGGGCGGCCCCGAGCTGGAACTCACGCTCCGCCTCGGCCGACACGGGCTGGTCGAGGAGGAGCCGCGCGCCGGTGGCACCGAAGGGGACGCTCGTCGCCTTCCGCCCCTTGGCCCCGCGCGCCACCAGCCACGTATCGGAACCCACAGGGGTGACGGCGTACCGTCCCTTGCCTTCGGTCACCAGATGGGCGCTCTGTCCCACAGCGACGCCGGTCCGATCACCCCGCCGGAACACGACGGCGGCGCCGGGGCCGAGATCGAGGACCTTCACACCTATACGGGGAAGGAACGTGAGCAGTCTTCTGTAAAGGGTCTGCATCCCGTCAGCCTCGCAGAAGACGCCCTGGATTCACCGGTACTTTACGGAACAAGTTTTCGTCCGTGGTGGGTCGCGTGCCCGTCCAGTTCGTACGCCACGCGGATCAGCGGAACGTGCGTGAACGCCTGGGGGAAATTGCCCAGCTGGCGGCGGGCGAGGGGGTCGTACTCCTCGGCCAGGAGGCCGACGTCGTTGCGCAGGGGCAGCAGGCGCTCGAAGAGCCGTCGGGCGTCGTCCTCGCGGCCGGTCAGGAGCAGGGCGTCCGCCAGCCAGAAGGAACAGGCCAGGAAGGCTCCCTCGCCACCGGTGAGGCCGTCGGGGGCCTCGGCCCCGCCGGTGCCACCGGCTCCTCCGGCACCCGTCGAGTAGCGGCTGACCAGGCCGTCGTCGGTCGCTAGTTCCCGCTCCACGGCGGCGACCGTGCCGATCACTCGCGGGTCGTCCGGCGGCAGGAAGCCGGTCCCCGGGATGAGCAGCAGCGCGGCGTCGAGCGCGCGGGAGCCGTAGGACTGGGTGAAGGTGGCGCGGGCCGGGTCGAAGCCCCGCTCGCAGACCTCCCGGTGGATACGGTCCCGGACCTCGCGCCAGTGCGCGACCGGTCCCGGGCGCCCGTGCTCCTCGGCCAGGCGGACCGCCCGGTCGAAGGCCACCCAGCACATGACCTTGGAGTGGACGTGATGGCGGGGTTCGCCGCGCGTCTCCCACAGGCCCTGGTCGGGGCGGGACCACACCTCCTCCAGATGGTCCAGCAGGGCCTGCTGGAGGGAGAGGAGATGCCGTTCGGGACGCAGTCCGCAGCGCAGGGTGAGGGCGAGGGTCTCCATCAACTCGCCCGGTACGTCGAGCTGTTGCTGGGCCGCGGCGCCGTTGCCGATGCGGACCGGGCGGGAGTTCTCGTACCCGGGGAGCCAGTCGGCCGTCCACTCGGTGAGCCGGCGTTCGCCGCCGATGCCGTACATGATCTGGATGTCCTTGGGCCGGCCCGCCACCGCCCGTTCCAGCCAGCCGCGCCAGGCCTGCGCCTCGGCGGTGAAGCCGCTGCGCAGCAGGGCCTCCAGGGTCATTCCGGCATCGCGCAGCCAGCAGTAGCGGTAGTCCCAGTTGCGGACGCCGCCGGGCTGCTCGGGGAGGGAGGTGGTGGGGGCGGCGACGATGCCGCCGGTCGGCTCGTACGTGAGGGCCTTGAGGGTGATGAGGGAACGGACGACCGCGTCACGGTAGGTGCCGTCGTACGAGAAGGGGCGCAGCCACTGCTCCCAGTACTCCTCGGTGCGGCGCAGCGCGTCGAAGGGGTCCACGGGGTCGGGGGCGGGCAGGTGGGAGGGCTGCCAGGTCAGGACGGAGGGGATCCGTTCGCCCGCGGTGACGGTGAAGTCGGCGGTGTGGGCCTCGCCCTGTCCGGTCAGCGCGACGGGCGTGGTCAGCCAGACCGACTCCGGGCCCGCGATGCCCGTCAGCTGCCCGTCCACGCGGTGCATCCAGGGCACGACGCTGCCGTACTCGAAGCGCAGCCGCAGGTCCATGCGCAGGTCGACCGTGCCGGAGTGGCCCTCGACGATGCGTACGACGCAGGGGGCGCCGTCGCGGCGCGGCATGAAGTCGACGACGGTGGCCCGGCCGGTGGCGGTCTCCCACTCGGTCTCCAGGACGAGGGAGTCGCCGCGGTAGCGGCGGCGGACCGTCACGCCCTCGTCGGTGTCGGCGTCCGGCGGGGCGATCAGCCAGCGGCCGTTGTTCTCGTCGCCCAGCAGTGCCGCGAAACAGGCGGGCGAGTCGAAGCGCGGCAGGCACAGCCAGTCGAGGCTGCCGTCGCGTCCGACGAGGGCGGCGGTGAGCAGGTCTCCGACGAGGGCGTAGTCCTCGATCCTTCCCGGCATGGTGCCAGTGTCCGCGCGGCGGAGGCCGGGGGCATCTCGAACCGGGCATCTCGAACCGGCCATCTCGAACCGGGCATCTCGAACGGGCGGATTGCCTCACCCGGTCGGACCGGTGCGCTGGTGGGCCCTGGCGGCGGGTGGTGCGGTGGGGTGGAGATCCCGCGCCCGCCGGAGCCGTAGGAGGCATTCCGCGATGACCCGTCCGCCCGGCCCACCCGGCTCGCCCGGCCTGCTGCGCCCGCTCCGCCTCTCCCGCCCCCGTCGCCGTACGGCCCTCGCGTTCGTCCCGGCCCTGGCGGTGGCCGCGCTGCTGACGACGGCCGGGTGCTCGGCCGGCGACGGCGCCGGTTCCGGGGCGGCGGCGGAGGGCGACGCGGCGGTCGCCGCGTCGCCCGTGGCCGAGCAGGCCCCGTCGCCGTCGCCCTCGGTCACGGTCGCCCCCACCCTCACCGAGGCGCAGGTGAAGTCGGCGCTGATCTCCGGCAAGGACCTGGGCGGGGACTGGAAACCGACCCAGGGCGGGGCGACCTGGCGGGACGCGCTCCTCAAGGGCAGGACGGACAACGCGGACTGCCAGCGGCTGCTCGACGGCCTGTACGCGGAGGACCTGCTGGGCGAGCCGGCCGGGGCCCGCGCGGTCAGGGGCCTGGACGACACCGACAACGGGGCGCAGGTGCGCTACCAGGTCGGGGCCTACGACCGGGCGGCACTGGACGCGTCGCTGGCCTGGCTGAAGGCCGTGCCGGGCAAGTGCGGCCAGTTCACGGCCACGGACGTCAAGGGCGGGGAGCTGACGGTCCAGGTCGTCGCCTCGCCCCTGCCCGGCGTGGGCGAGGCCCGCGAGAGCCTGCGCGTGAGGGTGTACGGCGAGTCGGCGGGCGCACCCGCCGTGCTCACCCTGGACTTCGCCGCCGTACGGGTCGGCGACAGCGCCCTCTCCCTCACCAACGGCGGCCTCGACGGCACCGACGCCAACTCCACCCGGCAGGCCGCCCAACTCGGCACGCAGCGGCTGCAGGACGTACTCGCCGGGAAGAAGCCGACGGCTCGTCCGGGTGAACGAGGAGGGGTGACGCGGAGGGCTGACGCGGAGGGCTGAGCCTCCGGGCCTGCGGGGTGCCGCAGCGAAGCAGGGTGTGGGCGAAGGCGACGTCCGCGTCCGCGGTGACGTCCAGGGAGTGCCCAGGAACTCGTCGTGCTCTGTCCTTCGGGCCTCGTGCCTCGCGACCAGGTCATCGGGTGACCAGGCGTGCGGGGGGAGTAGTCGCAAGTGGATGGGGGTGGTCCTCCAGGTGAAGCGTGCGCGAGGATGGGGTCATGACCGCGGCCCATCGCGCCATGGCTCTCCTGGAGACCTGGCCGAACCTGGTAAGTGGCCCGCCCCGGTGCGCCGTTGGGCATGCCTTCGCTTCGGCGGGACACGAGATCGTCCACTTCCACTCCGACGACTCCGCCGACCTCTACCTCACCCGCACGGCCGTCGAGCGCCTGCTGCCCCAGCTCGCGCACGCCACCGCTATCAGGGTCCGCCCCGGCGCGTCCTGGATCACCGTGCTCCTCGACTGCGACGCCGACGTCCAGCTCCTGCTGGGCCTCGTGAGCGTCGCGCTGAAGGAGCACGGCGCGGTCACGCCCCGCCGTCCGTCACCACCGTGCGACTGGGAGCGGCCACCGGTCGTCCCCGGGCCACGCCCCGGAGCGGCCCGTCGCATGGTCGACCGCCTCATGCCGCACGCCCACTGAGAGCAGGGCCACCGAGGGCAAGATCACCAAGAGCACGGCCTACGTTCTCTTCAGGACCCACGTCAGTGCGAGCCGCAAGGGCGAGCGGAAACAGTGCCGCCACCCCGTGGCCGTGCGCGCTGAACCTGCGCCGGGAGTGGACCGAGCCGGGGCTCATCGCGAAGATCCCCGCGGCGAAGGCACTCACGAAGAACGTCAGCGCCCAGATCCAGAGGAGCGCGAAGCCGCTGGTGAAGAAGCCGTGGTCGTCGTGACGCGCGCCGAGCTCCGGACGGCCGGGAGCGTATACGACAGCCACCGTGTCGCCCTCGACCGGCTTGCCGACCGTCTTCGCCCCTCGGACGGTGACACTGCGGGCGCCGTGGTCGAACGGGAGCGTCACCGCGACGTCCGCCGCGTGCTCGTGCACATCGTTGATGTCGACCCCGGTCGGCCGCGGCTCGGGTCAGTACCTTGTCGACGGGGATCTCGTACGCGCCCCCGCCCGCGGCGTGGACCTCCGACGTCCAGCGGCCCTCCTCGCCGTCCGGACCGACCGCCTGGACCAGTGCCGCACCGCTCGCCGGCGGGATGAGGAGGGCGAGCAGCACGGGCAGGACCCGGGACGGGCGGCGGTCACGCCGGCCGGGCTTGTCGAGGACGACCGTGTCCGCACGCGGCGCGCGAACCGATGCCGTGATCCACAGCAGCACGCAGATCATGGCGCAGCCGACCAGGGCGAGCCGGAGATCCCGTACGTCCGCGTCCGTCGGCAGCGGAAGGACGCCCGCGATCAACGCGGCGTAGCAGGACACCATCACCAGCACGCCGGTCAGCCGGGTCCAGGCTGTCGAACATCTCGTCGGCCGCGTGCGATGCGCCTCGCACCCTCCCCCGGGCTCTCGGGCCGGCCGCGCGTCCAGTGGCCTCGCGCCTCGGACACCGTCCCGGCGCCGGTGCTCCCGCGCCGGCGCCGTGAGCGTGCGTCGTCGGCCCTCACCCGGAGGGGCTGTCATGGGTCCGCCCTGCCGCCCGCGGGCCTCAGGGCATCGCGCCGTCGGTCACCGGCGGGGTCGCCTCTTGGGCCTCCGTCGGTGTGGCCTCCTGGGCCTCCGTCGGTGTGGCCTCCTGGGCGCCCGCACCCGTCGTCCCTTCGGACGTCTCCTCCCGGGGCGTCCCCACCACCTCGACCACCGATCCCGGCTTCAGCGCCTCGTACAGCCACCTCGCGTCGTCGCGCCGCAGGCCGATCACACCGCCGGTGCGGTCGTAGTTGCCGGGCGCCTGCTCGTCCCAGGTGAGGGCGAGGAGGTAGTTCGTACGGTCGTCGGGGGCGCGCAGCCTCATCACCCAGGTCGCCTTGACGTCGTACCCGTTCCAGCCCGCCGAGTCGCCGGGCACCGTCGCCGCCCGGTACTTGGCGGTGACGGTCATCATCCCGGTCGGCGTCGGCGTCTTGAGCGCCCCGGAGGAGATGGGCAGGATCCGGCCCTCGACGGACATCTCACGCCGGCCGAGATCGACGGTGGCGGCGACGCCCGCCGGACTGAGCTCGGCAGGGGGCTCCGCGGTGGCCGGGGGTGTGGGCGTGGTGTAGCTCGCGGCGGGCGGGGTCGATCCGGTGTCCTGCCCGCCCGTGAGGGCCACGGTCAGGACCAGTGCGAGGGCGCCGGCGGCCGCGGCGCCGGCCGCGGCGAACGAGACCTGCCGCCGGCGCCGGCGACGCCCCGCGCGGCGACGGATCTCCGTGCCCGGAACCGGTACGGGCGTCTCGTGGGAGTGGGCCAACTCGCGCAGCGCGGTGGCCAGTCGGGTGCCTCCGGGGCGGGCGTCGAGGTCGTCGGACTCGTGCGGGGTGCCGGGCGTGGGCTCATCGGACACGGTCGTCCTCCCTCTCACCCAGTTCGTCGGCCTCGCCGAGCCGCCGCGCCAGCGCCGCCCGGCCACGGGACAGCCGGGCCTTGACCGTCCCCACGGGCGCACCGGTCTCGGAGGCTACCTGCTCGACACTCAAGTCGCACAGATGGTGCAGAACGACTGCCATGCGCTGCGCCTCGGGCAGTTCCCTCAACGCCCCTACCAGCGCGGCCCGTTCGGGACCGGGACCGGGTGTGTGCTCAAGCGGCGGATTGCGGCGCACCAGTTCCAGCCAGCGCCGCGCCCGCCGCCACCGGCTCACCGCGAGCCGCATCGCGACCGTACGGACCCACGCCTCGGGCGCCCCCTCGGCGAGGAACTCCCGCCGCCGGTCCCAGGCACGGACGAACGCCTCCTGGACGACGTCCTGCGCCTCGCCGTGGTCCCCGGTGAAGGCGTAGAGCTGCCCGGTCAGCCGGGGGAACGCCGCGGCGTAGAACCCGTCGAACTCCTCCTCGGTCATACCCCCTGCCCCGCCCCCTGCCGTGTACATCGCAGTCTTCGTCGTCGCAGTTCCCGTCGTCGCAGTCGTCCTCGCCATCGTTTTCGGATGCCTGTGCAACCTGGACGCCTCCCCGATGCGTACAGGTCTCATACGTCACTGACATCACAGACGTCTCAGACGGCACGGAGGTTACGGACACCGCGTACATCGAAGCACAAGCACCACGCACGGCTGAGCCGGAGGGAGTGGCGCACGGACAGTGCGCCGACTGACCATGGACGACGAATTCACCGCCCGTGCCGGGGAGTACTGGCCCCGGCTGACGCGTACGGCCTGTCTGCTCACGGGGAACTCCGCCCGCGCGGAGAGACTCGCGAGAGCGGCACTCGCGGAGGTGTCCGCGCGGCGGAGAACTCCCCGCGACGACGCGGAATTCTACGTCCGGCGGGCTCTCGTACAGGGCTTCCTGCGCAGCCGGGCACGGCCGTTCATCGGCTCCCGGCGTGCCCCTGAGTCGTACGCGGCCGGCCGACTCGACCCGCTCATGGAGGTGTTGGCGGCTCTCCCGCCCCGCCGCCGGGCCGTCGCCGTCCTGTACCACTGGGACGGTCTGAGCCATCGCGAGATCGCCGCGCTGCTCAACTCCTCGCGGGGCGCGGTCAAGGCGCACGGCCGCCGGGCGCTGAAGGCTCTGCGTGCCCACCCGGCGTACGGCGCCCCGCCGCACCCCGGAAGCCTGTCCGCGCCCGGCGCCGCCCCGCGTCCCGGCACCCCGACGCCCGGCGCCGCGACCGCCGTTCTCCCTCCCACCGTTCTCCCGGCCGTCGAGGAGGCGGGACGCAACGGCCGGCGGAGCCGCCGCCGTACGGCGGCCGTGGTCACGACCGTCTGCGCCCTGCTGCTCGTGCCGCTGGTCGTGGGTGCCGTGCGCGGCACGGACTCCGGCGGCGGCAAGAGCTCGACTCCCGTCGCGATGGCGGAGGTTCGGGTAGTGACCGCGGGCGAACGGGTCGCCGCCGCGTCCGGTGTCGAGCTCTGGCTCACCAAGGACGGCAAGCACTGGTCGACGCCGAAGGCGCCGAACCAGTTCCTGCCGGCCGACAAGGGAAAGGGCCCCACCATCAGCCTGGAGTCGGACGCCACCTCGGGGCCTCGCAGCTTCCACTCCGGCGTCCTCCAGGGCGTCCGTGAACCCGCCCGTGTCCAACTCACCACCCCCGACGGCACGTTCAGCGCCCGGATCCTCACCCTGGCGGGCAGCCCCGGCTGGTCCGTCTGGTACGCGGACACCAGACTCCCGGACATCGAGGGCCAGTTGAGGGCGATCACCGTGAAGGCCTACGACTCCACCGGCAAGCTCCTCGCACAGACGGGCCCCTCCTCATGAGTACCGGCCACCGCGTCCGGCGGCCCCGCCTCCAGTCCCCGCGCACTTACCTCCGCACCCTGCGGACCTACCTCCGCCGCACCCGCACCCGCCGTCTGCGCCGCGTACTGGCCGCCGTTCTCGTCCTGTTCCTCACGGCCTGCGCCGCGCTCGTCGTCGCGTACCAGATGACCGGGATCCCCGAACCGCACCCGGAGACGGTCACCCAGAGCACGGTCTTCGTGGACGCCGAGGGCGACTACCTGGGCCGACGCGGGCCCGTCGACCGCCAGGACATCTCCCTCAAGCAGGTGCCCCGGCACGTCCAGGACGCCGTGATCGCCGCGGAGAACCGCTCCTTCCGTACGGACTCGGGGGTCGCCCCGACCGCGATCCTGCGGGCGGCGCTCGCGGCCGTGACGGGCGGCGAGCGGCAGGGCGGCTCCACCATCACGCAGCAGTACGTGAAGAACGCCCTGCTGACCCCGGAGCAGTCGCTGAGCCGTAAGGCGCGCGAGGCGCTGATCTCCGTGAAGCTCGACCGCACACGGTCCAAGGACGAGATCCTGGAGGGCTACCTCAACACGGTGTACTTCGGCCGCGGCGCGGCCGGTGTCGAATCGGCGGCGCGGAACTACTTCGGCGTCGGCGCGAAGGACTTGACGGTGTCCCAGGGCGCCGCACTCGCCGGGATCGTCAACCTCCCCTCGTACTACGAGCGGGTCGGCGCCGACGCGAAGGTGACCAGGACGCTGGAGCGCCGCTGGGTCTGGGTGCTGGACGCCATGGCGGCCTCGGGCGCGATCAGTGACCGCGAGCGGACGGAGGCCCGCTTCCCGGCGTTCCGCTACTACCCGCCGGGCGACACGGACGGCGGGCGTCAGTACCTGATCGACGCGGCGTCCGCCGAGGCCGCCGACCGGCTCGGCATCACCGAGGACCAGCTGGCGCGCGGCGGCTACAAGGTGCACACCACCTTCGACCTCGGCCTCCAGGACGAGACGGCGGAACGGGTCCGGAGCCGTACGCCCGCGGACGCGAAGGGGGTGCGGCTGCACACCGCGGTCGTCGCGACCGTCCCCGGCGACGGCGCGGTCCGCGTGCTGTACGGCGGCGCGGACTACGCACACCAGCCGTTCAACGACGCCGTCGACGGGGCGGTCGAGGCGGGTACGGCGACCGAGCCGTTCACGGTCGCGGGCATCCGGCTGGGCGAACCGCTGACCGGGCTGCCCAAGGAGACGGCCCCGACACCGCTGCGACTGAACTCGGCGTACGCGACCGTGGCCGCCGGCGGCACGTACGCGAAGCCGTACACGGTCATGAAGATCACCCGGGCGGGCCGTACGGTGCACACCGCGCGCCCGAAGACGCGTACCGCGATGGGCGAGAAGGAGGTCGCGGTGGCCACCGAGCAGATGAGCGCTTCGCTCGCTCCGGACTCTCCGGGTACCGCGGTCAAGCCGGTCGCGACGGGGGCTGAGGCCGCGTTCCTGCCGGTGACCAGCCATGCGGCGGGCGCGGGCAGCGGGCCGGGGGCGCGGACGGTCTGGCAGAGCGTGTACTCGCCGCGGCTCGCCCTCACCGTCGCCCTGTTCGCCGAACGCGACGGCAAGCCGGCCCGGGTCGCGGGCCTGACCGGCGAGTACGCACCCGCCGAGTACGCGGCAGAGGAAGCGGCGGAGGTGTGGCGGCTGGCGGGTTCCCCCGGGACGGAGGATCCTGCGCCGGAGGCATCTCCGGAGGACAAGGGCGAGGACAAGGGCGAGGGCGAGGGCGACCTGAGCCTGAAGCCGACACCGGGACGGTGACGGTGACGGGAGCCGTCGCCGTTCCCGGTGCCGCGCCCGGCGTCACCCGGACGGCCCCGCCCGTTGGTGGGTGGGGCGGGGGCGTGGTGCCGTGGGAGGGTGCCCGGTGACCAGGTTCAGCCCACGCCGCGCGTCCTGCTCACCCAGGAGGAGTTGGCGGCTGTCGCGAACGCGGTGGACCGTGCCGAGGGGGTGGGGGAGCACGCGGAGCGGCTGCTGTCGGAACTGACCCTGGCCCGGCGGATCCTCGACGGCTGCCCGGCCGGTATCGCCGTCCTGGACCGGAACCTGCGCTACCTCTACGTCAACGACGCGCTGGCCCTCCTCAACGGCGTCCCGGCCGCCGACCACATCGGCCGCCGGCTGCCGGACCTCCTGCCGGACCTGGAGTCGTCGGAGCAGCTCCTCGAACAGGTGCTGCGCACGGGGGTGCCGCAGGTCGTCACGGTGGGCGGGCAGACCCCGGCCGACGGGGCGGGGGACAACCGGTGGTGGCTTGGCGCCTACCACCGGCTGTCGGCGTCGTCCGGCGAGACCATCGGGGTGGCGGCCGTCGTCCTTGAGGTCACCGACGCGCTGCGCGGCCGCGAGCACCTCGTACGGGCGGGCAACCGGATGGCCCTGCTGGACGAGGCGAACCGCACCACCGGCGCGACACTCGACCTCCGCCAGGCCTGCCAGGCGCTCGCCGACCTGCTGGTCCCACGCTTCGCGGACTACGCGGCGGTGGACGTGGTCGACCCGGAGGGCACGCCCCGGGTGCCCTCGGAGCGGTACCCGCTGCGCCTGCGCCGCATCGCGCTGGCCACCACCCCCGACCTGGCGGAGGTGTCCTCCCCGCTCGGCCGGCTCGACGAGTTCGTGGTGCACCGGGCCGGCTCCCCGATGGCGCATGTCCTGACCGACCAGCGTCCGCTGGTCCTCAGCCACCCCGACGACGAGGCGATGCGCCAGTTCTTGCCGTCGTTCGAGCGCAAGGAGCACTACCTGCGGATGGGCGCGCACTCGGGGATCTTCCTCCCGCTCGCGGTCCACGAGGAGCTGGTGGGCGCGGTGATGGTGTTCCGGGCGGGGGACTCACCCCGACTGACCGACGCGGACACCGCGTTGCTCGGCGACCTCACCGACCGGGCCGCCACCGGCATCGCCCACGCGGTCCGCTACACGCGGGAACACGAGACGGCCCTGGAGATGCAGCGCGCCTTCCTGAACGCGCCCACGGTCACGGGCCCGGGCGTGGAGACCCTGGGCCGCTATCTGCCGGCGGGCTCGGGGGCGGAGGTGGGCGGCGACTGGTTCGACACGCTCGCGCTCCCCCACGACCGCACGCTGCTGGTGGTCGGGGACGTCATGGGCCACGGAGTCCGCGCGGCGGCGGCGATGAGCGAGTACCGCTCGGTCCTGCGCACCCTGGCCATCCAGGGCAGCAGCCCCGACTTCATCCTCCTCCAGGCCGAACGCACCGCGCTGACCCTGGAGTTGGACCGGGTGGCAACCTGCCTCATCGCCCTCCTGGACCCCCGCCGGGAACGCGTCACGTTCTCCAACGCGGGCCACATCCCCCCGCTCCTCGTCACCCCCGACGGCACCCGCACCCTCCTCAACCTCCCCGTCGCCCCACCCCTGGGCGTGGGCCTCGGCTCCTTCGCGGCCACCACGGTCCCCCTCCCCCCGGGCTCCGTCCTCCTCCTGTGCACCGACGGCCTGGTCGAACGCCGCGACCGCGACATCGAAACAGGCCTCCACGCCCTCGCCACCCTCCCCATCAGCCCGACGGAACCCCTCCCGACCCTCCTCGACACCGTCATCGCCCACCTCGACCCCGCCGCCTCGGAGGACGACGTCGCCATCCTCCTGGCCCGCACCAGACCACCGACGAGCGAGCCGGACCGACTGGGCTGGTTGCCACCGGGGTGGACGAAGAGGCCGGGCCCTGGACCGGGGCCGGGTTCAGCGGCGCGTTGAGCCGCAGTGGAGGAGGCGCAGTCCCTTCAGGGGCGCGGGGCCGTGACATGTGCGCCTCCTCCGCGTGGGCACGACCGGCCCCGCGGAGCCGCACGACCGGTCAACGCTTCTCGTACGGATCCGAAGGTGCCGGGACCTGTTTCACGGACGCGGCGTCCAGGACGGGGCGCGCGGTGTCCGAGCCCGGCTTGCCCGTCGGGTGCCAGGTGCCCGTGACGGTCACCCACGCGTCGGCGGCGGGTGCGTCCGCGCCGCGGATCTCGACCTTCAGCGCCTGCGCGTCGGCGGCGCAGCAGGTGACGAGGAGCCGGGCGATGTACCAGGTGCCGTCGTCGTCGCGGGTCACGAAGCCGGTGAGGCGGACCGTGCGGTCCTTCATGGACGCCCCGGTGTCCCACTCCGCTCGGGAGGCGAACGCGCCGAGCGTCAGGTCGACGGGGTCCCCGGCAGGCAGTTCGGGGAAGGTGCCGGTGCCCTGGGCGGCGGCCCTGGCCTCCTCGCGTCCGGCGCTGTACGAGCCGAGGGCGGGCGGCGGGAAGAGGAGGAGGGCGAGGGCGGGGGCGGTGAGGAGCCAGGCGATGCGCGGGTTGCGGGTGTGGTCATGGCCATGCCCGGCTCGGGCTTCCCGGCCATGCTCCTCGTGGGCCTCGTGGGCCTCGTGGGCGTCCTCGTCCTCGTGGGCGTCCTCGTCGCGGCGGATCATGCCCACCAGGCCCAGCGCGATCAGTGCCACGCCCGAGACCACCAGGTACGGGCGCAGGCCCTCCTTCACATAACGCAGGTACAGCTCGCTGAAGAGGGCGATCCGCAGGAGTGCTGCGCCGCACAGGATGAGCAGCACCCCTTGCGGACGCGGCCGCAGACGCGTACGCGGTCGGGTCGTCACAGCAGCCACCAGCCCACCACCCCACTGCTCACCACGGCCACCACCCACGTGACGGCCGAGAACCGGACAGCGAACGCCCGCCCGAAGGTCCCCGCCTGGAGGGCGATGAGCTTCAGGTCGACCATCGGGCCGACGACCATGAAGGCGAGCCGGGCCGTCGGCGAGAAGCCGGTCAGTGAGGCGGCCACGAAGGCGTCCGCCTCGGAACACACGCACAGCACCACGGCGAGGACGGCGAGCAGCAGGACGGAGAGCCAGGGCGAACCGGTGAACACGTCCAGCAGGGACCGCGGAACGAGGATGTTGAACGTCGCCGCGGCCGCCGCGCCCAGCACCAGAAAGCCTCCGGCCTGCAGGAAGTCGTGCTGCAGCCCGTCCCGGAAGCCCCGCCAGCCGCCGGTGGCCGCTCCGGCTCCCACCTCCGGCGTACGCCGCGTCGGCAGCCACTCCTCCCTCCCGAACCGCACCCACAGCCACCCCATCACCACGGCGGTGGCGAGCGAGGCGACGAGCCGGGCGCCGACCATGGCCGGGTTCCCCGGGAAGGCGATGGAGGTGGCGACGAGTACGACCGGGTTGATGGCGGGGGCCGAGAGGAGGAACGCCAGCGCCGCCGCCGGTGCGACCCCGCGCCGCATCAGGCTGTCGGCCACGGGGACGGACGCGCACTCGCAGCCGGGCAGCACGGCCCCGGCCACCCCCGCGACGGGCACGGCGAGCGCCGGGTTCTTCGGCAGTACGCGTCTGAAGACCCGCTCCGGCACGAACGCCCCGATCGCCGCCGACACCACCGTGCCGAGGAGGAGGAAGGGGATGCCCTGCACCGCGACCGCCGTGAACACGGTCCACCAGGCGGCCATGGCGGGCGTGGCGATGTCGAGCGCGACCATCGGCCCGAGCACGGATCCGACGGTGGCGATCACGACCAGCGCGACCCCACCGACCACCACGTACACCAGCACCCGGACCACGAGCCGTATCCCGTCGGCGGCACTGGGGCGGTTCTCGGCACCGCCCGTGTCCGCGCCGCCCAGGTCCGTGCCCCTGGTCTCCACGCCCCTTGCCACCACGCGCCTTGCTTCCCGCCCCCCATGTACTCGTTCGTACGTATGTATGCACGTACGTCTGCGCAGGCTAACCGGTGCTTCTGTGCGGGGTCCTCGTTTTACCCAGCAGGTGACTGTCAGCCGTTCGCGACACGATCGGCGATAGCTTGGTGGAATGACGGGAAGCAAGGAGTGGGCCATGTCTCAGCAGGCCATCTATCGGCATCTGCGTGAGCTGCGCGCCCATCTGACGCCGCCACGCGGCTTCACCTACCCCGAGATCAGCGACGGGACGTTCATCATAATGATGAGCCCGCGCCCGCGTCACCAGGTCACCGCCTCCGACGTGCGCGACCAACTCGTCTCACAGCTGCCCGAGGGCATCGGTGCCTTCGAGGCCACCGACACCGACGACGGCGCCCTCGGCAAGCTCCGGATCCCCGACCTCATCGTCACCACGCGCGAGGCGATGCTGACCGACGATCCGCTGGACCCGCACGAGATCCTGCTCGCCATCGAGATCGTCTCGCCGTCGAACCCCGCCAACGACTACGAGGCCAAGAGCCGCGACTACCCAGCCATGGGCATCGAGCACTATCTGATCCTCGACCCCCGCGACGGCACCTGGACCTACCAGTGGGACATTGACACCTCCGGAGGACGTCCCGCATACGGCAACCGCCTCCACAAACAGCCCTACGGGACCCCGCTCGCCATCACCACCGACGTGGGCACCTGGAAGCTCGACACCAGCGGACTGCCGCTCTACTCCCGCAAGGACATGATGCTCGCGCCCGAACCCGACGAGGCCTAGCCCCTGGTCATCCGTCTCGCGGCGGGTGCCTGCCGGTCGGGATTGACCCTCGACCTTGTGCAGGGCCCAGAGTTCCGGATGTGGAGAGCGAGATGCGCAGTATCGGGGAGCTGGCCCGGGACAGCGGGCTGAGTGTGAGTGCCCTGCGGTTCTACGACCGGGCCGGGGTGCTGGTCCCCGCCTGGGTGGATCCGGTGAGCGGCTACCGCTGGTACGGCCCCGAGCAGTGCGAGGAGGCGCGGCTGCTGACGCGGCTGCGCCGGGCCGGTATGCCCCTGCCCGACATCCGGCTGGTGCTGGCCGGCTGGTCCGGCGCGGACACCGATCTCGTACGGAAGCTGCTTCAGGCGCATCTGCGCCGGCTCGAACTGGGGTTGTCCGATGCCCGCAGCGAGTTCTCCGCGGTCCGAGCGCTACTCGAAGGCAGGGAGAAACCCATGACATCGCTCCGCACCGCCGCCGTCCGGCTGACCGTCCCCGCGGCCGAACTGGCCGCCGCGCTGGACGCCGTCCGCTTCGCCGCCGGTACCGACCCGGAGCTGCCGATGCTCGGCGGCGTCCTGTTCGACGTCGAGGGCGAGGCGCTTCGGGTCGTGGCCACCGACCGGTACCGGATGGCCGTCGCGCAGGCTCGCGTCACCGGGCACGACGGGGCACGTGAACAGGTCGTCGTGCCCGCCCCGCTCGCCGACGCGATGCGGGCGCTGCTGAGCGGTGAGGACGGAGACGGACCTGTCGAGCTCTCCGTGGACGGTTCCCGGGTGACGCTGGACGCCGGGGACCGGCAGGCGGCCGGGCAGTGCCTCGACCACGACTTCCCCGACTACCGTCGCCTCGTCCGCCTGCCGGCCGGGCGCCGCGTGGTCATCGACGTACGGGCGTTCCGTGAGGCGCTGGAGACCGGCCCCGTCCGTACGAGCGAGGCGCCCGGGCCGGACGGCGAGCCCTGCGACCTCAGCGTGCTCAAGCCCGCGGCCGACGGCACGGTGACCGTCTGCGCGGACGGTGAGGAAGGGGAGGAGGGGGAAGCGAGGGAAGCGGGGACGGTCGGCCGGAACCACGTCGCCGTCAATCGCGGGTTCCTGCTGCACGCGCTCGCCGCCGGGGCCCGCGACCGGCTGGTGCTGGAGTTCGGCGCCCCCACGGCTCCCCTGGCGATCCGCCGGCCCGACACCGAGGACACCTTCTCGCTGCTGATGCCGGTCCGCCTGGACAACTAGGGCCCTTCTGATGGATCTCCGTGGGAGAAGGAGCGGCGGTCGGTGCGTGCGATCGGCGTGCGGTGTGGAGGGTCATGTGGCGGAGCCACCTGGCCCTTCGCGCCGTGCGGCGAGCGTGCGTGCCGGGCGTCGCGACGCCGCGGAGATCCATCAGAAGGGCCCTAGGCCGTTTCCTCGGCCTCCGTGCCCCGCTGTCGCGCCTCACCGGACCGGTTCGCCGTCAGCAGGCTGAGGCCGAGCGGGGTGGGGACGTGCAGCACGGTGTTCCGGTCGCGGACCGACGCGGTCAGGCCCGCCTCCCGCAGGATCCTGACGTGTTCGCTGACCGTCGCGGAGGTCACCCCCGCGCGCCGGGCCACCTCGCTCGTCGTGCCGCCGTCCTCCAGCGCCTGGAGGACGGCGGCCCGCCCCTGGCCGATGAGTCTGCCGAGCGTGCGGGGCCCGGCACCCGACTGCTGGGGCAGCCACCAGTGGTGGGTCCGGGCGACCGGATAGACCAGCACGGGCGGCAGGCGCGGGTCGGTCAGGGTGATCGGTGCCTGCCAGCAGAAGACGGACGGCACCAGGAGCAACCCCCTTCCGTCCAGGCGCAGTTCACGGTCGAGCGGGTACTCCGCCTCCAGATGGGGCGGCCGCCAGCGAAATGACGGACCCAGGCTCGACAGCAGCGCCTCGACACCGCCGCTCAGCATCTCCCGCGCCCGCACCGCCCGGTCGGCCTCGATCTGCGCCCGCACCGCGGACCAGTACGGGGTCAGGGCCGCGTGGAAGTAACCGTGCAGCGCCTGCCCGAGGTGCTCCAGGGCCGCGGGCTCACCGTCCGCGAGCGGACGCAGCCACGACGGCGCCGCGCTGAGCACGCTCATCTCCTCGGCCAGCCGCCGGCGGGGCGTGGACAGAATCGCCCGCACCCCCTCCGACATCCCCTGGGCGGCCTCCGCCGGATTCAGGAAGTCGGGGAAGCTGCCCCGGGGCGGCGCCAACGTCCTCACCAGGTGCAGCTGGTGGCGGGGCAGCCGCCGCAGCCCGGCCCGTGCCTGAGCGCGCCACGCGCCGAAGACGGCCCCGCCCTGACGCGTCGCCAGCAGGTTCGCGCTGAGCACGGTCTCCCACAACGGGTCCGGCGCGGCGGCGACCCGGGTTCTGAGCAGGTCTTCGCACGTGAAATGCACTCGGAGCACGGCAAACTCTCACAGTCGGTGGGGCGGTCGACTCAGGCATCGGCGTGAGATGTTCCCTTGTATTCGAAGATCACGAAGTATCCCTTCGCGCCGACTCGCCATCACCATTCCCCGTATCGCCGCACGCCACACGGCCGCGAGGGGCTCGCACGCACCACCGTTCCAGCCCTCCACCAGCCCTTTTCGGCGCGCGCCGAAACACCTGGCGGGAACAGCCGGTACCGGGCAGCCTGAAGAGGCGTACGCGACCAAGATCTTCACAACGGCCAAGGGGGAAGAACGACATGCGCAAACGTGCCGCTTTCGGGGCGGTGGCGGCCGCGGCTTTCACTGCCGTGCTGGCCACCGCGCCGAGCGCTTCGGCCGAAGCCGATCCGCCCGGGTGCGAGAAGGAGTACTTCTGCGCCTACAGCGGAGAGAACCAGACGGGCCAACTCGTCCTCAAGACCAAGGGGAACTGGTCCGGGAACGTCGCCGTCCGTTCGGTGTTCAACAACGGGGTCGCCTTTCCGGGCGCCGACCACGTCGACGTGACGTACACGTCGCCCGGCGGCGGCGGGGAGACGGCCTGTCTGCACTACAACCCGGGCCCGGGCGCCTACAAGGTGAACGCGGCCGAGGGCGTCCACATCACCAAGGTCGTATGGCGCGGCGAGTGCTGACGACGCGAGTGCTGACCACACGAGCGCTGACCACGGAGGAGTTCTCATCATGCTGACCGGAAAGCGACTCGTCACCCTGGGCGCCGGAACCGTCGCGGCCGCCTTCCTCGGTGTCTTCGCCGTGTCCCCGACCGCGTCGGCCGAGGCGAACCCGCCCGGCTGCGGGAAGGGCAACTTCTGCGCCTACAGCGGCCCCGACCAGACGGGACGGCTCGTCCTGAAGACCGCGGGCAACTGGTCCGGCAACCTCGCAGTCGGCTCCATCTTCAACAACGGAACCGTCTTCCCGGGCGCGGACCACGTGGACGTGACGTCGCTCCTGGGCGGGGGGCCGTCGACCGACTGCTTCCACTACAACCCGGGCCCCGGCAAGTACAAGGCCAACGCCGAGGCGGGCCTCACCATCACCCGCGTGGTCTGGCGAGGCGAGTGCTGACGCACTGACACGGCGGGCCGACGGGGGCCGACGGGGCCGACGGGGGCTTGAAGGCAGGGGCGCGGCCCCTGCCTTCGAGGGGCAGGGCGGGACCCTAGTGGGGCCCCGCCTCCGCCGCGCTGATCAGCGCGGCGAACGCGATCACAGCGGCTCCCAGCGCGGTGAGGAACCGGGCCGGGAAGTAGCGCGTGGCAATGCGTCGGAACACGGCGGCAACCTCGCATCGTCAACGTAGGCCAGCGTATTAAGTCTGCGTCATCGTGCGCTTAACGCGCCGCTTAACCTAGGGCGTGCTCGACCCCAAGGGCAAGGGCCGCATTGAGCCGATCGGCCGCCTGCCCGCCCGCCTTAACTGCCCTCTTACAACGGGAAGTTGAATAGCGTGCGGGTGTAAGTCGACTTACTGGCATGCTTACGCCATGGCCGAGCGCGACGACCCGGGAATCATCGGGCGCAGAGTGCAGCAGCTGCGTACGGAACGCGGGCTGACACAGAAGCAGTTGGCGGAACCCGCCTACACACCCGCGTACGTCTCCACGCTGGAGGCGGGCCGCGTCCGGCCCTCCGAGGAGGCGCTGCGGCACATCGCGGAGCGGCTCGGCGTCGCCTACGAGGAGCTCGCCACCGGGCGGCCCGCACACCTCGCCACGGACCTGCGGCTGCGGCTCACCGACGCCCAGCGGACGCTGGCGACCGGTGAGGCGGAGGTCGCCGCCGAGCAGTACGCCGCGCTGCTCGCCGAGGCGGAGTCGCACGGGCTGAACGCCGAGTGCGCGGCCGCGCTCCTCGGCCTCGGCGAATGCGCCCTGGCCACCGGGGACTTGGGGACGGCCCGGCTGCGTTTCGAGGAGTCGGAGAAACGACTCGCCGACGCCCCGCTGCCCGTCCGCGTCCCGGCCCTGCGCGGCCGGGCGGTCTCGCACTACCTCGCGGGTGAACTCCGGTACTCCTGCTACCTGTTGGAATCCACGATCGACGAGCTGAACCGCGGCGGGCTGCACGATCCGGACGCCCTGCTGCTGCTCTACGCGGCGGTCATCGCCCCGTACATGGACATGGGAGCGCACGCGCGGGCCGCACAGGCGGCGGAGTACGCGCTCGCGCTGGCCCCCCAGGTCGGCGACCCCGCGCTGCTGGCCCGAATGCACCGGTCCGTCGCCCGCACGATGATCGCCGAGGGCCGCATCGCCGAGGCGGACGCCTCCCTGGGCAAGGCGGCGGAGCTGTACCGCCAGCTCCAGATCCGTACGGAGCTCGCCAACTGCCACTGGATGCGCGGGTACATGCACGCGCAGAACGGCGACATGGAGCGCGCGGAGAGCGAGTTGCGCGAGGCGCAGGCCATGCACTCCGCGCAGCGCGCCACGCTCTACACCAGCCAGGTCGCCGTGGAACTGGCGGACGTGCTGCACCGGCGCGGGAAGTCGGACGAGGCGGCGGCCCTGCTCCACGACGTGCTCGGGGACCTGAGTTCGGAGCGCGGGGCCGTCCACTCCGCGGCGGCGCACCGGCTGCTCGGCATCATCGCGGAGGACACCCGGGACACGGAGACCGCCGAGGAGCACTACGTGCGCGCGCTCAGCCTCCTCGAACGGGCGGGCGCCGCAGGCGACTTGGCCGACCTGTGCCGGCTGCTGGGGGATCTGCTGCGGCGTACGGGGCGGATCGACGCGGCGCTGGACGCGTACCGCACGGGGCTGGGGCACCGGACCGCCCCGGGCACCACGACACTGGGTCCGGCGCCGGCGCACCCGCCGCTCTGACGAGCACCTGAACCGCCCCGCACAGCCCGGCGCCCCTCTACCGGGTCCAGGCCGCCGGGTCCCGGCCCAGGAAACCCGCCAGGCGGTCCGCGGCCGGGGCGTCCTCCGCCACCGGGACGATGTCGCCGAAGGGCATGCCCTCGCCCCGGTACTGGGGCGGGAGGGTGACCTCGGCGCGGGCCAGGATCTCGGCCGCCTCCTTCTCCGTGAAGGGGACCGGCTGCCCGGTGGCCACCGCCAGGTCCCAGCCGTGGACCGTGTACTCCATGAGCGTCATGTTGAGCACCATGGCGGCGGGCAGCTTGCCGTCGCCGGTCACGCCCACCTCGCGGTCGAAGCCGTACTTCTCCCACCCGGCGACCAGCCCGGCCGCCGCGGCCCGGAACTCACCGGCGGGGTCCGGCCCCGACCGGTACCGCGCGGGGTCGGCGTCGAACTCGCGGCCGTGACAGCGGGCTTCGAACAGCAGCAGCCAGCCGACGAGATGATCGACCAGCCTCTCGACGTCATAGTCCTCACAGGGCGTCGCAGCACCCAGCCGCCCGGACCCGACACCCTCGACGAGGTCACCGGTCTTGGACAGAACACCCGAAAGCAGCTCGATCTCATCCATGGCCGGAGTCTAGGAGCGCCCGCACACGACGGTCTTGAAGAAACACGTCACGCCCACACGACGGCGTACGGACTTACCCTGACCCGGTGACCTCTCCCGCCGCACGCACCGCGCTG
Organism: Streptomyces sp. NPDC020747; assembly: GCF_044334695.1. Taxonomy (NCBI): domain Bacteria; kingdom Bacillati; phylum Actinomycetota; class Actinomycetes; order Kitasatosporales; family Streptomycetaceae; genus Streptomyces; species Streptomyces sp. NPDC020747. Next base: position 437,728 of record NZ_JBIRTJ010000003.1, on the reverse strand, counting down.
GATCTCACCGCCGGCCTCCCGGTCCCCGCTCTGGAGGACCTCTACCGGGACCTGCACCGCAATCCCGAGCTGTCGAAGAGAGAGCACCGCACGGCCGGGGTGCTCGCCGGGCGGCTGCGGGCGGCCGGGTACGAGACCGTGGACGGTGTCGGCGGCACCGGAGTCGTCGGGATGCTGCGCAACGGCGACGGGCCGACCGTCCTGCTGCGCGGTGACATGGACGCGCTGCCGGTCGCCGAGGAGACCGGACTGCCGTACTCGTCCCGGGTGCCCGGGGTCATGCACGCCTGCGGTCACGATCTGCACGTCACCTGGCTCACCGGCGCCGCCGACGCGCTCGCCGCCGGGCGCGACACCTGGAACGGCACGCTGCTGGTCGTCGGCCAGCCCGCCGAGGAGACCGGCGAGGGCGCCGCCGCGATGGTGAACGACGGCCTGTACGAACGCTTTCCGCGCCCCGACGTCCTGCTCGCCCAGCACGCGGCCCCCGGTCCCGCCGGGCTGTACGCGCACTCGCCCGGGCTGATCATGTCGGCCTCGACGGACGTCGACATCGTCGTGCACGGGGTGGGCGGGCACGGCTCGCGGCCCGAGGCGACCGTGGACCCGGTGGTGACGGCCGCGTACATCGTGACGAGGCTCCAGACGGTCGTCTCGCGGGAGACAGCCGCCCGCGATCCCGCCGTGCTCACGGTCGGCCGGATCGAGGCGGGCACGCGCCACAACATCATCCCGTCCGAGGCCCACATCGCCCTCAACCTCCGTACGCAGTCCGCCGAGGTGCGGGAGCGGATGCTGGCCGCGGTCCGGCGGATCGCGGCGGGCGAGTGCGCGGCGGCGGGCTGCCCGCGCGAGCCCACCGTGACGGTCGGCGGCAGCTTCCCGATGACCGTGAACGACGCCGACACCGACCGCCGGGTGGCCGCCGTGCACGGCGAGGTGTTCGGCGCGGGCGCGGTCCTCGACTTCGGGCCCGTCATGGGCAGCGAGGACTTCCCGCTCCTCGCCGACGGCGGACTCCCGTACGCGTACTGGTTCGTGACGAGCACGCCCGCCGAGGTGTGGGACGCCGCGGGGAGCGCGGCCGGCGGCAACCTGATGGAACAGCTCTCGGCCGTGCCCAGCAACCACAGCCCGCACTTCGCCCCCGACCTGGCGACGGTCGGTCCTGGCGTACGGACGCTGGTGTCGGGGGCCCTGGAGATGCTGTCCCCTCGGTGAACCGGCCCCGGTGCTTTGCCCAGTAGGACCGGTGACACCGGTAGCACCGGTGGCAGGTGTTACACCTGTGCCTGAAGCCGGCTGAGGTGCCGTTGGACGTCGTCCAGTGCCCCCTGCCGGCGCCCCGGCACGCGCAGGCGCAGGTCGGCCAGGGCGGGCCCTAGCTCACGGGCCCGCGCGGAGTCGTCGATCCGGCCCCACTGGTGATGCGCCCGGTCCACGGCCGCCTCGACACCGGGGGCGCGCGGCTCCTGCCCGGCGGTCAGCCGTACGTCGGCCACGGCCAGCCAGATCCGGCAGCTGAGCTCCGCGTCCCCCGCGAACATGGCCAGATCCGCCCGTACCTCCATCCAGTGCACGACCTCGTCGGCCCCGGGCCCGTGCGCGCCCAGCGCTTCCCGCTCCTGCCGCCCGGCCAGCTCCGCGGCCTCGGCGTGCCTCCCGCTCTCGACGGCGGCGGTGATCTCGGCGTGGGGGTCGGAGGGCGGGGGCGGAGGAGTCGCGGGGGAGGCGGGGGCCGGTACGAACACCGGGACGGGCGCGGATGCGGGAGGGGGCGCGGGCCGGAACCCAGGGACGGGCCGCATGGGCGGCTGCATGGGCGGCGTGGGCTGCGTGGGGTCGACCGCCAGCACGATGTCCCGGCGGGCCGCCTCCGGGTCCTCCCCCGACGACCGTGTCAGCGCCTGCTGGTGGAGGTGCGCGAGCGGGGGACGGTGACCGCTGCGCAGGATCGTGGCCACGGACTTCATGTACGTGGGCGACGCCACCGCCCGTCGCGGGGGAGGCGGGGCGATCCGGCCGTACAGCAGGGCGCCCGGCCCCACGGTGAGCGGCTGGGTGGCCAGGTGCTGCCAGGTCTCCGCGTCCGCGTGCAGGTCGACGACGACCGCCGTGCTGCCCGGTGCGCGCAGCCGGATCTCCTCGCGGATCCAGTGCCACGGGAAGCCGGTGTAGCGGACGGTCGCGGCGGTCGTACGGGCCAGCGCGAGGTGCGGAAGCCGTTGGCGGCGGTCGAGTTGGAGCTGGCCGGTGAGGAAGACCGTGAACGGTCCGGGGGCCGTCGCGGCGGCGCGCAGACGGGTGAGGACGGCCTGCGGTTCCAGGGGGTCGGCCAGTTCGACGACGTTCGCCGTGTCCGTGCCGGAGAGCACGGAGGGGGCGACGGCGGCGAGTACGGGAAGTACGGACGCGGCGTCCACGAGGCAGCCCCTGCCCGTCGGCGACGCCGCGAGCAGCAATACGGTTCCTGGCATCGCCGTTGTCTCCTGCCCTTGGATCACCACGGTCAGCACGGTAACCGGTGCGGGTGCAAAGGGTGTTGGGGTGGGGGTGATAGGGGGTGGGTGGTGGCGGTTTGTTCGGCCTCTGTGGGTGAGTGAGAGCTTGTCGTGCCCACGCGGCGGAGCCGCCCGATGTCACAGCCCCGCGCCCCCTACGGGACCGGCCGTACCGCGAAGATCGTCGTGTCGTCCGCCACGTGGGCCGTGTGGTGGAGGGTGCCTTCGCGGACCAGTTCCACGAGGCGGTGGGGGTGGGCGGTCGTGGGGTCGGTGGAGACGGCGAGGGTCACGCGTTCGTGGAGGGGGAAGAAGACGCCGTCGGCGTCCCGGGCCTCCGTCACACCGTCGGTGACGAGGAGGAGGGTCTCGTCGGCGGCCAGGGGGACCCTGCGGACGGGCGGGACACCCGCGCCGGACCCCACCAGCCCGGAGAGACCGAGCGGCAGGCCGTCGCCGGGCGGCAGGACGCGTACGCCGCGCGGGCCCGCCACCAGCGGGGGTTCGTGGCCGAAGTTGACGACCTCGACGTGGCCCGCGGGAGAGCCCGGGGGCGGGAAGGCGACGAGGACCGCGGTCGCGAAGCGCTCCACGCCCCGCGCCGGGTCGCCGTCCAGGTCCTCGCCGAGGTCCGTGACGTACTGGCGGTGACGGCCCATCCGTACCTCCAGCCGTTCGGCGACGACGGTCAGGGACGCCTCGTGGTACGCGGACTCGCGGAACGTGCCCAGCAGGGCGGCGGCCGCCGCGACCGCGGGCAGGCCCTTGCCCTGGACGTCCCCGAGGAGGACCCGGGTGCCGTACGGGCCGGGCTGGATGTCGTAGAAGTCGCCGCCGACGCGGGCCTCGCTGTCGGCGGCGAGGTACACGGCCGCGTGGTCGAGCCCGCCCCACGGGGTGGGGAGGGGGCGCAGCACGGTACGGCGGGTCGTTTCGGCCACGTCCCGCATGTGCAGCATCCGCCGCTCCTCCCGGACCCGTACGGCACATGCCAGGGTCGCCAGGGCACCGCCCACGGCGACCAGGATGAAGTCCGGCAGGCCGGTCTGGTCCTGGTGCGGCCAGGAGGCGTCGACCTCGATGTAGGTGAAGAGCGCGAGCACGGCGAAGGCGGCCGTTCCCCGGACGCCGCAGATCGCCGCGGCGATGCCGGGGACGAGGACGATCCAGGAGATGACCCGGAACTCGCCCGAGGTGTTCCAGTCGACCACCGCGATGGCCACGAGCAGGAGCAGGGGTGGTACCCAGGCCACACTGAGGCCGCGTACCCGGAGAAGCTGCTGCCGCCGGGCGCGGCTGCCCGGATCCGCGCCGCTCACCCGCCCAGCGAAGCACGCCCGCGCGCCCGGCGCACGCCGACTGTCCTACTTGGCCGCCGCCGGCTCGTTTTTGGGTGCGGGTGCGGGTGCGGGTGCTAACTCGTCGCTGCCCACGGGTCCGGAGACGGCTGCAGGCCGAAGACGCGGTGGAGTCGCGCCTGGGCGGCCTTGAGGCTCTTGTCGAACGTGTGCCACCCCCGCAGCGCCTGTCCGGCCTCCGCGGGCGACTGGATCAGGCTGTCCTCCGGCGCCGAATCGAGGACCTCGCGCGCGCCCTGGTCAAGGTGCTCGATGGCGGCCGACCAGGCCGTCCGGGTCCAGGGGTCGGGGAGGGAACCGAACACCCGGGCCGTGTCGAGCGCCACCATGAGACCGCCGAAGTCCAGTGTCACCACGTTCGTTTCGGCACTGGGGCGGCCCGCTTGAGCCTTCACCGCTTCCTTGGTCAAGCTGACCATCGCCGTCTCGCCTCCGTACACGTACCAGTCGTCGACGGCCTCGGCGATCTCGGCGGCGGTGGTCGGTGTGGGCGCTGCGGCCGGAGACGGGGGCGGGGTCGGAGACGAGGTCGCCGTCGGGGTCGGTCGTGCGGCCGGTGTGGCGCCGCCCTCGGCCGGGTCGGAGTCGGCTCCCGCGCAGGCGCTGAGCAGCACAGCCGTGACGACCGTGAGCAGCAGCGGTACGCGGACACGCCCTGGCCGGTTCGTCGTCGGGTCCTGGCGGTCGGGGCGGCGAGCGGGCGGGCTCGGGCGGTCACCGTCGTGCCCCCGCGTACTCGTCGTCCGTCTGAGCTGCTGCGTCCTTCGGGACACGGCACTTCCCCTCGTCCGGCATGGGGAAGTCAGACCCCCCGCGGTGATCGGAGCGGCCCGTGCACGGCCGCCCCGTCGACGCTAGGGCGAGGCGGCACATTCCACCAGCGACTGGATCGCATGGGAGCCATGCGGCAGAGGAATGGGTGGAACGGGTATGCGGCCCCGCTTTCAGGGGCGCCCGGAACCGCGCGACCAGCCCCCGCGCACCCGCACATGGCACACGACTTGCCACGGGCGTCGCCCAGGTGTGCTCTGGAAGGCAGGGGCGAAAGAGAGGAGTGCCCGATGACTCACGCGGCACCCGCACCACGTCGCACACCCACCGCCACAGGAATGGCGCTCTCCGCGAAACTCGCGATCCCGGCGCTCGGCGGCATCGTCTACGGCTTCTGGACGTCCGGCATCGATCGGCACTCGGGCCCGATCACCGGCTGGAACGTCCTCCTGGGCGTGGTCTCGGCGGTCGTGTTCGCCGCGGTCGCCCATGGCATCCACACCGTCGCCCCACGCCTTCCCCGGGAGGCCCGGGCTCTCGCGTGGGCGGTGTTCGCGGGCATCGCGTTCGGCTTCCTCTACAGCCTCACGGACGCCAGCATCCTCAAGTCCGCGGGCCACTCCCTCGTGATCGCCGCGGCCGTGTTCGCGGTGGTGTTCTACCGCTACTACACGACGGAGGACTGAACCGGCGCACGACGAACACGACGTACAGCGGTCTGTGCCAGTCGGGCACAGGCCGCTGTACGTGTGCGGGTGGCCCGGGCCTCACCCACATCTCCCCGTCCCGGGCCACCCGTTCTCCTCGGACTCACCGCCTGCCGGGCACCCACTCCCAGCCCGAGTCCGAGGTGTCCAAGGAGCCGGAGAGGCTCCGGCTCTCGCGGGGGCCGGAGCGCCGCGGCATCCCCGCCCCGCCGATGTCCACGAACGAGTCGCCCGCCGACGAACCGCCGGGAATCGAACTGCCCGCCGTCGCCGTACCGGCGGCGGCCACCGTCCGCACACCGCCGCCCACCAGGGCGGTCGCAAGGGTCCTCAGGGCCGGAGTGATGCCCATGGATCGGCCTCCTTCTCCCCCTCCGTCCCCAGAACCAGGTAACACCCGTTCGGGTGAACCCTCCACCGGAGCCCAGGGAGGACCGCGGAGACCGAGCACGGAGACCACGGGGACCCGCCCGGATCCGTCGCCCGCGTACCGCGTGAAAATCTCCTGCCTCCGCGCCGATGAGTTTTCGTGCGTCGCGGGGTCTGCATCTCAAGACCGATCGAGGACTGCGTCGCCCGACCGATGCCCTTCGAGCCCCGCGGACGCACCCTGAGAGCTACGGAAGCGGCGCGAGCGCACTCGAAGACCTCGAAGAAGGACCTCGAAACACCAAGAGCGACCCGACACCAAGAGCGACCCGAGAGAACGACGCGGATGGGCGGACCGACATGACCAGCAAGAACCGCACCGACCAGTGGGCCGGGCCGGCCATCGAGACGGCGGGTCTGGTGAAGACCTTCGGCGACAACCGCGCCGTCGACGGCGTGGACCTGCGTATCGAGGCCGGCACGGTGTACGGCCTGCTCGGTCCGAACGGAGCAGGCAAGACGACGACCGTGCGCATGCTGGCGACCCTGCTGCGCCCCGACGGCGGCGAGGCCCACGTCTTCGGCCACGACGTCGTACGGGAGGCGGACGCCGTACGGACCAGGGTGAGCCTCACCGGGCAGTACGCCTCGGTCGACGAGGATCTGACCGGCACGGAGAACCTCGTGCTGCTGGCCCGGCTGACGGGCCACAGCAAGAAGGCCTCGTACGACCGCGCGGCCCAGCTCCTCGACGCCTTCGGTCTGTCGGAGGCGGCGGCCCGCCAGGTGAAGAACTACTCGGGCGGCATGCGGCGCCGTATCGACATCGCCGCGTCCATCCTCAACACCCCCGACCTGCTGTTCCTTGACGAGCCGACGACGGGCCTCGACCCGCGCAGCCGCAACCAGGTGTGGGAGATCGTGCGGGCGGTCGTCGCCCAGGGGACCACGGTCCTGCTCACCACCCAGTACCTGGACGAGGCCGACCAGTTGGCGGCCCGGATCGCCGTCATCGACAAGGGCAAGGTCATCGCCGAGGGCACCAAGGGCGAGCTGAAGGCATCGGTCGGCGCGGGAGCCGTGCACGTACGGCTGCGGGACGCGCACCAGCGGCCGGACGCCGAGCGGCTGCTGAGGCAGGCCCTCGACGCGGACATCCAGCTGGAGCCGGACCCGGTGGCGCTGACGGCCCGGGTCGGAAACGGTTCGTCGAACGGGGCCGGGGCCGCGGAGAAGGCGTCCCGCGCCCTCGCCGAGCTGGCCCACGCGGGCATCACCGTCGACAACTTCTCCCTGGGCCAGCCGAGCCTGGACGAGGTGTTCCTCGCCCTCACCGGCAAGTCCGACCACGCGGAGACCTCACCCCAGCCGCCGACGAAGCAGACACAGCAGCAGACGAAAGAGGCCACGGCATGAGCACCGCGACCAAGCCCACCAACGGCACAGACACCGCCGACCTCGCGCCGGTCAGTACCGAGAGCCTGGCCGCGCTGCTCGTCGCCACCGAGCGCCCGCCGCGGCCGAACGCGATCCGGACATCCCTCACCTTCGGCTGGCGGGCGATGCTCAAGATCAAGCACGTGCCCGAGCAGCTCTTCGACGTGACGGCGTTCCCGATCATGCTGGTGCTGATGTACACGTATCTGTTCGGCGGCGCCCTGGCGGGCTCCCCGCGCGAGTACATCCAGTACCTGCTGCCCGGCATCCTCGTCATGTCCGTCACGATGATCACGATGTACACGGGCCTCGCGGTCAACATCGACATCGAGAAGGGTGTCTTCGACCGCTTCCGCTCGCTGCCCATCTGGCGTCCGTCGACGCTGGTCGGCTATCTGCTCGGGGACGCCCTGCGCTACGCGATGGCGTCGGTCGTGATGCTGTCGGTGGGCCTGATCATGGGCTTCCGCCCGGACGGCGGCGTGCAGGGAGTGCTCGGCGGGGTGCTCCTCCTGATCATCTTCTCCTTCGCCTTCTCCTGGGTGTGGACCATGTTCGGCCTGCTGCTGCGCACGGAGAAGTCGGTGATGGGCGTCAGCATGATGATCCTGTTCCCGCTGACCTTCCTGAGCGACATCTTCGTCCGCCCCGAGACGATGCCGGGCTGGCTGCAGGCCTTCGTCAACAACAACCCGATCACGCATCTGTCCTCGGCGGTGCGCGGCCTGATGGACGGCTCCTGGCCGGCCGCGGAGATCGCGTGGTCGCTGGGCTGGGCCGGACTGTTCGTCGCGGTCTTCGGCCCGGTGACGATGCGGCTCTACAACCGCAAGTAGCGCGGGACACCACCACACGCCGTCCCAGGGGGTGAACAACAGTCGTATTTCTTATCAGTAGTTATCTGCCTTCATCAGTCTTTATCCTGTTGGTGTGAAGCTTTCCGAGTGGGCGGCACGCAACGGCGTGCACTACCAGACCGCGTGGACCTGGGCGAAGGAGGGCCGTATGCCGGTCCCTGTCGTGCAGACGCCGTCCGGTATGTGGCTGGTGGAAGAGTCCTCTCCCGGGATTGTCGGGCGGACGGTGGCGTATTGCCGCGTTTCGTCCGGCGACCAGAAGGCGGATCTTGACCGGCAGGTCTCCCGTGTCGTCCAGGGAGCAGGCGGGCTGGGGCTCGCCGTTGCCGAGGTTGTGACCGAGGTCGGGTCGGGACTGAACGGGGAGCGGCGGAAGCTGCACCGTGTCCTGTCGGACCCGGCCGTTGCCGTCATCGTCGTGGAGCATCGCGACCGGCTAGCCCGCTTCGGCGTCGAGCATCTGGAATCGGCGTTGTCGGCTTCCGGCCGGCGCCTGGTGGTGCTCGATCCGCAGGAGACGACCAGCGACCTGGTCTGGGACATCACCGAAGTCCTCACCTCGATGTGTGCCCGACTGTACGGGCAGCGGGCTGCGAAGGACCGTGCTGCCCGCGCTGTCGCTGAGGCCACCGCCCCGGCGGCGGAGACGACCGGGTGAGCGGGGCGGAGCCTGCCGGGAGCGGGAAGAAGAGGAAGCGCCGGGGGTTCGAGGCGCGGCCCGGCTTCCACGTAGTGGGCCACAGACTCGCCCTTGATCCGGGCGCGTCCGCACTGCAGGCTCTGGCCTCGCACTGCGGGGCGGCGCGGGTCGCCTACAACTGGGCGGTGCGGCATGTCCTGGCGAGTTGGTCGCAGCGCGCGGCTGAGGAAACCTACGGCATCCCCGAAGCAGAACGGGTTCCGTGGCGGTCGTGGTCACTGCCGTCGTTGCGGAAGGCGTTCAACGAGGCCAAACACACCGACCCGTTCCTGCGGCAGTGGTGGGCGGAGAACTCGAAGGAGGCCTACAACACCGGCCTCGCGAACGCTGCCGCCGCGTTCGACAACTACGCCAAGTCCCGGCGCGGCGAGCGCAAGGGCGCCCGGATGGGCAGGCCCCGTTTCAAGTCGAAGCGAAAGGCCCGTCCGGCGTGCAAGTTCACCACCGGCACCATCCGCCTCGACGACCGGCGGCATATCGTCCTGCCCCGCCTCGGCCGGATCCGCCTCCACGAGGACGCCCAGCCTCTCGTGGACGCGATCGCCGAAGGCGGGATGCGGATTCTGTCGGTGACGGTGCGGTTCGATCGGGGCCGCTGGTTCGCGGTCCTGCAGACCGAGGAACGCCACATTATCGTCCCTGCCACCCGGCCCGGCACGGCGGTCGGGATCGACCTCGGTGTGAAGACTCTCCTGGTCATGGCGGACTCGGCCGGTGAAGTCCGCGAGGTTGCGAACCCCAAGCACTACGACCAGGCCCTCACGCAGCTCCGGAAGGCATCGCGGACCGCTTCCCGCCGACGCGGCCCGGACCGGCGCACCGGACAGGCCCCGTCCCGCCGCTGGGAGAAAGCCAACGCGGTCCGCAACCGGGTGCACCACCGGGTGGCGAACCTGCGGGAGAACCATCTCCACCAGGCCACCGCACGTATCCCTGCCGAGTACGGCACCGTCGTGGTCGAGGACCTCAACATCAAAGGCATGGTCCGCAACCGGCGTCTGTCCCGCCGTATCTCCGACGCGGCGTTCGGGGAACTGCGACGCCAGCTCACCTACAAGACCCAGCGCCACGGTGGACGTCTGATCGTCGCCGACCGCTGGATGCCCTCCTCGAAGACCTGCTCCCGCTGCGGTGTGGTGAAAGCCAAGCTGCCCCTCGGCGTGCGTGTCTTCGAGTGCGACGCCTGCGGATTCGTCCTGGACCGGGACGCGAACGCAGGCCACAACCTGGCCGCCCTCGCGGCGGCCAACCGTGAAACGGGTATCGGAGTGGCCGGAGACCCGGGCCCCACCCTTGTGGTGGTGCCGAAGCCTCGTGGAGCCAAGCAGAAGACCCGCACCGCCCGAACCCGCAAGGGGACAGGCACGCGGGCGGCTGGCGCAACACCCGCCAGGGGACGGAAACGAGAGATCGTCGACAGGACACCAGGCGCGAGCAACTCGCGCTCTGGTGACACCGTCACGAACCTTCCGGGCGGAAACGCCCGGAATACTGAGAGTCGCTGAGACTCGAAGCAACGGCCCGATGTCCCCCGGAAGAACGCAATCCAGGCCCGGATGCAGTCACCCCGGCCCTGCCCCGATGGCGGAGGGCACGGCCGGGGTTCTTCCTTGAGAGGTGCGGAAAGTCCTCTCGGCGCTGCTGATCGTGCTCGCCTGCGTCCTCGTGCCGCTGGGCGGGCTTTCGGCATGGGCGAAGTACGAGATCGGCGACACCGGACGGTACGTCGACACGATGGCGCCGCTGGCCGCCGGCCCCGACGTACAGAGCGCGATCGCCGACTCGGTCGCCGACGGGGTCATGAACCAGATCGAGGTCGGACCGCTGGAGGGCGAGGTCCGCGCGTACGTGCGCAGGGCGGTGCGGTCCTTCACCGGTACAGAGGCCTTCCGCGCGGCCTGGAACACGGCGAACCGGGCCGCGCACGACGCCGTCCTGCGGGCCCTGCGCAGCGGCAGCGAGGGTGCCGTCACGCTCGACCTGGCACCCGTCACCCAGCAGCTGAAGTCCCAGCTCTCCTACGACCGGGTGCCGTTGGCGAGCCGCATCCCGATCGAGCACACCGAGGTCACGGTCCTTGAGGCCCAGGAGCTGAGCACGCTCCGGAAGGGGTTCCACGTGCTGGAGATCGCGGGCTTCTGGCTCCCTCTCGCGGCGGTCGCCCTGGCGGTCGGCGGCATCCTGCTGGCCGTACGCCGCCGCCAGGCCGTCACGGCCACGGCACTGGGCATGGCCCTGGGCGCCGCCCTGCTGGCGCTGGCCACGGTCATCGGCCGCGCCCTGACGCTCTCCGACCTCCCCACCCATGTCTCGCGGGCGGCGGCGGGCACGGTCTACGACGCGCTGACCTCGACCCTTCGCACGGCCACCTGGTTCATCCTGGCCCTCGGCCTCACCGTCGCCGCCGCGACCTGGCTCATGGACCACCACGCGCGACGTCGCGCAGTGTCCGCAGCGCCTGCCCCAGCACCGGCACCGGAACCGACGCGAGCCCGAGCCTGACGGCGTCCGGCGCCCCCTGCGCCCCCACCGCGAAGGCGGACCCCGGCGTCACCGCGATCCCGCGCGCCGCCGCGGCCGCCGCGAAGGTGTCCGCGCGCCACGGCGACGGCAGCTCCCACCAGGCGTAGTACGCGGCCGGATCGGCGCGTACGGCGAAGCCGTCGAGCAGTTCCGCGACGACCCGCTGCCGCCGGGCGGCGTCCGCCCGCCGGTCGGCGACGAGCCGGTCCACCACCCCGTCCTGGATCCACCGCGTCCCCGCCTCCAGCGCGAACCGTCCCGCCGTCCACCCGCCCGACCGCAGCGCCTCCGCCGCCGCCTCGACACGGCCCTCGGGCACGACGAGGAAGCCGACGGTCAGCCCGGGCGCGACCCGCTTGGACAGCCCGTCGACGACATGGACGCGCTCGGGGGCGTACGCGGCGAACGGCACGCCCTCCTCGTGGAGGAACGACCAGATCCGGTCCTCCACCACCGGCAGCCCCAACTCCCGCACCACCTCGGCGAGTTCACGCTTGCGCGCGTCCCCCATCGTCGCCGAGGTGGGATTGTGCAGGGTCGGCTGGACGTACAGGGCGGAGAGCGGCGCGGAGTGGTGCGCGGCGGCGACGGCCCCGGGCAGCAGCCCTTCCCCGTCCGTCTCCAGCGGTACGAGCACGCACCCGATCCGCGCCGCGATCTCCTTGACCAGCGGATACGTCAGTGCTTCCACCCCCACGCGCCCGCCGGGCCGTACCAGCGAGGCGAGCGCGCCCGCGATGGCCTGCCGCGCGTTCCCGGCGAAGAGGAGCTGCTCCGGGTGGGGCCGCCACCCCGATCCGGCCAGCAGCCCGGCGACGGCCTCGCGCGCGGCGGCGGTCCCGGTGGCGGGCACGGGACGGGTCACCTCCTCCAGCACATCGGCCCGCAGCAGCGGCACGAGTCCGCCGGCCAGCAGCTCCGACTGCCCTTCCACGGATGGGTAGTTGAGCTCCAGGTTGACCGCCGCCGTGGTCGCCGGCTCGGCGAGGGCCCGCCCCGACGGCACCGGTGCCGCCCGTACGAAGGTGCCGCGCCCGACCTCCCCGACGACCAGGCCCCGCCGCACCAACTCCCCGTACACGCGCCCGGCGGTGGACCCCGCGATGCGCCGCCGCCGGGCGAACACCCGCTGCGGCGGCAGCCGTTCGCCGGCCTTCAGCCGCCCCGTGAGGATCTCCTCGGCCAGCCGGTCGGCGATACGCCGATAGTCCTCCACGCCCACCCCTTTCTGGATTGCACCGAGGGCAAAGATCTTATTGCACCGAGGAGTTCCCAGAATCTATGGTCCTGAACATGGCTCCCTTCCTCCTGTACGAGGACAAAGGCGCGCATGCCTCAACCTCCGTGCCCCTTGTCCTGATCCACGGCCACCCCTTCGACCGCACCATGTGGGCCCCGCAGGTGGCCGCCTTCTCCCAGGACCGCCGGGTGATCGCCCCCGACCTGCGCGGTTACGGCAGGTCCCCGGTGGTGCCCGGGGTGACCCCGCTCGCCACCTTCGCCGAGGACATCGCGGCCCTCCTCGACGACCTGGGCGTACGCGAGTTCGCGCTGGCCGGGCTCTCCATGGGCGGCCAGATCGTCATGGAGTGCTATCGGCAGTTCCCCGAGCGCGTGCGGGCGCTGGTCCTGGCGGACATGTTCCCGGCGGCCGAGACCCCGGCCGGCAGGAAGTCCCGCAACGACATGGCCGACCGCCTCCTCCGCGAGGGCATGCGCCCGTACGCCGACGAGGTTCTGCACAGGATGGTCGCCCCGTACGCCCACCCGGACGTGGCGGCCCACGTGCACCGCATGATGACGTCCACGTCCCCCGAGGGCGCCGCGGCGGCCCTGCGGGGGCGGGCGGAGCGCCCCGACTATCGCGAACTGCTGACCCGCGTCACCGTTCCGACCCTGGTGGTGGTCGGCGAGGACGACGAGTACACGCCGGTGTCGGACGCCCGGTCGATGCACGCGGCGATCCCGGGCTCCGCGCTCCAGGTCGTCCCACGAGCGGCCCACATGCCGAACCTTGAGCAGCCGGAGCAGTTCAACGCGGCCGTGGCCGCGCTTCTGCGTCGTCTTTGAGCGCGGGTGCGTGGGGGTCGCGACCAGCCACGACGCACCCGCACCCGGCAGCAGTCCTCAACCGTCCCCCCTCGTCCCCCGTCTTTGAGAGAGGATCCAGCAAACGGAAGGGGGCAAATTTGCGCGGCGCAACGGCTGAGGCGGACGAGTGGACCGACGACGCCCCGGTGAGCCGCCACGGCGGCACCCGGGCCGGCGCCTGGTTCGCCGCGCTCCTGCTCGCCGGTGTGAGCACAGTCGTCGGGTGCCGCATCGCGGACACCGACGGCATCACTCCCGTACCCCAACTGCTCGCGTTCCTGCCCTGGCTCCTCGCCCCGACCACCGTCGCCCTCCTCTTCGCCGCCCTCACCCGCTGGCGCCTCGGCCTCGTCTGGAGCGTGGCCGTGCTCGCCGCGCTCGCCTGGTACATCGAGCCGTACGGAAAGAGCTCGCAGCCCAAGGGCGCCCCGGTCGCCGAACTCCGCGTACTCACCTCGAACGTCGAGTTCGGCCAGGCCACGGACGAACTGATCGACGCGGTCAAGGACCAGCGCCCCGACCTCGTCTTCGTCCAGGAATGCGAGTACGGGTGCGAGGAGAAGCTGGAGCAGGCCTTCGGCAGGGACAAGGACACGGGGAACAAGGGGAACAACGGGGACAAGGAAGGCGGAGAGAACGGGGAGGACGCCGGTAGCGGTGCCGTGGGCAAGGGGTCCTATCCCTATCGGCAGGCGGTCGAGGGCGCGGGCTCCGACGGTTCGGTCATCCTCAGCCGCCATCCGCTGAAGCCGGCCGCGGGCATCCCCGCGACGATGGGCATGCCCGGTGCCACGGCCGATGTGAAGGGCCACGAGATCCGGCTCCAGCTGGCCCATCCCATGCCCCCGCTGCCGACGCACCTGTCCACCTGGCGCGAGGAACTGTCCGGCCTCCGCGACTACGCGGCCGCGAACCGCGCCCGGCCCACCGTCCTCGCGGGCGACTTCAACGCCTCCCAGGACCACGCGGCCTTCCGCCGGATCCTGGACGCCGGCTTCGGGGACGCCGCCCGCCTCACCGGCGACGCCCGTACACCGACCTGGCCGGCCAGAACGGCACCGCCCCTCGGCGCCCAGATCGACCACGTCCTCGTGTCCCGGGACTTCTCGGCGAACAGGGCCCGCTTCCTGGACCTCGGAAACACGGACCACCGGGCGCTGGTCGTGGACCTGACCCTCTTCGAAAGCACGTAGAGGCAGGGGAGGAAAGGCGACGCGGGCCGCCCCTGTGCAGGAGGGACGGCCCACGTCAGTGGGGGGTGGGGTGGTGCATCCAGGGAGGACCTACCGGTCCTGGTTCACCTTCGCCAGTGCCTTCGCGAGGCCGTTGACCCACAGCTGGTCGACACGGGCCCGCTCGGCCGCGTTCGGGTTCGCGTTCGTGCAGGACGTACCGGGCCCGCCGCCGGACATCAGCTCGCTGCACGGCCCGCTGTAGTGGTCGGGCAGCCCGAGCACGTGCCCGGTCTCGTGGGCGGTCACGCGCGTGGAGTCGTACCGCTCGTTCTGCGCGTAGTCGAGGAAGATGTAGCCGCTGCCGTGCCCGTCCGTCGAGGCGTACGAACCGCGGGAGTCGTTGCCCTCGCGGTACGTGAAGTCGGCGTTGGAGCCCGACTGGAGCTTCACGTTCGAGACGGAGCCGTTCCAGATCTGGGTGCTGCGGGCTATCTCGGCGCTGAAGGAGGGCGCGGAGGACGCGTTGTAGACGACGGTGACGGCGGCGGCCTTCGGGTTCGCGGCGCGCTTCTCGGCCACGGACTTCAGGACCGCGTCGAAGAACGCCTTGTTGGCCTTGGCCTCCTCGCCGGAACCGTCGTAACCCGCGAAGGGGGCGGCCGGGGCGACGGGCGCGGGCGCCGCGGAGGCCGGTACGGCCCCGAGCACGGCGGCCGTGAGACCGAGCCCGACCGCGGCCGAGAGAACGGGTGTGGACAGACGGGTGGACAGTCGCATCGATGACTCCTTGAGTGGGGGGTGAAGTCGTCATCGGTGAGTGTCTGCGTCTGTGGGACGGCTGTGATGATGGCAATCGGAGATAGGACGCGGCTATCACCCGGTCAGGAATGATCACCAACAGTCGCCTACTGATCATTTAGCGCCGCTCAGCCGACCCAACTCGCCCCCTTCGGTTGGGGTTTGTGCGTCTGGTGCGGCTCGTGTGACCGTCCTAGGCTC
Organism: Streptomyces sp. NPDC020747; assembly: GCF_044334695.1. Classification (NCBI taxonomy): domain Bacteria; kingdom Bacillati; phylum Actinomycetota; class Actinomycetes; order Kitasatosporales; family Streptomycetaceae; genus Streptomyces; species Streptomyces sp. NPDC020747. The sequence goes on along the minus strand of NZ_JBIRTJ010000003.1, from coordinate 422,240 downwards.
ACCGCATGGAGCTCGAGGTGAGGCACCTCCGCGCACTGTGCGCCATCGCCGACACCGGCAGCCTGCACCGGGCGGCCCGGCAACTCGGCGTGGCCCAGCCCTCGTTGAGCACCCAGCTCAAGCGCATCGAGCAGGAGCTCGGCGGCCCGCTCTTCCTCCGCGAACGCACCGGCTGCCGGCCGACCCCGCTCGGCCGCATCGTTCTCGGCCGCGCCCGCCCGCTGGTGGCCGAGATGCGCGCCCTCGTCGCGGAGGCACGGGCCGCCGCGACGGACGACGACGGCCCCCAGCTCCGCATCGGCTCCACCGCCAGCCGCGCCCTCGCGGGCTGGCTGCGCCGGCTCCGCGCGCGGCAGCGGGAGCCGGTCCTGCAGATGGACGTCTCCCCGAACGCGCTGCTGCGCATGCTCGCCGATGGCCGGCTCGACGTCGCCTACGTGCACGAGGTGGAGGGCTGTCCGCTGCGGGTGCCGGAGGGGCTGGCCCTGCGCGTCCTGGTCGAACGCGAGCCGCAGTTCGTCTCCCTGCCCGCGGATCATCCGGCGGCCGCCCGCTCGGAGGTTCAGCTCTCCGACCTGGCCGGGGACCGCTGGATGATCGATCCCACGGTGGACGGCGAGTGGGACGCGGTGCATCGGATGCTGCGGGCGGCGGGGCTCAGTCCCCGTGTGCTGCACGGGGATTACCACACGGCCGCGTCCCTGGTCTCGACCGGTGAGGTCATCACGGTGTGCCAGCCGACGTGCCAGCCCGGGCCGAAGATGGCGGTCCGGCGGATTCAGGGGGATCCGCTGGGCGTACGGCTTCTGCTCGCGGCGCGTACGGAGGGGGAGTTGGACTCCGTGTTTCCCGGGCTGTGGGAGGCGTACGCGGAGGTTGCCCGGGAGGCGCCCGGGTATCGGGGGTGGCTGGATCGGGTGGGTGTGTAGGTGCGGGTCGGTCGGGGCTGGGTGCGCCCACGCGGCGGAGCCGCAAATTGATACAGCCCCGCGCCCCTAGGGGCTAGGGGCGCCCTATCTCGGACAGGGCGCCCCCATCCCTCGTATCAAACGCCGATGTCGCGGCCGTCCTTGCGCCAGACCGCCACCACCGACGGGCGGACGATCTTGCCGGGGCCGTCGGGCCAGACGCTTGCCGGGTTCTCGACGGTCGCGCCGGTGATCTCGCCCGGGTGCTGGACCGCCACGAGGACGCGGCGGTCCTGGACGATGGGGCCGCAGGTCTCGGCGCCCTTCGGCACGGTGAGGAACTGCTTCAGCTCACCGCGCCGGTCGCCCTTCGTCGCCACGCCGAACAGGCCGTCGTGGGAGCCGAGCTGGGCGCCGTCCGTGGAGATCCACAGGTTGCCGTGCGGGTCGAAGGCCACGTTGTCCGGGCAGGAGATCTGGCTGACCCTGTCCTTCGGGAAGCCCGCGAAGTACGTGGCCGGGTCCTTCGGGTCGCCCGCGACGAGGAACAGCGACCAGGCGAAGCTCGTGGAGTCGGCGCGGCCCCGACGCTCGGTGAGCTCCAGGACGTGCCCGTGCTTGTTGGCGTTGCGCGGGTTGGCCTCGTCCGCCTTGGCGTTGGAGCCGACACCGCGGTTGGTGTTGTTGGTGAGGGCGACGTAGACCTTGCCGGTGTGCGGCGAGGGCTGGATGTCCTCGGGGCGGTCCATCTTCGTGGCGCCCACCTTGTCACCGGCGAGGCGCGTGAAGACGTACACCTCCTCGGCGGTCATGCCCTCGACGTGCGAGACGGCTCCCTTGGCGGTGGCGGTGGCCAGCGGGATCCACGTACCGCCGCCGTCGAACTCGCCGTCCGCCGGGAGCTTGCCCGTGCCGTCGATCTCGGCCGCCGGGGAGTCGCCGGTGAGCTTGGCGACGTACAGGGTGCCCTCGTCGAGGAGGGTCAGGTTGTGCTCGCGGGCGGAGCGGCTGTTGCCGTGGCGCATCCGCTTGCTGCCGACGAACTTGTACATGTAGTCGAAGCGCTCGTCGTCACCGGAGTAGGCGACCGGGCGGCCGTCCTCCGTGAGGCGGATGGTCGCGCCCTCGTGCTTGAACCGGCCGAGCGCGGTGCGCTTGCGGGGCGTCGAGGTGGGGTCGTACGGGTCCAGCTCGACGATGTAGCCGAAGCGGTGCACCTCGTTCGGCTCCTGGGCGACGTCGAAGCGCTTGTCGAAACGCTCCCACTTGCGCTCGGTGGCGCCGGTGCCGATGCCGTAGCGGGCGTCCGTCGTGCGGCTCGCGTTGGCGAAGTACTGGTTGAAGTTCTCCTCGCCGTGCAGCGTCGTGCCCCAGGGGGTCTCGCCGCCGGCGCAGTTGTTGAGCGTGCCGAGGACCTTCTTGCCGGTCGGGTCGGCGGAGGTCCGCAGGAGCTTCGAGCCGGCCGCCGGACCGGTCACCCGGAACTCGGTGGTCGCGGTGACGCGGCGGTTGAGGTGGTGGCGGGGTACCGCGGTGAGCCTGCCGCTCCTGCGGTCCTCCTCGACCACGACGACGCCCAGACCGTGGGCGGCCCAGGCGATCTCCGCCTGCTCGCGGGTGGGGTTGGCGGGGTCGTAGCCCTTGAACATCAGGATTTCGTCCGTGTACTCGTGGTTCGCCACGAGCAGCTGGCGACCGCGCTCGCCCGGCAGCGGGAGCAGGGCGAGGAAGTCGCAGTTGTAGCCGAACTGGCCCGCCTGCGCCTTGGCGGTCTGCTTGTCCGGGTCGAAGGCGGGGGCGCCGCGCAGGATGGGCTCGCCCCAGCGGATGACGACGTTCTGGCCGTAGCCCTCCGGGACGGTCACCGCGTCGGCGGTGTTCGGCGCGACGGGGGTGAAGCGCAGGCCGCGGGCCGCCTTGCCGCCGGTGAAGGCGGCGGGCGTGCCCTCGGGCGCCTGGGCGGCGGCGGGGGTCGCGCCCGCGCCGACGACAGCGCCCCCGGCGGCGGCGGTGACGGTCACGGCGGCAGCCGCGCGCATCATGGAACGGCGGCCGATCGCTCCGGCGATGACGTCGCCGACGTATTCGTTGGCGCTGGTGTTGGGCGCCGGGTGAAAGCAGGCGTCACCGCAGCGGTAACGACAGGTCATCTCGGAACGGCCGCCCGGGTGTGAGCCGGTCGAGCCGATCAACGGCAGCAGGTTGCGCACGTTCCCTCCCCTATGTCTGTGTCCGGCGTGACGCTATGGGCACGCCCGTGCGGGGGCGCAGCCACGAGGTGAACGCGGGGTGAACCCCCGGCGTCCGCAGGGGAGTCGAGGCAAAGGGAAGGTAAGGGGAACCTAACTTGGAGGCCATGAACGACCCTGCCCAAGATCTACAAATCCTGCCGCTAACCTTACGTGTCCGTCCTGGCCAGGGATTGACGGAACCAACTCATGCGAAGGGTTGCGCACATGGGCATTCTCACCCGCCTGCGGAATGCGTTCGGAAAGTCACGCAAGGGGGACGCTGCCGCTGCTGCCGCCACCCCTGCCGCCGAGCCGAGCGTGCCGGCGGCCCGACAGGAGACGGCTCCCGAGCCCGCGCCTGCGGCGACCGAGCCGAGCTCACCGGCCGAGCCGGCTGAGTCGACTCGGCCGGAGGTCTCGGTGCCGGCCCCCGCCACCGAGCCCAAGGCCTCAGTGGTCGAGGACCTGGTTTCGGCGGCCTTCGACAATGTGACGGTCCCGAAGCAGGCGTCTCCGACGGTCGAACCGGAAACCAAGGCCGAGCCGGTCAAGAAGACCGAGACCACCGAACCGGTGACAGAGGCCAAGCCGGTGGCAGAGCCGACGGTCGAGGCCGCGTCGACCGTCGAGGCCGAGCCGGTCGCCGAGCCGGTGGCCAAGGCCGAGCCGGTCATCGAGCCCGAACCGGTCGTTGAGGCCGAGCCGGTCGTCGAAGCCGAGCCGGTGGCAGAGGCCGAGCCGGTCGCCGAGACCAAGCCTGAGCCGGAGACGAAGGCCGAGCCGGTCGTCGACCCCGAGCCCGAGCCGGTCGTGGAGGCCAAGGCCGAGCCCGTCGCGCCTGAGCCCGTCGTCGAACCCGAGCCCGTCGTCGAAGCCAAGGCCGACCCCGTGGTCGAGCCCGAGCCGGTCATCGAGCCCGAGGCCGAGGTGAAGCCCGAGCCCGTCGTGAAGGCGGAACCGGAGGCGGAGGCTGAGGCTGAGGCGGAAGCCAAGCCCGAGCCCGTGGTCGACGCCGAGCCGGCGGCCAAGGTCGAGGCCGAGCCCGCCGTCGAAGCCGAGCCCGAGCCGGAGCCCGTTGTCGCCGACGTGACCCCGGAGCCCGAGCCGGTCGTCGAGCCCGAACCCGAGGCCGTGGTTGCCGAGGTCGCCCCCGAGGCCGAGCCCGTCGCCGCGCAGGCGGACGCCCCCGCGGCCGACGACGAAGGCGTCACGGGCGGTGCGGGCGATGCGGGCGGGAAGACCGGCGCGGACGACGGCGAAGCCGAGTCCGCAGGGTCGGCACCCGAGGTCGCCGTCGAGCCCACCCCGGCCCCCCTCGCGGCGGAGCCGGACGCGGACGAAGGTGGAGCCCAGTCCGAACGGCTCGCTTCCGCCACCACCCTCGCCCGGGTCAAGGACCACGCCCCCGGTCTCCTCACCGCCTACAACGCGGCCACCGCCACCCTCGAAAAGCACGACCTCACCGGCACCCGGGCCAAGGTCTACCTCGTCCTGGACCGCTCCGCGAGCATGCGCCCGTACTACAAGGACGGCTCCGCCCAGGCCCTCGGCGAGCAGACCCTCGCCCTGGCGGCCCATCTGGACCCCGCCGCCACGGTCCACGTCGTCTTCTTCTCCACCGAACTGGACGGCACCGGCGAGCTCGCCCTCCCCGACCACGAGAACAAGATCGACGAACTCCACGCCGGCCTCGGCCGCATGGGACGTACGAGCTACCACGCCGCCGTACAGGAAGTGCTCACCCACCACGAGAAGTCGGACGCCCCCACGGCCCCGGCCCTCGTGATCTTCCAGACGGACGGCGCCCCGGACGCCAAGACCCCCGCGACCCAGTCCCTCACGGACGCGGCGAAGAACCACCCCGGCGTCTTCTTCTCGTTCGTCGCGTTCGGCGAGCAGGACAACAAGGCCTTCGACTACCTCCGCAAGCTGAAGACGGACAACACCGCCTTCTTCCACGCGGGCCCGACCCCGCGCGAGCTCACGGACACGGAGGTCTACGAGGGCGTACTGGCGAACTGGCGCCCGTAGACCCACGCAGCCCCACAGGAACAACCCAGGAGCACCAAGGAAAAACCCAGGAACAGCAACACCGGGCCGCCCGTCTCCCACCCCATAAAAGGGGGAGCGGGCGGCCCACCCATGTCGGCTACGATTTCAAGGTTCGTAAGACGGTCGACGATCGAAGCGTCACCCACCGAAACCGTCACTCCACGCAACAACCCGGGAGCAGCCCGCAATGGCTCGACACCTCATCACCAGCGCCCTTCCGTACATCAACGGGATCAAGCACCTGGGCAACATGGTGGGGTCCATGCTCCCGGCGGACGTGTACGCCAGGTACCTCCGCCAGCGCGGCCACGACGTCCTCTACATCTGCGCGACGGACGAGCACGGCACCCCGGCCGAACTGGCGGCGAAGGAGCAGGGCCTCCCGATCGACGAGTTCTGCGCCCAGGCCCACGACGCCCAGAAGGCGGTCTACGACGGCTTCGAGCTGGCCTTCGACTACTTCGGCCGCAGCTCGTCCCCCCAGAACCGCGAGATCACCCAGCACTTCGCCCGCCGCCTGAACGAGAACGGCTTCATCGAGGAGCGCGCGATCCGCCAGGTGTACTCCCCGGTGGACGGCCGCTTCCTCCCGGACCGCTATGTCGAGGGCACCTGCCCCCACTGCGGCTACGACAAGGCCCGCGGCGACCAGTGCGAGAACTGCACCCGCGTCCTGGACCCGACCGACCTGATCGACCCCCGCTCGGCGATCTCCGGTTCGACGGAGCTGGAGGTCCGGGAGACGAAGCACCTCTTCCTCCTGCAGTCGAAGCTCCAGGGCGAGGTGGAGACGTGGATCGACCAGGTCTCGGACGAGTGGCCGCAGCTCGCCTCCTCCATCGCCCGCAAGTGGCTGACCGAGGGCCTGCACGACCGTGCGATCACCCGTGACCTGGACTGGGGCGTGCCGGTCCCGGCCGACACCTGGCCGACGCTGGCCGCCGAGGGCAAGGTCTTCTACGTCTGGTTCGACGCGCCTGTCGAGTACATCGGGGCGACGAAGGAGTGGGCGGACACGGCCCCGGAGGAGAACCGCGACTGGAAGTCGTGGTGGTACGAGCCGGCGGGCGCCTCCGACGTGCGCTACACCGAGTTCATGGCGAAGGACAACGTCCCCTTCCACAGCGTGATGTTCCCGGCCACGGAGATGGGCGTACGGGAACCGTGGAAGAAGGTCGACCAGCTCAAGGCCTTCAACTGGCTGACGTACTACGGCGGAAAGTTCTCCACGTCCCAGAAGCGCGGCGTCTTCACCGACCAGGCCCTGGACATCCTCCCCGCGGACTACTGGCGCTACTTCCTGATCGCCAACGCCCCGGAGTCGGACGACTCGTCCTTCACGTGGGAGCACTTCACGTCCACGGTGAACAAGGACCTGGCGGACACCCTCGGCAACTTCGTCAACCGGGTCCTGTCCTTCTCCAGGAAGCGCTTCGGCGAGGAGGTCCCGGCGGGCGAGGCGGCGGGTGCGCCCGAGACGAAGCTGGGCGAGGAGATCGCGGCCCTTCTCTCGGAGTACGAGACCCAGATGGAGGCCCTCCAGTTCCGCAAGGCCGCGGCCGCCCTGCGCGCCCTGTGGTCGGCCGGCAACTCCTACCTGGAGGAGAAGGCCCCCTGGCTGGAGATCAAGACCAACCCGGACGGCGCGGCCCTCACCCTCCGCGTCGCGATGAACCTCATCCACCTCTACTCGGTGATCTCCGAACCGTTCATCCCCGCCTCCTCCAAGGCGATGCGCTCGGCGTTCGCCCTGCCGGACGACACGGCGACCTGGGTGACGGCAGACGAGGTGAAGTCCCTGGACTTCCTCCCCGCGGGCACCCCCTTCACGGTCCCCCCGGTCCTCTTCGCCAAGATCACGGACGAGGACCTGGAAACGTACAAGGAGCGCTTCGGCGGCGAACCCGCGGCCTAGGGCAGCCCTAGGGTTTGTCTGAGCCGAGGTGGCCGGCCTGTCCCCCGTGGCAGGCCGGCCACCGCGCCCCGTCCTACTCGGACAGCAGCAGGACGGGCGGCTCGGCGACCGGATGGTCGCCGTCCAGGGGGCCGGAGCCGACGAAGGCCTGGTAGGAGCGCTGCCGGCGTTGGGCGAACCACTGTCTGCCCTCGGTGGCCAGCGCGGTCAGGATCCGGAACCCGGCCGTGATGCCGGACGACTCCAGAGCGAGTCGGCGCAGCTGTACGCGGTCCTCGTGGTCGGAATCGAACAGCTGCTCGTAGTTCTCCAGCAGCGCGGTCAGCCGGTGCCCGTTGTGCAGGGCGAGCCGCAGCGCTTCGTGGAGTACGAGGCTGTCCTCGTCCGCGACGTCACGCAGTGCTCCGTCCTCGGAGACGGAGACGATCTCCCGCAGGGAGTCGCCGAAGCGGACGCCGACCGACTCCACCGTCACCGAACTGATGGCGTCGTAGCGGAACACCGTGTCCTGCCGGCCGTCGTGCTCACCGGTGGCGAAGTCCACGTTCCAGGCGCTCACCCACACCCCGCTGGACGTCAGGACGTAGAACGTCTGCCGGTACTGCGAGTAGCGCGGCGGACCGTTCTTGACCTTGGCCCGGACGCACCCCGGGACGCCTTCCACCAGGAAGAAGCTGAAGAGGATGTCGCGGTGCTCCATACGGTGTTCGGCGAGGACCTCCCTGCGCAGGTACCGCTGGTCCAGGTCGTACCAGCGGGCCATCTGCCCGTCGCCCGGGCGGCCCCGCGTGAGCTCGCTCTGCCATCTCCCACGCTCCAGCAGATCGGCCTCGTACTGCTCCCTGTCGCGTCGGTACGTCCGGAGGCGGGCGTAGTGGTAGACGGACAGTGAGATGCCCGACGCGCCTCCCACCAGCAGGGCGGCGGCGCAGAGTCCCATGCCCGGATCCCGGGTCGGGATGACGCGGACGACGGTGACGGCGAGCAGGACGACCCCGATGAGCGCGCAGAGGCCCCTGACGCGCCGGAAGCCCTCCTCGAACCGCACCTGCGCGGGGTCGACGTGCCGTCCCCCTATCTCCTTGGCGCGCAGTTGGATCAGCCAGTCGAGCGCACCGGGAGCACCGGTCCGCCAGTGGCGATGGGTGAGGTCGTCGATGAGGTCCTGCCGTGGGCGCTCCGTGTGCCGCCGCCACTGCTTGGCGTTCTCGGAGCCCTTCGGCTCGTAGTCCAGGAACCGGTCCTGCACGATGGCCTCGACGGTACGGCGGAACTTCGCCTTCTTCGTCCTCCGCCGTTCCTTGGCCCGTTGTTCCCGCTCCTCACGCCACTGTTTGTTGTGGATGAGCACCGCGCCCAGTCGTGCCCCGTGCCGACGGAACGGGTTGTGCTCCTGGTCGAACACGACCTTGCCGTCGGGATCGGCCTGCCACTCGCCGCTCCGAGCGTTTCGAACAGTCGACCGCAGCCATTCGGGTACGCCGAACGCCAGCGCCAGGCACCCCGTCGTGAACGCGAGCCAGGCGACGGCCTTCTCGTTGTCGAGGAGGTCGTCCGGGATCTGCATGATCAGCAGCAGGACTCCGAGCGTCGCGCCCATACCACCGAGAAGGCCGGCGATCGCCGGATCGAACTTCGGATCCAGGGGCGGGAGGGGGCAGTTCAGCTCGGGGTCCGGAGTGAAGAAGAGCGGCACCTTCTCCTTGCGGTTCTTCGCGAGCCGTTCGCCCAGCTCCCCCGCTTCCTCGGCGTCCAGGCAGTCCCGTTCGATGCCGCGCAGGAGGTATCTCAGATGGTCCTTGAGCTCGGCGCGGATCTCGTCGCCCGGGACGTCCTCCAGGAGCAGCGTGGCATCCAGGCGGTTTCCTGCTTCGCCGGCCCGAGGAGGGCTGACCGATGTCCTCATCAGCTCGTGCAGGGCCCGGCCCGCCGCGCCGTACTCTCCGGGGTCGTCCCTGAGCAGGTCCAGGGCATGGCGCAGCTTGTGCCAGTCCTCGTCCGTGAGGTCCTCCGGGGAACGGCGGCTCACGATGGACAGCGCCCAGTAGTACAGCCTTTCCGGCGAAGGTGTGTCGCTGCACTCGACCGCCTTGGCGATCAGCTGCTCGGCCCTTCCCCGCATCCCCGCCCGCAGGCTCCGTACGCCCTGTTGGAGCTTCTCCTCGGCGGTGGCGTCCTCCCCGATGACGTACTGGTTGACCTGACCGTGGTTGACCCCGACACCTTGGACGTTGACGTCCAGTGCCTGGATTCCCTGGTTCCCCGGTGTCATGCCTGGCCTTTCACGAGCTGTATGAGTTGGGTGACGGTCGCCACGAGGCCGGCGAGCGCGGCGGTGTCCGCGACGATGCCCCGCAGGCTCATCAGCGCGCGCAGCAGTCGGCCCCGGCCCTCCTCGTGACGGGTCTCGGCGTTCCGCTCCGCGGTCTGGAGTTCCTCGTCGGCGGCCTGGAACGTGAAGTCGTCGATCTGGTCGCGTCGGCGGGCTTCCTTCAAGTCGGTGCGCAGCCGGGACAGTTCGCGAAGGAGGCCGGCCGCTCCGTCGGCGTCCGGGCCGGTGGTGGAGGTCCAGGACTGGCTGACCGCGCCGTGGTTCACGCCCACGCCGGTGACCGTGACGTTCGTCGCGCTGATGCCGAGGTTGCCGCTGCCGGCCGACGGTCGCGGAGGCATGGGCGGAACCGGCGGAGGCATGGTCGGCACCGGTGGTACCGACGGCTCCCGCGACACGGCACGCGGTCCGTGACCGTGAGCCCCGGACGCGGCGTGCAGGCCCGGGGGCACCGGCCGGCCGGGAACCCTGATCCACACCTTCTCGTCCCGGAGCTCCTTCGCGGACAGCACGGCAGGGGCGAATTCGGCGTCCGCCAGGCCCGGATGACGGTGCCGGATCACTCCCTGGTGCAGCACGTGGGACACGGCGAGGGACAGGACCGCCCCGGGAGCCCCGGCCAGCGCCTGCCGCAGCGGCTCCATGTCCGCGATGCGGAAGGCGGTGTTGAGGTCCGCACCGACCCAGCCCGTGCCGTGGCGGGCCACCTCGCCCGCGTGGAAGGCCGCGCGGAGCCTCATCTCCCTGTCCCCGGTGTGGCTGCGGGCGTGCTCGCGCAATTCGCCCACGAGCGTGCGTACGAAACCTCCCAGGAGGTCGGTCTTGGACACCGTGCCGGGGAGAATCAGGAGCACGGCGTCGCCGCGGTCCTCGGACGGCGGCTCCTCGATGCGGGCGGCTTGGAGCGACCTGGTCACGACGGCCCGCAGCCGCTCACGGAGCCAGGTCTGATCCGGGTCCGTCCGTCGTCCGAAGCCCTCGATATCGAGGATGACGATCAGGGAATACCGCGCCGAATGACGCGCTGTGGAACTCAACATGCGTAACTGGATACCGCACAACTACCTTGCCTACAGTGTCAGTTGACACTCTGTCGGCTCTCCTGAGGCGCCCGCGGCCACTTCGCCCACGCCGTTACCGGATCTTCACTCGCCTCGCCACCTCAGCAGCGCCCGCGCATCCCGCATCACCACGCGCCCCCGGCCGACGCTGACCAGTCCGTCCTGCTGCAGGGCGCGCACGGTGCGGGCCACGGACTCGCGCGAGGTACCGGCAGCGCCCGCCAGTTCCCTCTGGGTGATCCGTACGGAGACGGAGACGGGTCCGGAGACGGATCCGGCATCGGCGCCGGCGCCGGACGGACCTGGGCCTGGACCCGGACCTGGGCCTGGCACGGGCTCGCCGTGGCGTATCGCGAGGTCCGCGAGCACCCGGGCGATGCGTGTTCCGGCCGGATAGGCGCCGTACTCGCCGCGCTGCCGGTCGGACTGGCGCAGCCGCCCGGCGACGCTGCGCAGCACCGCGAGGGCCAACGGCCCCCGCTGTGCCAGCAGTTGCCGGAACCGCTCGGCCGTCACGACCACTCCCCGGCCGTTCCGGAGCGCGGTGGCGGTGGCCGACCGCAGACCGCCGTCGACGCAGGACAGTTCCCCCAGCAGTTCGCCGGGACCGCGGATGGCGAGCACGCTGGTGTAGCCGTTCGGAGTCTCCGTCGTGATCTTCACGAGGCCGTCCTCGATCAGGACGACGTTGTCCGGCGGGGACCCCTCGTGCATCAGCGGCTCCCCGCGCTCCCAGTCCCGCCGCCGCCCCGCATCGCGGATGTGCCGCAACTCCTCCCCCGTGAAGGGGCTGTGCTCCCTCACATTCACCTCCGTACGCGGTCGGTTCCGGGCCGACCACCTTGACGGGGACTTCAGTGTCCCGAGGAGGCTACGGCGTCCCGCCGCCCCGCTCGGTCAGTACGCCGATCTTGTCGATGCGGTGTTCGGGATTGCCCCGGTCGTCGCGCCAGAGGTTCCCGGCCGCGTTGTCCTCGGGTGTCGCGCACGTGGAGATGGTGATCATGGCCCGGGTGGGGCTCCGGCCCGGGAAGCCCGGTACCGCCGCCCGCTGTTCGGCGAGCGAGCGCTCGGAGCGGAAGGAGGTCTCCCTGGTGCCGGTGATCTCGTACTCGTACACCGTGCCGCCGGACGTGACGACGACCGAGTCGCCCTCGTCGAGGGACGGGAGGTCGCGCAGCGGGCCGCCGGCGGAGAGACGGTGGGCCGTGACGAGGTAGTTGCCGACCTCACCGGGCCCGACCCCGCCACGGCTCCCGTACGGGCTGGCCCCGGCGCCGCCGTTCTGGATCCGGGTGCCCGGCCAGTCGTCGGTCGTCCCCTCGTACGGGACCACGCGCAGGTCCTTGAGCCCGATCGCCGGGATGGCGAGCCGGGCGGCCCGGGTCCGGGTGTCGCTCTCCGGAGGTGACGGGCTCGCGGAGGACGGGGTGGCGGGAGCCGGGGCCGTGGGAGCCGGGGTCGCGGGAGCCGTCGTAGCAGTGGCCGACGTCGGGGTGTCCCGTGGAGGCTTGGCCGAGGTCCCCGTCGGCACGGTCTCGCTGGAGCACCCCATGAGCAGCACGACGACAGCACCCGTGAGTGCGCCGGAGAGTGCTCGGGAAACTGCTCGGGAACGGGACATGGCACTCGGGATCGGTAGCCGGGTTGGGTAGCCGGGTTCGGGTCGTACCACCACGCGCGGCGGCAGCCCGACTCAAAGACAAGAACGACGGGACGGGCCCGGGCGTTCCCGCACGAGACCGTGATACTAATACCGGTATAAGTATTGGGAAGTACTGGGCAGCGGCGCATGGCGTCGCACGGCAGGGAGTCACGGGACATGGTGGAGATCAAGTCGGACAAGGCACTGGAGGCGATGCGGGAAGCGGGGCGCGTCGTGGCCCACGCACTCGCGGCCGCCCGCGCGGCGGCGGCTGTGGGAGTTCGCCTGCGCGAGCTCGACGAAGCCGCCCGCACCGTGCTCGCCGAGGCCGGGGCGAGCTCTCCGTTCCTGGGCTACCAGCCCTCCTTCGCCCCGGTCCCCTTCCCCGCCGTGCTCTGCGCCTCCGTGAACGACGCCGTCTCGCACGGCATCCCCGGCGACTACCGCCTGCGCGACGGCGACCTGGTCAGCATCGACTGCGGAGCCGAACTCGACGGCTGGACCGGCGACGCCGCGATCAGCTTCACCGTCGGCACCCCTCGCCCCGCCGACCTCGAACTCATCGCCGCCACCCAGCAGGCCCTCGACGCCGGCATCGCCGCCGCCACCGTCGGCCACCGCATCGGCGACATCTCCCACGCCATCAGCACGGTCGCCCGCAAGGCCGCCTGCGGCATGCCGGCCGACTTCGGCGGCCACGGCATCGGCCGCCAGATGCACGAGGACCCCCACGTCCCCAACCACGGCCGCCCCGGCCGCGGCTTCCCCCTGCGCCACGGCCTCGCCCTCGCCATCGAGCCCATGCTCATGGCCGGCGGACACAACGACTACCGCACCGACCCCGACGGCTGGACCCTGCGCACGATCGACGGCAGCCAGGCCGCCCACATCGAACACACCATCGCCATCACCGACTCCGGCCCCCGCATCCTCACCCTGCCCTGACAAGGCCTGCGAGCGCCGACCACCAATGCCGAGGTCGGCGTCAGCCCTCCTCGAAGAGCTGCCCCGCCTCGGTCGCGTGCACCGCCCGCCGCGCCCAGAGTTCGAGCTGCTCCAGGTCCTTGCAGGCGCACACACGCTCGCGCACCGAATCCGGAACCTCGATGCCCCGCCACTCAAGAATGTTCAGGGGCATCTCGGCTCGGTATTCAAGCCTGCCTTCCTCCCTGCCCTCTTCCCGCACCTTCTCGGCAACCTCGTGCCGGAAGAAGTAGTTGATCGCCGTCATCAGGTCCCTCCAGATCTGCTGCGCCTGGGGGTCGGCCAGGCACGACTCGGTCACCTTCTCGGCCGTGAACGGCCGAGCTTGTGCACTCGGTCGTTCACACCTTGTCGCGCTCCCGACTGCCCCCTACGACGGGACGGTCACGGGTCGCATCTCCCCACGGTCCGGCCGGGTTCAGGCCGGTGCGGGGACGGGTGTGGTGACGAACACCCACGCCGAGCGTGCGCGGTTGCGCACGTTGACCCCGGCGACGACATCGGCGGGCCCAGCGAGGCCGCACCAACGACAGGAAAAATGGTCCCGTGTGGACCGGTTGGCCCGCTCGGTGTGCCCGCAGCGCGGGCAGCGCTGCGAGGTGTAGGCCGGATCCACTTCCAGGAACGGCACCCCGGCCCGGCGGGCCTTGTAGGCGAGATGCTGTCCGAGCTGGTGGAACGGCCAGGAGGAGAGCGTGGCCCGCTGGTCGCGGCGAAGCCGTACCCGCTCGCGGATCCCGTCGAGCTGCTCGACGGCGATCCCACGACCGGTGCGTTTGGCGACGGACACGATCTCCTTGCTGATCCGATGGTTCACATCCGTGGCATGACGCTGCTCCTTCTTCGCACGAGCACCCAGACGGCGGGTTGCCGAACGGGTGCGCCTGGCCTGGAGTTCGGCACGTTTGCGGGCCTGCCAGCGCCGGTAACGGTTCAGACGGCGGCCCTGGTAATTGCTGCCGTCGCTGGTGGTGGCGAGGTTGACGATGCCCCGGTCCACACCGATCCAGTCGACCGGCTCGTACACCTCCGGATCGGGCAGGTCGCACGTCGCGATCAGAAACCACTTCCCGCCCCGCCGGACCAGGTCACTCTCGCCCCTGCGGTACTCGGCCAGGGTCTTGAGCTGGTCCGGCGAGCCGGTGTAGCGAATGCCCCGCATCCGCCCGTCCACCGTCCAGATCGACACCGTGCGCGCGTCCGTCTGCCAGGACAGGCACCGGTCGTCGAACGGCTGCGCGGCCTCCGGCCGGAAACCGACCGGCGAACCGACGGCGCTGCGGTACCGCTTGGACCCCGGACCGCCCAGCCTCCCGGCTTTCAGGCTGGCCGCGAGCGCGCCGTAAGCGTCGACGACCTTCTTCACCACCCGCACCGCGGGCTGCGCCGACAGCCCGAACGCGGCCTTGATATCCGCGTAGACCAGCTTCTGCAGGCCGTTGCGATCCTTCACACCCGACGCGAACGCAACCTGCGAGACATGGTCGGCGGCCCGGTTGCAGGCACGCAGGGTCGCCAACAGCGCCGCCGCCTGCTCCGGCGACGGCAACAGCTTCACCTGCACCACCAGCTTCATGACATCGGACCGTAGTACGACCACCACACACACGAACGCACACCCTCGACAGATCACCACTTCCAGTGACCCATAGGGCGGTTGTTCGCATCTCCCGGACCGACCAGGAAGACCGGGCCGCATAACCAACGTCTCTACGCAACCAGGGGATTGACACCATGACCACGCCCCAGAACTGGCAGAAGTCGTCGTTCTCCGGCGGCGGCGATGGCAACAACTGCGTCGAACTCGCCTCGATCCCCGGCACCATCCACCTCCGCGAGAGCGACGAGCCCTCCATACATCTCGTCACCACTCCCACGTCCTTCTCCCACCTCCTCCGCTGCGTACGCCTCGGCCGCGTATGAAAGTGGCCCGGGACGTCAAGTCCCGGGCCGCTCACATGCCTTCAGTGGGGCGGGGTCAGGAAAGAACCCCCGCACCCGTCGAACCCAGCAGCTCCGCCGGCAGGCCGCTCGCCGAGGTCTGGAGGCCTGCCGTCAGGGTCGGCTTCCAGTTGACCGTCGTCTTCAGCTTCTTCGAGTTCGCCGAGTTGTACGCGGCGACGAGGTCCGTGGACTTGCCGTTGACGAGGTTGCCGGTGCCGGCGACCGAGCCCGTGCCGTCGCCGCTCAGGAGTGCCGCGACCTTCGCGCCGGACGGGATGGTCCAGTTGTTGTGCTCGGCGACGACCTGGGCCTTGGCGCGGGAGTCGAGGCTGTACTTGGGGGCGTAACCGTTGAGGGTCGTCGTGTCGTAGACGTTGTTGTAGAGGTGGATCTGGCCGATGCGGGCCAGCGGGGCGCGCTGGGTGATGCCCTTCCACACGTTGTGGTGGATGGAGACGCGCAGCTTGCCGACGCTGTCGGTGTCGCTGCTGCCGATCAGCATCGTCTTGTCGTGGTCGGTGAACTGGTTGCGCTCGACGGTCACCAGGTCCGAGCCGTTGGTGATGTCGAGAGCGCCGTCGTGGATCTGGTACTTGCGGCCGAAGTACGTCTGCTCCGACTTGTCGAAGAACGGCGCGTCGCTGAACGTGTTGTGGTCCGCCCAGACATGGGTCGCCCCGCGCAGCGACACCGAGTCGTAGTTGGAGTTCCACTCGCCCGAGGAACCGTCCGTCGGATCCCACTGCGGGAAGCAGTCCTCGGTGGCGGTGAGCGAGAGGTTGCGGATGATGACGTTGTCGACGTCCTGCACCTGCAGACTGCCGCCGGTGATCCCGGCCTTGGTCCCCGGGACGCCCACGACGGTGGTGTTGGCCGGGACCCGGAAGACGATGTTCTTCTTCTGCTTGGTCTGGGCGGCCGCGCGGGCCTTCTCCTGCGTGCCCGCGGGCGCCTTCTTGCCGTACGTGGCCGGGTCGAACGCCTTCAGGTACGCGGACAGTGAATAGCCCGTGCCGGAGGCGTAGTCCGCGCAGGTCAGCTTCTTGCCCGCGTCGTCGGTGTTGGCGTCGATCGTGCCCTTGACCTTGATGATCCTCGGCGTGGAGTCGGTCGCCGAGCCGAGCGCCTTCACCAGCTGGGCGCGGGTGCCGACGGTGAAGGTGTGCGCGGAGTCGGCCTTCGAACCGCCGGTCGTGCCCGAACCGGACGCCGCCCAGCCGTCCTTGGCGGGCAGGGCCTGGTGCGCCAGGTCGACGGCACCCGCGTTCGCGTTCATCACGAAGGGGACGGCGCCGAGACCCGCGGCCGCCACGGCAGCGGCGGAGAAGAGCGCGGTGCGCCGCTTACGGAGGGACCTGCGGTGGGAGGGGGATGCCACGGATGAGTCCTTACGTGGTTCTTGTGGGGCACGTGCGTTGTGTGGAGCCCCTGTGAAAGGGGTTCCGACTCATCTGTGGTCGCGGGGACCGGAAAGGTTGCCGTGAGTTTCTTCGGCCGTCAGGGCACAGCCGGGCCCGTGACGAGCTGCCCCTTGGCGTCGTACGGCCAGACGTTGGGCTCGCAGCCGAGCATCCCCTTGATCTGCTGCATCATCGCCGGGGCCGGCTTGCCCGCTCCGGGGCAGGTCACATGGCCGTGGCCGAGGAAGTGGCCGACCTCGTGGTTGATGATCAGCGCGCGGTAGGCGTCCACGTCGGCGGCGTAGACCGGGGTCGCCAGCAGCCACCGCTTGAGGTTGACGACGACGTCCTTGCCCACGTTGCAGTTGACCTCACCGCCCGTGTTCAGGCCGTACCTGCCGCAGATGGTGTCCACCGTTCCCGGCGTGGCGAGCCGTACGACGAAGTCGGACGTGCCGCCGGAGACGCGCTTGAACCCCGACCTGCCGTCGGCCGTCCAGCCGCGCGGGTCGGCGAGTATGCCCTCCACCTGCTTGGCGACGTCGGTGGCCGACTGCGTGAGGCCGTCCTCGACGACGACCTGGTAGCTCAGGACCCGGCCGCCCTTTCCGACGGTCCCGCTCCCGCCGCCGGCGGTGGTGAACGTGCCCGGACCCGAGGCAGGGATCTTGGGCGTCGCGGAGGAGGACGAGGAAGAGGAGGGGGTGCCCTTGTCGGACGGCTCTGTGTCGGCCTTCCCACCGCCCTTCCCACCAGGCTTCTCACTCGCCGCGCCGGACTCCTTCCCGCCGCTCGGTTCCGGTGTCCGGTCCGTCGCCCGGCCGGACGGCGAGGCGGAGACGGATCCGTCGGCGGCGTCGGAGGACGAGGACCCCGTCCAGTTCACGGCCACGGCGGCGGCGATCACAAATGCGACCAGCGCCGCCAGGCCGCCGAGTAACGGACCCTTGCCCTTCCGGCCGCGCCTGCCCGAACGCCTGCCGGAGCCCCCCGGCGCACCGGATGCCGCGGAGCCTGTGCGACGACGCCGGGACGGTCGGGAGGCGGAGGCCCCCCGGGTCGAGGACGGCTTCGCGCGACGAGCAGTCGTGTTCATGGTCATCAAGAGTGAGTACGGCATGTGATGGGATATCACTCATACGATAACGAGTCAATAACGGTCGATCACTCGTCCGGCCAATGTGATCGTCCCGTAACAGTTCCCCCAACGACTCCCGGACCTGCCTCAACCGCCCTGAGCCGTACGGATACTGAGCACATGCCACGCGTCCTGCTGATCGAAGACGACCGCGCCGTACGGGAGGGCGTCCGGCTCGCACTGCGCCGCCAGGGGCACGACGTCACCACCGCCGGAACCGGCGAGGAGGGACTGGCCCTGCTGCGGACCTTCCGGCCGGACGTCGTCGTGCTCGACCTGATGCTGCCCGGCCTCAGCGGACTTGAGGTGTGCCGCCGGATCCGTACCGAGGACCAGGTGCCGATCGTCATGGCGACCGCCCGGGGCGACGACACGGACATCGTGGTCGGCCTTGAGGCCGGGGCGGACGACTACGTCGTCAAGCCGGTGCAGGCCCGCGTGCTCGAAGCCCGTATCCGCGCGGTCCTGCGCCGGGTCGGCGGCACGCCGAACCCCGACGGCATACCGAAGATCGAGACCCACGGCGACGACGGCGAACTGACCATAGACCGGGCCGGGTTGGCCATCACCCGGCGGGGTGCGCCGGTCGCCCTCGCCCCTTCCGAACTGCGGCTCCTGCTGACCCTCTCCGCCTCGCCCGGCCAGGTGTTCTCCCGGCAGCAGCTGCTGGAGGCGGTCTGGGAGCACAGCTACCACGGCGACTCCCGGCTCGTGGACGCGTGCGTCAAGCGGCTGCGCACCAAGATGGGCGAGCCCGCGGGACAGCCGCGCTACATCCAGACCGTCCGCGGCTTCGGCTACCGGTTCCAGTCCCGCTGAGCGGTAGCCGGATGCGTACCTGGACCTGGATACGTACTTGAACGCGCGGGCGGGCCGGGGACGGCGGCTCGACGCACCCGCTCTACTTCGTCAGGCGGGACACCCTGCTCGGCGTACGCAGCCAGGTCCCCGGCGCCTTCGACATCGGAACCGCGGGTGGTACTGCTGTTCCAGGGGCCGGAGGCCGGATCGAGGTGCCGGAGTGCCGGGGTGCCGCGCGCGCCCGGCTGTAGCCCTGCGCGCGCGGCGAACCAGGCAGGTGTCAGGAACCCTGCGGAACGCTGTTCGGGTCGACCGGGGTCGCCAGGTCGCCCTTCTCACGCGTGGTGTTCGTGACGTCGACGTGGTCGTTCGGCGTGGTCAGCCGCTCCCACTCCTCGTCCCAGATGAACTCCTCGTTGTCCCTGTTGCCGTGCGTCTCGTAGACGCGGCCCTTCGTGGTCAGCACCTTGATCCAGGCGTCGTTTCCGGCGGTCGAGACGCTGATGGTGATGGAGCAGGCGTTCTTGGGGAAGTTGTCCTCGTCACTGATCTCGTCCCACTCGTACTCGCCGAACGGGGACTGGTCCCGCACTCCGGCGTACGCCTTTCCGTCAGTCAGCACCGCGCTGAGCTCCATGCCCCGCAGGGGGTTCATGATCGAGTCGATGTCCGAGCACTTGTCCCGGTCGCGGTCCTTGTCCTTGTCCTCGCACTTGTCGTGGCGCGCGCCGTCGGGGGTCTGAGCCTTCCCCTCGACGGGGTAGTCGTGGTGCCCGTTCTCCTTCTTGCAGTCGTCGTTCGACGGGTCGGCGACGACGCTGTCGGCGGCCGGTGTGACCGAGGCCGATGCGGGGGTCGCGACGCCGGCGAACACGAGAGCGAGGGAGGCGACAGCCCCGCCGGTCAGCCACGCGCCACGAGCGGCAAGCGGGCTCAGAGAGGACTTGGCCCTGAGTACAGGACTCATGCATTGCTCCTTTGATCCGAATGTACAGGTGTGCGAGAGCACCGGAAGCGAGTTCGAGCTTCCCCTGCAAACATCGGGTCGCAGACGCAACGACTGAAGGACTTCCTCGTACGATCAACACATCAGCCGACACGCGAAACTCCAATGGGTTCCTGCGCGAAAGCGAATCGGAAACCGGGCACGCGCCAAGCCACGCCAAGGCGGACGGGGTCGCGTACGGACGGTCTCCCGGGGCGAGTCGCCGACGGTTGTGTTGCCGTGAGGCCGCCGATCTGCCTCGGCGCGATCGTGAGGCACGACCGCCGGAAACAAGTCGAACAAGGCGAACATCTCGAACACACCTCACATCCGCCCGGCGTCGGACCGGAGTCCCGCCGGAGTCCGGTCCGACCCCGGGCGGACTCCGGGCTGACTCCGAGGACTGTTACGGTGGCCCCGCCTGTGGCATGTCCACGTTTCATCCGTATGGTTTCGCCATGGCAGTCCCCGAGGTCATCCCGATCGCCTACGAGCCGCGCCACCGCACCGAGGCCATCGGTCACTACGCGGAGGGGCAGTTCCTGGGGTCGATCACGTACGCGTTCCCCGAGGGGTACCGGCCCGACGACGGCTGGGAAGAGCACAAGCGTCTCTACGCGGTGCTCCACACCTTCGACGCCGAGGGCCGTTACCGGGACTCGGACATCTGGTGCGCCGGCACCTGGGCCGACCAGCAGCGCGCCCCGCAGGGTCAGTACGCCCCGGACTCAGCGCTCGCCCGGGCCCAGGCCCACCTGGCCAAACTCCTCAGGAGCCTCCCCCGGCGCCGCTACACGGACATCGCGATCCGCCCGTTCCGACTCACCGTCGACGGCGTGCTGTTCGCCATGCTGACCGGCGAGGACGAAGGAGAGCCCTGGGCCGAGCTCTACCCGGACCGACTGGGCTTCGGCCCACCCTGGGACGGCCTGTACGAGACCTGATCCGGTGCCGGGCCCGCCGACCGGCATGTCGCGCACGTGGCACGATCAGCGGCCTCGCCGTGAGCGTTTACGTCTGCCTCGACCTCGCCGAGACGCTCGGCCGCACGCCCTGGCCGGAGCCGTCGGGGGCGTGGAGCATGACCCGGTTCGGCTCGTCGCCGTCCTTGCGGATGTCCGGCTGTACGGAACACTGCGCGCGGAGGTCTCGCAGGACGGCTTCCAGGGCGTACGTGAACTCCTCGTCGTCGTGCACGGTCAGGGGCGGTTCGCCCGGAGGTGGTGCAGGAGGGCGGCGAGACCGGTGGGGCTGACGGGGAGTATTCGGGCGGGTTCATCGCTTTCGCGGAGGAGCAACGAGCTTTCACCGGGGGCGAGTTCGACGCACTCGTTGCCGTCTCCACCACCGGAGAACGAGGACTTCTGCCACTGGATCACGTCTCACAGCTCCTTCGTCAGTCGGCTGATGTAGTCCCGGGACTGGGCAGGCGTCAGGGCTGCCGACTCCACCCTACGGAAGAGCGTTCGCATGGCCAGCAGTCGAGCGGAAGCGTCCAGGAACATCGAGCCGTACGGGGCGTCCCGCTGCACGGTGTCCAACGCCGGTACCCGCCCACCGGCGTAGAGCATCATCGCGCCCGCCCCGGCAAACCCATCGGCGTCGAACGGGATCACCCGCACACTCACGTTCGACCGCTCCGACTGGCTGAGCAACTCGTCGAGTTGAGCACGGGCACCCCGGCGATCGGCAACGCGCGTACGCAGTACGGACTCGTGGAGCACCGCTTCGTAAGGGACTCCTGAGAGGATCTGTCGGCGACGCATCCGGTGCTGCACACGCAACTCCACCTCATTCTCGGGGAGTTCCGGCACCACGTACGCGAACACCGCCCGCGCGTACTCCTCGGTCTGAAGCAGTCCGGGCACGTGGACGGTACCGACCACCCGCATGAAGGCGGCGTGGTGTTCCAGCTCTGCCAAGTCCTGGAAGACGGCGGGCAGTACACCTCGATACTCCTCCCACCACCCACGCGTACGGTCTGTCGCCATCTCCACCAGGGCGCCGATCAACTCGGTGTCGGCGCAGTCGTACTGCACCCCGAGCTTGCGCACCCGCTCTCCGCTGACTCCCGCGTTGCCTGCTTCGATCTGACTCATCTGAGCCGGGTTCGTCCCCAGCAACGCGGCTGCCTGCCGGGACGTCAGTCCCGCCGCCTCCCGCAGTTTCCGCAGCTCAGCGCCAAGGCGAACTTGGCGAGCGGTCGGCTGAATCCTCGCGGGCACGCTGCCCCCACTTCCTGAACAACACGGTCCTCAGACGGGGTTGAGCGCCCCCGATCGGGTGTCAGGTTACGCGAACGACTTGCCTGGGCGAAACATTTGGCCCTACCGTCGGTGACGCGACGCACACACTGCGGAACTCCGGGGCCCCGGAAGCGCACCGCCCCGCCATGCCACGACGGGAGCGACACAGCCACCGCCCGACAACCGCAGCCCTCCCTCTCCCCGTAACCCTCCCTCCCTGACCAGGAGTTCGGCATGCCCGCATCCGCGTCCGCGTCCCCGCCCGAGGAACCCCTCGGCGGCGAACCGTGGCAGTACACCCTCTCCCTGCCCAACGACCCCCGGGCCGTCACGATCTGTCGCCGCACGCTCCGCCTGGCCCTCGCCCTCCACGGCCTGCCGCACCTCACGGAGATGGCCGAGCTGGTCGCGACGGAGCTCGTGACCAACGCCGTACAGCACACGAAGGGCCCCGCGGCCATAAGGCTTCGCTGGGTGGCGCCGGTTCTCCGTTTCGGCGCATGGGACACGGATCCCAGACCTCCCGCGCCCACAGACCTGGCGGCCACGCCGAACCCGGCTCTCGAATCGGGCCGCGGCCTCACCCTCGTGGAGGAGTGCACGGACAAGTGGGGCTGGTACTCCCTGGGCGCCGCCGCCCAACTGCCGCACACCAACGGCAAGTTCGTGTGGTGCGAGCTGGCTCGGACGGCGTGAGCACCGGGACGAGGGGTGCCTGGGAGGTGACCGTGCCCAGCAGCCGTAGGTCTGCTTCACGGCAGCCAAGGAATCTCGTCACGTCCGGACGTGATCTCTTTCGCGTCGGCGTCGGTCCCGGGACGGCAGTTCCGCAGGTGACTGGCCCGGGGGCGCGGTGAGGCCCAGCGCCCTGCGGGCCGCGCGGATGTGGTGCATGCCCTCCAGGGCCGTGCGTGTCACCACCGCGTACTCGGCGGGGGTGTGGGCGGTGGCCAGTTGATGGCGGGCCGTGCGGTGGCGTTCGGCGGCGGCCGACAGTTCGCGGGCCGCGGTCCGGTCGGCGCGGGCCCCGGCGGTGAAGGCGGACAGGCTGCCGCCCAGCCGGACCACCCAGCGGTTGGCCTCGGCCTCCGCGTCCAGGTCGGACATGGCGCCCGCGCCCTTCGACCGCCGCTGCACGACGACCGCGGTCACCGCCCCGACGATCAGCAGCAGTGCGAGCGGCACGGCGAGTCCCATGATGTCCTCCGGTGGTCTCCTCCGGCGCTGCCGGTCTCCTGCGGGAGCATTTCATCCCGCATGTCCCATGAGACTCCCCGCCGCTGTGCGTCTCCGACGAGAAGCCTGTGCGCCACCTGATGACGTTTGCCCACGAATCGCCGATCCATGACCGCCGACATGACCGAACGGATCTCAGCGTGCCTCGCCCGTCGCCACCTGCCCCTTCACCAGGCCGGTCCCACCCGAACCGGAGCCCGAGTCAGAATCCGAGTCAGAATCCGAGTCAGAGCCCGGACCCGAGCCCGAACCGGTCTCCGTACCCGCGCCGTTCCTGCGGATCAGTGCCACCCCGATCACCGCGAGGATGGACGCCGCCGACAGCGTGTAGAGGCCGCCGTTCGTGCTGCCGGTCGAGTCCTTGAGGTAGCCGAAGAGGGTGGGGGAGACGAAACCGCCGAGGTTTCCGATGGAGTTGACCACGGCCAGACCCGGCGCCGCGATCTTGAGGTCGAGGCCCGACTGCGCCATCGGCCAGAACAGGGTGGCCGCGCACTTCCCGCCGACCGCGGCGAGCGTGATGGCGGCGAGCCCGAACCAGGGGGAACCCAGGGTCGCCAGGAACGTACCCGTGGCCGACAGGACCAGGGCGGCGGCAAGGTACGGGCGCCGGTCCCGGGCCCGGTCGGTGAAGTGGGCCATCGAGTACATCGCGATCACGGCACAGATCCACGGGATCGCCGACAGCAGCCCCACCTGGAAGGGCGAGAGTCCGCCGATGTCGTCCACCAGACTCGGCAGCCAGAACGTGATCGCGTAGCCCGTGAGGGCCATCGCGAAGAAGACGGAGGTCAGCACGGCGACCTGCGGGTGGAGGATCAGCCTGATCCGCGACACCTTCGGCGCCCGGCTGCGGACCTCCTCGTCACGGGCCACCGCCGCGCTCAGCGCGTCCTTCTCCTCGCGCGTGAGCCAGCGGGCGTCCTCGATACGGGAGACCAGGAAGAAACCGGCGACGATCCCGACGACGATCGAGAAGGCGCCTTCGAGCGCGAACATCCAGCGCCAGCCGGCGAATCCGCCCGCCCCGTGCAGCTCCAGCAGCGCACCGGTGATCGGCCCCGTCACGATGTACGCCGTCGCCGAGCCGCCCAGGAAGATCGCGCTCGCCCGCCCACGGCTGGAGTCCGGCAGCCACTGCGTGAAGTAGAGGAGCACGCCGGGGAAGAAGCCGGCCTCCGCGACCCCGAGCAGGAAACGGAGCGCGTAGAACATCGTCACGTTGTGGATGAAGCACATCGCCACGATCACCGCACCCCAGGTGATCATGATCCGGGTCAGCCAGACCCGGGCGCCGAACCGCTCCAGGAGCATGTTGCTCGGCACCTCGAACAGGGCGTAGCCGATGAAGAACAGGCCCGCGCCGAGACCGTACGCGGTGGCGCTCACCCCGACGTCGGCCCTCAGCTCGTCCTGGACGAAGCCGACATTCGTCCGGTCCATCTGATTGACCAGCAGCATCAGGACCAGGATGGGCAGCATGCGGCGCAGGAACTTGCTGACCGCCCGGCGCTCGGCGTCGGGTATCACGACTTCTGACATCGTTGTCTCCCCTAGGTCGCACATGTACGTGAACCGCGATCACGTACGCGGGAACCTGGGGAACGTAGCGGAGGCGAAACTTCCGGGTCAATGGGTTGGACTTGCAATCATGTATATGAACTAGCGTGTGCGGCGAGGGCGGCGGGCCCGGGGTCCCACTCCTCCGGGCCCGCCCTGCCATCAGCTCGCCGAGGCCGAGGCCGACGTGGTCGCCGACGCGCCCGGCTGCACCGCGTCGTCCGTGCCCGTGTGGGTCGCGTCCGGGTCGACGCCCATCGTGATGGTGCCGAGTACGCCCTTCGCGATGCCGTTCTTCTTGTACTTGAGCTTGAGGAGACCGCCGGCCGTGCCGGACTGGTCGTAGATGGTGTCCTCGGTGAGCGTGGTCCGCTCGGTGGTGCTCGTGGAGTACGGCTCGACCTCCGCCGAGGCGAGGACGGACTCCTCGTCGAAGAAGAACTGGCCGGTGTGGCAGGTGTTCCCGCCCTCGTAGCCGGCGTCCGTCCAGGTGCCGCTGACGTGCACCTTGGTGTGGATGTGGACGCAGCGGCCCCGGTACCAGCCCGGGAAGATCGTCTTGAAGGTGACGAAACCCTGCTTGTCCGTCTTCCACGTGCCGCGCAGATAGCGCTTGTCGTCGGTCGGCTCCTCGTGGCCGCCACCGCCGCCGCCCGCGGGCGGGGAGCCGGTCGGCGTGCCGGACGGAACGTCGGTCGGCGTTCCGCTGGGCGGGGTGCCGCCACCGCCGCCACCGGAGGAGAGGTCCTCGTAGCCGGAGTACAGGCCCAGCGCGTCACAGTGCCAGATGTCGACGGCGGCGTTTCTGATCGGCTTGCAGGTCTCGTTGTCGATCACCTTGAGGCGGAGGGTCAGCGCGATGCCCTCCCGGTCCTCGGTGATGTCCTGGCGGAGCTTGTCCGCGTCGATGTAGTACGGGCCCTCGGTGGTCTCCGACGTGAGCTTGTAACACGTCTCCGAGGAGGTGGAGGAGGCGGTCGGCGAGGCGCCCTTCTTCGTCTGGCCGGCGTTCGCGGTCGCGGCGATCGTGCCGCCCACGCCCACCGCGGCGACCGCCGCGCCACCTGCCACGACGACCTTGCGGCGCGTCACGTTCCGCTTGTGTTTCGGACCCTGGGCTGCTTGGTTTCCTTGGATTCCCGTCATGAACAGGGAAGTTAGGTAAGAAGACTGTCAAGGGCGTGGGCACCGACTGTGGGTTGCTGTGTCCATGCGGAACGTGGCTCGAATCGATCGAACCCTGCGGCTCAGCGGCTGCCGCGGGTCTCGGACGCGCGGCGGGACAGGTCGCGGACCAGGGCGGCCCGGTCCACGCGTCCGAGCGCTTCGGCGAGGCGGGTGAGCAGCTCGTCGGCGGTCCGCTCCCGCTCGGCATCGGTCCCGGAGAGCGTGGCGTGGTCCGGGATGCGCGCGAGGCAGGCGCGTACGGCCAGTTCGGCCGTGTCCCGCAGCCGGGGTTCCCTGATCGCGACGGTGACGTGCACGGACTCCGTGTCGAGGGTGCGGGTGTGGTGGGCGATGCCCTCGGGCAGGTACAGCACCTGGCCGGGCCGCAGGTCGACGGTCCGGGCGCTCTCCAGGTCCTCGACGTATCCGGGGCTCCAGTCGGCCGCGTCGCGCGGGGTGTCGTACAGGTACCAGCGCTTGGTCCCGGCGATCTGCACGACGAACAGGTGGCCGTCGTCGCGGTGGACGCGCAGGCCGTCCTCCCCCGCCCGCGTCCAGAACGCCACGGCTCCGGCTTTGGCCGAGAACAGCTGTGCCAGGCGACGGCACAGGTGCTGTGCGGGGCGGTGCCACTCGTGCAGGTTCTGTACGACCACGGTGGCCCCGGCGGCCAGCTGGAAGCGGACCTTCGCCCCGTCCACGTAGCCCGCCCGGGGGTCGCCGGACACGTGCATGACCCGGGTCAGCGCCTCGGGCGGCACGGGGGTGCCGCCGCGCATCGCGTTCAGCACCGGGTAGTGGAGCAGGCCGCAGTCCAGCCAGTCCTCCAGGTCCTGCCGGGACACGATCGCGGCGAGATCCGGCGCCGCGTCGAAGACGGCGTGGGCCTCGCCCCAGGGCAGGTCGTCGGCGGTACGGGGGTCACGGCAGAGCAGCCGGAGCCCGTCCGGGGGGCCGGTGGTCGCCGTCGCCACTGGGCCGCCGGTCACCGTCTTGCTCGCTGCCTCGGTCACCGTCTTGCTCGCAGCCTCGGTCGTCGTCATCGAGCCTCCTCGTGGGGTCGGGGGCGTGGGGTGGTGCCGGGGCGTGCGGCGTGGGTGCCGGGGGCCTGTGGTGGGGTCGGCTCGGGAAGCCTCAGCGCGTCCAGGAATCCCGCGGCGGATCCTGCTGCCGGGCCGGTCCGGGCCAGCGCACTCCGGAGCAGCGCCCAGGCGTCGTCCCGGTCTGCCCAGCCGCACTCGCCTTCTCCTTCTCCTTCTCCTTGGCCGTCGCCGTCGCCGTCGCCGTCGCCGAAGCGGGAGGCGAGTTCGGCGCGGACGGTGTCCCGCCAGGCGTAACCCGCGAGGTAGGAGCGCCAGTGCAGGACGCGGGTCTGCCGCAGCAGGAGGAGTTCCGGAGCCCACGCCAGTCCGGTGCCGGTGGCTACGGCCGACGCGGCGTCCAGTGCCTCGGCCGACGTACGACAGCCCGCGAGGTCAGCGTCGAGCGCCAGGTCGGCCGCCATCAGGCCGCGGCTGAAGCGCTCCTCCTGGGCGTAGAAACGGGCGAGGACCGCGGCGGTCTCCTCGTCGATCCCCAGCCGGGCGAGAGACGGGGCCGATCCCGCCAGGTGCTCCAGCAGCAGGGCCCAGCCCTCCGACCGCAGCGGATCGAACGTCCACCGTTCGACGAGCGGGGCGTCGGCCGGACGCAGCGCGTGCTCGGCGAGATGGGCCAGCTCGTGCTGCAGGTACTGGACCGTCACCGGAGTGACCGCGGTCGGCAGGGACAGCAGCGAGGAACCGGGCAGCCGTACGGGCATCACCATGGACGGGGTGTTCGGGCGCCGCAACACCTTCACCCGGTGGGCGGACGGCAGCAGCCCGCGCCCTCGCGCCCGACCGACGAGCAGGGTGATCAGCTCGTTCAGCGGGGGCAGCACACCATTGGACACACCGCCGGGGAGGGACGGCCCGAGCACGCCCTCGCCGAGCAGCAGCCAGCGCCAGTTGTACTCGGCTGTGGCGCTGCCGCGCAGTCCGGCCGGGCGGGCCCAGGCCTCGGCGATGTCCGACAGGTCCCGCACCGGGGCACTCACCTCGGCGAGCCGCCGTACGGAGTCGTGGGGCAGCGGGAGCGCCGACTCACCGCACCACCAGGGGAGTTCACCGGCGACGCGACGCCGCTCGGCGAGCCACCGCCAGACCTCGTCGGTCAGTTGACGGGCCTCGGCGCACCAGATCCCGTACGAGGCCCGTCGGCCGTCCTCGTCCGCCTCCAGGTCGAGTACGGCCCTGGGGGCGGGCACGGGTGCCGTCCCGCCCAGGAGCTCGGCGACGAACCGGGAGAGTCCCAGGTCGGCCAGCTCACCGGCGGCCTGCCGGGCGCGGCGGGCCGCCGGTACCGGGCCGCGGCCGGGAAGCCCGGCGCGCTCCAGCTGGAGATCGGCGAGCAGGTCCTCGACGTATACGGCGGATGTGGCGGAGGCTTCAGGTGCAGCAGATGCAGCAGATGCAGCAGGTGTGGCTGGTGTGGCTGGTGTGGCGGCGGTCATGGCGCGGGCACCTCCTGGGGCCCGGCCGGCCCGGTCGGCCCAACTGGCCCAGCCGGCTCGGTCGTTGAGGTCGTCGGCTGCGGCAGACCGGTGGGCGGTGCCGTCCCCGGGCGTACGGCCAGGGACGCCACCCACAGGCCCGCGACGCCGAATCCGGCGGCGGCGAGCGGCCAGGCCAGGGCGGTGCTGCCGAGGTCGCCGACGGCGAGTCCGGTCAGGATCAGGCCGCCGCCGGTGAACAGGCTGTTGAACAGCGAGGCCACGGACAGGACGGTGGCGCGGTGTCCGCTGTCGATCCGTTCGTTCATGGCCGCCCGCACACCGGGCATGCACAGGCCGAACGCCGTGGAGAAGCACACATAGCAGACGATCGAGAGAGCCGGTTCCTTCGCGGCGGCTGCGCAGACGAGTGCGAGGGCGCCGGCCGTGGACGCCGTGACGATGACCGTACGGCGTGCGGACGCCCGGCGTTTCTGCAGGCTCAGGGTCCAGCCGAGGAGCGGGATCTCCAGCAGGGAGCCGACGCTGCGCATCGCGCCGAGCACCAGCAGGTTTCCGCCGACGAGTCCCTCGTACACGACCGTCCACTGAACGCCGGGGATGCCCCGGAACAGCCACAGGAGTGCGGCGGCGACGATCAGGGCGATCAGTACCCTGTCGCCGCGCAGGGTGAGCCGGGTCCCGGTCATGACCTCGCCGAACGACTCCCGGAGACGTGGCGCGAAGGCTTCCCGGTTTCCCGGGGCCGGGGGGCCGTCCGGATCCGGGAAGCGGTCCGGGAAGCGGTCCGGGTCCGGGTGCCCGGTCATGAGCCGCAGGGACAGTACGGCCGCCAGTGCGCAGGTCAGACCCGCGACGATCTGGGGCAGCGCCAGGTCCAGCGTGCCCAGTGCGGCGCCGGTCAGGGTGCCGAGGACCAGGCCTGCGTTCTCGGCGATCCTTCCCTGGGCGAAGAGCCGGTCCAGGCCGCGCGGGTCCTTGGCCCCGGTCTCGTCCACGGCCCAGGCCTCCAGGGCCCCGGACGCGAAGGTGCCGCCCAGCGCGGAGAGCAGGACTCCGGCGGCGGCGACGTACACACTGCCGCTGAAGAACAGGGCGCTGTAGCCGACCGCCCGCAGGACGAAACTGATCGCGACCGAGACGCGCCGGCCGAGCAGGTCGGCCAGGATGCCGGTGGGGATCTCGGAGACCCCTTCGACGATCCACACCGCGGCGATCAGCGCGAACACCGCTCCCGACCCCATGCCCAGCGACTGCAGCAGCAGGACCGATGTGACCGTGAGGAGCATGTCGGCGAAGTAGTCGAGACCGGAGACCAGCAGATAGCCGCGGCGCACGCGGCCCACACGGTTCATCCGGCCCCGTCCACCAGTCCCGCGCCGACCGCCTTGGCGTAGGTGGGCGTCCCGGTGACGTCCTCGGGCACCGGTACGTCGGCGTCCCACAGCCAGCGCAGCGCGGCGACGGTGTCACCCGTGAGCCGTACCCGGCGGATGCGTTCGCCGGCCGGGACCGAGAGGACGGCCAGGGGCGCGGGACGGCGTTTGACCAGCAGCAACGCCTCGGTCCATGGATCCACGGTGCCCCGCTCGCGCAGCTGCCCGCCGTACTCGGGGACGTCGAACGAGGCCTCGGCGGTCCAGGCGCCGGGCACCAGACGAGGGCGGCCCGGGGAGTCTCCGAGGCTCGGGCGCGTGTCGACCGTGGCCCGGCCGAAGAGGTAGGCGTCCTCGAAGGCGAAGGCCTCGCCGACCCAGTCCTCCTGCCGGGCGATCCAGTCGGTGGACCGCAGGAACCCGCCGAAGGCGGCTGACGCGGTGGCCGCGGGCGGGAACACGGAACCGGGCTGGGCGGGCCGCCGCTGCCAGAACTCGCTGTCCAGGAAGGTGTGCAGGCCTTCCGCGCCGGTCCGGCCGTAGTACGCGAAGAAGGTGACCGGGAAGCTGACGTTCAGCACGTTGGCGACGGTCTTGCGGCGCCGTGCCTGCTCCATGTCGAAGCCCGGTCCCCTGGTGCCCTCGGCGACGACGGCACGCTCGGCCGGAGGCAGTTCGGCGAGCAGTTCGGCCCGCCGCCTCGGGGTCGCGTTGAGAACGCGCCAGGTCGTGTCGGTCACCCGGACGTAGTCGAGAACGGCTCCAGAGATGGCATCGACGGTCATGAGGCACTCCACCAGTGGTCGGCCCGGCGGGCGAAGCGCCGTACGCCGTCGGTCAGTTCGTCGGCGGACATTCCCTCCGCCTCGGCCATCACCGACCGCAGGTGGGGAGCGCGGGGGAGCAGCGCGTCGGCCAGTTCCCACACCTCGTCGCTGACCGGCCAGTCGTGCTTGTCGTCGACAAGACGTACGCCGCCCTCGAAGCGGCGGACGAACGTGCCGCTCATGTGCGCCTCGACGACCCGGTCCCAGGCGATGTCGTCGTCGCTCGGCAGCACCGGTGGCAGGCCCCGCTGGACCCGCAGTCCGTAGAGGTGGCCGACATCGATGGTCATCAGGCAGTCGGCCCGCTCCGCGATCCGCGTCATCAGGGTGAGGACGTCCCGGTCGCCGACCACGAACGGGTAGGGCGCGTTCTCGATGGTCAGCGGGCGGCCGATGACGTCCTGGGCGTGCTTGATCCGGTCCACCGCCCAGTCGACGGCCTCGTCGACGAGCGGCATGGGCACCAGGGACTCCAGCAGGGTCTCCCCCTCACGGACCCACATGGCGAGGTCGATGTTGAGCCAGGGCGAGTCCAGTTCGTCGGCCCGCTCGCCGAGCAGGCGCA
Source organism: Streptomyces sp. NPDC020747 (assembly GCF_044334695.1). Lineage (NCBI taxonomy): Bacteria > Bacillati > Actinomycetota > Actinomycetes > Kitasatosporales > Streptomycetaceae > Streptomyces > Streptomyces sp. NPDC020747. The sequence continues at coordinate 391,334 of NZ_JBIRTJ010000003.1, read as the reverse complement.
GCAGACGGTCGTCGAGCGGGTCGGTGCCGCACACGTCCAGGTCCAGCGGGTGGAACAGCGCGTGCAGCCCGTGCCGACGGCAGAACTCCGCGCACCGCAGGGCGAGTTCCTGGTCCGTGGCGAGGACACCGACGCTGTACCAGGTGGCCGTGGAGCCGAGTCTGGTCGCCGTCTCCTCGGCGATGTCCATGTCCTTGATCGAGTCGCAGCTGAAGCAGATCCCGTGGACACCGGGCGGACCCAGCTCGGGGATCGGGGACCCTGTGCCGACTGCTGCTGTGGTCATGTGGTCGGTGCCTCCCATGCACTCCATGCCCCGGTCTCTCCCATGCGCTGGTCCCTCCCGTGCGGGCCGACGGCGCCGGCGCCTGGGGCCTGCGCGAAGCCCGCCTCCCGCGCCGCGGCCTCCGTACGTTCGATCAGTTCGTGCAAACGGACGTGGTCGTGGCCGAGCAGGGGCAGCAGCGCGTCGAGCCTCTCCCCGTCTCCGTCCTCGTCCAGCCGCGGGAATCCGGCTTCGGCGTCCTCCAGGAGCCGTTCCATGAAGAGGTTGGGCGCGTGCCGCAGCGACACGACGTCGAGTTGCAGCCGGGCGTGCGAAGCGCGGGTCAGGCCCGAGTCGTACGAGTCATCCGAGCCGTCGGCCATGGACGCGAGCGCGAGCTCCCCCTGTGCAAGGGCGCCGTCGATCCGGTCCTGCCACCGCTTGCGGAAGGCCCGCAGCGTGTCGCTGAGCCGCTGTACCTCGGGCAGTTCGAAGAGCGTGAAAGGGCTGGGCAGATCGTCCGGGTCGAAGACGACGCCGAACCGCCGGGCGTAGAAGTCGCGGATCGGCGTGCCCTCGTAGAGCACGAGCGCGGTGTAGAGGTGGTCGTGCGGCACGTAGTCGTAGAAGCCGGCCTCGCGCAGGAACTCCAGGTTGGCGCGGATGTCGGGCAGGGTGGTGGCCGGGTCCAGCATGATGAAGTCGAGGGAGATCTCGATGCCGAGGCGCCGCAGCAGCCGTACGGCGGCGACGTTGACCTCGGGTTTCACATGCTTGGCGAGCCGTTCGAGGACCGGTTCCGAGGCGGACTCGATGCCGAGCTCGATGAACCGCAGCCCGCACTCCTTGAGCCGGGGCAGTACCTCGGCGGCCTTGAGGATCTGGTTGACCCGGGTGCCGAAGCTGAAGGTGACCTGCGGATCGGCCTCGTACAGCGCCTCGGCGACCTCCAGGGCACGGGTCGGCGAGACGAAGAAGTTGGCGTCGCTGAAGTACACGTGCTCGTAGTTGACGCCGTGCCGCTCCCGGAAGTGGAGCAGTTCGGCGACGACCCGCTCCGCCTCGCGCGAGCGGTACTTGCGGCCGATGGTCAGCACACCGCAGAACGAGCAGTTGTACGGGCAACTGCGGCTGCTGCAGATCGTCAGCGCGGCCTTCAGCCGGCCCTGCACCTCGTCGTAGTACGTGAGGTCGGGGTAGCCGGAGTGCGAGGTGAACTCGGCGTCGGGGAACGGGATCTGGTCGAGGTCGGGGACGAGGTCCCGGTCCTCGTTGACCAGGAGGCCGGCCCCGTCGGGCGCCCGCCATGTGGTGCCCTTGATCCCGGTCAGCCCGGCCCGGTCGCCCACGTCCCCAACCATGTCCCCATCCACATCCCCATCCGCCTTCACGCCGACGTCCAGGCCGCGTACGAGATCGAGCATGGCCTCCTCTCCCTCGCGCCGGACCACGACGTCGACGCAGGGGTAGCGGCGCAGGATGTGCTCGTGCACGGCGGTGGCGTGCGGGCCGCCGAGGACGATCAGGCACTCCGGTCTACGGTTCTTGATCCACTCGGCCATGGCGACCGCCGCACGGAACGACTCGTTGTAGACGGAGAATCCGACGACGTCGAAGCGGTCGAGGCCGTAGTGCGCGGCGAGTTCGACGGCGTCGTCCTCGGAGTCCCCGAAGTCGAAGCCCGAGCTGGGGAATCCGGATTTCTCCAGGTAGGCCATGATGTAGGCCAGCCCGATCGGCTTGGACTTGCGGCGGTCAGAGAAGCCGACCGAGGGATTGACGAAGGCGATGGCCGGCCGTGTCAGCGTGCCCATCTCAGACTCCCTCGGACGGGGACACGGGCGCGGGCACCGAGGCTGACGCCGGTCCTGTGGCGGACGTCGGCGCGGGCGCGGTGTGCAGGACGCCGTTCCGGGTGAGGCCGAGGAGGAAGTCCCGGTCGGGCTCGGGCAGGGTGTCGAGGTCCACGGGCCGGCGCAGGGCCTCGCGCCAGACGCGGGACGCGTGACGGTTGAGCTTCAGACAGGACCGTGCCGGTCCGGCGAGCGGCACGTAGACGTGACCGGCCTGGTCCAAGTAGGGCAGTTCCGAGGTGATGCTCAGCATCGACGGGCTCTCCGGGGTCCGGCGCGACGGATGTCGGGGCCCCGGCGCATCGCACGCCGGAGCCCCGGGGGGAGCGGTCAGGCGTAGATCTTGCCGAGCATCTTGGTGTAGCTGGCGCCGCCGAGGCTGACGATGTCGGCCTCGGGGGTATCGACCTCGTCGAACCCTGCGATCTCCAGCTCGTCGTGGGTGCGCTCGGTCAGCGACTTGCGGACCGGCTTCTGCTGCTTCTCCGCGCTACGGGCCATCGTTGGTCTTCCTCTCGTCCGGCCCCGGGCAGCCTGGGGCCCATCCGGAGTCACCCTGAGCAACAGGGAGACCGCGTGCCCAAGGAGCGTGTGGGCCGGGACGCTTCATCGTCAAACAGGCAAATGGCCAGTAAGTGACGTAGCGCGAGGGAGAGTTGAGGAGCGTGAAGCAGGGCGCGTTCTCTGCGGGAGCAAGCCGCGCAAGGTGGCGCCGACCAGGGAGGAAGCACGACACTCCCGGGAAGATCACGACTGCGGCACGCCTGCGCTGTCCGGATCTCTACGGCGCGGGAACAAACCTCGTCACCCACATGGCAGCATCCGGAAATTTACTCTCCGTGACCGTCGCTTCATGCCACTCTGTGACACATGACAGACGAATCCGGCGGGAGCCGGAACGACTCGGAGGACCCGGAGGATGTCACGCCCGGGGAGGCGGCGGCCGCCCAGGAGCGCTCGTTCTGGGAGACCCGCCGACGGTACAACGAGCTGGACGACGACGAGGCCGGCCGACGCGAGCGGCGCCGGCTCAGCAAGGAGTCCCGGCGCATGAACCTCCAGGTACGCGTGCACCGCTACGCCCGCGGCCACGACGACGAGGGCCCGGTACGGGGCGACCTGCGACTCCCGCCCCTCCCGGACCACGATGAAAGTCCAGACGAGGGGCGCCCCTGAAAGGGCGCGGGGCTGTTGCAGCATGCGGCTCCGCCGCGTGGGCGGGCCCGGCCCGAGAGCCGGGCCCGCAAACCACCTGAGAGCGGGGCCCGCAGGGCCCTACTTCGGCTGAGGCTTCCGCACCGAGAGGTGCAGCTCACGCAGTCGCGTCTCATCCAGCTCCGTCGGCGCGCCCATCATCAGGTCCTGCGCGTTGCCGTTCAGCGGGAACGCGATGGTCTCCCGGATGTTCGGCTCGTCGGCGAGGAGCATCACGATGCGGTCGACGCCCGGGGCGATCCCGCCGTGCGGCGGGGCGCCGAAGCGGAAGGCGCGGAGCATGCCCGCGAACTGCTCCTCGACGGTCTCACGGTCGTAGCCCGCGATCTCGAAGGCCTTGAGCATGATCTCCGGCTCGTGGTTCCGGATGGCACCGGAGGACAGCTCGACGCCGTTGCAGACGATGTCGTACTGCCAGCCCAGGATGTCCAGCGGGTCCTGGGTCTGCAGGGCCTCAAGACCGCCCTGCGGCATCGAGAACGGGTTGTGCGAGAAGTCGATCTTCCCGGTGTCCTCGTCCTTCTCGTACATCGGGAAGTCGACGATCCAGCAGAACCGGAAGACGCCGTCCTCGAAGTGCCCGGCGCGCTTGGCGGCCTCGACGCGGACCGCGCCCATGATCTTGGAGACCTCGTCGAACTCGCCCGCGCCGAAGAAGACGGCGTGGCCGGCCGCGAGCGACAGGCGCTTCGTCAGCTCGGCGACGTTCTCCTCGGTCAGGAACTTCGCGATCGGGCCCGTCAGCGAACCGTCCTCGGCCACCCGCACCCAGGCCAGGCCCTTCGCGCCCTGCGAGACCGCGTAGTCACCGAGCTGGTCGAAGAACTTCCGGGACTGCGCGGCCACGTCCGGCACCGCCAGGGCGCGTACGTGCTTGCCCGCGAAGGCCTTGAACTCCGAGCCCTCGAAGACGTCGGTGATGTCGGTGAGCTCCAGCTGGGCCCGCAGGTCCGGCTTGTCCGAGCCGTACTTCAGCATCGCCTCGCGGAACGGGATGCGCGGGAACGGGGACGTCACATGACGGCCCTTGCCGAACTCCTCGAACAGCTCGGTCATGAGCTTCTCGATGGGCTGGAACACGTCCTCCTGCTCGACGAAGGACATCTCCACGTCGAGCTGGTAGAACTCGCCCGGCGAACGGTCGGCGCGCGCGTCCTCGTCACGGAAGCAGGGCGCGATCTGGAAGTACCGGTCGAAGCCCGAGATCATCAGCAGCTGCTTGAACTGCTGCGGCGCCTGGGGGAGGGCGTAGAACCTGCCCGGGTTCAGACGGGACGGGACCACGAAGTCGCGCGCGCCCTCGGGGGAGGTGGCGCTGAGGATCGGGGTCGCCATCTCGTTGAAGCCCAGCGCCGTCATCTTGTGACGGATGGCGGAGATGACCGACGTACGCAGCAGGATGTTGCGGTGCATGCGCTCGCGGCGCAGGTCGAGGAAGCGGTACTCCAGACGCCGCTCCTCGTTCACACCGTCCTCGGCATTGATCGTGAAGGGCAGCGGGGCGGCCGCGCCGAGCAGCTCGACCTCGCCGACCTCGACCTCGATCTCGCCGGTCGGCAGCTCCGCGTTCACGTTCTCCGTGCCACGCGAGACGACCTTGCCGTCGATGCGGACCGTGGACTCCTTGGAGAGCTTGTCCAGGGCCTCGTACGCGGGGGTGCCGGGGCGGGCGACGAGCTGCGTGATGCCGTAGTGGTCGCGCAGATCGATGAAGAGGATGCCGCCCAGGTCTCGGCGATTGTGCAGCCAGCCGCTCAGCCGGACGTCGCTGCCGACGTCAGAGGCGCGGAGCTCGCCGCAGGTGTGGGACCTGTACCGATGCATCGTCGTTTCATCCAGTCTTCGCGGTCGGGGGCGTTGTTTCACGTGAAACACCGCAAGCCTACCGGCCACCCCAAGATCGCTGTTCGCAATAGTTCCGCCACCCGCTGCCACGCGGCGCTCACCCCGCGTCCCACCTGCCTCGGTGGCAGCTTGTGTTCACCTCTTCATACAGTGGGGCAATGCGCATCGGTGATCCCCTTCCCTCAGTGGGGGACGTCCTCGCCACCCTCGCCACCGGCCTGTGGAGGTGGGACGACGCCGCCGGGAAGGTAACCCTCGACGCCGAGGCCTCCCGGCTCCTCGGCCTGCCCGCGGAGCCGACCGTGCTCACGGAGGCAGGCGTACGGGCCCGTTTCCACCCCGTCGACTGGAACGAGGTCAACGGGGTGGTCCAGCTCGCCGCCTCCGAGGGCACCCTCGCCGAGCTGCGGCTGAGGGTCATGGACGAGCAGGGCCATGTGATCCGTACCGTACGCAGCCGTTCCAAGCCGTCGATCGACCCGGGCACCGGGTCGTACCAGCTGATCGGCACCATGCAGGAGGTCACCGAACCGCCGCCCGGAGCCGCCGCGCGTACGCCGGTCACGGGCGACTGGAGACGCTCGCGCGAGGCGTTCCTGCTGGACGCGGGGCGGGCACTGGCCGAGGCACGTTCCACGGCGGAGGTGCTGCGGGTCGCGGCGGGCCTGTCAATGCCCGGTTTCTCACCGGACGGGCTCGCGGTCTTCGGCGCGGAGGGCGACCGGCTGACGGTCATCGGCCACCACGGGCACAGCCCCGAGGACGAGGAGCCGTTCACCCAGATGCCGCTGGACACGGACTATCCGGCCGCGGAGGTCGTCCGTACCGGCCGTGCCGTCTATCTCTCCTCGCCCGACCACTACCGCGACCGCTATCCGGCCGCCTGGCCGCTCGCCCAACACTTCGACCGCCAGTCCTGGGCGTTCCTGCCGCTCACGTTCGCGGGCCGCACGATGGGCGCGTGGATGGCGGCCTTCACGTACCCCGTCACGTTCACGCCCGACGAGCGTTCCGTGCTGACGACGGTGGCGCGGATGCTGGCGCAGGCCCTCTCGCGGGCCGGGGTCGCCGAGTCCGAGCGCGAGCTCACGGACGGCCTCCAGCGCTCGATGCTGCCCACCCTGGGGCCGCAGATCCCGGGCATGAGCGTCGCGGCCCGCTATGTGCCCACCGGCGGCGGGCTCCAGGTGGGCGGCGACTGGTACGACATGATCCCGCTGCCCGGCGGCACCTCCCGGAACAGCCCCGGGGGTGGCCGCTTCGCCCTTGTCATCGGCGACGTCCAGGGCCATGACGTACGCGCCGCCGGGCTGATGGGCCAGCTCCGGATCGCGCTGCGGGCGTACGCCTCCGAGGGACACCGCCCGGACGCGGTCCTCTCGCGCGCCTCACGCTTCCTGTACGGGATCACCTACGACGAGGAGGTCGCGGACCTGCGCTTCGCGACCTGCCTGTACGTGGAGGTCGATCCGGAGAGCGGGGTCCTGGAGATAGCCAGGGCCGGGCATCCGGACCCGGCGATACGCATGGCCGACGGGACCGTGCTGACCCGGCCGACCGCGGGCGGGCTGCCGCTCGGCATCGACCCGGACGCCGACTATCCGACGACGCGGCTCGTCCTGGAGCCCGGCGAGACCATGCTGATCTGCACGGACGGGCTCATCGAGACCGGCGGGCACGACCTGGACACCGGCTGGCGGCGGATCCGCAAGATCCTGGAGAGCCACGACGGCGACATGGAGGCGCTCGCCGACGCACTGGTCCAGGCCGTGCACGGGCCCTCCTCGCATCACACGACCGGGCCGCTGGTGGACCGCCGCGAGGACGACATAGCGGTGCTGCTGCTGAGCAGGGCGGGGGAGCACAGCGGCCCCGACGACACCGTGACCGAGCGGCCTTCCACGCGCCGCACGATGGTGACCGTCGCCCAGGCCGAGCACCAGCGGGTCGCGGGAGCCCGGCAGCAGCTGCGGGAGTTCCTGCACGACTGGGCCTCCGCCGACCAGGTCGACTCGGCGGTCCTGCTGGTCTCCGAGATGGTCACGAACGTCCTCGTCCACACCGACGCCGACGCGCTGCTCGTCGCCGAGATGACGGGCGTGGCGGGGGCCCGTCGGATACGGATCCAGGTGACGGACGGGAGCGACGACCTGCCCCACAAGCGGCATCCCGGCGAACTGGCCTCCTCCGGCCGGGGTTTGATGCTGATGGAGCTCCTCGCGGACGCGTGGGGGGTGGACCCGCGGGGCGAGGGCAAGAGCATCTGGTTCGAGCTCTATGAGGTGGGGCCGGGCGAGGAGGAACCGGGCGGCGAGGCCGAACCCGGGGTTCCCGGCTTTTCCGGGGTCACCGATGTCTCCGACGTCACCGAGGCCTCCGGAGACGCGTAACGCCCCCGCAGTTCCGCGATCACCCCGAACGCCGCCGCCGTCAGGGGCACCGCCAGCAGCATTCCGAGGATGCCCGCCACCGACGCGCCCGCGGTGATCGCGAGCATGACGACGGCGGGGTGCATCTGCACGGTCCTGCTCTGGATCATCGGCTGGAGCACATGCCCTTCCAGGACCTGCACGGCCAGGACGACTCCCAGCGCCCACAGCGCGATCACGAAACCGCGGTCCGCGAGGGCCACGAGAATCGCCACCGCGCCGGAGAGGAAGGCGCCCAGGTACGGGATGTACGCGCCGACGAACACGAGCGCGCCGAGCCCGACCGCCCCCGGCACCCGCAGCACGAGCAGGCCCACGGTGATGCAGATCGCGTCGATGAGCGCGATGAACGTCGTCCCGCGCATGAAGCCCTCGACGGCCTGGTACGCCCGCCGCGCCATCGCCTCGGTCATGTCGCCCGAGCCCTGCGGCACCAGCGAGCGCAGGGTCCCGGCCGCCCGGTGCGAGTCCCGCAGGAAGAAGAAGACGAGCAGCAGCGCGAGCACGGCCATGGCGATGGCCTCGCCCACGACGCTGATCCCGCTGATCACCCCGGACGCCGCCGTCCCGCCGAACTTGCCCAGCAGCTCCCTGGCGTTGGAGGCGAGGTCGTCGAGCGAGGTGCCGGCCGCCCCGAAGTGCTCGGACAGCGACTCGGCGGCCTGCTTGAGCGAGGTGGTGATCTCGTCACCGGTGTCGATCAGCGCGGCCACCACGATGTACGTGGCCCCGCCGACGACGGCGAGCACGGCGGCGCAGGTCACGCCGGCCGCGATCGACCGGTTCACCTTCGCCCGCACCAGCCGCCGGTACAGCGGCCCGAGCAGCGCCGTCCCGAGCAGCGCGAGCAGCACCGGCACCACCGCGGTCCTGAACTCGACGCACAGCCGCACACCGATCACCACGACCCCGGTGACCAGCAGCACGACGACACACCAGGCGGCCACCCGGCGCACGGGTTCGGGCAGGAGCCGGGCGGATTCCGGAAGCAGGGGCTGCACGCCTCCACCTGACCACGCGTCAGACGGGGTGGCGCTCCGGGAGGGCTGAAAGGGGGACCTGTCGGGGGACCGGTGCGCGATGATGCGAGCCATGGCCGCCATCACTGAGATACCAGGGCCCAAAGGCCTCCCCCTGCTCGGCTCGGCACTCGACCTCCGGCGCGACTCGCTGGAGGCCTTCCTCCGCGCCCGGCGGGACCACGGCGACGTGGTGCGTCTCTCCGCGGGCCCACCGGGAGCCCGCACCGTGCTGCACTGCGTCTTCTCGGCGGAGGGCGTGCAGCAGATCCTTGCCTCGCAGGCGGCCAACTTCCGCAAGGACAACCGGTTCTACGAGGAGCTGCGGCAGTCCGCCGGCAACGGCCTGCTCACCGCGCAGGACGCCGACTACCTGCGCCAACGCCGGCTGATCCAGCCGCTGTTCACGAAACGGCAGGTGGACGGCTACGCAGGGGCGGTGACGCTGGAGGCAGACGGCACGGTGGAGCGCTGGCGGGACGCGCCCGACGGCGTGGTCGACGTGGTCCCGGAGATGGACCGGCTCGCGCTGCGCACGGTCTCGCGCATCCTGTTCGGCGCGGACGTCGAGGCCGCGGTCGACGTCATCCACGACAACTTCCCCGTGGTCAGCGAGTACGTCACGCGGCGCGGCTACTCCCCCGTCAACCCGCCGCGCTCCTGGCCCCTCCCGTCCAACCGCCGGGCCGAGGCGGCGTCCCGGGCGGTGTACGCGGTCTGCGACCGGATCATCGCGGAGCGCAGGGCGGCCGACGCGACGGCCGAACCCGCCTCCGCCACAACCGCCTCCGCCGGCGGCGACGACCTGCTCTCCCTTCTCTCCCGGGCGAGCAGCGAGGAGGACGGCAGCCTCGACGCGGCCGAACTCCGCGACCAGGTGCTGGTCTTCCTGGTCGCCGGCCACGAGACGACCGCGACCTCCATGGCCTTCGCGCTTCATCTCCTCGCCCGCCACCCGCAGGCCCAGAAGCGGGCCCACGAGGAGGCCGACCGACTGCCGTCGGGGCGGTCACCCTCGGCCGCCGACCTGGACGAACTCCCGTACCTTTCAAGGGTTCTGAAGGAGTCCATGCGGCTGTATCCGGCCGCTCCGGTGGTCGGCCGGCGGTCCGTCGAGGCCGCGGAGGTCGACGGGCACCTGATCCCGGCGGGCGCGGACGTCCTGGTCCTGCCCTGGGTCACCCACCGCCACCCGGACCTGTGGGACGACCCGGAACGCTTCGACCCCGACCGCTTCACCCCCGAGCGGGAGGCGGCCCGCCACCGCTACGCCTGGTTCCCCTTCGGCGGCGGCCCGCGCGCCTGCATCGGCCAGCACTTCTCGATGCTGGAGTCCGTACTGGCCCTGGCGACCCTCCTCCGCTCCTACGAGCTGGAGGCGCTGGACACGGAGGTCCCCCTGACAGCGGGAATCACCCTCCAGGCGACGGGTCCCGCACGGGTACGGCTACGGGCCCGCGGGTAACGGCACGCGGTGCCGCTCGGAAACGGGCGACAGAATCGATACCCCTCCCCCCTATCGGGTGAACATCCTTGCTGTGGACATGAGTTGCGCCTCCGTGTGCCTACTTTCCGAGGCGGAGGTGATGCTCGATGTACGAGCAGAACAACATGCGGCCGGACAGTGCGGCGGCACCGCGACAGGACGCGATCGACATCAACGACTTCGTGTTCGCGGCGACGGGGGCGCGCATGCGCAGACTGACGACGCCGGACGGGGAACACTGGTTCCCGGCGACGGACGTAGCCGGGAACCTGGGATACGCAAACACCCGTCAAGCCCTGCAGATGCACGTTGCCGCAAACTGCCAGAAGCGTCTGAGTGAGTTTGCTCAAGGCGTCTACACAGCAGACACCTTGAGCAAACTCGCAGGTCACCGGCTGCAAAAGTCGATGAAGATGGTGAACCTGAAGGGGCTCGTCGCACTTGTCAACGGGTGCACGAAGCCCGAGTGTGAGCCTTTCAAGGCATGGGTCGCCGAGGTCATCGAGACCCTCCAGCACACCGGTTCCTACTCTCTGGAACCGGCCCCCGTCCAACCCACACCCGACGGCGCCCTCGCATACACCATGCCCCGGCAGATCGCCGACGCCATCGTGCGGCTCGAAGAGCGGAACATCCGGGCGGATGAGCTGCTGCTCGCCTTCCAGGAGGAGCGCAGCGAACTGCTGCGGCAGATCAGCCGCAGCCAGAACGTAATGGCCGAGGCACTGCAGCAGATCGCCGAGGCACTCAAGCCTCCCCATGGCCGTCCTCGCCCCACCGCGCCGCCGGAGCTCGAAGTGACATCCCAGCAGCTCCTCGCCACCTGGAAGGCGAAGAATCTCGTCGTCACGGGAGACGTCCACGCGGTGGCGGCCTACCTGGCCCCGGCGCTCCTGCGCGGCGGTGCCCGTTACCGGCTGGAGGAGATCGCCACCCGTACGGGGCTGCCGCAGGAGCGCGTCCATGACTGCGTGCGGATGCTGCTCAAGCGGGGGTGTGTGCGGCAGACGGGCTGTGCGCCGGACGGAGCCCCGGTCTACGTGCTGCCGTAGTGCCGTTGTCCCGTAGTGCTGTACCAGGGACACAACGAAACAGGCCCGAAGTCGCAAAATGAAGTTGCGGCTTCGGGCCTTTCCATACCGTACCGGACCCCGCGACCGATCGCGGACCTGGCGTCAAACGGCGCCTACAGCCCGCCCTCGCTCATCCCGTGCACCGCCGGGATCGTGCCGAGGCGCCCCTTCTGGAAGTCGTCGAAGGCCTGCTGGAGTTCCTCGCGGGTGTTCATCACGAACGGGCCGTAGTGGGCCATCGGCTCCCGGATCGGCTGTCCGCCGAGGATGACGACCTCCAGGTCCGGGGTGTTGGCGTCCTGCTGCTCGTCCGCGCGGACGGTCAGCGAGGAACCCGCGCCGAAGACGGTCGTCTGCCCGGTGTGGACCGGGCGACGGTCCGCACCGACACTGCCGCGGCCCGCCATCACGTACGCGAGGGCGTTGAAGTCCTCGCGCCACGGGAGCGTGAGCTCGGCGCCGGGTGTCACGGTCGCGTGGATCATGGTGATCGGCGTGTGCGTGATGCCGGGACCCTGGTGGCCGTCCAGCTCACCGGCGATGACGCGCAGGAGCGCGCCGCCGTCGGGCGTGCTGAGCAGCTGGACCGAGCCGCCGCGGATGTCCTGGTAGCGCGGCGCCATCATCTTGTCCTTGGCCGGCAGGTTCACCCACAGCTGGAGCCCGTGGAAGAGACCGCCCGACACGACGAGCGCCTCCGGCGGCGCCTCGATGTGCAGGAGGCCCGAGCCCGCGGTCATCCACTGGGTGTCGCCGTTGGTGATGGTGCCGCCGCCACCGTTCGAGTCCTGGTGGTCGAAGACGCCGTCAATGATGTAGGTCACGGTCTCGAAGCCGCGGTGGGGGTGCCAGGGGGTGCCCTTGGGCTCGCCCGGCGCGTACTCCACCTCACCCATCTGGTCCATCATGATGAACGGGTCGAGATGACGGTAGTTGATCCCGGCGAACGCGCGGCGGACCGGGAAACCCTCGCCCTCGAAGCCGCTCGGCGCGGTGGTCACGGTGAGCACAGGACGTGCCACGGCCTCGGTCGACGCGGCCACACGGGGCAGGGTCAGCGGGTTCTCGACGGTCACTGCAGGCATGTCGGTACCTCCTTGTGCTCGAAGTTTAGTTGAATCTCGAACTTCCTGCCACCCGGAACGCAGAACGCCCGGAGGACATTCCCTCCGGGCGTCGTTCGTGGAGCGGGTCGTGCCGGCTGGTCGTGCGGGCCGGTGATGCGGGCCGGCCCTACTGGGCAGTACGCGCTTGCCCCCTGCCCGCGGCGGTCTCTGACGGCCGCCTGTGGAGCAGGCGCGGTCAGCCGTACATCCGGCGCATGGCGAAGTCGACCATCTGCTCGACCGCCTTCGCGTCGAAGACGATGCGGTGCTCGCCCTCCATGTCGAGGACGAAGCCGTAGCCGGTGGGGAGCAGGTCGATCACCTCGGCGCCGATGACCACGAAGTACTTGGACTCCTTGCCGGCGTACCGGCGCAGTTCCTTGAGCGAGGTGAACATCGGGATCACGGGCTGCTGGGTGTTGTGCAGCGCCAGGAAACCGGGGTTGTCACCGCGCGGGCAGTAGACCTTGGAGGTGGCGAAGACCTGCTGGAAGTCCTCGGGGGTCAGCGACCCCGTGGTGAACGCGCGCACCGCGTCGGCGAGCGACGGCGGCGACGGCTCGGGGTAGAGCGGCGGCTGCTGGCCGTATCCGCCGACCCCGCCGACGCCACCGGGCATCTGCTGCTGCGGCGGTGGCTGGGACTGCGCGTACTGCTGCTGCCCCGGTCCCACGTTCTGGTCGTAGCCGTACATGGGGGCAAGAGTACTGGCGGGGCGGCCCGCCCGGTCGTCCCCGGCGGATTTCCTCGAACAGGTGGCGGAGCCGTGCACTCCCACCCGAAGGTGGACCCCGAAATGTAGACCCTGCTCACACTTGGGCAATCAGGGGTTGATTCTTATTACCGACGGGTAGCATCATCGTAGCTACTAGTTGGTACGCGAACCAGATGCGCGCCAGACTCAAAAGACTCGAACCGGGTGCGAGGACTCGTCACCGAGGACTCACCACCTCCCCGATCCCTTAACGGAGCCGTCGCCATGGGGCACTACAAGTCGAATCTCCGCGACATCGAGTTCAACCTCTTCGAGGTGCTCGGGCGCGACAAGCTGTACGGCACCGGCCCGTTCGCGGAGATGGACACCGAGACCGCCAAGAGCATCCTCGAAGAGCTGACCCGCCTCTCGGAGAACGAGCTGGCGGAGTCCTTCACGGACGCCGACCGCAACCCGCCCGTCTTCGACCCGGCGACGAACACGGCACCCGTCCCGGCGTCCTTCAAGAAGTCCTACCAGGCCTTCATGGACTCCGAGTACTGGCGGCTCGGCCTGCCCGAGGAGATCGGCGGCACCACCGCCCCCCGCTCCCTGATCTGGGCGTACGCGGAGCTGATCCTCGGCGCGAACCCGGCGGTCTGGATGTACTGCTCGGGCCCCGCGTTCGCGGGCATCCTCTTCGAAGAGGGAAACGACGTCCAGAAGCACATCGCGAAGATCGCCGTGGACAAGCAGTGGGGCTCCACCATGGTCCTCACCGAGCCGGACGCCGGCTCGGACGTGGGCGCGGGGCGTACCAAGGCGGTCGAGCAGGAGGACGGCTCCTGGCACATCGAGGGCGTCAAGCGCTTCATCACGTCCGGTGAGCACGACATGTCGGAGAACATCCTCCACTACGTCCTCGCCCGTCCCGAGGGTGCCGGCCCCGGCACCAAGGGCCTGTCCCTCTTCCTCGTCCCGAAGTACGAGTTCGACTTCGAGACCGGCGAGCTGGGCGAGCGCAACGGCGCGTACGCGACGAACGTCGAGCACAAGATGGGCCTCAAGGCCTCCAACACCTGCGAGATGACGTTCGGCGACCGCCACCCGGCCAAGGGCTGGCTCATCGGCGACAAGCACGACGGCATCCGCCAGATGTTCCGCATCATCGAGTTCGCCCGCATGATGGTCGGCACGAAGGCCATCTCGACGCTGTCGACGGGTTACCTCAACGCCCTTGAGTACGCCAAGGAGCGCGTCCAGGGCCCCGACCTCGCGCAGTTCATGGACAAGACCGCGCCCAAGGTCACCATCACGCACCACCCGGACGTACGCCGCTCGCTGATGACGCAGAAGGCGTACGCGGAGGGCATGCGCGCCCTGGTGCTGCACACCGCCGCGCTCCAGGACGAGATCCAGGTCAAGGAGGCCGAGGGCGAGGACGCGTCCACCCTTGAGGCCCTCAACGACCTGCTCCTGCCGATCGTGAAGGGCTACGGCTCCGAGAAGGGCTACGAGCAGCTGGCCCAGTCCCTGCAGACCTTCGGCGGCTCCGGGTTCCTCCAGGAGTACCCGATCGAGCAGTACATCCGGGACGCCAAGATCGACACCCTGTACGAGGGCACGACCGCGATCCAGGGCCAGGACTTCTTCTTCCGGAAGATCGTCCGCAACCAGGGCGCGGCCCTCAACTCCCTCGCCGAGGACATCAAGAAGTTCCTCGCGCTCGGCACCGGCGGCGAGGAGCTGTCCGGCGCCCGCGAGCACCTCGCCAAGGCGGCCGTCGAGCTGGAGGCCATCGTCGGCCTGATGCTCACCGACCTCGCGGCGACCGAGCAGGACGTCAAGAACATCTACAAGGTCGGGCTCAACAGCACCCGCCTGCTGATGGCGTCGGGTGACGTGGTCGTCGGCTACCTGCTCCTGAAGGGTGCCGCCGTCGCCGCCGAGAAGCTGGAGACGGCCTCGGCGAAGGACCGGCCGTTCTACACCGGCAAGATCGCCGCGGCGAAGTTCTTCGCGGCGAACGTCCTGCCGGGCGTCACCGGCGCGCGCAAGCTCGCCGAGGGCGTCGAGCTGGACCTGATGGAGCTGGACGAGTCCGCCTTCTAGCTCTTGGGCGTCTTCCGCCCACCCGCCCACGAGGGGGCGTCTTCCGTCCCGGCGCCCACACGTCTGTGGGCGCCGGGTCCGGAAACCTTCGAGTCGGCCGACCGTCTACGAGGCACCCGCCCCTCTGCGAGGCGCCCGGCCGCCTTCGAGGCGCCTGGTCGCTTCGAGGCGCCTGGTCGACTCTCGTGACGCCGCACGGCCAACCCTCGCGGCACCACCCTGCCGGGGCCCGCGACACCATCCAGCTGACCCTGGCGACACCGCCTGGTCAGCACCTGGTCAGCACCTGGTCAGCACCTGGTCAGCACCTGGTCAGCACCTGGTCAGCACCTGCAGAGCGTCCGGCCGGGACCCGCGACGTCATCCGACCGGTGCCCGCGGGAACGCCCGGCCGGCCCTCGCGACACCAGGCGGCCGGCACTCGCTCCACCGCCCGGCCGACCCCCGCGACACCATCCGGCCGGCGCCCCGGGGAGCGTCCAACCGACGCCCGCGGGAGTGCGATCCGTCGTCTTCCGTCGGCTTCGCGGCGGATCATCCCCACCCGTCTCACGGTCTGTACACACCCCTCACGAGGGCCCGTTCCCATCCCCGGGAACGGGCCCTCGTACGTCGTTAAGGTGAACCCATGCGCACACCCCCACGCTTCGACCGCGGCCACACCGACGACCTCATGTCCTTCCTGGCGGCGAGTCCGTCCCCGTACCACGCCGTGGCGAACGCGGCCGAGCGGCTGGAGAAGGCGGGCTTCCGGCAGGTCGCGGAGACCGACGCGTGGGACGGGACGAGCGGTGGAAAGTACGTGCTGCGCGGGGGCGCGATCATCGCCTGGTACGTGCCGGAGGGCGCCGAGCCGCACACCGCCTTCCGCGTCGTCGGGGCGCACACCGACTCCCCCAACCTGCGGGTGAAACCGCGCCCGGACAGCGGTGCGCACGGCTGGCGCCAGGTCGCGGTCGAGGTCTACGGCGGCCCGCTGCTCAACTCCTGGCTCGACCGGGACCTGGGCCTCGCCGGACGGCTGTCGCTCCGGGACGGCTCGACTCGTCTGGTGAACATCGACCGGCCGCTGCTGCGCGTGCCCCAACTCGCCATCCACCTGGACCGGTCCGTCACCTCGGACGGCCTCAAGCTCGACAAGCAGCGGCATCTGCAGCCCATCTGGGGCCTGGGCAACGACGTGCGCGACGGCGACCTGATCCGCTTCCTGGAGGAGGAGTCGGGGCTGGCCGCGGGCGAGACCACCGGCTGGGACCTGATGGTGCACTCCATCGAACCGCCCGCCTACCTGGGCCGCGACAGGGAGCTGCTCGCGGGCCCGCGCATGGACAACCTGCTGTCCGTGCACGCCGGTACGGCGGCACTGGCGGCCGTGGCGACGCCCGACGCGTCCCTCTCCTACATCCCGGTCCTCGCGGCGTTCGACCACGAGGAGAACGGCTCGCAGTCGGACACGGGAGCGGACGGGCCGCTGCTCGGCAGCGTGCTGGAGCGTTCGGTGTTCGCGCGCGGCGGCTCGTACGAGGACAGGGCCCGCGCCTTCGCCGGCACGGTCTGCCTCTCCTCCGACACCGGTCACGCCGTCCACCCGAACTACGCCGAGCGGCACGACCCGACGCACCACCCGCGCGCGGGCGGCGGCCCGATCCTCAAGGTGAACGTCAACAACCGCTACGCGACGGACGGTTCGGGCCGCGCTGTGTGGGCCGCCGCCTGCGAGAAGGCCGACGTGCCCTTCCAGACCTTCGTCTCCAACAACTCCATGCCCTGCGGCACCACCATCGGCCCCATCACCGCGGCCCGCCACGGCATCAAGACGGTCGACATCGGCGTGGCCATCCTCTCGATGCACAGCGCCCGCGAACTCTGCGGCGCCACCGACCCGTTCCTGCTGGCGAACTCACTGGTGGGGTTCCTGGAGGGCTAGGCCCGGCCGGGGAGTCGCCCGGGCGGGGAGGGTCGGCTGCATGGAGGTACGGCTTCCGGGTACTCGCCCCGGACCCGGGAACCGCACGGTCTCCGGGCCCGGAACGAACTGTGTTTCAACAGGAGGCGACACCCATGGGCCTGGGCGGGTGCATCATTCTGATCGCCGCAGGGGCGATCCTCACGTTCGCGACCGACTGGGACATGCAGGGGGTCAACCTCGACCTGGTCGGCATCATCTTCATGATCGTCGGGCTGATCGGTGTGGCGACGTTCAGCAGCATCGCCAGGCGTCGCCGGGTCGTGGTGCGACCGGGCGCCCCGGTCGAAGAGGAACAGCACCGCAACCGCAGCGGCTACAGCGACGGTTACGGCGCCTGATCACCGACGGCCACGACATCCGACCGCCGACGGTCACGGCATCCGACCGCCGTACGGATCAGCTGTTCAGCACGTGCCCGGTGGTGGCGTCCACGTGGTCGGGGACCTCCTCGTGACGGTCCCCGACCGACAGCGTGCCGGTGGGTTCGATGACGAGGATCGCCGCGCCGGAGGGTGAACTCGGCTTGTGCTCGGTGCCGCGCGGGACCGTGAAGAGCGAGCCCTTGGGCAGGACCACCGTGCGCTCACCGCCGGACTCGCGCAGGGCGATGCGCAGTTCGCCCTCCACGACCAGGAAGAACTCGTCGGTGTGGTCGTGGGTGTGCCAGACATGCTCGCCCTCGACCTTCGCGAGGCGTACGTCGTAGTCGTTGACGGCGGTGACGATGCGCGGGCTCCACAGGTCGTCGAAGGAGGCGAGGGCGGCGGCGAGGGAGACGGGTTCGCTGTTCTGGGCCATGGGCTCATCGTGCGGCGGGACGGCCCGGGCGCACGAGTGCTAGAAATCGCACATGCCGCAAGAATCCTCGCAGCACCCGACTCCGCCTGCGCTGCTTGCTCCGCCCTCGTCTCCGGGACGCCGGCCGCACCGCGTCGCCGTGATCGTCGACGAGGGCACCAACCCCTTCGAAGTCGGCGTCACGACCGAGCTGTTCGGACTGCCCCGACCCGAACTGGGCCTCCCTGAGCCGCTGTACGAGCTGACGCTGTGCACCCCCACGCCCGGCGTCCGCATGAACCACGGCTTCTTCACGCTGAGCGGCGTGCCCGGGCTCGACGCGGTGGACGGTGCGGACACCCTCGTCGTCCCGGGCCGCCCCGACAACGTCGTGCCGCGCGTCGAGGCCGTGCTCGACGCCGTCCGGCGCACCCACGCCCGCGGGGCCCGCGTCGTGAGCCTGTGCACCGGGAGCTTCGCGCTCGCCGAGGCCGGAATCCTGGACGGGCGCCGGGCCACCACCCACTGGCGCTGGGCCGACCTGTTCCGGGAGCTCCACCCGAAGGTCCTCCTGGAGCCGGACGTGCTCTTCGTCGACGAGGGGGACGTGCTGACCGCGGCGGGCAGCGCGGCCGCGCTCGACCTCGGGCTGCACATCGTGCGCCGCGATCACGGCGCCGAGATCGCGAACGCCGTGTCCCGGCGGCTCGTCTTCGCGTCCCATCGCGACGGCGGGCAGCGGCAGTTCGTCGAACGCCCCCTTCCCGACGTACGGGACGAGTCGCTGGCACCGCTGCTGGCCTGGGCGCAGGCCCGGATCGGCGAACCGCTGACGGTCGCGGACCTCGCGACGCACGCGGCCGTGTCGCCCGCCACGCTCCACCGCCGCTTCCGTGCCCAGCTGGGCACGACCCCGCTGGCGTGGCTGACGGGCGAACGGGTGACGCTGGCCTGCCGGCTCATCGAACGCGGCGAGGAACGACTGGACGTCGTCGCGGAACGCAGCGGTCTCGGCACCGCCGCCAACCTGCGGGCGAGGCTGCGCCGCGAGACCGGGCTCAGCCCATCGGCCTACCGACGGCGTTTCGGACCTGCTGCCGGGGAACCGCTAAGAGCATGAAATTCCTCGTACGCGACCGGCTCCTGGGCATCGGCGACGACTACTGGATCGAGGACGAGCACGGCCGCAAGGCCTTCCTCGTCGACGGCAAGGCGATGCGGCTGCGGGACACCTTCGAGCTGAAGGACGCGCAGGGGCGGGTGCTGATCGACATCCACAAGAAGATGCTCGCCCTGCGGGACACGATGGTCATCGAGCGGGCTGGTGAGCCCCTGGCGACCATCCGCCGCAAGCGGCTGTCACTCCTCCGCAACCACTACCGAGTCGCCCTCGCCGACGGGACCGAACTCGACGTCAGCGGCAAGATCCTCGACCGCGAGTTCGTCGTCGAGTACGACGGCGAACTCCTCGCCCACATCTCCCGCCGGTGGCTGCGGGTCCGCGAGACCTACGGCGTCGAGGTCGTACGCGACGACGCGGATCCCGCCCTGCTGATCGCGGTGGCGGTATGCGTAATCCACCTGGCAGAAAGGGAACGGGACTCCGACTGACGACTCTTCCTCGCCCCCGCCGCCGCCCCCGCCAGGCGGCTACCCCCGAGGACGCTCAACCCCGAGCACCCGATCCCTCAGCACCGGAAACTGCCCCCGAGTCGCACCGACCTTCGCGGGATCGAACTCCACGGAGAGGACCTCCTCACCCGAACCCGCCTCCGCAAGCACCTCACCCCACGGATCGACCACGATCGAGTGACCGGCCTGCGGAACCCCCGCGTGCGTCCCGGCCGTTCCACAGGCAAGGACGAACGCCTGGTTCTCGACCGCCCGCGCCTGGGCCAGCAGCGTCCAGTGCGCCCGGCGACGCTCGGGCCAGCCCGCCGGAATCACCAGGGTCTCGGCGCCCGCGTCGACGAGCCCACGGAACAGCTCGGGAAAGCGAAGGTCGTAACAGGTGGCGAGCCCGAGCACGGTCTCGGGCAGCCGCACGGTAACCAGTTCCGCCCCCGCGCCCATCAACACGGCCTCGCCCTTGTCGAAACCGAACCGATGGATCTTCCGATAGGCGGCGGCCAGTTCACCGGCGGGGGAGAAGACGAGGGAGGTGTTGTAGAGCGGCCCCTCAGGATCCCGCTCGGGAATCGAACCCGCGTGCAACCACACGCCCGCGTCGCTCGCCGCCTTGGCCATCACCTCGTACGTGGGCCCTTCGAGCGGCTCCGCCTCGGCACCGAACGACTCGAAGGCGAAGGCCCCCGTCGTCCACAGTTCGGGCAGCACCACCAGGTCGGCACCGGCCTGTTCCCGTACCAGCGAGGCGACACGCTCCCTGCGGGAGTGGATCGATTCGCCCTCGTCCACAGCGATCTGGAGCAGGGAGGCGCGCACACTACCACCGTCCTGGCATTCGAGCCTTTGATACGGGCCTACGATCGTCACACGAAAGCACTGCCGGGGTGCCTCACAGCAGCGTAACTTAGCGTCCCAAGACACCCGCTGACTGTGCACTGCCCGCGTCCAACCGCCCGAGGGGTCCCGTTCCGTGAGTCTGCATCCCAGCCTTCAGTCCTACGCCGACGCCTGGACCGCCTCCATCGACGCGATATCCGAACTGGTGTCGCCGCTGGTGGAGGGGGAATGGAACCGGCGGACTCCATGCCCCGGCTGGTCGGTGCGCGACCTCGTCTCGCATGTCATCGGCCTCGACTGCGAGATGCTGGGTGACCCCCGGCCGATCCACACGCTCCCCCGCGACCTGTACCACGTGACGAACGAACACCAGCGGTACATGGAGATGCAGGTCGACGTACGCCGTCACCACACCGCCCCGGAGATGACCTCCGAGCTGGAGTACACGATCATCCGCCGCAACCGCCAGCTGCGGAACGAGTCGCGGCAGCCGGACGCCCTCGTGCGCGCCCCGCTCAGCACCGAGGTCACGCTCGAAGAGGCCATGCGCAACCGGTCGTTCGACCTCTGGGTGCACGAGCAGGACCTGCGCACCGCCCTCGGCCGGCCGGGCAACCTCGACTCCCCCGGCGCGTACGTCGCCCGTGACGTGCTGCTCAGCAGGCTCCCGAAGGTCGTCGCCAAGGACGCCGGCGCCCCACCCAACTCGGCGGTCGTCTTCGACGTACACGGCCCCCTCGAATTCCTCCGCACGGTCCGCGTCGACGCCGAGGGCAACGGCTCGATAGACGGCGCCCCCTCCCTCGGCCCCGCCGCCACCCTCACCCTCGACTGGGAAACCTACTTCCGCCTGGCCTGCGGCCGCGTAACCCCGGAAGCGGTGGCAGACCGCCTCAAGACCGAGGGCGACCCGGAACTGACGGCAGCGATCCTGAGGAACTTCGCGGTCACGCCCTGATTGCAGGGCTCGTCCAGCGCCGAATTCAGCCCCTCCGGCATCGAACCCCAGCCCCTCCGGCGTTTGAGGAGCGGGGTCTGGGGCGGAGCCCCAGGGTCGGGACGGGAAGGGGCGGCGGGGGCGAGAAAACCCACCCCGCCCCACCCCCGCCGGGCCAGGCCAGACCGGGCGGCCGGACCGCCCTACGCCGGAACGTGAACCGTCTCCACCCGACTCGCGACCAACCGCTCCTTCTCCCGCCGAGCCGCCTGCTTCCTCAACCGCAGTATCTGACTCACCCCGAACGCCTGCAGAACGAACACCACGGAGAACGCGACCGAGTAGTCACCCCCGGTGGCATCCAGCAGCACCCCGATCGCGAACAACGTCGTCATCGAGGCGACGAAACCGCCCATGTTGGTGATGCCGGAGGCAGTCCCCTGACGCTCCGGCGGATTCGCGGGCCGCGCGAAGTCGAACCCGAGCATCGACGCGGGCCCGCACGCACCGAGGACCACGCACAGCACGACCAGCAGCCACACCGGCGCCCGGTCGGCGGGATAGGCGAGCGTCGCCCCCCACACGACGGCCGTCGAAAGCACCGTACCGAGCGCCAGCGGCAGCCGCGCCGCATGGTGCCGGGCGACGATCTGCCCGTACACGAGGCCGATGAGCATGTTGGAGAGCACGACCAGCGTGAGGAGTTCGCCGGCCGCCGCCCGTGACAGACCCTGGGCCTCGACGAGGAACGGCAGCCCCCACAGCAGCAGGAACACCATCGCCGGGAACTGCGTCGTGAAGTGCACCCACAGCCCGAGCCGGGTGCCGGGCTCCCGCCAGGACGCCGCGATCTGGCGGCGCACGTACGCCGCTCCCCGGTGCGGAAAAGGCTCCGGCTCGTGTCCCTCGGGGTGGTCCTTGAGGAACAGCAGCATCAGGACGAGGACGACCACGCCTGCGACCGAGCTGCCCGCGAAGGCGGCCGTCCAGCCGACGCCGTGCAGCAGCCGGGCGATGACGAGCGTCGAGACGAGGTTGCCCGCCATGCCCACGAGGCCGGCGAGCTGCGCGACCATCGGCCCGCGCCGGGCCGGGAACCAGCGCGAGCCGAGGCGCAGCACGCTGATGAACGTCATCGCGTCACCGCACCCGAGCAGCGCGCGCGAGGCGAGCGCCATCCCGTACGAGGGGGAGAGCGCGAAGCCCAGCTGCCCGAGCGTGAACAGGACGACGCCGAGGGTCAGCACCTTCTTGGTGCCGAGCCGGTCGACCATCAGGCCGACGGGTATCTGCATGCCCGCGTAGACGAGGAGCTGCAGGATCGAGAAGGTCGAGAGCGCGGAGGCGTTGACGTGGAAGCGGTCGGCGGCGTCGAGGCCGGCCACCCCCAGCGACGTACGGAAGATGACCGCGACGAAGTAGACGGAGACGCCGACCGACCAGACCGTGACCGCGCGACGGCCGCCGGGCGGATCACCGGGCAGGGTGAGCGCCGAGGAGGAGGACGAGCTCATCGGACGTCCCCCCGCGCCAGGTTGGAGAACCAGCTGACGTGGCGGTGGACCAGGGCGACGGCCGCCTCCGCGTCGCCGGAGCGCAGCGCGTCGAGGATCTCCTGGTGCTCGGTGAGTGTCTTGGTGATCCGGTCGGGGTGGGCGTGCATCACGGCGACGCCCATCCTCAACTGGCGGTCGCGCAGCTGGTCGTAGAGGCGGGAGAGGATCTGATTGCCCCCGCTGCGGACGATCTCGGCGTGGAAGCAGCGGTCGGTGACGGCGGCTCCGGACAGGTCACCGGCGGCTGCCTGCTCCTTCTGCTCCGCGAGGAGTTCGGTGAGGCGCTCGATCAGCGCGGGGGAGGCCGGGACCGCCTTGCGGATGGCGTGCTCCTCGACGAGCTGCCGGGTCTCCACGACGTCCGCGATCTCCTGCGCGGAGACGGGCAGCACGAGGGCGCCCTTCTTCGGGTAGAGCCGGATCAGTCCCTCGACCTCCAGCTTGAGCAGCGCCTCACGCACGGGCGTCCGCGAGACCCCGACCGCGTCGGCCAGTTCGCCCTCGGTGAGCAGGGTCCCGCCCTCGTAACGACGCTCCAGCACGGCCTGCTTGACGTGCGCGTAGACGCGTTCGGCGGCGGGGGGTTGCTTCACTGCCAAAGACATGGCGACATCATAGATACAACACGTACGCATGGTCGCGGGCCGTCCAGGATTCGGACGAGCGGGAAGCCGGACGAGCCGGAAGCCGGACGAGCGGGAAGCCGGGCGAGGGGTCAAGTGACGGGCCAGCCGAGGGACGGGCCGGGCAAGTGGCCGGTAAAAAAGGGCACCCCAGTTCAGGAACCGCACATCCTTTTGTGCTACTCACATGTCACACGAGAAGGCGCCACTCTCAAGTGACCGCCATCCTGGGGCATTTGGCACCTTCGGTGCCTTCAACCTAATCGGGGTAATCGACTTGATAACCGTCATAAAGGGCGCACGGATTCGTAGAGCTGCCGCAGTGGTCGTCACCACCGGAGCCGTGCTCGCGACCGGGGCCCTCACAGCGGCGCCCGCGCAGGCCCTCGCGACCCCCACGGTCGTCGCCAAGGGCGGCTACGTGATGAACAACGGCACGGCCAAGACGCTCTATACCAAGGCCGCGGACACCCGCCGTTCCACCGGCTCCACCACGAAGATCATGACCGCGAAGGTCGTGCTGTCGCAGCCGAACCTCAACCTGGACGCCAAGGTCACCATCCAGAAGGCGTACAGCGACTACATCGTCGCCAACACAGCCTCCTCCGCCCGGCTGATCGTCGGCGACAAGGTCACTGTCCGCCAGCTGCTGTACGGGCTGATGCTGCCGTCCGGCTGCGACGCCGCGTACGCGCTCGCCGACAAGTTCGGCGCCGGCTCGACGCGTGCCGCCCGCGTGAAGTCGTTCATCGGCAAGATGAACAAGCAGGCCAAGGACCTCGGTCTGACGAACACGAAGTTCGACTCGTTCGACGGCATCGGCAGCGGCTCGAACTACTCGACGCCGCGCGACCTCACGAAGATCGCCAGCAGCGCGATGAAGAACGGCAACTTCCGCGCGATCGTGAAGACGAAGAAGTACACGGCGAAGACCGTGACGAAGACCGGCGGCACCCGCACGATGGCTGCCTGGAACAACACCAACGGTCTGCTCAGCAGCTACAGCGGCGCCATCGGCGTGAAGACCGGCTCCGGCCCCGAGGCCAAGTACTGCCTGGTCTTCGCCGCGACCCGCAACGGGAAGACGGTGATCGGCACCGTGCTCGCCTCGTCGTCGATCTCCGCCCGCGAGTCCGACGCGAAGAAGCTGATGGACTACGCCTTCAAGAAGTAGGCGGGTCGCTGTCATTGCGTAGTTCCCCGCGCCCCTGAGAAGGGGCGCGGGGAACTGCGCAATCTTTTTGCTTTCAGGGGCTCGGGGAACTGCGCGACCAGCCCCCGCCGACCCAACCCGCAGCCAGGCCACTACCCCCAGGTGATCAATCGCTTGGGCTGCTCCAGGATCGCCGCCACATCCGCGAGCACCTTGGAGCCGAGCTCCCCGTCGACCAGCCGATGGTCGAAGGACAACGCCAACGTGGTGACCTGCCGGGGCTTGACCTTGCCCTTGTGGACCCACGGCTGCAGCTTGATCGAGCCGACGGCGAGGATCGCGGACTCGCCGGGGTTGAGAATCGGCGTGCCCGTGTCGACGCCGAACACACCGACGTTCGTGATCGTCACCGTGCCGCCCTGCATCGCCGCCGGTGACGTCCTGCCGTCGCGGGCGGTGGCGACCAGTTCCCCGAGTGATTCGGCGAGCTGGGGCAGGGTCTTGGCGTGGGCGTCCTTGATGTTCGGGACGATCAGGCCGCGGGGCGTGGCGGCGGCGATGCCCAGGTTCACATAGTGCTTCTGGACGATCTCCTGGTTGGCCTCGTCCCACGAGGCGTTGACCTCCGGGTGGCGCTTGAGGGCGACCAGCAGGGCCTTGGCGATCAGCAGCAGCGGATTGACCCGCAGCCCCTGGAGTCCGTATGTGTCGGGGGCCTGCTTGAGCTCCTCGACCAGCTTCATCGTGCGCGTCACGTCCACCGTGACGAACTCGGTGACGTGCGGCGCGGTGAACGCCGAGCCCACCATGGCCGCCGCGATCGCCTTGCGGACTCCCTTGACCGGGATACGGGTCTCCCGGGCACCGTCGTACGTGACGACCGGGGCCGGAACCGGAGCCCGGACGGGAGCCTGCGCCGACGCGGGCACTGCCGTGGCCGGGGTCTCCTGGACGGGAGCGGCCGGGGCGACCGCCGCGTGCACGTCCTCGCGCGTGATGATCCCGTCGGGACCGGACGGCGTGACCGTCGCCAGGTCGACGCCGAGGTCCTTGGCGAGCTTGCGCACCGGCGGCTTGGCGAGCGGGCGTGCCGCCACAGCCGCGTGCCCGTGCCCGTTCAGCTCGCTCTGGACGGCCACCTTCGCCGCGGCGGCCTCGGGCTGCTGGGCCGGAACTCCCCTGCGGGGGCGGCGCTTCGTGGAGGACTCCGCGACCCCGTACCCGACGAGGACCGGCGTGCGGCCCGCGGGCTTGGGCTTCTCCTCGGAGGCCGCGGGCTTCTCCGGAGGAGCCTCGGTCCGTTCGGCGGAGGCTGCCGGAGCGGACCCGGCGGCCGGAGGTGACCCGGCAGCCTGCGCGGACCCGGTTGCCGGAGCCGACGCGGCGGGCGCCGAAGCGGCCGGGGTCTGCACCTCGGCCGGCGGCGCGGCCGGAGCGGCTCCGCCGTCCACGTCCACCGCGATGATCACCTGGCCGACGTCCACCGTCGTCCCCTCGGGGAAGCGCAGCTCGTGCACCACCCCGTCGAAGGGAATCGGCAGCTCGACGGCGGCCTTGGCGGTCTCGACCTCGCACACCACCTGGCCGTCGGTCACCGTGTCACCGGCCTTGACGTACCACTTGAGGATCTCGGCCTCGGTCAGACCCTCGCCCACGTCGGGCATCTTGAACTCGCGAAGTCCCGAGGCAGTCTCAGTCATCGTCGTCACGACCCTCTCCTCAGTACGCCAGCGAGCGGTCGACGGCGTCGAGCACCCGGTCCAGGCCAGGCAGGTACTCGTCCTCCAGCCGTGCCGGCGGGTACGGGGCGTGATAGCCGCCGACCCTCAGCACGGGCGCCTCCAGGTGGTAGAAGCACCGCTCCGTGATCCGGGCCGCGATCTCCGCGCCCGTCCCCAGGAACACCGGTGCCTCGTGGACCACTACCAGGCGGCGGGTCTTCTCGACCGAGGCCTGGATGGAGTCGAAGTCGATGGGGGACATGGACCGCAGGTCCACCACTTCGAGGGACTTGCCCTCCTCCTGGGCGGCGGCCGCGACCTCCTGGCAGACCTTCACCATCGGCCCGTACGCGGCCAGCGTCAGATCGCTGCCCTCGCGCACCACGCGCGCCTTGTGCAGCGGGCCGGGAATCGCCTCGCGGTTCACCTCGGACTTGTCCCAGTAGCGCCGCTTGGGCTCGAAGAAGATCACCGGGTCGTCGCTCTGGATGGCCTGCTGCATCATCCAGTACGCGTCGGAGGCGTTCGAGGGCGAGACGACCTTGAGGCCCGCGACGTGCGCGAACAGGGCCTCCGGGGACTCGGAGTGGTGCTCGACCGCGCCGATGCCGCCGCCGTACGGAATGCGGATCACGACGGGGAGCTTGATCTTGCCGAGCGCCCGCGCGTGCATCTTCGCTAGCTGCGTGACGATCTGGTCGTACGCGGGGAAGACGAAGCCGTCGAACTGGATCTCCACCACCGGGCGGTAGCCGCGCAGCGCGAGGCCGATCGCCGTGCCGACGATGCCCGACTCGGCGAGCGGGGTGTCGATGACCCGCTCCTCGCCGAAGTCCTTCTGCAGACCGTCGGTCACGCGGAACACACCGCCGAGCTTGCCGACGTCCTCGCCCATGATCAGGACCTTGGGGTCGGCGTCGAGGGCCGTGCGCAGCGATTCGTTGATCGCCTTCGCCAATGCCATCTTTTCCGCGGTCATCGCTACTTGCCCTCCCCTTCATCGGCGAACGACGCCTGATAGGCGGCGAACTGGGCCCGCTCCTCGTCGACGAGCGCGTGCCCGTCCGCGTACACGTTCTCGAAGATGGCGAAGTGGTCCGGGTCCGGCATGGCGCGGACCACTTCGCGCACTCGCCTTCCCAACGCCTCGCTCTCGGCATCGAGTTCCGCGAAGAATCCCTCGTCCGCGTGGTTTGAGGTCTCCAGGTACGTGCGCAGGCGCTGGATCGGGTCCTTCGCCTCCCACGCCTCGCGCTCCTCGTCGGCCCGGTACTTGGTCGGATCGTCGGAGGTGGTGTGGGCGCCCATGCGGTACGTGTACGCCTCGACGAGGGTGGGCCCCTCGCCCCGGCGGGCCCGCTCCAGCGCCCACTTGGTGACGGCGAGGCACGCGAGGACGTCGTTGCCGTCGACGCGGACGCCCGGGAAGCCGTAGCCCTGCGCGCGCTGGTAGAGCGGCACGCGGGTCTGGCGCTCGGTGGGCTCGGAGATGGCCCACTGGTTGTTCTGGCAGAAGAACACGACGGGAGCGTTGTAGACCGCGGAGAAGGTGAACGATTCAGCGACGTCGCCCTGGCTGGAGGCGCCGTCTCCGAAGTACGCGATCACGGCCGAGTCGGCGCCGTCCTTGGCCACGCCCATGGCGTAGCCGGTGGCGTGCAGCGTCTGCGAGCCGATGACGATCGTGTAGAGGTGGAAGTTGTTGCTGTTCGGGTCCCAGCCGCCGTTGTTCACGCCGCGGAACATGCCGAGGAGGTTGGTCGGGTCGACCCCGCGGCACCAGGCCACGCCGTGCTCACGGTAGGTCGGGAAGACGTAGTCGTCCTCGCGGGTGGCCCGTCCGGAGCCGATCTGGGCGGCCTCCTGGCCGAGCAGCGAGGCCCACAGGCCCAGCTCGCCCTGGCGCTGCAGGGAGGTGGCCTCGGCGTCGAAGCGGCGGGTGAGCACCATGTCGCGGTACAGGCCGCGGAGCTCTTCGGGGGTGATGTCGGCTACGTACGCTGCGTACTCCGCGTATTCGCCATTCTTGACGCGCTTGCCCTCGGGCGTCAGCAGCTGTACGAGCTCGGGCTGGGCGCCCGGCGGCTTCTTCGCAGCGGTGCGCTTGGTACCGGCGCTGCGTCGCGGCTTGCGCGCGGCAGTGCTCTCCACGGTCACGTGTGCTCCTCCGTCGGTCCGGCCCCCGGGGTTGCCGGGTGACCAGTGCGGCTCGCCTGATCTCCGTACCCGCGCACGGGGTGGGTGCTCGGCCGGGAACAGGCGTGACAGGTGCCCCGGCGAGCGCCCTGCACACAGCACGTTACCCAGTGCTCCACATTTCTGTGAAACCCCTCCTGACCTGCGTTTTTGCTTGGATCTCCGAGTACTTTCCACTCGGACTCCCAAGCACTTCGCACCGATCCGGAACAGTCGCTGGTCAGAGCACTGGTTACAGCCTGGCAGGGGGCCGGAACACCGGCACGTTATCCCGGTCACCCCGGGGACGGGAAGAGTTCGACCGGGGCGGTCGGAAAGATCGTGTGTGAGACTGACTCCGTGCGCGAAGAAGGAAAAATCACTGTATTTCTTCTCGACGACCATGAGGTGGTCCGCCGGGGTGTGCACGAGTTGCTCTCGGTGGAGGACGACTTCGAAGTGGTCGGCGAGGCGGGTACGGCGGCCGACGCGCTGGCACGAATTCCGGCCACCCACCCGGACGTCGCCGTCCTGGACGTACGCCTGCCGGACGGCAGCGGGGTCGAGGTGTGCCGCGAGATCCGCTCCCGGGACGAAAGCATCAAATGCCTGATGCTGACGTCCTACGCCGACGACGAGGCCCTCTTCGACGCGATCATGGCGGGCGCCTCGGGCTACGTCCTCAAGGCGATCCGCGGCGAGGAGCTGCTCTCGGCGGTCCGTGACGTCGCCGCCGGCAAGTCCCTGCTCGACCCGGAGGCCACCGCCCGCGTCCTGGAGCGGCTGCGCGGCGGAGGCAGCGCCAAGGGCGACGCGCGGCTCGCGAGCCTCACCGACCAGGAGCGCAGGATCCTCGACCTGATCGGCGAGGGGCTCACCAACCGCGCGATCGGCGAGCGGCTCCATCTCGCCGAGAAGACGATCAAGAACTACGTATCCAGTCTGCTGTCCAAACTCGGCATGGAGCGGCGTGCGCAGGCGGCGGCCTATGTGGCCCGGATCCAGGCGGAGAAGCAGCGCTGAGCTTTCCGCGCTCTCCGTAGGACCGTGTCGAGTTCTCCGCGCTCTCCGTAGGACCGTGTCGAGAATTCCGCGCTCTCCGTGGGGCCGTGTCGAGTTTTCGGTGCTCTTCGTAGAAGCCGATCAGTGCTCCGCGGACGCCGTCCCTGACTCCGCAGCGGCCGTGCAGCACTCCGTAGAGGCCGTTTATTCGGGACTTATGTCCCTCCCCTGAGGGTCGGGCGCCCCTTTGTCCGTCTCCCGCGGTGCCGCACATTGAGAGGCATGCCGACCGACGAACAGCTCGCCGCCGGACTGCTCGGCCGCGTCGAGCACGGCCGCCTGGCGGCCAGCATGCGCGCGCTGCCCTTCCTGGCCACCGCCCGCCACATCGTCGTGGGCGGACGCGTCCTGCTGCGGATGCACAGGGGACACGGCCACCACAGCGCGTGCGCGGGAAGCGTCGTCGCGTACGGCGCGGACAACCTGGGCTCCCCGGGCGCGGGCGAGGGCCACTGGTCCGTCCAGGTCGTCGGCGTGTGCGAGACCGTCGAGCCGAGCGCCGCCCAGCTCGCGCTCTTCGGCCCGGCCCCGCGCCGCGTGGACGACGCGCCCTTCGAGCCCGTGTACCTGGAGGTCACACCGGAGTTCGTCACCGTGCACTCGACGGACGGTGGCCTGGAGCTTGCACACCGGCACTGTCCGTGACAAGCCCGAGGTCAACGACCTCTCCGGTGCCCTAACATCTGGCGCGTGCCGCGCTCATCTGTTTCGCCCGCCCTCTCCCCCGCACCCCCTCTGGGCGCCCTGCTGCGGCGATACGCCGCCGGGGCCCCGCTGGCCTGCGAACCCGTCGACGAGGGGCTGCTCAACCGCGGCTACCGCCTCGCCACCACCCGGGGCCGGTACTTCCTCAAGCACCATTTCGACCCCGAGACCGCCGACCCCGCCGCGATCGCCCGCCAGCACCGCGCGACCCAGCGCCTCGCCGACCTCGGCGTCCCGGTGGCCCCGCCGCTGACCGGCACCGACGGCCGCACGGTCGCCGTCGTCGGCGGTCACGCGTACGCGCTGCACCCCTGGATCGACGGACGCCACCGCAGCGGGGCCCAGCTCACCACGGAGCAGTGCCGGCGCCTGGGGGCGCTCCTGGGCGTCGTACACGCGTCCCTGGAGCGGGTGATGCCGCCGCGGCAGGCCGAGGAACGTGCGGAGAGCGCCGACCCCGCCGACACCTTCGCCCTCATCGACGGCCTGCTCGCCCGGGTGCGCCGCCGCCACCCGGCCGACGCCTTCGACGAACTGGCCCGCCACCGCCTCCTGGAGCGACGCGCCCTCCTGGAACGGCACGCGGACCGGTGGCCCCCGCAGGGCAGCTCGGTGGGCTGGGTGCACGGGGACTTCCACCCCTTCAACGTGCTCTACCGGGGAGACACCCCCGCCGCGATCGTCGACTGGGACCGGCTCGGCGTCCAGCCACAGGCCGAGGAGGCGGTACGCGCCGCGGTGATCTTCTTCGTACGCCCGGCCGGCACGCTCGACCTGACGAAGGTACGGGCCTACGCGCGCGCGTACCGGCGCTCCGCGCGTGCCACCCCCTCCGAACTCTCCGCCGCCGTGCACCGCGTGTGGTGGGAGCGGCTCAACGACTTCTGGATACTGCGCTGGCACTACGAGCGCGGGGACACCCGCGCCGACCCGCAGTTCCCCGCCGTCTCCGCGCTGGCGGTGTGGTGGACGCGGGAGTACGACGCGGTGTGCGAGGCGTTCGTGGGGTGACGCTCAGCCGTGTCCGTCACCTCGGCCGTCCCAGCCATGTCCGGCGCCTCGGCCGTGGGGCCCGTGAAACGGCACGCGCGCGTGGAGCCCGATTCCGGGTTCCACGCGCGCGTGGGATGTCCGTCGCGGAGGGGGGCGGGTCAGCCGAGCGGGCCGTCGCCCTCCTCGCCGGTTGGGCCGCCGTTGTCGCCCGGGTCCACCGGGTCGGACTCCGGGTCCGTCGGAGTCGTCTCCGTGTCCGTCGGAGTCGTCTCCTTGTCCGTCGGAGTCGTCTGCGTGTCCGTCGGCTCGCCCGTCGTGGGAGATGGGGTGTAGCTCGGCGATGGTTTGTACGACGGCGTGAAGTTCGAGTCGCCGCCCGTGCCGGTGTCCTGGTTCGTGGGCTCGTCCGTGGGCTCGTCGGACGGGCTCTCGCTCGGTGTCGTCTCCTTCTCGGTCTGCGAGGTGGTCGGCGTCTCCTTCGTGCCGCCCCCGCCACCGTTGCCGCCGCCGCCCTGCAGCGCCAGCGCGACCCCCGCCGCGATGGCGACCACCGCGAGGACCGCCAGGATCCACAGCTTGCCGCGGCCGCTGCCCCGGTTGCCGTGTCCCTCGAAGCCCCCGTCGTCGCCGCCTCCGCCACGGCCGGGCGGCAGCATCGGTGACGGGATCTGGGCGGTGCCCGAGTCACCGGGGTGCGGCAGCCCGGCGGAGCCCGCGAGGCCCATCGCCGGGGTGTTCACGGCCTCGTGCATCTCCACGGGGCCGGTGTTCCAGGTCCCGGTGTGGCCGCCCTGGTCGTACAGCATCTGCAGCCCGTACTGGGTCAGCCCGCGCATCTCCTCCGCGGTCTGGAACCGGTCGTCCGGCTCCTTCGCCAGGGAGCGCATGACCAGGCCGTCCAGCTCCGGCGGTGCCGCGTCCGAGACCTCGGAAGGGGGCACCGGGATGTCCTGGACGTGCTGGTAGACCACCGACAGCGGGGTCTCACCGGTGAACGGCGGCCGCAGCGCGAGGAGTTCGTAGAGGAGGCAGCCCGTCGCGTACAGGTCGCTCCGGTGGTCAACCGCCTTGCCGAGCGCCTGCTCCGGCGAGAGGTACTGGGGCGTGCCCATGACCATGCCGGTTTGAGTCATTGTCGACTGGACGCCGTGCAGGGCGCGCGCGATGCCGAAGTCCATCACCTTGACCGCACCGGTGTTGGTGATGATCACGTTCGCGGGCTTGATGTCGCGGTGCACGATGCCGTGCTGATGCGAATAAGCGAGCGCTTCCAGTACTCCGGAGACAATGATGAGTGCCTGCTCGGGCCCGGGCGCCTCGGCGTTGAGCAGCAGGTCACGGATCGTGCGGCCCTCGACGAGCTCCATCACGATGTACGGGACGACCTGGTGTCCGACCGCGTCCTCGCCGGAGTCGTAGACCGCCACCACCGCATGGTGGTTGAGCCCGGCCACCGACTGTGCCTCGCGCGTGAACCGCGCCTTGGAGACGGGGTCTTCGGCCAGGTCGGAGCGGAGTAGCTTGACCGCGACCGTGCGCCCCAGCCGGACGTCCTCGGCGGCGAACACCTCGGCCATGCCGCCCCGGCCAAGTCTGTGGGTCAGCCGATACCGGCCGTCCCCGACCAGCCCGCCGTTACCCCACAACTCCGGCGCATCTGACATACCGCCGCCAGTCGCCTCGGGGTCGGACGGGCCCTGAGCGCGCTGCTGCTGTGCCATCAGTCCTCGCCGTCGTTTCTGTCCGCACCGGTCGAAAGTACGCGCGGTGGTTGTTACGGTCTCCGTCGGGCCACGCTACAGCCTCCGCGCGAGAGGCCGACCCGTGATGGACCGGCCATGAAACCCACAGTCGGTCCGCAGGTGCAAATTCTGTGTACCGGCGGTACGGCACCTGTAACGCTTCCGCGACTCTTCTTTCGCGTACGGTCACGGAACGGGCACCGAGCTTGACGTGTCAGTGGCCTCCGGCAGACTTGGCCGGGAATAACACTAAGGATCACCGCCTCGGGGGCCACACCAGCAGCTTCGGCCCGCGTGACGGCGCACGCCGATGGGGGACGCAGAGACATGAGCCAGGACGGCGCACACGACCGGTACGCGGGGCGTTCGGTCGCCGGCGGGCGCTACCAACTGCGCGACCTGCTCGGCGAGGGCGGCATGGCCTCGGTCCATCTCGCGTACGACTCGGTGCTCGACCGACAGGTCGCGATCAAGACACTGCACACCGAGCTCGGCCGTGAGCAGGCCTTCCGCGAGCGCTTCCGCCGCGAGGCCCAGTCGGTGGCCAAGCTCACGCACACGAACATCGTCTCGGTCTTCGACACCGGCGAGGACGATCTGGACGGGTCGACGACTCCGTACATCGTCATGGAGTACGTCGAGGGCCGCCCGCTCGGCTCGGTCCTCGACCAGGACATCGCCCAGTACGGCGCGATGCCCGCCGACAAGGCCCTGAAGATCACCGCGGACGTGCTGGCGGCACTGGAGATCAGCCACGAGATGGGCCTGGTCCACCGCGACATCAAGCCGGGCAACGTGATGATGACGAAGCGGAACGTCGTCAAGGTGATGGACTTCGGCATCGCCCGCGCCATGCAGTCCGGTGTCACGTCGATGACGCAGACCGGCATGGTCGTCGGCACCCCGCAGTACCTCTCACCGGAGCAGGCCCTCGGCCGGGGCGTGGACGCCCGCTCGGACCTGTACTCGGTCGGCATCATGCTGTTCCAGCTGGTCACCGGGCGGCTGCCGTTCGAGGCGGACTCGCCGCTGGCCATAGCGTATGCGCACGTCCAGGAGGAGCCCGTGCTGGCCTCCTCCGTCAACCGCTCGCTGCCACCGGCCGTGGACGCGCTGATCACCCGCGCCCTGAAGAAGAACCCCAACGAGCGTTTCGTGAGCGCCGAGTCGATGCGCGACGAGTGCCTGCGCGTGGCCCAGTCGTTCCAGGCCGCACCGCCGAGCATCGTGCCGGGCGCCCAGACGTCGAGCGGCGCCGGCGTCGGCTCCGCGGTGTTCCCGCCGGTCGACCAGTCGGCCCAGGCTCCGCAGGGGAACGTACAGACGCCGTACCAGCCGGGCGCCTACGGCCCGCCGACCCCGGCGCACTCGTCCACGCCCCCGCCTTCGTACGGCTATCCGCAGCAGGGCGCCTACCAGACGCCGGCCCAGACCGCCGCGTACTCCCCGCAGCAGGGCTACTCGACCCCGCCGCCGTACACGATCACGCCGCAGCAGCCCTCGGCGCCCGCCTCCGGGGGCGGGCGCAAGAACAGAACGCCGGTGATCGTGGGCTCGATCGTCGTCGCGCTCGCCGCGGTCGGCGGGCTGATCGCCGCGCTGCAGCTGGGCGGCGGGGGCGACGACGACAAGGGTGGCGGCACCGAGTCCAGCCCGTCGGCGTCCGTGGTGGCCGGGCACAAGGGGCCGGACACGACGAAGAAGATCGAAGAGACCGAGTGCACGGAGCCCGAGGAGTCGTACAACGACGCCGACAAGATCAAGGTCCCGGACTTCAAGTTCAAGAACATGGACTCGGTGAAGACCTGCCTCCAGGCGGCGGGCTGGCGGTACGAGAACCAGCCGGTCGACGAGAACGCCTACGGCCAGAACACGGTCATGAGCCAGATCCCCGCCGCGGACTCGGACGTCGACCCCAAGAACATGCCCAAGATCCAGCTCTATGTGTCGACGGGCGATCCCGCCTGATTCCCTGACCGTTCGACTCAACGACCGTTCGGACAACGCGAAGACAACGCGAAGGGGCCCGGCATTTCTGCCGGGCCCCTTTCGTCCGCGCGCTGTTCGGAGTTGTGGGAGTCGTCGGAGTTACGGGTTCAGGTTCGGGGCACGGACTCAGTTACAGGTACGGACCCCCGACACGGCCGCCCGCACGCGGGTCGTCGTCGTCCTCGCCGCCGCCGACACCCGGCGGGAGCGCCCGGCGCATCGACTCCAGCTGGGCGCGGGCCGCCATCTGCTGGGCGAACAGGGTGGTCTGGATCCCGTGGAAGAGCCCCTCCAGCCACCCGACCAGCTGGGCCTGCGCGATCCGGAGTTCGGCGTCGGAAGGGATGCCGTCGTCCGTGAACGGCAGGGACAGCCGCTCCAGTTCGTCGACGAGGTCGGGAGCGAGCCCGTCCTCCAGCTCCTTGACCGAGCTGGCGTGGATCTCCTTGAGCCGGACCCGGCTCGCCTCGTCCAGGGGTGCCGCACGCACCTCCTCCAGCAGCTGCTTGATCATGCTCCCGATGCGCATGACCTTGGCGGGCTGCTCCACCATCTCCGTCACCGGGACCTCACGGGAGTCCTCGTCTCCTCCGCCGCCGAGAGCCATCCCGTCCTGGCCTACGACCAGGATCTGGGGGTTCTCCGGCGACCTTTCGTTCCTCGGCATCTCCATGCCGCCATTCTCTCGCACCCGCACACTTCATCACCCTGGTGCCCCCTCCCGGGCGTGATCCACCATGTACGTACCGACATGTGCGTACGGGCGGGGGGCGTCAGGCCGGCGGTGCCGGCGGCTGCGGCGGATCCGTGGCCGCCGCCTCCGCGAGCCGCAGCAGCCGGGCCTCGCAGTGGTCGAGCCACCGCAGCTCGGCCTCCGCACGGAAGACGAAGTGCTCAAGGACGAGCAGCCGGGCCACCTCGTCCCGGTGCCCGGGGCCCTCCGCGAGCGCCTGCGCCCGCAGCCGGGTGTACGTGTGCATCGCCTCCGACAGATACCGCCGCTGTGCCTCCACGATCGCCCCTGTGTCGGCCCCCGGCGCCCCGACCGCCATGGCCAGCTTGATCGCCAGCTCGTCGCGCGGCAGGTTCGTGCGCTCGACCGGACGCGTGAACCAGGACCGCAGCTCGGCCCGGCCCTCGTCCGTCAGCGCGTACAGCACGTGTCCGGCCTCGTCCGCGCCCTGCTGAACGACCAGACCGTCCCGCTCCAGCCGGCCCAGCGTCGTGTACACCTGGCCGATGTTCAGCGGCCAGGTGGAACCGGTGCGCGCCTCGAACTCGGTGCGCAGCCGCGAACCGTAGCGGGGCCCCCACTCCAGAATCGCCAGCAGACCGTGACGTATCGACATAACCGGTATCTGTACCCCGTACAGCTGTGGACGCCAAGGATGTCACTGAGGGTGACCGCTTCGGCACCTGGACGGCCGAGATGCCGGTGCGGGCGCCCCGTGTGACTCTGGTGCCGTCGATCTTGGTTCCTTCGCACCAGGAGGGGGTCACCGACGTGACTCCATGGCTCCGCCCCCTGCGCGTGACCGGTCTGCTGCTGGTCCTGCTGGCGGGCCCCGCTCCACTGTCGTACGCCGTCCCCCACGTCTCCTCGTACGAACCCGCGCCCGGCGAGTCACGGGCCGGCAGCCGGGCCGGGGAGGGACGCGAGCGGCCGGGCCGGTCACCCGCGCCCACGGAGGAGACGGCGGAAGAGGAGGCGCGGGAGGAGAACCCCGGGGTCGGTCACCCGGACGGTCCAGCGGACGGTGAGCAGTCGGAGGGCGCTGTCGCCCCCGAGACGCCCGGGAACACCGCGCCGGGGTCCCACCCGCCCGTCGATGCCGAGCAGGCCGCCGGCCGCCACGTACGCGCCTCGGAACCCGTCCTGCGGGTCCTGCCCCTCGGCAGCGGGCTGGTCCTCATCGGTCTGGGCCTCGGCCTCACGTTCGTCGCACTGCGCGTACGGCGGGGCTGAGGCGGGGCCGGCCGAACCCCGGCCCCGCCCTCCGCCGAGTCCTACGGGAGCGTGAGCAGCACCTTGCCGATGTTCCCGCTCTCCTCCAGCACCCGGTGCGCCGCGGCCGCGTCGCTCATCGGCAGTTCGCGGTCGACCACCGGACGTACGTGGCCCGCGGAGACCAGTGGCCAGACGTGTTCGCGTACGGCCGCGACGATCGCCGCCTTCTCCCCGGCGGGACGGGCGCGCAGCGAGGTCGCGGTGACGGCTCCGCGCTTGCCCAGGAGCGTCGCGATGTTCAGCTCGCCCTTGATGCCGCCCTGCATGCCGATGATCGCGAGCCGTCCGTTGACCGCGAGGGCCTTGACGTTGCGGTCCAGGTACTTGGCGCCCATGTTGTCGAGGATGACGTCGGCGCCCGCCCCGTCGGTGGCCGCCTTGATCTCCTCGACGAAGTCCTGCTCGCGGTAGTTGATCAGCACGTCCGCGCCGAGCTCGGCGCAGAAGTCCAGCTTCTCCTTGCTGCCCGCGGTGACGGCGACCTTCGCGCCGACGGCCTTGGCCAGCTGGATCGCCATGGTGCCGATGCCGCTCGCCCCGCCGTGCACCAGGAGCGTCTCGCCGGGGCGGAGGTGGGCGATCATGAAGACGTTGGACCAGACCGTGCAGGTCACCTCGGGCAGCGCGGCCGCCTTGTCGAGCCCCACCCCCTCGGGCACCGGCAGCAGCTGCCCGGCCGGCACGGCCACCTTCTCGGCGTACCCGCCGCCGGAGAGCAGCGCGCACACCTCGTCCCCGACGGCCCACCCCGACACCCCGGCACCGACCGCCGCGATCCGCCCGGAGCATTCGAGTCCGGGGTACGGGGACGCGCCGGGCGGGGGATCGTAGAACCCCTGCCGCTGCAGCAGATCGGCACGGTTCACCGCGCTCGCCGCCACCTCGACCAGCACTTCGCCCTCTCCGGGCACCGGATCCGGGACCTCGTCCCACACCAGCGCCTCGGGCCCACCAGGTTCAGGAATAGTGATCGCTCGCATGCGGGCGAGGCTACTCCGGGCCTCCGGCCCTGCGGCTGTTCCTGCCGCTAGTCCTGCCTCAGTGGCCTCATGTCCGGTGCGACCTGGGTGTGCGGGGTGACCCGGATGATGGTGATCAGGCGGTCCGTCAACTGCAGCTTGCCGACGGCCGGATCGTCGTATCCGAGGACCCGGTGTCCTCGTACGACGCTCACCACCAGGTCCTCGGTCTCGCGGACGCCCTTGCCCACCTCGGCCTTTATGACGGGCCGTTCGACGATGTCGAGGCCGCTGCCCTGCTGGATGAGGTCCTCCATGACCATGCCCGCGCTGGGGCTGAGCACGGAGAGACCGAGGAGGCGGCCGGCCGCGCTGGCGCTGGTGATGACGGCGTCGGCGCCCGACTGCTTGAGCAGCGGCGCGTTCTCCTCCTCACGCACGGCGGCCACGATCTTCGCCCCGCGGTTGAGCTGCCGGGCCGTCAGCGTGACCAGCACGGCGGTGTCGTCGCGCTGGGTCGCGATGATGATCTGCCGGGCCCGCTGGACCTCGGCGCGGATCAGTACGTCACTGCGGGTGGCGTCGCCGACCACGCCCGCGTACCCGTCCGCCGTCGCCGCCTCGATCACCTTGAAGTTGGGATCGACGACCACGACCTGCTCCTTCTTCAGCCCCGTCGCGCACACGGTCTGAATCGCGGAGCGGCCCTTCGTGCCGAACCCGATGACAACGGTGTGCTCCCTCAAGGCGGTCCTCCAGCGGTTCAGTCGCCACTCCTCCCGGGTCCGTTCGGTGAGGACCTCGAGAGTGGTGCCGACCAGGATGATCAGGAACATCACGCGCAAGGGCGTGATCACGAAGATATTGGTGAACCGGGCGGCGTCACTGACGGGGGTGATGTCGCCGTATCCGGTGGTGGAGAGCGTGACGGTCGCGTAGTAGAAGGCGTCGAGCAGGTCGACCGAACCGTCCGAGTTGTCGTTGTAGCCGTCGTGGTCGGCGTAGACGATGAGGGCGGTGCCGACCAGCACGAGCAGCGCGATGGTGACCCGTTTGGCGACCTGCCTCAACGGATGTTCCACCCGTCGGCGAGGCAGTTTCACCCGACGGGTGACGACGCGTTCGTCCGCGTGACGGGCGATGGCGTCCTGGCCCGGAAGTTTCACGTGAAACACACCCCGATCCCGGCCGTGGCCCAGGGCAGGTCGAGAATCTCCAGCTCCTGGCCGGGGCGTGCCCCGCCGGGCGGCACGACCGCGAGCGCGTCGGCCACGGCGATGCCCCGCAGCATGGCCGGTCCGTTGTAGTGCAGCGGCACGGCCCGGTCCTCGCGCAGGACGACGGGGATCAGCCGGGTGTCGTACGGGTGGCCGTGCACGGTCTCCTTCAGGGGCAGCGTGTATGTCTCCGGGGCAGCGCGTCCCGCGAGGGTGCGCAGCAGGGGTTCGGCGAGCGTGAGCAGGCCGGAGACGGCGGCGAGGGGGTTGCCGGGGAGGCCGACGAGGTGCTGCTTCTCCTTGGTGCGGGCCAGGAGCATGGGGTGGCCGGGGCGCACCTTGACGCCGTCCACCAGGAGTTCGGCGCCGAGGCGGCGCAGGGTGGGGTGCACATGGTCGACGGGTCCCGCGGCGGTGCCGCCGGTCGTGACGACGAGGTCGGCGTCGGAGTTCCTCAGGGCCTTGTGGAGGGCTTCGGCGTCGTCACCGAGCCTGCGTACGGCGATGACGTCCGCGCCGAGCGCGCGCAGCCAGGACGGCAGCATCGGGCCGAGCGCGTCCCGGATCAGTCCGTCGTGGGGCAGGCCCTCGGTGAGCAACTCGTCCCCGAGGACGAGGACTTCGGCGCGGGGCCGGGGGAGGGCCGAGACGGTGTCGTATCCGGCGGCCGCGGCGAGCCCGAGCACGGCCGGGGTGACGACCGTGCCGCGCTGCAGCAGGGGATCGCCGGAGCGGCATTCCTGGCCCCGGGGGCGGATGTCCTGCCCGGGCACGACCTCCCGGGTCGCGTGGAGCCGTTCCTTCTCGTCGGTGCGGCCGTGCTCGCTGCGGATCACCGCGGTGACGTCCTGCGGGATCCGCGCGCCGGTCGCGATACGGACGGCCTCGCCATCGGTCAGGCGCTCGTGCTCGGCGTGGCCCGCGAGGACTCCCTCGGCCCGGACGGCCCAGGGGCCCGGCCCGGCGACGGCCCAGCCGTCCATCGCGGAGGTGTCGAACGACGGGAGGTCCGTGAGGGCGGCGAGGGGAGCGGCGAGTACGAGGCCCAGCGCGGCGTCGAGGGATACGGAGACGGGGGCGTCCGGCCTGCGGGGGGCCCGCCCGGCGAGGGCGCGGGCCTCGGGCCAGGGGGTGGCCCTGTGGTGGCCGTGCTCGGCCGTGTGAGCCCGGGAGGGTCCGTCGGCGGTTCCGTCGGCGGTGTGCTCCC
Source organism: Streptomyces sp. NPDC020747 (assembly GCF_044334695.1). NCBI lineage: Bacteria > Bacillati > Actinomycetota > Actinomycetes > Kitasatosporales > Streptomycetaceae > Streptomyces > Streptomyces sp. NPDC020747. The sequence goes on along the minus strand of NZ_JBIRTJ010000003.1, from coordinate 350,978 downwards.
CGTGCGTACGGCTGCCGTCTCGCGGTGACGGCTCACGGTTCCCGCCTCGCGGTGACGGCTGGGGCCCGGCGGGAGAACCTCCAGTGGCTCCGGAGCCGTCGGGCACCTGAGCACCGCCTTCCTTGGCCAGGGCGAGTGCCTCCTCCACGTCGAGGTCGTCGAGGCCGGCCTCCTCGTACTGCCGCGGGGCGGTCATCCGGCGTCCGGGCGGGCTTCGGGAGTCCCGGTCCCGGCGCCAGTGTCCGTGCCGCCGCCGGTGCCGGGCGGGGCCGTCGGGGGTGGTGCGGTGCCGTCGTCCGCCTCGGCCTCCGCCGCCCAGCGCAGCGCCAGTGCCGTCGCCTTGCGGGCGGCTTCCGCGACCGCCTCGGGGCCCCCCTCGGCCTGCGCGGCCGCGTATCCCACGAGGAACGTGGTCAGCGGTGCCGCCGGGCGGGCCACTCCGTGCGCGGCGTCGCGGGCGAGGTCGAGCAGGGTGCCGGTGTCGACGTCCAGGTCGATGCCGAGCTCGTCCTTGACTGCGGTAATCCATTCATCCAACACGTGCCCATGCTCCCTGATACGTGCCCGGGCGGCGGCGATGTCGTCCCAGGTGTCGCAGTCGAAGGACGCGACGGGGTCGGTGATACGGGTGAGTTCGAGCGCACCGGTGAGCCGACGCAGCGGCAGCCCGGTCAGTTCGCCGTGCTCGGCACGGAGGGCCGCCAGCTCGCGGCGAAGCGCCGCACTCCGGTACGCGGCCACCAGCGGCTGGTCCCGGCCGCCGGAGTCGGTGAGCAACACGCCCTCCGTGTCTGCCTCTTGAAGAGCGGTCAGCAGCCGCTCGACCGTCTTCTCGTCCAGGAAGGGCAGGTCGGCGGAGAGCACCACGACGTACGCGGCGGCGGTGAGCCGGAGGCCGGCGTCGAGGGCGGCCAGCGGGCCCGCGCCGGGCGGGTCCTCGCGCGCCCACTCCACCGGACGCGCGGTGGGCCGGGGCTCCGCGACGACCACGGTGACGGCCGCACCGGAGCAGGCGGCCAGGACGCGGTCGAGCAGCGCCCGGCCGCCCACGCGGACGCCGGGCTTGTCCGCCCCGCCGAGGCGGCGGGCGGCGCCGCCGGCGAGCACGACGGCGTCATGGCCGTCCGTGTGCCGGCCGTCGGCACCGAGCGCGCCGGAGGGCGCGGGTCCGACGGCGGAACCGGCTGCGCTGGAGGAACCGGGTGCGCTGGGACGCTCGTACGCGGTCACCCCACGAGTATGGGTGCCCGATGGATCATTTCCACCCCCGCGCACAGTATGTGGACGGGGGTGGTGACGAGGTCGTGGGGGCCGAGGGGGCTACAGGGTCCGCAGCAGGACCGCCGGCTGCTCGACGCAGTCCGCGACATACCGGAGGAATCCGCCCGCCGTGCCGCCGTCGCACACCCGGTGGTCGAAGGTGAGCGAGAGCTGCACGACCTGCCGCACCGCCAGCTCGCCCTCGTGCACCCAGGGCTTGGGGACGATCCGGCCGACGCCGAGCATGGCCGCCTCGGGGTGATTGATGATCGGCGTGGAGCCGTCGACGCCGAACACCCCGTAGTTGTTCAACGTGAAGGTCCCGCCGGTGAGTTCCGCCGGTGTGAGCGTCCCGGTCCGTGCCGCCTCGGTGAGCCGGGCGAACTCCGCGCTCAGCGACTCCGCGTCCCGCGTGTGAGCGTCCTTCACCACCGGCACGACGAGCCCGCGCTCGGTCTGCGCGGCGAACCCGAGGTGCACCGCGTCGAGCCGGACGACCTCCCGGGCGTCCATGTCGACCGTCGAGTTGAGCTCGGGGAACCGGGCCAGCGCGGCGGTGCAGATACGGGCGAGGAGAGCGAGGAGGGAGATCTTCGGCCCGCCCGCCTCGTTCATCCGCACGCGCGCGTGCATCAGTTCCGTGGCGTCGGCGTCGACCCAGCAGGTCGCGTCGGGAATCTCGCGCCGGCTCCGGGAGAGCTTGTCGGCGACGGCACCGCGGACGCCCTTGAGCGGAACGCGGGTGCCACGCGCGCGCGTGGACGTGGACGTCGGGGACGGTTGGGGCGCGGGCGCCGCGGCCTGCGGTGGCCGCGCGGCGGTCGGGGCGGACGCGGCGGCCCGCACGGCGTGCTCGACGTCCGCGCGCGTGATCAGCCCGTCGCGACCCGAGCCCGCCAGCTCCCGCAGGTCGAGCCCGTTCTCCCGGGCCAGCCTGCGCACGAGCGGGGAGATCACCGGCACGGGACCGTCGGCCCGGCGCCCGGCATCGGCACCGGTCCCGTCCACGACCGCCTCCTCGTCCCCTACGGGACGACGGGTGGCCGTGTCCGACCCGGCGGACCCGGCGGGCGCGGCGGACCCGGCGGGCGCCTCCGCGACGGCCAGGCCGGTGTCCGGGAGCCCGGCGCGACGGCTTGCCGGCGCTTCGGTCCCGGCCGCCCTGCCGGTGTTCCCGAGCCGGTCAGGACCCGGCCCGCCGACGGACGGCGAACCCGGTGACCGCCGTACCGGAGCCGCCCCGGCCCCCGGTGGCCGCAGCCGTCCGCGCCGCGCCGGAGGCGCCTGCGTGCCGTAACCCACGAGTACGTTTCCGGAGCCCTCGTCCTTGTCCTCGTCCCCGGAGCCGGGAGCGAGCGGGCCGGAAGCCAGTGCGCCGGAGGCCGGTGACCCCACCGCGACCGTCAGCAGCGGGGAGCCGACGGGCAGTTCGGTGCCCTCTTCGCCGTAGCGGGCCGTGACCACGCCGCCGTACGGGCAGGGGACCTCGACCATCGCCTTGGCCGTCTCGACCTCGACGACGGGCTGGTCGACGGCGACGACGTCGCCGACCTGGACGAGCCAGCGGACGATCTCGGCCTCCGTGAGCCCCTCGCCGAGGTCGGGCAGCTTGAATTCGAGGACCTGTGCCATCAGCTCTGTGCCTCCCACTGCAGCCGCGCCACCGCGTCCAGGATCCGGTCGACGCCCGGCAGATGGTGGCGCTCCAGCATCGGCGGCGGATACGGGATGTCGAACCCGGCCACGCGCAGCACCGGCGCCTCCAGGTAGTGGAAGCACCGCTCGGTGACCCGCGCGGCGATCTCCCCGCCGGGCCCGCCGAAGCCGCCCGACTCGTGCACGACGACGGCCCGCCCGGTGCGTCGTACGGACGCGGAGACCGTCTCGTCGTCGAACGGCACCAGGGAGCGCAGGTCGACGACTTCGAGGTCCCAGCCCTCGGCCCGCGCCGCCTCGGCGGCCTCCAGACAGACGGGCACCGACGGCCCGTACGTGATGAGCGTGGCGCTGCGGCCGTGGTGCCGCACGACCGCGCGGCCGATCGGGTCCACGGTCTGCGGCTCGTCGGGGTTCCAGGTGTCCTTCGACCAGTACAGGCGCTTGGGTTCCAGGAAGACCACCGGGTCGTCGGAGGCGATGGCGGCGCGCAGCAGTCCGTACGCGTCGGCGACCGTCGCGGGTGTGACGACATGGAGGCCCGGGGTCGCGATGTAGTACGCCTCGGAGGAGTCGCTGTGGTGCTCTACGCCGCCGATGCCGCCCCCGTAGGGCACGCGCACGGTGATGGGCAGCGGCATCGCCCCGCGCGTGCGGTTGCGCATGCGTGCCACGTGCGAGATCAGCTGCTCGAAGGCCGGGTAGGCGAAGGCGTCGAACTGCATCTCCACGACCGGCCTGAGCCCGTACATGGCCATGCCGACGGCCGTGCCGAGGATGCCGGCCTCGGCGAGCGGCGTGTCCGTGACGCGGTCCTCGCCGAACTCCTTGGCGAGCCCGTCGGTGACGCGGAAGACGCCGCCGAGGGTGCCGACGTCCTCGCCCATGACGTGCACGGTCGGGTCGTCGGCCATGGCGTCCCGCAGGGCGCGGCCGAGGGCCTGCGCCATGGTGGCCGGCTTCACCGCGACGGTGGTCATCGGGCCGTTCCTTCCGACTCGTGTTCGCCCTCGTGGTGGCGTGCCTCGGCGTCCAGCTCGGCCCGCAACTGTGCTTCCTGTTCCAGGAGTTGCGTCGTGGGCTGGGCGTAGACGTGCGCGAAGAGGTCCATCGGGTCGAGCGCCGGGTCCTGGTTCATGCGCTCGCGCAGGTCCGCGGCCATCGCCTCGGCGTCCTCGCGCGCGGCGCGCATCCCCGCCTCGTCGAGCAGCCCGCGCTCGGTCAGCTCGTGCTCCAGGAGGGCGATCGGGTCGTGCGCACGCCAGGCCTCGACCTCGGAGTCGCCGCGGTAGCGCTTGTCGTCGTCGGCGTTCGTGTGCGCCTCCATGCGGTACGTGACCGCCTCCACGAGCGTCGGACCGCCACCCGCGCGCGCGTGGGCGACGGCGTCGCCGAGGACCTCGTGCACGGCGGCGGCGTCGTTGCCGTCGACCAGGCGGCCGGGCATCCCGTAGCCGACGGCCTTGTGGGCCAACGACGGGGCCGCGGTCTGCTTGGCGAGCGGGACGGAGATCGCGAAGCCGTTGTTCTGTACGAGGAAGACGACCGGGGCCTGCCAGACCGCGGCGAAGTTCAGCGCCTCGTGGAAGTCGCCCTCGCTGGTGCCGCCGTCGCCGACCAGGGCGAGCGCGACCACGTCGTCGCCCTTGAGGCGAGCTGCGTGCGCGAGGCCCACGGCGTGCGGGAGCTGGGTGGCGAGCGGCGTGCACAGAGGCGCGATCCGGTGCTCGTGCGGGTCGTAGCCGGTGTGCCAGTCGCCACGCAGCAGGGTCAGCGCCTGGACGGGGTCGAGGCCGCGGGCGACGGCGGCGAGCGTGTCGCGATAGCTCGGGAAGAGCCAGTCGCGCTCTTCGAGGACCAGCGCGGCGGCGACCTCGCAGGCCTCCTGGCCGGTGGAGGAGGGGTAGACGGCGAGGCGGCCCTGCTTGGTGAGGGCGGTGGCCTGCGCGTTGTAGCGGCGGCCTCGCACCAGCTGCGCGTACAGCCTGCGCAGGAGCTCCGGGTCGACCCGCTCGGCCGCCTCGGTGCCGAGGACGCGGTGGGGCAGCGCGTCGGGCAGCAGCGGCGCGGGGTCGGTGCGGGGCTGCCAGGCGGGCGGCGGGGTCGGCCGGTATGCGCCTCGCTGCTCCATGACCGTCATGTCGGCACCTCCTCGTGGGCGGCTTCGAGAGGCGTGCCGAGAGTGACGCGCCTCACCTACCGATTGTTCGGTCGTCGGCACATTTTGGCTACAGGCACCTCCAGGCTGTGGACAAACGGTTCTCCACAGCCTGAGATGGACGCAGTACGTCCATGGTAGGGAGGCGGGGGGACATGGCACCTGAACAAATGGCCGAGGGGCCTGAGGCGGGATCCTCCCTGCCGCCGCCGCGCCCGCTGGACGCCATCGATCAGGACATCCTCCAGATGCTCCAGGCGGACGGCCGCGCCTCGATACGGTCCGTGGCCGAGCGCGTCCATGTGTCGCGCGCGAACGCCTACGCGCGCATCAACCGCCTCATCGAGGACGGCGTGATCCGCGGCTTCGGTGCCCGCGTCGACCACGAGCGCGCGGGGCACAGCACCTCGGCGTACATCACCCTCAAGATCGTGCAGAACTCCTGGCGCACCGTGCGCGAGCAGCTGAGGGCGCTTCCGGGGGCCTCCCACATCGCTCTGGTGGGCGGGGACTTCGACGTCCTGCTCCTGGTGCACACGCCCGACAACAGGGCGCTGCGCGAGCTGGTGCTCACCCGGCTCCAGGCCATCCCCGAGGTGCTCAGCACACGGACGCTGCTCGTGTTCGAGGAGGAGGACCTGGAGCCGCAGGGGTGACCTGCACCTTTGGAGGCTTCGGGCTCTTCCCGCGCCTCAGTCCTCCTGCCGGAGCCCCCCGAAGACCAGCCGCACCACCGCGTCGGCGACCTCGCGCTCGCCCATGCCCCGCCCGTCGGGGCGGTACCACTCCACGATCGAGTTGATCATCCCGAAGACCAGCCGCGTCGCGAGCCGGAACTCCACATCGACGCGTACGTCCCCGTCGGCGGCCGCGGCTCTCAGGAGCTCCGCCACCCGGTGGTCGAAGTCCCGGCGCCGCTCCAGGGCCCACCGCTCGGCGTCGGTGTTGCCGCGCACGCGCAGCAGCAGCGTCACGTACGGCAGCTCGGCGGTGAGGACCTCGACCATGCGCCGGGTGACGTACTCCAGGCGCTCCACGGCACGCCCCACGCGCGCGTGCTCCTCGTCGAGAATCCCGAAGAGGCCGTCGAGCGCCCGGCTGACGGCCCGGCGCAGCAGCTCCTCCTTGCCCGTGACGTGGTGGTAGATCGACGACTTGGAGATGCCCGCCGCCTTGGAGAGGTGCTCCATGGAGGTGCCGTCGTAGCCGCGCTCGTTGAAGACCCGCACGGCCACGGAGAGCAGCGTCTCCGGGGTGTAGGTGTCGCGCTTGGCGGTGGTCATGGGGTGCCCTCCCGCTTCTCGGAGGCGTACGCGTGGCGGTAGAGCGCGAGGGACGGCGCGTAACGCCCCGACGGGTCGCGCATGTGCAGGTCGTCCAGGACGTCGTAGGCCCAGGCCCGGCCGAGCCTGCGGCTCCATTCGAAGGGCCCCAGGGGGTAGTTGACGCCCAGGCGCATCGCCGTGTCGATGTCCTCCTCGGTGGCCACTCCTTTGGCGACGGCGTCGTGCGCCAGGTCGACGATGCGGGCCACCGTGCGGGCGACGATCAGGCCGGGCACGTCCCCGATGACGCTGACGTCCTTGCCGAGCGCCTGGAAGAGCCCGGTGGCCTCGGCGAGGGTCTGGGTCTGGGTGTCCTGCGAGTGGGACAGGGCGATCCGGGTCGCCCTGCGGTAGTCGAGCGCGAGGTCGAAGTAGACGACGTCACGGAACTCGACGGCGGTCTGGCCGTCCGCGAGGGCCAGCTGGCCGCCGCTCGGCAGCACCAGCCGGGTGCCGTGGTCCTCCTCGTCCTCGCGGACCTGGATGCCCGCCTCGCGGATCAGCGCGAGCAGCTCGGACGCGGCGCCCAGATCGCCCTCGGCGACCACGTAGGCGGGCGGCTGGACCTTCTCCGCGGTGTGCGGCTCCGGACGGTCGCCCTCGTCCCCGTAGTCGTACCAGCCGTGCCCCGACTTGCGGCCGTGGCGGCCCGACTCCACGAGCCGGCGCTGGGCCAGCGAGGGCGTGAACCGCACGTCCTGGAAGAAGGCCTCCCACACGGAGCGCGTGACGGACTCGTTGACGTCCTGGCCGATGAGGTCGGTCAGTTCGAAGGCGCCCATCTTGAAGCCGCCCGACTCGCGCAGGACCGCGTCGATCGTGGCGGGGTCGGCGGCCTGCGCCTCGTAGACCGCGAAGGCCTCGGCGTAGAAGGGCCGCGCGATGCGGTTGACGATGAAGCCAGGGGTGTCGGCGCAGGCGACCGGGGTCTTCCCCCAGGCGCGGGCCATCTCGTACGCGCGCGTGGCCGACGTGACGTCGGTCGCGAACCCGGAGACGACCTCCACGAGGGGCAGCAGCGGCGCGGGGTTGAAGAAGTGCAGTCCCACGAAACGGCCGGGGTTGCGCAGGGCGCCGCCGATCGCGGTCACCGACAGGGAGGAGGTGTTGGTGGCGAGCAGGCAGTCGTCGTCGACGATGTCCTCCAGCTCGCGCAGCAGCTGCTGTTTGACGTCCAGGCGCTCCAGGACGGCTTCGACGACCAGGCCCGAGTCGGCGAGGTCGGCGAGGCTCTCGGCGGGGCGCAGACGCGCGCGGGCGGCGTCCCGTTCGGCGCCGGTCAGCCGGTCCTTCTCGACGAGCCGGTCGAGGCGGGCGGCGATCGCGTCGGCCGCGGCCCGGGCTCGGCCCGGCACGGCGTCGTACAGCCGTACGGGGTGGCCCGCGACGAGCGCGACCTGAGCGATGCCCTGGCCCATGGTGCCGGTACCGACGACGGCCACGGAGCCGGCGAGGTCGAGTGCTGTCATGCTCGCGATCCTCCCGCACGGGGTTGTCCACAGGTTCAGCGGACCCCCTTGTCCCGACCGATCGTTCGGTTACTCTAACTCTGTCCGCCCGTTCCTGCCCAGGTCGTGAGCTCGACGAAGAGCTCGCGAGACGAGGAGTTGGTCCCTCATGGCCGCCGAACTCACCGCGCACCAGCTGATCGAACAGCACCGGCCCACCCTCGACCAGGCGCTGGAAGCGATCCGCACGCGCGCGTACTGGTCGCCACACCCCGAGCACCCCAAGGCGTACGGGGAGAACGGCAGCCTGGACATGGCGGCGGGCAAGGCCGCCTTCGACGCCCTCCTCGGCAGCCGTCTCGACCTCGGCCAGCCCGGCACCGACGACTGGGTGGGCGGCGAGGTCTCGCCGTACGGCATCGAACTGGGCGTCACGTACCCCCACGCGGACGTCGACACCCTGCTGCCCGCCATGCGCGCGGGGCAGCGCGCGTGGCGCGACGCCGGCGCGGAGATGCGCGCGGTGGTGTGCCTGGAGATCCTCAAGCGGATCAGCGACCGCACCCACGAGTTCGCGCACGCGGTCATGCACACCAGCGGCCAGGCCTTCATGATGGCGTTCCAGGCGGGCGGCCCGCACGCGCAGGACCGCGGCCTGGAGGCGGTTGCGTACGCGTACGTGGAGCAGGTCCGCACCCCCGACGACGCCGAGTGGACGAAGCCCCAGGGCAAGCGCGACCCGATCGCGCTGACCAAGCGGTTCACACCGGTGCCGCGCGGGATCGCGCTGGTGATCGGCTGCAACACCTTCCCGACGTGGAACGGCTATCCGGGCCTGTTCGCCTCCCTGGCCACCGGCAACGCGGTGCTCGTGAAACCCCACCCGCGCGCGGTGCTGCCGCTCGCGCTCACCGTCCAGGTGGCCCGCGAGGTGCTCGCCGAGGCCGGCTTCGACCCGAACCTGGTGGCGCTGGCCGCCGAGCGGACGGGCGAGGGCATCGCCAAGACCCTGGCGACACGCCCGGAGATCCGGATCATCGACTACACGGGCTCGACGGCGTTCGGCGACTGGCTGGAGGCCAACGCCCGTCAGGCGCAGGTCTACACGGAGAAGGCCGGCGTCAACACGGTGCTCGTGGAGTCGACCGACGACTACAAGGGGATGCTGTCGAACCTCGCCTTCTCCTTGTCCCTCTACAGCGGCCAGATGTGCACGACCCCGCAGAACCTCCTCATCCCCCGCGACGGCATCCGTACGGAGGAGGGCCCCAGGACGTACGACGAGGTGGTCGCCGACCTCGCGAAGTCGGTCGGCGGACTCCTCGGGGACGACGCCCGGGCGAACGGCCTGCTGGGCGCGATCGTGAACCCCGACGTGAAGGCCCGTCTGGAGGCGGCCACCGGGCTCGGCGAGGTCGCCCTCGCCTCACGGGAGATCGCCAACCCCGAGTTCCCGGACGCGGTCGTGCGCACCCCGGTGATCGTGAAGCTGGACGGCGCCAAGCCGGACGACCAGGCCGCGTTCATGAACGAGTGCTTCGGCCCCGTCTCCTTCGCGGTCGCGGTCGACTCGGCGGCGGACGCCGTGGCGCTGCTGCGGCGGACCATCGCCAACAAGGGCGCGATGACGGTGGGCGCGTACACGACCTCGGAGGAGGTCGAGGAAGCCGTCCAGGAGGCCTGCCTGGAGGAGTGCGCCCAGCTCTCGCTCAACCTGACCGGCGGGGTCTACGTCAACCAGACCGCCGCGTTCTCGGACTTCCACGGCTCGGGCGGCAACCCGGCGGCGAACGCCGCACTGTGCGACGGGGCGTTCGTGGCCAACCGGTTCCGGGTGGTGGAGGTACGCAGGGAGGCGTAGGGAGCGCCCCAGAGGGGCGCGGGGCTGTTCACATTTGCGGCTCCGCCGCGTGGGCGCGACCAGCCACAGCCGACCCGCAGAGGCACAACTACGAGGCACTCCAGTGGAACAACGTCATCGCCACACTGGTGGCGAGGTTGTAGCTGGAGACCTGGGGCCGCATCGGCAGTGAGACCAAGTGGTCGGTGCGGGCGCGCAGTTCGCCCGACAACCCGCTGCGCTCGGAGCCGAAGGCGAGAACCGCGTCGTCCGGGAGCTTCAGCGCCCGGATGTCCTCGCCCTCCGGGTCGAGGGCGAACACCGGCCCGGCGGGCAGTTCGTCCACGGTCAGTCGCTCGACGGCCGTGGCGAAGTGCAGGCCCGCCCCGGCGCGCACCACCGTGGGATGCCACGGATCGAGCGTGCCGGTCGTGACGACCCCCGTCGCGCCGAAACCGGCCGCGAGCCGGATCACGGCACCCGCGTTGCCGAGGTTGCGCGGCTGGTCGAGGACGACCACGGGCGCGATGCGGGGCGCGCGGGCCAGCACGCGCAGATTGGCGGCGCGCTCGGGACGTACCGCCAGGGCGGCCACGGCGGTGGGGTGCGGGCGCGGGACGAGAGCTTCGTACGCGGCCTGCGGGACCTCCGTCAGGAGGGCGTCCAGGGTGTCCCGTACGTCCGGGGCCAGGTCGTCGGCGAGGGCGAGGGCGGCCCGCCGGTCGGCGGTGACCGCCACCGGGATCTCGGCCCGGAAACGCACGGCGTGCTTGAGGGCGTGGAAACCGTCGAGCAGCACGGAGGTACCGGCGAGCCGACGCCAGGCGCTCACGGGGTCGGGGTCGGGTGCGTCGAGGTCGCGTGGGTCGACGGGATCGAGGTCGCGGGGATCGTCCGTCATGCGGTGAAGCCTACGTGCGGGTGCTCGCCGTCCAGGACGTCTCGGCCGTCTGCGGGGTGCGCGGGGGCTCCTCGCGGGGCCCCGGGAGCGTACGCGTGCGGCCCAGACGCGAAAACAGCCCTCCACGCGCGCGTGCCGCCCAGCCGCCCACGCGGCGCAGGAAGGACGTCGGCAGGAACACGGCGTCGGCGGCGATCATCGCGAGCGAGAAGAACGGCAGGCCCAGCACGACGGCGATCACGGCGTGCTCGGTGATCATGGCGGCCAGCAGGACGTTCTTCACCCGCCGGTTGAACAACGTGAAGGGGAAGGCGACCTGCACGATCACCGTCCCGTACGTCACCAGCAACATCAGCGTGCCGCTCGCGGACAGCAGCTCGGAGAGGGCCGGCCAGGGGGAGAAGTAGTCCAGGTGGAGGGGGTAGTAGACGGCTGTGCCGTCCTGCCAGCGCGAACCCTGGATCTTGTACCAGCCGGCGGTCGCGTAGATCAGACACGCCTCGGCCATGATCACGAAGAGGGCGGCGTTGTGGACGAGGTTGGCGACCACGTCGAGGAGGATGCGGGGCTGGACGCTCCGGCCGTACCGATGGGCCAGCCACCACAGGCCCTGCACGGCCCACAGCCCCCAGTAGATCGTCCGCCAGCCGCCGAAAAACCCACCGTCGATCTTCCCCGCCAGCGTGGCCGCGGCCAGGACGAGGCCGAGCACCGTCCAGAGGGCGGGACCGGCCCTGTCCGGGCCCACCCACGCTCCACGCGCGCGTGCGTCCCGGGCCCGGCGCTCCCGCCGCTCGTCCAGCGACCAGACCCGGCCGCAGCGCGTGAGCACCAGGTAGATCGCCATGAGGTGGATGACGTTGTCGCCGCCGTCCCCCATGAAGATGCTGCGGTTCTGCAGGGAGAGCACGCCGACCATGAAGAGCACGGACATGGTCCGGGTGCGCCAGCCGAGCATCAGCAGGAGGCTGGACAGCACGGCGAACGCGTAGACGATCCCGAACCAGACCTGGCCGTCGGCCCACATCAGGGCCGTGAAGGCGTGGTTGCTCGCGATGAGCTGCTGGGCGAGATCCCAGCTCCAGGGGCCGTCGGGCCCGTACATCTCCTCGCGGTGCGGGAACTCCCGCAGCAGGAACAGCAGCCAGGTGCCGGCGAAGCCTATGCGGATCACGGCGCTCTGGTACGGGCCGAGCGCCTCGCCGGTGACGCGCGTGATGGCCTGCGCGAGGGTCCGGTCGACGCGGTGCCTCCGGTCGAACCGGCTTATCCGGCCGGCAAGCCGCTCCCGACCGAGGCTGCGCGTCCGGTCCCGGCCGAGGCTGCTCGCCTGGTCACGACGGAGGCTGCTCGTCCGGTGGTGGTCGGGGGTGTGCGTCTGGTGGTGATCGGGGGTGCTCGCCGGATCGCCGGTCGGATCGCCGGTCGGGGTGCCGGTCGGGGTGCCGGTCGGGGTGCCGGTCGGGGTGGGGCCGCGATCATGGTTGTCCGGGCGGCCATTGTTGTCCGGCGGGGTGGGCTCGGGGTCGTGGTCGCCCCTCGGGCCGTGGCCGAGGTCGCTCATCGGGCGCTCGCCTCCGTCTCCGTGGACTCCGCGGGCCGCGTCCCGGCCGCCCGGTCGGCCTCCGAGACCGGCCACCAGGGCAGCTCGCGGACGATGGGCTTGTCGGACACCTGCTCCTGGCTCCACTTCGGAGGCGGCACATTGGTCGTACGGGAGCGGACCTGGACCTGTTGCACGACCGCGCCCCGGCCGCCGGCCTGCTCGCGGTCGAGGCGCAGGACCACGATGCGGCGCAGATACTTCTCGGACAGGGAGCCGCGCAGGCCGTTCGGACGGTTCGCGTTGTCGTGCGTGGCCACGAAGAAGTCCCAGGCCCGGCGCAGCTCGTTCTGCTGGGTGTGGCTGGGCAGCAGATTGCCGTCGATGGCGGCACCGTCCAGCGCGGAGAGGTCGTACCAGCCGGTCGTCCTGAGGTCACCGTCCGCGCCCCGCACCTCGGTGCGGACCTGGACCGCGATGTTCTGCTGCAGCGGGTTGGGCGCGAAGAGCTTCCAGTTCTGTTCGAACTCGGGGTAGATCCACTCGTCGATCGCCTGCCCGTGCTGCTTGGTGACCGTGTTCGACGGCGCGACATGCAGGAAGACCATGCCGACGTGCACACAGGCGGCGACCGCGACGACGGCGAGCGCGAGCGCGGCGGCGATCTGGTACGGGAGGGAGAGGGCGGCGATACCGGCGGGAGGGGGGAGCGGGGGACCGACGAGGGCGGTGTCGCCGTACTGCTGGTCGCATGGCTGGTCGTATGGCTGGTCGTCGTACTGCCGGTCGTCGCGTTGCCGGTCGCCGTACTGCTGGGGGATCCGGGCGGGAGCTTCACCGGAGGGCTTGTGCCCGCCCGGGGGCTCATGACTGTCGGGGGGCTCGTACCCGCCCGGAGACTCGTGACTCTCCGGGTTGCCGTGGGCGTCCGACGTCCCGTGATCGTCTGCGGTCTCGTGACCGTCCGAGGTCTCGTGGCCCTCCGGCGGAAGGCTGTCGGGGACGGCGGCCGGGGGCTCGCCCGGTACGGGCCGGGCGTTCGAGCCCTTGTCGTACGCGTCCATTCCGCCCCGTTCCCGAAGTCTGTCCGATTCCCGTCGCCCGTCCCGCGACAGTCGCACCGGCACGGTACTCAGGCCCGCGCGCCCAGCACAGTCCCATGGGTCACAGAAGCAACGAGGTTATCCACAGCGGTTGACACCTTACGACCCTCACCTCTCCCCGAATCGAACACACAGACCGATCGGTCGGGAGCCCTTCGGTGACCGCGGGACCGACCCGCCCGCACCGTTCCCTTCTTGTAGAACCTGTTCTATCTTGACGCTCCGCCAGATCAACGGATCCGCCGGAGGGACAAGGCCGTGGACTTCACCTTCACCGAGGAGCAGCAGGCGGCCGTGGAAGCGGCGAGGGCGGTGTTCGCGGGGGTCGCGCCGGACGGTGTACCGAGTCCGGCGCTCACCGCCGGTGCCGTCGCGGACGACTTCGACCGCGCCCTGTGGGCGAAACTCGCCGACGCGGACCTGCTGAGCCTGCTGCTCGACGCCCGCCACGGCGGCGCGGGCCTGGACGCCGTCGCACTCTGCCTGGTGCTGCGCGAGTCCGCGAAGGTGCTCGCGCGGGTGCCGTTGCTGGAGAGCACCGCGGCGGCGGTGACCGTGCAGAGGTACGGCGGCGAGGGGCTGAAGGCGGACCTGCTCGCCCGGGCCGGCCGGGGCGAACTGGTCCTGACGGTCGCCGCGAACGGACGGACCGGCCACGACGGCGCCGAACTCGCCGTGACAGCGCGGCCGGAGGGCGACCTGTGGGTGCTGGACGGGATGCAGACGGCCGTCCCCTGGGCGCAGAACGCCGACTTCGTCCTCGTACCCGCGCTGAGCACCGACTCCGGCCGCTCCGTGCTCGCCCTCGTCCCCCGCGTCCACGAAGGCGCGCTGCTCGCCGAGCAGTTCTCGACAACGGGCGAGCGGCTCGGCGAACTCCGGCTGGATTCCGTACGCGTTCCCGCCCGTGACGTCATCGACGCCGACGGAGCCTGGGAGTCGCTGCGCGACCTGCTCGCCACCGGGACGTGCGCGCTGGCGCTCGGGCTGGGTGAAGGAGTACTCGGGATGACGAGCGAATACACCAGCAAGCGGGAGCAGTTCGGGTTCCCGGTCGCCACGTTCCAGGCCGTGGCCGTGCAGGCCGCCGACCGCTACATCGACCTGCGCGCGATGGAGGTGACGCTCTGGCAGGCCGCGTGGCGGATCAGCTCGGGGGCGGGCGGGGCGCTCCCCGCGTCCGGCGACATCGCCGTCGCCAAGACCTGGGCCTCCGAGGGCGTACGCCGTGTCGTGCAGACCGCGCAGCATCTGCACGGCGGCATCGGCGCGGACACCGACTACCCCCTGCACCGGTACCACGCCTGGGCCAAGCACCTGGAACTCTCACTGGGCCCGGCGGCGGCACACGAGGAGGCACTGGGCGACCTGCTGGCGGCCCATCCCTTGGGATGAGCGCGAGGCCCCGGGACGAACGGGAGGCATTGGGGACGAACGCGACGCCTCGGGACATTGGGCTGAGCGCGAGGCTTGAGACAGGCGGGCGGCCGGCAGACCCGGCCGCCCCGGTCCGCTAAAGCACGAACCCCGACTGCCCCTCCGCGTTCACCACGGGACGGCCCGCGGCCGCCCAGACCTGCATGCCGCCGTCGACGTTCACCGCGTCGATGCCCTGCTGGACCAGGTACATCGCGACCTGTGCCGAACGGCCCCCGGAGCGGCAGATCACATGGACCCTGCCGTCCTGCGGCGCCGCCTCGGTCAGTTCGCCGTAACGTGCGACGAAGTCACTGATGGGAATGTGCAACGCCCCTTCGGCGTGACCCGCCTGCCACTCGTCGTCCTCCCGGACGTCCAGCAGAAAGTCACCGTCCCCGAGATCCGAGACCTCGACCGTGGGCACACCAGCTCCGAAACTCATGCCCCGACGCTACCCGACCGCGCCATTTCGCAACTCACCCCGGTGTACGCGGACGGGAGGCCACTGTCCCCATGGCCGACGGCACCGGAAGCCTGTCCTCAGGCTCCGGCCTGCCCTCAGGCCCCGCTGCCGAGCAGGCCCGCCAGTTCGGTCTCCCGCTCGCTCACCTGCGCCAGCAGCTGCTCGGCGATCTCCTCCAGCAGCCGGTCGGGATCGTCCGGCGCGATCTTGAGCATCGCGCCGATCGCGCTCTCCTCCAGGTCGCGGGCTACGAGGGCGAGCAGTTCCTTGCGCTGGGCGAGCCATTCGAGACGGGCGTAGAGCTCCTCGCTGCGAGTCGGGCGCCACTCCTCGGACACGGGACCGGCGGCCCACTCCTCGGACAGCTCCCGGAGCAGGGTCTCGTCCCCACGGCCGTACGCCGCGTTGACCCGGGAGATGAACTCGTCGCGCCGCGCGCGCTCCGTGTCGTCCTGCGCCAGGTCGGGGTGCGCCTTGCGGACCAGCTCCCGGTAGAGCTTGCGGGCCTCGTCGCTCGGCCGGACCCGCTGCGGCGGCCGCACCGGCTGCTCGGTCAGCATGGCCGACGCCTCCGGGGACAACCCGTCCGAGTCGAGCCAGTCGTGGAACAACTCCTCGATCCCGGGCATCGGCATGACGCGGGCCCGTGCCTCCTGCGCCTTGCGCACGTCCTCCGGGTCACCGGTGCTCGCGGCCCGCGCCTCGGCGACCTGCGCGTCCAACTCGTCGAGCCGCGAGTACATCGGCCCGAGCTTCTGGTGGTGCAGCCGGGAGAAGTTCTCCACCTCGACCCGGAACGTCTCCACCGCGATCTCGAACTCGATCAACGCCTGCTCGGCCGCCCGAACGGCCCGCTCCAGCCGCTCCTCGGGCCGCGCCTGCCCTTCGCCTCCGGCACCACCCTCGGACGTACCACCTTCGGACGCGTCACCGGCGGTCGGGCCACCTACCGTCGGGCCGCCCGAGGCCGAACCGCCAACCGTCGCATCGCCCGAGACGGAACCATCAACCGACCCTTCGCCGGCGGTCGAGCCACCTGCCGACTCGTCGTCCGCGGTCCCGTCGCCCACCGCTGGAGCGTCCGCCGTACGGTCACCCGCCGTGGCCCCGTCCGCAGACTCCTCGCGCTCGGCCCCATCGCCTCCGGTCACGTCCGACAACGGCACGTCGGCGTCAGCGCCCGACCCGGCAGACGCCTCGACCGACGGCTCCGCACCCGACTCGGCGTCTGCGCCCGAATCGACGGATGCCTCGACGGATGCCTCACTGGACGTCTCGGCGGACGGCTCGGCAGGCCTCTCGGTGTCCGACTCGGCGGACGGCACCTTCTCGGCGCGCGGCTCACCGGAGCCCGGTTCCGCGAGGGGCTCGGGCGGGGGCTGATCAGCTTCCGGGGTCGTCACCCGCCCAGCCTAGGCCACGGCTCAGCCACCTATTCGAATCGCCTGGCCAGGGCCTTCCCCCGGACGCCTCCCGAAGCTTTCGCCGGCTCGTCAGACCCCCAGCTCACCCACGATCCGTCCCGCCCGCACGGCCGCCACCAGCTCCGCGTGGTCGGCCTCGGTCCGGTCCGCGTAGGCCACCGAGAAGGCCGCGACCGCCTCGTCCAGTTCCTCGCTCTTGCCGCAGTACCCCGCGATGAGCCGTGGATCGGCGCTGTGCGCGTGGGCCCGTGCCAGCAGGGCCCCCGTCATCCGGGCGTAGTCGTCTATCTGGTCCGCGGCCAGCGCCGCGGGATCGACGCTGCCCTTGCGGTTGCGGAACTGCCGCACCTGGAACGGGCGCCCCTCGACCGACGTCCAGCCGAGGAGGATGTCGCTGACGACCTGCATCCTCTTCTGGCCGAGGACGACCCGGCGGCCCTCGTGCTCGACCTCGGGCACCGCGATGCCGACCGTCGCCAGATGAGGCACCAGGACGGACGTACGGGCCTCCTTCACCTGGAGGACAAGGGCCTCACCGCGGTGGTCGAGGAGCAGCACCACGTACGAGCGCGTGCCCACGCTGCCCGTGCCGACCACTCGGAACGCCACGTCGTGCACCGCGTACCGCGCGAGGAGCGGGAGACGGTCCTCGGAGAGCGTGGCCAGATACTCCTCCAGCGACCGCGCGACCGCGGAGGCCTCTTCGTCCGGCACGCGCCGCAGCACCGGAGGGGCGTCGACGAAGCGGCGCCCGCCGCCCTCCACGACCTCCGTCGACTTGGCCGCGAACCGCCCGCTGGTGTTGCCACGGGCCTTCTCCGAGACCCGCTCCAGCGTGCCGAGCAGATCGTGGGCGTCGGTGTGCGAGACCAGCTCCTCGTCCGCGATGGCGTTCCACGCGTCCAGGACCGGGAGCTTGGCGAGCAGCCGCATGGTGCGCCGGTACGAACCGGTCGCGAAGTACGCCGCCTTGCGGCAGGTGTCCTCGTCGGCCCCCGCCTCCCGGGCGGCGAGCACCAGCGACGTCGTGAGCCGCTTGAGGTCCCACTCCCACGGCCCGTGCACCGTTTCGTCGAAGTCGTTCAGGTCTATGACGAGGCCGCCGCGCGCGTCCCCGTACAGACCGAAGTTCGCCGCGTGCGCGTCGCCGCAGATCTGGGCGCCGATGCCGGTCAGCGGCGTACGCGCCAGGTCGTAGGCCATGAGACCGGCCGAACCGCGCAGGAAGGCGAAGGGTGTGGCCGCCATCCGGCCGACCCGTATCGGCGTGAGCTCGGAGATCCGGCCGCGGTTGGACGCGTCGACCGCGGTCACCGCGTCCGGGCGGTCGCCGTTCGTGTCCAGGGAGGCGTGCGCACTGCGCGGGACGCCGCCTCGCAGCGCCTTGCCCTCCTCCTTGGGCGAACCCTGCTCCTTGGCCGGGCCCTCCCCGGCCGGTCGCGCGAACCCGCGCACCGCCGGAACCCTTGCCGCCCCGGCCACCACACCACCGGTCTCGCTCACCAGAACCGCCTCCCCCGCGCACGAACATCAATTTCGAGATGACCGTACCGCCGGGCGCCGATCCGCGTGAGCCCCTGTGGACAACTCCGCACCTGTGGAAAACACCGCAGCTCAACGTGGAGGACAGCTCGCAGGCGGTTCCGGCGCTAGCGTCGGAACCGCTCCTGGCAGCGCCCGTCCTCCGCCAGATACGCCTTCGCCCAGGCGCCCAGTTCCCCCAGCGCGGGTTCCAAGGCCGCCCCCGCCTCCGTCAGCCGGTAGGAGACGCGCAGCGGCGGCCCGTCGTCGACCTCGCGCACCACCAGCCCGACCGTCGCCAGCTCGGTGAGCCGGTCGGAGAGCATGCGCTCGCTGATGCCGGGGATGGCACGGCGCAGATCCGCGAAGTGCACGGGGGCGGGCAGGAGCACGGCCACGATCGGGCCCGTCCAGCGCTTTCCGAGCACCTGGAAGACCTGGGTGATGCCGTTGTCCACCCGCCTGCACGACGCGGCGTCGTGGTTTTCCTGGACCGCCATGGCTTCAGGGTACTGGCCTTCCGTGAGGGGATGAAAAAAAGTAAGTGACTGTGTTATTCATAGTTACGAACAGAAACGCAGCCCATGGCGACGGGCCTCACCACGCCCGGGCCGCCAAGAGCACAGCGCGCCCTCGGCGCACCCGTCGGAGAACGCTCCGTTCGGACAACACTCCCTCGAACCCCATCGCCGGCCGAACCACCCTCACTGGAGAACTCATGGCCACCCTGCTGCACCTGGACTCGTCCGTCTTCCCGGGTCCCGCCTCGGCGTCCCGCGCCGTCACGGACGCCTTCCGCAAGGCCTGGGAGGAGCAGCACCCGGAGGGCACGGTGATCTACCGCGACCTCTCCGAGAATCCCGTACCGCACATCACCGCCGACGCCCACAGCGCCGGCTTCGCCGATCCGTCGGAGCACACCCCGGAGCAGGCCGCCGCCTTCGCCGAGCGTGTGAAGTTCATCGAGGAGCTGGAGCAGGCGGACGCCGTGCTGATCGGCGCGCCCATGTACAACTACTCGATCCCGTCGACGCTCAAGGCGTGGCTCGACAACGTGGTCCTCTTCGGCCGCACCGCGGGCGAGACCCCGTCCGCCAAGGGCACCCCGCTCACCGTCGTGGCCAGCCGCGGCGGCTCCTACGCGCCGGGCACCCCGCGCGCGGGCTACGAGTACGTGCAGAACTACCTGGAGGCCATCTTCAAGGACATGCTTGCCCTGGACCTCGAATTCATCGTCCCGGAGCTCACGATGGCCCCGCACAACCCGGCGATGTCCGAGCTGGTCCCGCTCTTCGAGGCCTCCCGAGCCAAGGCCCTCCAGGAGGCGGCCGACAAGGCAAGGGCCCTCGCCGAGCAGCTCACGTCCAAGGCGGCCTGACGCTTCACCACGTGAGCACGCGCGCACCACGTGACCACGCACCCGGTCGTACGGCGCCCAACGCGCCCGAAGCGGCGCCGCACGGCCGTTCTTCACCCTCTACGGAGAGGGCACTTTCACTGATGGGCATCCCTGGGAGACCCATTTCCCCCTTGGGTCCCCATCGCGACCCCAGGGGGCCCATCACGGCGGAAGGCGAGCCCTACGCGGCCGCTGCCGCCGCCCGGTTGATCCCGTCCGTCTCCAGCACCCGCTCCGCCGCCCCGTCCCGGGCCACCGAGATCATCGCCAGGCCCACCTGTTCGGTCGTGGTGATCCGCCGGGGCGCCAGCTTCCGCAGGACAGGCAGCAGGGCCCCGGTCAACGCGTAGATCACCCGGTACGCCCGGGTCTTCGACCGGATTCCGTGCAGCGGCTGGATGAGCCCCGGCCGGAACATGTACCCCTCCACACCGTCCAGGGCGAGCAGCGCGTTCTCCGTCTCCCCCTTGACCCGCGCCCACATCACACGCCCCTGCGCGGAACCGTCGGTCCCCTGCCCGGACACGTAACAGAAGGCCAGCCCCGGATTCCAGCGGCCCAGCGAACGAGCCACCTCGAGCGTGAGGTCGTACGTGACCTTCCGGTACGCGCCCTCCTTCATGCCCGCCGACGAAACCCCGAGGCAGAAGAAGCAGGCGTCGTACCCGGAGAGCTCGCCCTCGAGCCCGCCGAGATCACTGAGATCGGCCCGCACGACCTCACTCAGCTTCGGATCCGAGACCCCCACGGCCGTCCGCCCGACGACGAGCACACGCTCCACACCCGTGTCCCGCAGGCACTCCCGCAAAACCCCTTGCCCGACCATCCCGGTCGCCCCAAAAAGGATCACCTTCACAAGGCCCACTCCCACCACATAGCCGGACCGGCACCCTAGGCCCTGCCCCGCTTCTTCTTCATCCAGGCCTGACAAAGCCACCGGACGAGCCCCCCGACAAGGACGGCGACGACGATCGCCCCCCAGTCGATGACATGCGGGAGCCCGGGGAAGAAGCCGAAGAAAGCCAGCGTCACCACCAGCCCCCCCCGACGAACGCCGCGACTCCGGCCCACCGCGGTCGCACATCCCGAGCCCGGTCCCGGCCCGCCTGCCGATCGATCATGAACGGCTCACTTCGTGATGTCGTGGCACTGACTCACCCGGCGCACCCCGTTGACGGACAGATGCGCACACGCCTTTCCATAACGAGGCAGCGCCTGAGGAGAGTTGTTCCGCATCGGGCCGATCTTGCACTCGGGGTGCGTCCACCCGCGAGACATCCGGTATGTCCCGTTGGCGGTGTTGGCGTACGTACAGTCGATCCGCCACCGCAGAAGCCGCCGCCGAGCCCAGCGGCAAACCCACAGCCGACGCCCGCGTTCCGATAGGTGATCTTCCTCCCGCGACGCCGCCCCGGCGCCACTCCAGCGAAGACCCCGCCTCACACAAAGCAGGCCCCCGGCCGTGAGATACCTCACCGCCGGGGGCCTGCCCTGTCATGCCGTCGGCCGGGGTGAACAGTCCGGCCGGGAACGTTCCGGGGAACGAAGAACGGGCCCCCACCGGAACTTTCGTTCTGGTGGAGACCCGGTCTCCTGATGGTGCGCGAGGGGGGAGTTGAACCCCCACGCCCTTGCGGGCACTGGAACCTGAATCCAGCGCGTCTGCCTATTCCGCCACCCGCGCATTGGGTGTGTCGTCCGTCTCTCACCGAGTGGGTGAGCGCCTGCCGACATGCAGAAGATTAGCACGCTGGATGGGGTGGATTCACATCCGTTTCGGAGGGCCGGCGGTGGGGCAGCGGACCTCCGCTGCGGCCCGCCATCAGCCCCGCTTCACCCCCGCATCACCTGCGGGACCGCCTCGGACGGCACCCCGGATCCCTCCGTCCCCACCCTCCACGTATCAACGAGAACCGGTTCACGTATCAACCTCGTACCGGTCCAGGCCATCTCCCCAGGAGGGGGCCGGGGTCCACAGTCGGGTGCGGGACACTGTGGGTACGCCACCTCTACGATCCTTCTCGTACGGAGTGCCCGGGGAGAGTTCGAAGAGGGGCTTCCCAGGGAACTTCGGGAGGGGACTTCAGTGGGCGTCGACTTCTGTCGACCGGGCCGACAGGGGGAACCAGCCGATTTCCCGGCGCGTGGATACGATCAGTAAGCAGTACCAGGGCAACGACGAAGGAGGAGGTGCCCCATGGGAGTCCTGAAGAAGTTCGAGCAACGTCTCGAAGGTCTGGTCAACGGCACCTTCGCCAAGGTGTTCAAGTCCGAGGTCCAGCCCGTGGAGATCGCGGGAGCGCTCCAGCGCGAGTGCGACAACAACGCCACGATCTGGAACCGCGACCGGACCGTCGTCCCGAACGACTTCATCGTGGAGCTGAGCACGCCCGACTTCGAGCGGCTCAGCCCCTACTCCGGCCAGCTCGGAGACGAGCTCGCCGGCATGGTGCGCGACTACGCCAAGCAGCAGCGCTACACCTTCATGGGCACCATCAAGGTGCATCTGGAGAAGGCGGACGACCTGGACACGGGCCTGTACCGGGTCCGCAGCCGTACGCTCGCCTCCTCCGCCAACCAGCAGGCCGCTCCCGAGCGCGCACCCGCGAGCCCGCCCCCGGCGGCCCGCGGCCAGGCAGGTGGCTACGGCTACCCGCCCGCGGCCGCTCCTCCCATGCCTGCCGCGCCGCCCCCCGGCGGCCGTCCGGGCGCCGCACCCGCGGGCCAGCGGCCCGCCGCGGCCCCGCAGCCGGGTGGACGTACGCGGCACTGGATCGAGATCAACGGCACCCGCCATCAGATCTCCCGCCCGACGCTGGTGCTGGGCCGCAGCACCGAAGCCGACGTGCGGATCGACGACCCCGGCGTCTCGCGCCGGCACTGTGAGATCCGGACCGGAACGCCCTCGACTGTCCAGGATCTCGGGTCCACCAACGGCATCGTGGTGGACGGACAGCACACCACCCGCGCTACGCTCCGCGACGGCTCGCGGATCGTCGTGGGCAGCACCACCATCATTTACCGGCAAGCCGAAGGGTGAAGCGGGGGCAATGTCAGAGCTGACCCTCACGGTCATGCGGCTGGGTTTCCTGGCCGTACTGTGGCTGTTCGTGATCGTGGCCGTGCAGGTCATCCGCAGCGACCTGTTCGGAACGCGCGTCACACAGCGCGGCTCGCGCAGGGACGCCAACCGACCGCAGCAGACCGCGCGCCAAGCCGCGCCGCCGCAGCAGCGCCAGCAGGCGGCACCACCGAGCGGCGGCGGCCGACAGCGCCGCGGCGCCCCCACCAAACTGGTGGTCTCCGAGGGCATCCTCACGGGCACGACGGTCGCCCTTCAGGGGCAGACCATCACCCTGGGACGTGCACACGACAGCACCATCGTGCTGGACGACGACTACGCGTCCAGCAGGCATGCCAGGATCTACCCGGACCGTGACGGCCAGTGGATCGTCGAAGACCTCGGGTCCACCAACGGCACGTATCTCGACCGGAACCGACTGACGACTCCCACGCCGATCCCGCTGGGCGCGCCGATCCGCATCGGCAAGACCGTCATCGAGCTGCGGAAGTAGTGCTACGTCATGAATGAGCGCGAGCGGAGCGAGCGGGCAGCGGCGGTCCACACGACGGACCCCGGCGCGCTCCCGACCGGAGGGTGGGCACCGTGCGGATGTACCCGGAGCCGACGGGCGAGGTGCGCATGAGTCTGTCACTGCGCTTCGCCGCCGGATCGCACAAAGGCATGATCCGCGAGGGCAACGAGGACTCCGGTTACGCCGGTCCCCGGCTGCTCGCGATCGCGGACGGAATGGGCGGCCAGGCCGCCGGTGAGGTGGCCTCCTCCGAGGTCATCTCCACCATCGTCGCGCTCGACGACGACGTGCCGGGCTCCGACATCCTCACCTCGCTCGGCACGGCCGTTCAGCGCGCCAACGACCAGCTCAGGATGATGGTCGAGGAGGACCCCCAGCTCGAAGGCATGGGGACGACCCTCACCGCGCTCCTGTGGACCGGGCAGCGGCTCGGCCTCGTACACGTCGGTGACTCCCGCGCCTACCTGCTGCGGGACGGCGTGCTGACGCAGATCACGCAGGACCACACCTGGGTGCAGCGCCTCGTCGACGAGGGCCGCATCACGGAGGAAGAAGCCACCACCCACCCGCAGCGCTCCCTGCTGATGCGCGCGCTGGGCAGCGGCGACCACGTCGAACCGGACCTCTCCATCCGTGAGGTCCGCGCCGGCGACCGGTACCTGATCTGCTCCGACGGACTCTCCGGGGTCGTCTCCCATCAGACGATGGAGGACACCCTCGCCAGCTACCAGGGCCCGCAGGAGACCGTGCAGCAGCTCATCGAGCTCGCGCTGCGCGGCGGCGGCCCCGACAACATCACGGTCATCGTGGCCGACGTCCTCGACATCGACGGCGGGGACACCCTCGCGGGGCAGCTCTCCGACACCCCAGTCGTGGTGGGCGCGGTCGCCGAGAACCAGCACCAGCTGCACGACAACGGCGCCATGCAGACGCCCGCCGGCCGCGCCTCCAGCCTCGGCCGGCAGGTACCCGGGCAGGGCGGCGGCGGAGAGTTCGGCCCGCCCGGCAGCGGCGACACCACCGGCTACGTACCCACCGGCGGTTTCGGCGGCTACTCGGACGACGACTTCGTCAAACCGAGCTCCGGGCGGAAGTGGCTGAAGAGATCCCTCTACATCGCCCTCGCGCTCGGCGTCATCGGCGGCGGACTGTACGGCGGCTACCGCTGGACGCAGACGCAGTACTACGTCGGCGCCAACGACGAGCACGTCGCGCTCTACCAGGGCATCAGCCAGGACCTGGCCTGGGTCTCGCTCTCGAAGGTGGAGAAGGATCACCCCGAGATCGAACTCAAGTACCTGCCGCCCTACCAGCAGAAGCAGGTCAAGGCCACGATCGCCGAGGGCGGTCTGACCGACGCCCGCTCGAAGATCGACGAGCTGGCGACCCAGGCGTCCGCGTGCAAGAAGGACGCCGATCGCCGCGAGGCCGAGAGCAAAGAGAACGCGAAGACCGGTGAGGGCGAGGCCGGTGGTGTCACGGGAACCACACGGACCTCAACCGCGTCCAAGGCGACACCTACGCCGACGGCGCCCTCGTCGGGGTCCGGTACAGCATCACCCGACCCGTCCAAGTCCACGACCGCACCCACTCCCACACCCGGCCCCAGCCTCTCCGACGAAGAGCAGAAGCTGGTCTCGCTGTGCGGTAAGCAGTAAGCAGCCGTGAGGGGCCCTGTCACACGATGAGCAGCACTTCCAACCCGTCGACGCAGCACACGTCCACGATCGGCGCGATCGGAGCACCGAGCCGACGCAACACCGAGCTCGCGCTCCTGGTGTTCGCCGTGGTCATCCCGGTGTTCGCCTACGCCAACGTCGGCCTGGCCATGAACGACTCGGTGCCGCCCGGGCTGCTGAGCTACGGCCTCGGCCTCGGCCTGCTCGCGGGCGTCGGCCACCTCGTCGTCCGGAAGTTCGCACCGTACGCGGACCCGCTGCTGCTGCCGCTGGCCACGCTGCTCAACGGCATCGGACTGGTGGTGATCTGGCGCCTGGACCAGTCGCAACGACTGCAACAGAGCTCCAACTTCATCGAGGCGGCCCCCCGCCAGCTGCTGAACTCCGCGCTCGGCGTCGCCCTGTTCGTGGTCGTGCTGATCTTCCTCAAGGACCACCGCGTCCTGCAGCGCTACACCTACATCTCCATGGTCGCCGCAGTGATCCTGCTGCTCCTCCCGCTGGTCCCGGGCCTCGGCGTGAACGTCTTCGGCGCGAGGATCTGGATCAATATTCCCGGCCTCGGCACCATCCAGCCCGGTGAGTTCGCGAAAATCGCCCTGGCGGTCTTCTTCGCCGGCTACCTCATGGTGAAACGCGACGCCCTGGCCCTGGCCAGCCGCCGCTTCATGGGGCTCTACCTGCCGCGCGGACGAGACCTCGGCCCGATCGTCGTCATCTGGGTACTCTCCATCCTGATCCTGATCTTCGAGACCGACCTCGGTACCTCACTGCTGTTCTTCGGCATGTTCGTGATCATGCTGTACGTCGCCACCGAGCGGACCAGCTGGATTGTGTTCGGTCTGCTGATGTCCGCGGCCGGCGCCGTCGGCGTCGCCTCCTTCGAGTCGCACGTCCAGCAGCGCGTCCAGGCCTGGCTCGACCCGATGCGCGAGTACACACTGAGCCAGGAAGGCGTCCTCGGCCACACCGAACAGTCGATGCAGGCCCTGTGGGCCTTCGGCTCCGGCGGCACCCTCGGCACCGGACTCGGCCAGGGCAACTCCGACCTCATCGGCTTCGCCGCCAACTCCGACTTCATCCTCGCCACCTTCGGCGAGGAACTGGGCCTGGCCGGCGTCATGGCGATCCTGCTGATGTACGGCCTGATCGTGGAACGCGGCGTCCGTACGGCACTCGCCGCCCGTGACCCCTTCGGCAAGCTCCTCGCCGTCGGCCTCTCCGGCGCCTTCGCCCTCCAGGTCTTCGTCGTCGCCGGCGGCGTCATGGGCCTGATCCCGCTGACCGGTATGACGATGCCCTTCCTGGCGTACGGCGGTTCCTCCGTCATCGCCAACTGGGCCCTCGTCGGCATCCTGATCAGAATCAGCGACACCGCCCGCCGCCCCGCACCGGCCCCCGCACCCAACCCCGACGCCGAGATGACCCAAGTGGTCCGACCGTGAAGCGCAGTGGCCCATCACAACAGTTAAAATCGAACGCCCTTGCCCCATAAGTAACACCAGTGATACTTATGGGCGACTGCTCTGATCATTTCCAACCAAGGGCAGCCAGGGGGTAGACCACATGCGAAACAACGTGAAGCGCAGCACTGCCAGACTCGGCGTCCTCGCTCTCGCTCTCGGATCCACAGTGATCCTGACCACCACCACTGCCGAAGCGGCGTCCGCATGCAAGAACAACAGCAGGACCATCACCTTGCCCGGAATTGAGCCGGACATCGATGTCGACGTCAAGCTCTGCGTGTATTCCGAGGGCAACCTCCACTACGCGAAGGCATTCGTGAAGTGGCGGGGCTCCGCCGGTCACCATGGCAACCGATTCGACAACTTCCGCGTCGAAGTCCGCCTGGAGCGCAACAACGACATGAAGACCTCGTCGAACAGCCCTTACACGACGCTGATCAACAGGACGTACTCGAACGACATCAACTTCAACACGCCCAACTACACCAGCTCTCTGAACGGCGGCTGGACAGCTGACGGCCTAGTGCAATACGACAAGAACAACGACGGCGAGGGCGGAACCACCTGGTCCCTCACCGGGTCACCCGCAATCAACTGACACCTTCATTACCAACCGGTTTCAGGGTGCCCGTACGCGAACGGGGTCTACGGAAAGCGACCGTAGACCCCGTTCGCGTACGGGCACCCTGCCGAGTGACTCGTGGTGGTGACCACGCTCTCACGGACTCCACCCACACGACACCCGGTCCACGTCCTAGACTCGGGGAGGTGGCTGAGTTACCAACTGGCCAGCCCCGTGCAAGCAGCACGAACCAGGATCACTCGAGTTAGAGAAGCTGGCAGTGAATAAGCCTCTGCGCCGGATCGCGATCTTCTGCGGACTCCTTGTCCTCGCACTCCTCATCCGCGACAACTGGATCCAGTACGTCCAGGCCGACTCGCTGAAGGACGACCCCAAGAACCGCCGCGTCGCCATCGCGCGCTATGCCACACCGCGCGGCGACATCATCGTCGACGGCAACCCGATCACCGGGTCCACCAAGACCAGCGGCGACGACTTCAACGACTTCGAGTACAAGCGCACGTACAAGGACGGCGCGATGTGGGCCCCCGTCACGGGCTACGCCTCGCAGGCGTTCGGCGCCACGCAGCTGGAGGGCATCGAGGACGGCATCCTCACCGGCAACGACGACCGGCTCTTCTTCCGCCGCACCCTCGACATGATCACAGGCAAGAAGCAGGAGGGCGGCAACGTCGTCACGACGCTCAACGCCGCCGCACAGAAGGCCGCGTACAAGGGTCTGCTGAAGCAGGGCAAGGGTGCCGTCGCCGCGATCGACCCCGAGACCGGCGCGATCCTGGCGCTGGCCTCCACTCCCTCGTACGACCCCTCGAAGTTCGCCGGGAACTCCACCAAGGTCGACGGCAACGCCTGGACCAAGCTGCAGAAGAAGAACAACCCCGACGACCCGATGCAGAACCGGGCGCTGCGCGAGATCTACCCGCCCGGCTCGACCTTCAAGGTGGTCACGGCCGCGGCGGCGCTGGAGCACGGCATCGTCGACAGCGCCGATGAGAAAACCGACTCGCCGCTGCCGTACACCCTGCCGGACAGCACCACCGAGCTGAAGAACGAGGGGAACATCCCCTGCAAGGACGCGACGCTGCGCGAGGCGCTGCGGGTGTCCTGCAACACCGTCTTCGGCAAGCTCGGCGTCGACGTCGGCAAGGAGGACATGCTGGAGACGGCCAAGAAGTTCGGCTTCAACGAGGAGCAGTTCGTGCCGATCCGCTCCAGCGCCTCCAACTTCCCCGAGAAGATGGACAGGCCGCAGACCGCGCTCAGCTCGATCGGCCAGTTCGAGACGGCCACGACGCCGCTCCAGATGGCCATGGTGGCCTCGGCCATCGCCAACGACGGCAAGCTCATGAAGCCGTACATGGTCGACGAGCTCCAGGCGCCGGACTTCGACCCCGTCAAGAAGACCGAGCCGGAGCCGCTGAGCCAGCCGCTGTCGGCGGAGAACGCCCAGATCCTTCAGTCGATGATGGAGACGGTCGTCAAGGACGGCACCGGCACCAAGGGCCAGATCAACGAGGCCGGCGTCACCGTCGGCGGCAAGACCGGTACCGCCCAGCGCGGTGTCGACAACAGCGAGAACCCGTACGCCTGGTTCATCTCGTACGCGAAGCTCGAAGACGGCAGCTCCCCGGTCGCCGTCGCCGTGGTCGTCGAGGACGAGAGCGCCAACCGTGACGACATCTCCGGCGGCGGCCTCGCGGCACCGATTGCGAAGGACGTGATGAAGGCAGTCATCGACAGCAAGAAGTGACCCCGCTCACGTCCCCTTCACATCGGTGCACGTTGCGATACCGGTCCTGTATCGGGTGACGGTTGTGGCCAGGTCAGTCAAGGCGAGCCGGGTACGGTAGCCCGGACAGCACACCGCCGGACCACACGTGGTGTGGTCAGGACCGTCGGAGAGGGCTGGTAGGTAGCTATGGAAGAGCCGCGTCGCCTCGGCGGCCGGTACGAGCTGGGCCACGTGCTCGGCCGTGGTGGCATGGCGGAGGTACACCTCGCCCATGACACCCGGCTCGGCCGCACGGTGGCGGTGAAGACGCTGCGAGCGGACCTCGCGCGCGACCCGTCGTTCCAGGCCCGGTTCCGCCGGGAGGCCCAGTCGGCCGCCTCGCTCAACCATCCCGCGATCGTCGCCGTGTACGACACGGGTGAGGACTACATCGAGGGCATCTCCATCCCGTACATCGTGATGGAGTACGTCGACGGGTCCACGCTGCGAGAGCTGCTGCACTCCGGGCGCAAGCTGCTGCCCGAGCGCGCCATGGAGATGACCATCGGCATCCTCCAGGCGCTCGAGTACTCGCACCGCAACCAGATCGTCCACCGCGACATCAAGCCGGCGAACGTCATGCTGACGCGCAACGGCCAGGTCAAGGTCATGGACTTCGGCATCGCCCGCGCCATGGGCGACTCCGGCATGACGATGACGCAGACCGCGGCCGTCATAGGAACGGCGCAGTACCTGTCGCCGGAGCAGGCCAAGGGCGAGCAGGTCGACGCCCGCTCCGACCTGTACTCCGCGGGCTGTCTGCTGTACGAGCTGCTGACCGTCCGCCCGCCGTTCATCGGGGACTCCCCGGTCGCGGTCGCGTACCAGCACGTACGCGAGGAACCGCAGGCGCCCAGCGTCTTCGACCCCGAGATCACGCCCGAGATGGACGCCATCGTCCTGAAGGCGCTCACCAAGGACCCGGACTACCGCTACCAGTCCGCCGACGAGATGCGCATCGACATCGAGGCCTGCCTCGACGGCCAGCCCGTCGCGGCGACGGCGGCCATGGGCTCCGTGGGCTACGGCGGCTACCCGGACGACCGCCCCACCACCGCTCTGCGCTCCACGGACGCGCAGGCCACGTCCATGCTGCCCCCGATGAACCCGGACGACGGCGGCTTCGGCTACGACGACCGCGCCGGACGCCGACGCCAGCAGAAGAAGAGCAACACCTCGACGATCCTGCTGGTCGTCGCGGGTCTGCTCGTGCTGGTCGGCGCGATCATCATCGGCAAGTGGGCGTTCACCGGGCAGGGCGGGGCGGGCAACGACGCGTTCCCGGCGCCGAACTTCGTGAACCAGACCCAGTCCGAGGCCGAGAAGCTGGCGAACAACCGCGAGCTGGAGCTGAAGATCGACCCCAAGGCCTGCGAGGACACCCCGAAGAACAGCGTCTGCTCCCAGACTCCGAAGGCGGAGACCCAGGTAAAGAAGGGCGACACGATCACGTTGACCGTGTCGACAGGATCGCCGAAGGTCACCGTTCCGGACGTCCAGGGCCTCACCTTCGACAAGGCGGAGGAGCAGCTCACCGACAAGGGCTTCGAGGTCGAGAAGAAGACCGAGGAGTCCGACCAGACTCCGGGCGTCGTCACCGATCAGGATCCTCCCGGCGACACGGAACAGGAGAAGGGCACAACCATCACCCTCACCGTCGCCAAGGAGAAGAAGCAGTCCACCGTTCCGGACGTCAGCGGTCTGAGCTGTGACGACGCCAAGGCGCGGATGCAGGAGAACGACCTCACGGGCAACTGCACCGACGTGGAGACCGACGACGACAACCTCGTCGGCAAGGTCATCGGGACAGCACCTCAGGCCAACTCCCAGGCCGACCCCGGCTCCACGGTGACCATCCAGATCGGCAAGGCGGAGGAAGAGGAAGACCAGCAGTTCGCCATGCCGAAGGTAACCCAGATGACCCTCGCCCAGGCCAAGCAGGTTCTCACGCAGAACAACCTCCAGCTCGGCAACATCCAGGGTTCGCAGGACGACAACGCCATCGTCCTCGCCAGCAACCCGCAGGAGGGCCAGCAGGTGAAGGCCGGCGACAGGGTCAACCTCGGAACGATCGACGCCGGGCAGCAGAACAACGGCGGCAACGGCAACGGCGGCCTCTTCGGAGGCGCCAACGGCGCGTCGTTCCGCACAGAGGACTGACCGACCGCTTCCTCAACGCATGGCAGTGCCTCGACACCGGTCAATGGGTGCCGAGGCACTGCCATCAGCATTTTCACCACTCTGAGCGGATTGCGCCGCTCCTTTGTGCGAGAGCCGACCACATCTTCATACAGCCCTGCTCGTTGAAGAATTGGGGTGGGAAGTCAGAGCCCGCCCCTGGCCGTGTGGCCACTGCACGAGCAGACGGGACAGAGCGTGATCAACGAAACGGCCCTGCTGGAATCGAAGACCCTGCGCGACGGCGCGCTGGAACGCACGGAAGTCCTCGACAGAGTCAAGGCACTGTCACTGCTGCCGGACGGCATGCATGTGACTACGGCGATGGTCGCCACGTACTTCCAGGTGGGCGTCAAGGCCATCGAGTCTCTGGTGGTCGATCATCGAGAGGAGGTAACCGCCAGCGGGTACCGCGTATTGACAGGTTCAGAACTGACCTCCTTCAAGGAGGTCTGTCGGATCCAGTCCCGAACCCGAGCCATCGCGCTCTTCGCCCGCCGCATAGTCCTCAACGTCGCCATGCTCCTCCGCGACAGCGAAGTCGCACGTCAGGTGCGTACGTACCTGCTCGACATGGAGTACATGGCTCGCACGCAGCCTGTGGACAACTCTGTCGAGAGGGACGCCGAGCGTGGCGCCGTGTCCCTCGACGACCGCATCGACCAACGCATCACCCAAGTCCTCGGCAGGACCGTCGTTCCGATGTTCAACGCACTGATCGAGACATCGAGCGAGCACCGCCGGGAACTGATCGCCCTGCGTACCGGCGTCCAGCGCATCGAACGGCGGCTCCACCAGCACAACGCCCGGCTGCACCGGCTGGAAGGCCCACGCGAGGACCGGCCACTCGCCGGAATCATGGCATCCCTCGACGCCATGAACGGACCCGAGTTCGAGGAGCACGTCGCCGAACTGCTGCGCCGCGACGGCTGCACCGCTGTCGTCGTACGTGGCGGCCACGGAGACCGAGGCCTGGACATCACCGGACGTACTGCCGACGGACGGCACCTCGTCGCCCAGTGCAAGAGATTCGCGCCCTACATGTCCATCACCAGCCCCGACGTCCAGAAGTTCCTCGGCTCGGCCAAAGTCCTCCACAACGCGGAAGTGGCGCTCTACGTCGCCACATGCCCGTTCACACGCGACGCCTTGAACATCGCGGCCGACGGCGGCATCACCGCCGTACCTCGCACACTGCTTGAGACATGGGCTTCAGGGACGACGCTGGACGTCCTGGGATAACCGCCACCCCATACACGGAGGCCCGAACACGAAGGCCCGAAGCCGCAAAAGGTAGTTGCGGCTTCGGGCCTCCGCCATGTTAGAGGACCGGGCCCCTCGCAGGACCCCGGTCACGCTCAGCGCAGCTCCGCCGGCGGCGTCCGCTCGTCGTTGACCTTCTCCACGCGATCCAGCTCGCCCCACACGACGTACCGGTAGCGGGACGTGTAGACGGGCGTGCAGGTCGTCAGCGTGATGTAGCGGCCGGCCTTCTGCCTGCCCGATTCCTTGGGGACGGGCGCGAGGACCTTGACGTTGAACTTCGACGTCTCGGGAAGGGTCGCGTAGACCTTGTAGACGTACCAGTCGTCCTTGGTCTCGAAGACGATCGCGTCGCCCTTCTTGAGCTTGTCGATGTTGTGGAACTTGGCGCCGTGGCCGTCGCGGTGGGCCGCCAGCGAGAAGTTGCCCTTCTTGTCCTGCGGGAGGGCGGACTTGACGGGGTCGGTGTAGTAGCCGGCGATGCCGTTGTTGAGGGACTTCGTGGAGGTGCCCTTCTTGACCAGCACCTCGCCGTTCTTCATCGCCGGGACATGCAGGAAGCCGATGCCGTCCTTGGTGTCCAGACCGACCGGACCGCGGTCCTCCGCCCAGTGGTCGCGCACCTTGTCGCCCTGCTTGTGGGCCTCACGGTCCGCCACGACGTTCGTCCACCACAGCGAGTAGGCGACGAACAGGCCGAGGATCAGACCCGCCGTGATGAGGAGTTCACCGAAGACGCTGACGGCTGCCGCGATCCGGCCGCCGCCACGGCGCCGCGGCGCGGGCGAGGACGCCCGGGCGTCCGTGTGCTCTTCGTGGTCGGTCGTCGCTGCCACTGCGTTGCCCCGTCTGGTCTCTCAGGAATCTTGGAATGTCGTGAAGCTCGGGATGTCGCTTGGGACGTTGTGAAGCTTGAGATGTCGTGAAGCGTGAGATGTCGTGCCGTGAAGCGTGGGGTCGCCGGCCGCCCAGGTGTCTCAGTCGACGAGAGCGTCCGGTTTGCCCTTGTCGCGCGATCGTTCCTCGACCATCGTGCCCCAGACGATCATCCGGTACTTGCTGGTGAATTCCGGGGTGCAGGTGGTGAGAGTGATGTAGCGGCCCGCCTTGGTGAAGCCCGCGCCCTTGGGGATCGCGTCCAGGACGGCCGTGTTGCTCGGCGACGTCACCGGCAGGATCGACGCCATCTTGTACACGAAGTACTTGTCCTGCGTCTCCACGACGATCGGGTCGCCCGGCTTCAGGCGGTTGATGTACCGGAACGGTTCACCATGGGTGTTGCGATGCCCGGCAAGACCGAAGTTGCCCGCCTTGGCGTCCGGCATCGCCGTCTTCACGCCCTCCTCGGCATAGTGGCCGACCATGCCGCGGTCCAGCACCCGCTTCTTGTCGGTGCCCTCGGCTATCGGCACGACCACATCGAGCTTCGGGATGTGCAGGAGAGCGAAGCCCTGGCCCGGCTCGAACACCCCCGGATTCCGCTTCCCGTTGGCCCAGTCGTCCTGGAGGCTGCTCGCCTCGTTCCCCGCCTGAGCATGCGCCCGGACATTCGTCCACCACAGCTGGTACGTCACGAACAGCAGCATCAGTACGCCGGTGGTGATGAACACCTCGCCGATCGCCCGGCTGGCCATCACGGCCGCGCCCGGCTTCCGCGCCCGCGCCGCACGCCGCGCCTCCATGCGGGAGAGAGGCGCCCCGGACGCCGCCCGGCTCTCCTGGGCCTCCTCCTGCCCCTCGTGTGCCCCACCGGCCCCACCATGCCGCCCATGGCGCCTGGAGGCCTTGCGACGGGCCGCACGGCCGCCACCCGGGACTCCCGCGCCGTCTGCCGCCCCTGTGGGCGGTACGGCGCGCTCAGCCGGCCCGGCGGCAGGCGTCGGGATCCCCGGTATGGACTCGACGACATCGGCGATACGCAGCCCGACCGTCTCGTCGTCGACGAGCGGCGGCTCGTACGGAGCGGAGTACGCCTGAGCCGGCGAACCCGCCTGGCTCAGCGGGCCGGCAGAACCCAGCGGGCCCGTCGAACTCGGGGAACTCGTCGGACTCGGCGGATCGGGCTTGTCGTAGGCCCAGTCGTACGACGTCTGCGGCGCCCCTCCGTAGGCCGGCCGCTGCTGCTTCTCGTACGGCCTCTGCGGCTCGTACGGCTGCTGTGGCTGCGGCTGCGGCCCGGCAAACGGCGACGGCTGCCCCGGTTCGGCGTACCCGTGCGCGGGGTCCGTGTGCGCGCGGCGTATCGGCTCCGCGTACGAGGAGGCGGTCTGCCCGCCGCTCCAGTCCCGCGGATACCCCTGGGGGTCGTACCACTCCTGCTCGGGCTCGGGCGCCGCGGGCGGCCGCTGCCCCGGCAGGGGGTCGCTGAGCGGGTCGGCGAGCCCGTCGACGGCGGCCCGCATCGCACCGCTCGGCCGGGCATCGGCATTCGGTGCCCCGAAGTCACGGGACGGCTCGAAGGCCGCCGCCCCCTCGAAGGCGCCCGGCGCCTCAAACGCCTCAGCGCCCCCGTACACGGCGTCCTCGCCGAACGGGGCGGCACTGTCGCGCTCGGGGCGCAGGGCGGTCACGCCGTGGCCCTGCCCACCACCGGGGCGAGCCCGACCGATCTGGCGACGGCTCCCTGGTCCCCGCACTCCACCAGCCAGTTGGCCAGCATGCGGTGACCGTGCTCGGTCAGCACGGACTCCGGGTGGAACTGCACACCCTCGACCAGGAGTTCACGGTGCCTGAGCCCCATGATGATCCCGTCGTGCGTACGGGCCGTGACCTCCAGCTCGACAGGGACGGTCTTCGGCTCCGCGGCCAGCGAGTGGTACCGGGTGGCGGTGAAGGGCGACGGAAGCCCCGCGAACACCCCCCTGCCCTCGTGCTCGACGAGCGACGTCTTGCCGTGCAGCAGCTCGGGAGCGCGGTCCACCACGCCGCCGTACGCCACCTGCATCGACTGCATCCCGAGGCAGACACCGAAGACGGGGATACCGGTCTCGGCGCAGTGCCGCACCATGTCGACGCAGACTCCGGCCTCTTCGGGCGTGCCCGGGCCGGGCGACAGCAGTACGCCGTCGAAACCGTCCTGTGCGTGCAGCGCCGACACCTCGTCGTTGCGCAGGACCTCGCACTGGGCACCCAGCTGGTACAGGTACTGGACCAGGTTGAAGACGAAGCTGTCGTAGTTGTCGACGACGAGAATCCGCGCGCTCACTGGTTGTCCACCGTCACATCGTTGAAGGGCAGCAGCGGTTCGGCCCACGGGAAGACGTACTGGAAGAGCACGTAGACCGCCGCGAGGACCAGCACCAGGGAAATCAGTGCCTTGATCCACGTGTTCCCCGGCAGATGCCGCCAGATAAAGCCGTACATGCCGTCCCTTCCGTCGCGCCACGGCACCGGACTCACGCCGTACCGGACCAGACTAACGGCGTAGGGCCTCCGGTTTCCCAGCCTCTACAGGCTGGGTCGAGTCAAGATGTGCCCAGACGATCAGCCGGTGGCTGTGGCCCCATTCCGGCTCACAGGTCGTCAGCGTCAGATACCGGCCCGCACGCGTGTACCCCGACTTCTTCGGTACGGGGTCAATGACCGCTATGTCACTGGGCAATGTTTTGTACGGCTTTGTATCGATGCGATACGTGAACCAGGTCGTCCCGTCGGTCAACACCACCGAGTCACCCGGCCGCAGCCTGGGGAAATCCTTGAACGGGTCCCCGTACGTGCGCCGGTGGCCGGCGACGGCGAAGTTCCCCGGCTGCCCGAGCTGCGCGGTGCTCGCGTAGTGGCCGAGACCCTTCTTGAGGGTGCTCGTCCTCGTGCCTTCGAGCACGGGCTTGTTCCACGTGAAACCAAGCCGCGGGATGTACATCACAGCGAAGGGCCTGCCGTCCTTGTACGAGGCGGGGTCCTCGGGGCTCGTTCCGGTGCTGGCGCCGGGAGCGCCCGTCGCCGTGGACCTCGGCTCCTTGGGCCCGGCGGCCACGGAACCCTTCGACCACTGCTCCTGGAGCTGCGCGATCTGGTCGTCCATCGCGGTGTCGGCCTTCACACCCGTCCAGAACAGCACGTACACCACGAAGAGCACGATCACGGTCCCGACCGTGATGCACAGCTCGCTGAACGTCCTGACGACCACTCGCACCGACACAAGGTCCCCCAGCGGCAGCGGCTCCACTACTCCATGGGCTCTTACCCCACGGGCTGCTACTCCACAGGCTTCGCGTAGTGGAGATCCACTGTGCCCGAGTAGCCGGGCAGAGTCACGGTCCCGTCCTCGTCGACTTTCCAGCCGAGCCCGTAGACGTTGACGTACACCATGTAGTTCTGGATCGCCTTGGACGCCGAGAGGGCCTTCTGGAGCTTCTCCGGGTCACCGACCGCCTGGATCTTGTACGGGGGCGAGTAGACGCGGCCCTGGAGGATCAGGGTGTTGCCCACACAGCGGACGGCGGAGGTGGAGATCAGCCGCTGGTCCATGACCTTGATGCCCTTGGCGCCGCCCTGCCACAGGGCGTTCACCACGGCCTGGAGGTCCTGCTGGTGGATGACCAGGTAGTCGGGCTGCGGCTCGGGGTAGCCGGGGAGCTTGGCGGTGGCGTTCGGGGGCGCGTCGTTGAGGGTGACCGTGAGGGCCTCGCCCTTGAGCTTCTGGGTGCCCGCGTTCTTCTCCAGGGCGGCGAGCTTGGCCTCCTCCGCCTTCGTACTGCCGTTGTCCCGCTCGGCGAGCGACTCGACGTCCTCACGCAGCGATCCGTTGCTCTCGTCGAGCTGCCCGTTCTTGTGACTGCGCTCCTGAATCAGGTCGGAGAGCTTCAGCAGCGAGGCGTCCGTACGGATATTGGTGCCTTTGGCCGTGTCGAAGCTGGTGAAGAAGATCAGCCCGGCCAGGGCGAAGACGGCCACGGTCAGCACCCGCACCGGCCGGAAACGCCGGATTGTGCCAGGGCTGGAACCCGGCTGGGGAGAGTCGGCAGAATTGCTCAACGTACCCTTATCTCCTTCGGCGCCGCGGAAGCACTACGCTAACGGACGCCCGGGGGAGCGCTAAGAGTCCCCTTGTACGCTGCCCCGGAGCCAGCCCACGTTCCCTGCGCGGCCACGCAGCGCATCGACAGGAGAGACCCTCGTGCCGAAGTCACGTATCCGCAAGAAGGCCGACTACACGCCGCCCCCGGCGAAGCAGGCGACCAACATCAAGCTGAACAGCCGTGCCTGGGTCGCCCCGGTCATGCTGGCCATGTTCCTCATCGGCCTCGCCTGGATCGTCGTGTTCTACGTGACGGACGGTTCGCTGCCGATCGACGCGTTGGGCAACTGGAACATCGTGGTGGGCTTCGGCTTCATCGCGGCGGGATTCGGCGTTTCCACGCAGTGGAAGTAACGCGGCCATAAGGTGTCGGGAGCCTGTACCAGGGCTTCTCCGAGCCTGTGTCCGCAAGCCGTGGCCCAAGTTGCCCACTGAGTTATCCACAAGAGTTTCCACACAGTGTGGATAGGTCTGAAGATCTGTGGATAACCCATCCGGTGTTGACGCCGGTGTGACTGACCTACCGGTATCCGCAAGTGCGTTCGCCCCTTGTCCCGCCTGGGGAAACCCAGGTCAGGGACAGGGGGCACACTTGTTCCCACACAGCATGCACAAGATCCGCCACGGTCTGTGGACAACGTGGGCTCCCGCGGGATTCTCAGGCGGGTCGAGCGCCTCGGCTCAGGTGAGCTGGCCGGTCCTCACCAGTGTCATGACCACAACCGCGATCAGCACCAGCGCGCACACGCCGTACTGGATCAGAGACCGCCGCTCGCGAGGCGCGTGCACCATGGCGTAGCCGATCAGGACACCGCCGACGAGACCGCCGATGTGGGCTTCCCAGGCGATGTTGAACCCTGGGTTGAAGGTGAAGATCAGGTTGATCACCAGCAGGGCGATCACCGGGCGCATGTCGTAGTTGAGCCGTCGCATGAGGATGGCGGTCGCGCCGAACAGGCCGAAGATCGCGCCGGAGGCGCCGAGCGACGGCTGGTTCGGCTCGGCGAGCAGATACGTGAGCGCGCTGCCGGCGAGGCCGGACACCGCGTACAGGGCGATATAGCGGGCGCGGCCGAGGGCCTGCTCCAGGGGGCCGCCGATCCACCACAAGCTGAGCATGTTGAAGGCGATGTGGATATAGCTGCCGTGCAGGAACATCGACGTGACCAGCCGGTACCACTGCCCCTCCGCGACGCCCTGGAGGTCGTTTCCGAGGATCGGCAGGAACACCCGGCCGACGAGGTAAAAGCTCTCGGTGAAGCGGTCGCCGACGGAGAGCTGGACCAGGAAGACGGCGAGGTTGAGCCCGACGAGGATCTTGGTGATCAGCCGGGGATCCGCGGCGACCGTGCCGCCGGCGAGGGTGCGGGGCTGGGTGGCGTTGGGGGCGTGGCCCGTGCCGGAGCCGTTCCTCACGCATTCCGGGCACTGGAAGCCGACCGAGGCGCTGATCATGCACTCGGGGCAGATGGGGCGCTCGCAGCGGGTACAGCGGACGCCGGTCTCCCGGTCCGGGTGCCGGTAACAGGTGGGCAGGCTCGCGGCACCCTGTGGTTCCTGCGGGCTGCCTGGCGCCTGGTCCATCGGGATCCCCTCATCCTCTGTACGCATTTGGTACGCAACGCACCGCCCCGCTCATCCTTACGGATGGGCGGGGCGTTTGGTTCCCTGCGGGAGGCCTCTCTCGGTTTCCGCCGAGGGGCCTCGATTCCCTCCGGGGGCTTCGGTTCAGCGGGTCTCGATGACGACCGACTCGATGACCACGTCGCTGACCGGGCGGTCGGTGCGCGGGTTGGTCTGCGCGGAGGCGATGGCGTCCACGACCTTCTGGCTGGCCCCGTCGCTCACCTCGCCGAAGATGGTGTGCTTGCGGGTCAGCCAGGCCGTCGGGGAGACGGTGATGAAGAACTGGGAGCCGTTGGTGCCCGGGCCGGCGTTCGCCATGGCCAGCAGGTACGGCTTGTCGAAGCCGAGGTCGGGGTGGAACTCGTCCTCGAACTCGTAGCCGGGACCGCCGGTGCCGTTGCCCAGCGGGTCACCGCCCTGGATCATGAATCCGCTGATCACCCGGTGGAAGACCGTGCCGTCGTAGAGCTTGTCCGTGGACTTCGCACCCGTGGCCGGGTTGGTCCACTCACGCTCGCCCTTGGCGAGTTCGACGAAGTTCCGGACCGTCTTGGGCGCGTGGTTCGGCAGGAGCCGCACTTCGATGTCGCCGTGATTGGTCTTCAGGGTGGCGTAAAGCTGCTCGGCCACGATCTGCCTTCCGTTGTCCTTTGTGACTCCCCGATCCTCGCACGGACCGCGTCCCTCGTCTTGCGTCACCGCCGCTCCGGACCGCTTCAACCGCTTCGTACCGAAGCGGCGCACAGTCCGGGGATCCGTGGCATTGTCGTGGCAAGCTCCCGTTGCACGGCATTGATCAGTTATTGCCCCGAGTAGGTCCGGAGTCGGCTCTCATGACCCGGATGCCCGCCCTCGCATGCCCCGGAGCTCTCCGGCAGGCATGATCCGGATAAGGGTGGAAAGGTGAACTGTGACTTGCTGGGGGATGGCCCCAAGCCCCCGAGTACGCCACCGAGGAGGAGGATCCCGTGACCCGCAAGGACAGCGTGCGCGCAGCGGCCGAGTCGGCAAAGGACAGCGTGCGGCACGCCGCGGAAGTGGTGGCGCCCTACGCCGACACGACCAGGGACCGCGCCACGCAGTATGCGCACGAAGCACGCGTCAAGCTCGCGCCGAAGGTGTCGGCCGCAGCTCTCCAGGCCGCTGAACAGGCACGCACGCAGTACGACGCCCATCTCGCCCCGCGTCTTGAGCAGGCGCGGACGCATGTGCCGCCGAAGGTCGACCAGGCCGCCCACGAGGCAGCTGTCCGCACCCGCAAGGCCGCGCGGCAGGCGGCGGACTACTCCCGGCCGAGGATCGAGCAGGCCAGGGTCGCGGCCGGCCCCGTTCGCGAGGAGGCCACGTCCCGCAGTGTGGCGGCGCTGGCGGCGCTGCGCGGTCAGGTCTCGGCCAAGCAGGTGGAGAAGCTGGTCCGTAAGCAGGAGCGGCGGGCCAGGGTCGGCCGTCTCGCCAAGGGTCTCGCCGTGCTGGGCATTCTGGCCGGTGGCGCCTTCGCCGCGTGGAAGTGGTGGGACAAGCAGGCCAACCCCGACTGGCTGGTCGAACCGCCTGCCGCCACGGAGGTCCCGGAGGGCGGCCGTCTGACCTCGGTCGACGGCAGCGTTCAGGACGAGCTCGACCCCGAGGTCCAGGCCAAGCAGGCCGAGGCGGAGGCCGCGGAGCACAAGGACCGCGGCTGACGCGGCTGTAGGACATCACGTCGTGGGGGGCAGGAAGGCCTGGTGCCTCCTGCCCCCACGATGTTTCACGTGAAACCGGCCCTATGTGGAGCGAGCTCTACGTAGAGCCCGTCGCGGTGCGGCGCGGGCGCCTGCGTTCCGGCAGGGGCTTGCGCTTGCGTGTGCGGCGGGGGGCTTCCGCCGAACCGCCGACCACCGGTGCGGTCGGAGCCGAAGGAACGGGTGCCGTGGCTGTGAGGGCCGTGAGGGCCCTGACGCGGTCGGTGAAGTCGGGGTCGGGGAGGGGAAGGTCCAGGTCGTCGTCCACATAGGCGACGGCCGCGGGCACGTAGTGCAGGACGGCGTTGACCGGTTCGGGTACTGATGAGTCGTCCGGCTTGAGCGCGCGGAGGATGCGCAGCGTGGTGGTGATCTCGACCTCGGGTCCGGCCTCCGTGTCGGCCACGGTGTCGGCCTGGGTGTGCTGGGTGTGCTGGGTGTGCCACCAGTCGGCTGCTCCGTGCTCGCCCAGGGCCCGGTGGTGCAGGTAGAGGCAGTAGCTGGCGGCGGGGTCACCGGCCCCGGCGGCGTACTGCCACCAGAAACGGGCGGACTCCTCGCGCTCGGAGAGCTGCAGCATGCATCCGAGTACGCGTGCCCCGGACGGCTCGGGCAGTGCCCGGGCGAGAAAGATCCTGAGGTCGGCGAGGGCTCCGGTGTGGGTGATCACGGTCTCGCAGAGGGTCTGGAGATCGTCGGCGGCGGAGCTTTCGTCCACCGATTCCTCGCGGTCCTGCTCTCTACCCGGGGAGTGTTCGTCCGCCGAGGTCTCGTCGTCTGCACCTCTGCCGGCCGGGTTGTTGCAGAGGACGCTCACACCGGCCGGGTCTGTGGCGGCCGGCGCGGAGACATTGTGGGTGCAGGACGTGGGGCAGGGGGGTTCCTCCGGCGCGTCCCACCGAACCGCTGCTCGGGCGGCCAGGCGGGCGACGGCCGCGTCGATGTCGGCCGTGGTGTAGGGCTCGCGGCGCAGCCTGGCGCGGGCGAGCAGTTCGTCAATGTGCGATGTCATCGGCATGCCCTTCCTCGCTCTCGCTCCGCGCGAAGCCATCGCCCTCGCCCTCTCTTTGTGCGGCACTCTCATGCCGCGGGACATCGAGTCGCCTCTTGACTCCGTAGGCGTGCTCCAGGCGTCGCCTGGCGTGGCGGACGGTGGAGCGTACGCCGGCCGGGGTGATCCCGAGTGCGGCCGCCACCTCTTCCACGGTGAAGCCGTGGCCGAACTGCAGGAGCATGACGTCCATCTGACGTGGTGGCAGCTGTCCGATCGCGTCGTAGAGGCTGAGGCTCTCCTCGAACTGGCCTATGGGGTCGACCGCCTGACTGAGCGCCACCGTCTCGAACGCGGCCTCGCCGATGAGTGCGGGGCGGCGGTCCCGGGCCCTGGAGATGTCGATGGTGGTGTGCCTGAGCACGCGCCAGGCGTACGCGGTGGGGTTCTCCTTGGTCAGGACGGTGGACCAGGCCCTGAGTAACTTCTCGAAGGCCGCGTCGACGGCCTCCTCGGCATCGGCCCTGCTGCCCAGCCGGATCTCCGCCCAGTGGACGTAGATCGGCCGGTACATCCGGTGGAATGCCTCGAAATCCAGCGGCAGTTTCCTCATCGGCCGGGCGCCGGTCGCGGTTCGGGGAAGTTCCTGGCTCACGTCTGTCCCTCCGTACCGCTCTCGCGCCGCATCTCGCTGATGCCGGCTCGGACTCCGGCCGCGGCCACGCGGCGCAGCAGACCGAGCACGTCACGGCCGAACACCCGCAGGGTGAGCACCGCCAGGATCACATCGTCGGCAACGTCCAGATTCACGTGGGGTTTTGCCTCTCCTTACAGAGGGCGAGGCCTCGTGGCGTTTCTGGCGGCCTCGGGAGGGCGCTTGTTCTACGCCCTCCGTTCACGATGACGTTTGCAACGGTCCAGGTGTGCAACACCCGCACAGATTTTCTTAACGGAGCGCAGCGTTCTGGTTACGCATCTTCGTTCACAGCAGCTCACGCAAGCCTTCACGACTTCTACGCGCCGCCCTCACGCCACCCCGGTCACCTGCGTTGCGACCACAGCACCCTCGAACCAGGCATCTCTTTGCGCAAATAATCGCAAACATCGCCGCCTTTATCTTGTGACGCACGTCACCGCACACGCCCCCTGTGGCGCTCCGGCGCTCAACGCGAGCAGGGCCGACGAGCTTGACGAGGCCACGTCACCACTGGACAGACGGGCAATTCCCGGCCACCTCGCACCCGTTGATGGGCCCGTCCCGGCGTGGAACCGCCCCTGAAGAACGGGAGGCCGAATGGCTCGACGGGCAAGGGCAGGCAGTGCTGATGCCGCCGCCGCGGGACGGCCGGGACACCCCAGGAGTCCCCCGAAACACAGATCCGGACCTCTCAGCCCACGGGCCCCACGGCACA
Organism: Streptomyces sp. NPDC020747; assembly: GCF_044334695.1. Taxonomy (NCBI): domain Bacteria; kingdom Bacillati; phylum Actinomycetota; class Actinomycetes; order Kitasatosporales; family Streptomycetaceae; genus Streptomyces; species Streptomyces sp. NPDC020747. The sequence continues at coordinate 308,212 of NZ_JBIRTJ010000003.1, read as the reverse complement.
AGAAAACCCCCTCTGACCTGCAGCTGAGCCGGTCAAAGGGGGTTCATCGTGTGGAGCCTAGGGGAGTCGAACCCCTGACATCTGCCATGCAAAGACAGCGCTCTACCAACTGAGCTAAGGCCCCGGAAGGGAGGCATCCGCCAGAAGGATCCCCCTTCTGAGCAGCGCCGCAGACCAGAGTACCGGGTCACCCCCGGTATCCCGCAAAAAGATTGGGGCTCCCCGCGCACGACCACTCTCCGTAAGATGCTCGACGTGGTTCGCGACAGCGAACCGCGGTACTTGGGGAAGCGATGGGGAGACGCGAATGGACGCCGCACAGCAGGAAGCAACCGCAAGAGCCCGGGAGCTGCAGCGGAACTGGTACGGGGAGCCGTTGGGGGCGCTCTTCCGTAGGCTCATAGATGATCTGGGGCTCAATCAGGCACGCCTCGCCGGGGTGCTCGGTCTGTCTGCGCCCATGCTGTCGCAGCTGATGAGTGGCCAGCGCGCCAAGATCGGGAACCCCGCGGTGGTCCAGCGCGTACAGCTGCTGCAGGACCTGGCGGGGCAGGTGGCGGACGGCAGCGTGAGTGCAGCCGAGGCCACCGAGCGCATGGACGAGATCAAGAAGTCGCAAGGGGGCTCGGTGCTCAGCAACACCACGCAGTCGACGACCAGTTCGGGGGGTGCGCCCACGGTGAAGCGTGTGGTGCGCGAGATCCAGTCATTGCTGCGTTCGGTTGCTGCCGCGGGGGACATCATCGAAGCGGCCGACACTCTCGCCCCGACCCACCCGGAACTGGCAGAGTTCCTCCGGGTGTACGGAGCCGGCCGCACTTCGGACGCGGTCGCCCACTACCAGTCCCACCAGAACTGAGCACATCGCCCGGCCGCCGAACGCCCGGTAGCCGCAGTCCTGTTGGGTCTGCCGGTCACCGGAGGCCAGGCAGCCGGGCACCTCGGAAAGGCAGCCGTACCGACCGCCGAAGGGGGAGCGACGCACGACCATGGGTGAGGTCTTCGCCGGCCGGTACGAACTGGTCGACCCGATCGGACGCGGGGGAGTCGGTGCCGTCTGGCGTGCCTGGGACCACCGGCGGCGCCGGTATGTGGCCGCCAAGGTGCTCCAGCAGAGCGACGCGCACTCGCTGCTGCGCTTCGTGCGGGAGCAGGCACTGCGGATCGACCACCCCAATGTGCTCGCGCCCGCCAGCTGGGCCGCCGACGACGACAAGGTCCTGTTCACCATGGACCTCGTCGGCGGCGGTTCGCTGGTCCATCTGATCGGGGACTACGGTCCCCTGCCGCCGGCGTTCGTCTGCACTCTGCTCGATCAGCTGCTGGCGGGGCTCGCCGCGGTGCACGCGGAGGGGGTCGTGCACCGTGACATCAAGCCCGCCAACATCCTGCTCGAAGCGACCGGAACAGGCCGTCCGCGGCTGCGGCTGTCCGACTTCGGCATCTCGATGCGGCTGGGCGAGCCACGCCTGACGGAGACCAACTACGTGGTGGGGACGCCCGGTTACTTCGCGCCCGAGCAGCTGCTCGGCGCGGAGCCCGACTTCCCCGCCGACCTCTTCGCGGTGGGCCTGGTCGCCCTCTATCTCCTGGAGGGTGCCAAGCCCGATGCCAAGGCGCTGGTCGACCACTTCACGGCCCACGGCACACCGGCCGCCCCGAAGCGGATTCCCGAGCCGTTGTGGCAGATCGTGGCCTCTCTCCTCCAACCGGATCCACAGGCGCGGTTCCGCACCGCCACAGGGGCGCGCAAGGCGCTCGCCGCGGCCAGGGAGCTCCTGCCCGAGCCCGGCCCCGACGACGAGCTGATCGAGATCTTCGACCAACTCGGCCCGCTTCCGGCGGAGTTCGGCCCGCAGGGCCCTCTGACGACCACTGCCGCGTCCGGGGGCGCCCCGGCTCACGACACCGCGCCCCAGCGGCAGGGCCTGGGCCCAGCGACCCCTTCGCAGCAGTCCGGTGCCGTGTCTCCGGACGCTCGGACAGCCACCGAGGGCCGTGCGGCGCAATCCGGGAGCACCGCTCCGTCCGAGGCCCCCGCAGGCGCCGTATCCCCCCAGCCGAGTACGTCTCCTGAGGCCCACCCCGGTGGCGTGTCCCCAGACGCTCACACAGATACGGCCTGGCCCCAGACGCGCACGGGTGCCGGCTCGCCGATGCCCCCCGCAGGCGCTGTCCCTCCCCACCCCCACACCGGCGCCGTAACGCCCGGAGCCACCCCCGGCGACGTACCACCACCGCCCTCGACCGCGCCCGTCCCCCCGCAGTCCCCCGCGGTGTCGGACACCGGAGGCTTCCCCCTGCCACCCCCGCCTCCGCCTCCTCCCCGGACCAGTACCTCTCCCGTACAGAGACACCAGCCACATCCCCACTCTCAGCCGCATCCCCACCCACAGGCACAACCACAGCCCGAGCAGCCCCCCACTCCCCCCACGTCGCTCGCGCTCCCGAACCCCGCCCACTCCCCGTCGCTGCCGTACGAACCCACTCATGTGCTCTCCCCCCAGGCTCCGCACCCCTCGGCCGCTCACCCCTCGGCCACGACCCCCGTGTCGTCGCCCCAGCCGCACGAATTCGCCTCTACTGCTTCATACACCGCTCAAGACGTTCGGGTTCCACCCCAGCCGCAGCCCGTTGCGCGGCATCGCGCCAAGCGGGCGCAGCGGCGTCCGGGGCCACCCGCGATGGTCGCGGTTCCGGTGCTCCTGCTCGCGCTGGCCTGTTTCGCGGTCGGGTTCTGGGCACTGACGCAGATCTGAGCCCGCACCGGAACCATCCGTGGACCACCCATGAGCCACGCCGACTACCAGGCTCGCGGCGGTCCGTACTCCCGTGACCACGCGTCCGGACCCTCGGCGGACGGCACCGGCACTGTCCCCTCCGCGGGACCACCGCCGGGCGCCCCCGCTCCGGCAGCCGCCGCCCGCCTCCGTGCGACCACGGTCCACACGGCGAGCCCCAGTACGAGCACGGTCCCCGCGCCGATACCGCCCACGGCCACCGCCTTCATCGCGGTGTTCCCGTCCGGTCCCCCGCCGTCGGCCGCCGCGGCGCCGTTCGATGCCTCGGCCTTGTCCCCCGCGGTCACGTCGAACACGTCGGGCGGCACGGCGGTTCCGTCGTACACCGCCGGTGCCCCGCCCGTACCGCTCACCCGCACACGCAGGGTCAGGTCGAACGGACCGTCGCCGAACTTGCCGGCCATCTCCGCACTGAGATGCACGCCCAGGTAGTACCAGCCCGCGAACCGCATTCCGCTCACCTGGTCGTCGACGTCGTACCGGTTCTCGTAGGCGACCGGGGGCAGCGGCTCCAGCGTGGCCGACTTCGCCTTGCCGTCGTATCCGGTGCCCGCGTCGTCCACGAAGGCGCGCACCGGGTTGTAGAGCGACAGGCCGAGGGCGTTGCCCAGGAACCCCTCACCGCTCGCGGGACCCAGTTCGGCGGTGGCGTAGAGCTGTTGCCCCCAGTCGACGGGAACGCGGTAGAAGAGCGTCTGCCCGGCCTGGATGTCGTCCTTCCAGACGCCCTGTTCCAGGGAACGTGCCTCGTTGAAGCTGGTACCGCCTCTACGAGTCCTGGCGAGGCCCTCGACCGCTTGCGGGGAGGCGGAGTCCCACACCTCGGGGGCGGTCGTCGAAGCGGCCTTCTTCAGCGCGGGCTCCGACACGTACCGAAGCTCCAGCTCCCAGTCGTCCGGCGAGGACCCGGCACCGCTGATGCGCTCGACGAGCACGGAGTACGCCCCCGCGCTCTTGCAGGTGTACGTGCCGGGGCCCGCTCTGCGCGAGGCCCAGGCGGTGATCGGCCGCGGGCTCTCGGTGGGGCCGAACCGTGCGGCACCGGCGTCCCCGGAGAAGCACTTGTGGCCGTCGGGGTCCTGCATGGACACCTTGATGCCGTCCGAGTACACGGCCTCAGTTCCCGCCTTGGGGACGGCGGTCACCGACACGTAGGCCGTGGACACGGCGTCCAGCCGCAGCCTGTAGTAGAGCTTCCCCTTGTCGCGGAGGGTGCTCCTATAGGTCGTGCCGGGTGTCAGCCCTACGGCATCCGTGGCCGCCGTCGCGCCCTCGACCTGCTCGGCGCCGGCGGCGAAGCGGTACGGAGGGGGAGTGCCGGCCGCCGTCGCCTGTCCCGCCGAGGCCACGGCCGAGAGCAGCGCCGCCGCCCCGGCCAGGACCGTACGGCCGCGCCACCGTCCCGTGCGCCGCCCCATCACGCGCCACCCCTCGCCGTAGCACCGGATCGTCACTCACCGGGCGTCCGCGGACCGGTGTCGGCGCTGTCCCGACGCTGTCCCGGACGTCCGTGAAGCCTCGACCATCCTGCCCCTCCGGCCGCCGCGCCACCCCTTGTTCGGCCACGCAAGCGCTTCCTGTGACGTCCACGACGCGCTGTCCCGGCCGCCCTGCCCCCGGCAACACAAAACCCCGACCGCGAGGCGGCCGGGGTCTGTACTGAGACTGTCGTCGGTACTCACGAACCCGTGGGCACGGAGTCGGTCGCCTCCGTCCACAGATCCTGCTCGGCGCGATCCGCCTGGATCTGGCGGTACACGAGGAGCCCGCCGATGGCGGCCAGTGCGACCAGGAGAAGCTTCTTCACCGCGAGACCTCGTCTTTCCTTGGCGTAGGGGACTTCTGCCGCCCGACTATACACACCGGCCGATACCGATCGGTGACCTGCGTCGGCAGCCAACTCCCGCACGGCACACAGCAGTAGAACCGGATGACGGCGTTCCCTCCGGAACGTTGGAAGTCACCACACACCACGACTTTTAATGCTCTTCGTCGCTTTTCTGGCTTCTTGGGTCCATCCGGGTGGTGTTCATCAGAAGATCGACGCGCCACGGGTGCGGGTCCACCACTTCACGGCCGCCATACACATCATGAGGAAAGTACGCAAATCGCCCAACCCGAAAGTGAGGGGCCATGGCCAAGATCTGGGTCATGAAGCTGTGGACCGCGGTCATCACCGCCTTCATCGCACTGTGCACGACGCTCGGACTCGTCACGACGGCGGGCGCGGCCACACCGGTACAGCAGCCGGAGAGCCCGCGCAACAGCACCGCGACCGTGACGTTCCCGACGACGGCCGCCTGGGCGTGGGCGTACGCCCGTTCCCTGCCCCCCACCATGAAGCAACGCATCCGCGCCGAGGCCCACGGTTCCTCGCCGAGCTGCCGCCACCGCGCGCCGGCGGACACGGACGAGACCTCCGACGAGGAGGAGCCCGCGGCGGACTCCGCCGCTCCCTGCACCGACCGGACGTAGGCCGAGCTCAGACGAACAGGCCCCTACGTAGACCCTCTTCATGTAGTTCAGCCTCTACGTAGACCTCGTTTCACGTCCCTCCGATTACCTCTGCCTCTCACACACCTCACGTCCGGGGCGAACTTGCGTACACACCGGGCACACGACAAGACCCCCAACCAGGGCTGGTTGGGGGTTCGCAGTGCGTGGCCAACAGGATCTGATCTGGTGTCAGCCGACACACGAGATCTTGGCAGACACGAGTGCTCTAGCCTCGGGACAGCAGGACGATCGCCGCCCCGATTCCGATCAGCCCTGCTACGGCAACCACTGTGGCTATGACCCGCAGGCCACCGAAGTCCTGCGCTCGCGCCTGTTCCACAGGTCTTCCTTGAAGCCCCGACGCGACCACCGCGCGAAACCAGATGGACCCCTTCTTCGAAGCGAGTGCCGAGCCCATGACGAGTGCGCCCACCCCCCAGATCAAGAGGAATACCTGGCCGCCGTGGGTGGCGTCGCGTCCGCCGTCGGCCCGCACACCGTGGAACGGGCGTGGCTCACGGCGTCCAGCTGGAAGATCAACTCATCGACCGATGTCAGCCATGGACGCCAAAAGACCCCCAGGCGTGATCACCTGGGGGTCTTCGTGATGTGGGGCTAACAGGATTTGAACCTGTGGCCTCATCCTTATCAGGGATGCGCTCTAACCAACTGAGCTATAGCCCCGCCGCGCTCTGCGGTGTATGTCCCGCGCGCTGACCTCTGAAGATTAGCGCACGACGGGGTCAGTCCCAAAATCGGTATCCGAGCCCCGCTCCAGCCTGCCCGGACAGCCTGACAACGCATCCCCGGACAGCGTGAGAGCGCATCCCCGACAAGGGATGCGCTCCTAGCAGCAAGCGGTTACGACAACGTTTTACTCATCCTCGGCGAGCGTCAGCTCGATACCGCCGACGAAGCCCGCGGAGAGGTTGTAGATGAACGCTCCGAGGGTGGCGAGCGCGGTGGCGAGGACGACGTCGATGACCGCGATGATCGACGTGAAGATGAGCACACGCGGCAGCGACAGGAAGGACTGCAGGTCGAAACCGTTGGACTCGTTCGAGCCGGTGGCCTCGGAGATCGTGCCGCCCACCGTGGAGAAGACGCCCATCGCGTCCATGACCATCCACAGGACCGCGGCCGCGACGATCGTGCAGATGCCGAGCGCGATGGAGAGCAGGAAGCTGACCTTCATCACCGACCACGGGTCCGCCTTGGCCACCCGCAGACGCGCCTTGCGCGTGCGCGGAGTCGTACGGGCCCCGGTGCGCGGCCTGCGGACGGTGCCGGTGGCCGCCTGCTGTGCCGGGTACGCCTGCGGCGGGTGGTACGGCTGAGCGGTCTGCTGCGGCTGCCGTTCCCCCGGCAGCGGCGATCCCGGAGGCGGCGGCGCCGCGCCCGCGGGAGCAGGCTGGCCCACCGGCGGCGCGTGGCTCGCCGGTGCCGCCGGGCCCGGGGCTGGTCCCCGCCCCGGAGAAGGCGCCGGGCCCGGAGGCACCGGCGAGCCTGGGGCCGCACCCGCCGCGTGCTGCGGCGTCTGCGGACCTCTGGTGTCCGTCACAGTTCCCCCCTGGGATCCATGAGATTCATGGGAGTCAGTCGCCTCCGTGGCGGGGCCACGGCCGCCGTCCTTTTCCGTACCGGTCGAACCGGCGCCCGTGGCTCCGCTCACGATGACTCACTCCTCGCGCTACTCGTCCGAGGACTGATCGCCCTCGTCCGTGCCGGCGACCGTCTCGACCTCGTCCGAGTCGTCGACCACCCCGTCGACTTCCTCGGCCTCGCGACCGGCCTCGGCGTTTCGAGCGATGCCGACAACGGCATCGCGCTTGCCCAGGTTGATCAGTTGGACGCCCATGGTGTCACGGCCCGTCTCCCTGACCTCGTTGACTCGCGTACGAATCACACCGCCCGACAGCGTGATGGCGAGGATCTCGTCGGTCCCCTCGACCACCAGCGCGCCGACGAGCGAGCCGCGATCCTCGACGATCTTGGCGGCCTTGATACCCAGGCCACCGCGACCCTGGACGCGGTACTCGTCGACGTTGGTCCGCTTCGCGTACCCGCCGTCTGTGGCAGTGAACACGAACGTACCGGGTCGAACAACATTCATCGAGAGCAGCTGGTCTCCCTCACGGAAGCTCATGCCCTTCACACCCGAGGTCGCACGGCCCATGGGACGCAAAGCGTCATCCGTCGCCGTGAACCTGATCGATTGAGCCTTCCTGCTGATCAGAAGTAGATCATCCTCTGCCGAAACAAGCTCAGCACCGATCAGTTCGTCGTCAGAACCGTCCTCTGTTTCACGGAGGTTGATCGCGATGACGCCGCCCGAACGCGGTGAATCGTAATCCTTCAGGGGCGTCTTCTTCACAAGTCCGCCCTTCGTGGCCAGCACCAGATAGGGCGCCGCCTCGTAGTCGCGGATCGCGAGGATCTCGGCGATCGCCTCGTCCGGCTGGAATGCCAGCAGGTTGGCGACGTGCTGTCCACGCGCGTCACGTCCGGCGTCCGGGAGTTCGTACGCCTTCGCGCGGTAGACGCGGCCCTTGTTGGTGAAGAACAGCAGCCAGTGGTGCGTCGTCGACACGAAGAAGTGGTCGACGATGTCGTCTTCCTTGAGCTTCGTGCCGCGTACGCCCTTGCCGCCGCGCTTCTGGGAGCGGTAGTCGTCCGTCTTGGTGCGCTTGACGTAGCCGCCGCGCGAGATGGTGACGACGATGTCCTCTTCGGCGATCAGGTCCTCCATGGACATGTCGCCGTCGAAGGGGACCAGCTTGGACCGGCGGTCGTCGCCGAACTTCTCGACGATCGCGGCCAGTTCCTCGCTGATGATGCCGCGCTGACGCACGGGCGAGGCCAGGATCGCGTTGTACTCGCGGATCTTCGCCTGGAGTTCGTCGTGCTCGGAGACGATCTTCTGGCGCTCCAGAGCGGCCAGCCGGCGCAGCTGCATCTCGAGGATCGCGTTGGCCTGGATCTCGTCGATCTCCAGAAGGCCCATGAGGCCCTCTCGCGCGATCTCCACGGTGTCACTGCGCCGGATCAGTGCGATGACCTCGTCGATGGCGTCCAGGGCCTTCAGGAGGCCACGCAGGATGTGCGCACGCTCCTCGGCCTTGCGCAGCCTGAAGCGCGTACGGCGGACGATGACCTCGACCTGGTGCGCCACCCAGTGCCGGATGAACGCGTCGAGCGACAGCGTGCGCGGCACACCGTCGACCAGCGCCAGCATGTTCGCGCCGAAGTTCGTCTGCAGGTCGGTGTGCTTGTAGAGGTTGTTCAGCACGACCTTGGCGACCGCGTCCCGCTTCAGGACGATGACCAGGCGCTGGCCCGTACGGGACGACGTCTCGTCGCGGACGTCCGCGATACCGCCGACCTTGCCGTCCTTCACCAGGTCGGCGATCTTCTGCGCGAGGTTGTCGGGGTTGACCTGGTAGGGGAGTTCGGTGACCACCAGGCACTGGCGGTTCTGGATCTCCTCGACGTCGACGACCGCGCGCATCGTGATGGAGCCACGGCCCGTGCGGTACGCCTCCTCGATGCCCTTACGGCCCACCACAAGGGCGCCGCTCGGGAAATCGGGGCCCTTGATGCGCTCGATCAGGGCGTCCAGAAGCTCCTCGTGCGTGGCCTCCGGGTTCTCCAGGTACCACTGGGCGCCGGACGCGACCTCGCGCAGGTTGTGCGGCGGGATGTTGGTCGCCATGCCGACCGCGATGCCCGCCGAACCATTGATCAGCAGGTTCGGGAAGCGCGCCGGCAGAACCGTCGGCTCCTGGTTGCGGCCGTCGTAGTTGTCCGTGAAGTCGACGGTCTCCTCGTCGATGTCACGGACCATCTCCATGGACAGCGGCTTCAGCTTGCACTCGGTGTACCGCATGGCGGCGGCCGGGTCGTTGCCTGGAGAGCCGAAGTTGCCGTTGGAGTCCACCAGCGGCATCCGCATCGACCACGGCTGCGCGAGGCGGACCAGCGCGTCGTAGATCGAGGAGTCGCCGTGCGGGTGGTAGGTGCCCATGACGTCGCCGACGACGCGGGCGCACTTGTAGAAGCCCTTCTCGGGCCGGTAGCCGCCGTCGTACATGGCGTACAGGACGCGGCGGTGGACGGGCTTGAGACCGTCCCGTACGTCGGGCAGCGCACGCGACACGATGACGGACATCGCGTAGTCGAGGTACGAGCGCTGCATCTCGGTCTCGAGCCCGACGGGCTCGACACGCAGGGCGATCTCGCCCTCTTCAGGGGTGATCGGACCAGTGGGGGAAAGAGGTGTCTCGTCGGTCATTGCTGGTGAAGATCCTTTCTGGTGCGGTCAGCTGAGACCGACTCAGATGTCGAGGAAGCGGACGTCCTTGGCGTTGCGCTGGATGAACGCGCGGCGTGCCTCGACGTCCTCGCCCATCAGGACCGAGAACAGGTCGTCGGCCTGGGCGGCGTCGTCGAGCGTGACCTGACCGAGGACCCGGTGCTCCTGGTCCATCGTCGTGATGCGCAGCTCCTCGGCGTTCATCTCGCCGAGACCCTTGAAGCGCTGGATCGAGTCCTCCCTGACGCGCTTGCCCGCCTGGCGGCCGAGCTCGATCAGGGCGTCGCGCTCACGGTCCGAGTACGCGTACTCGAAGTCGTCCCGGCCCCACTTGATCTTGTAGAGCGGCGGACGGGACAGGAACACGTGCCCGGCCTCGACCAGCGGCCGCATGAAGCGGAACAGGAAGGTCAGCAGCAGGGTGTTGATGTGCTGTCCGTCGACGTCGGCGTCCGCCATCAGGATGATCTTGTGATAGCGGAGCCTGGCGATGTCGAAGTCCTCGTGGACTCCGGTGCCGAAGGCGGAGATCAGTGCCTGGATCTCCTGGTTCTGCAGGATCTTGTCGATCCGGGCCTTCTCGACGTTGAGGATCTTTCCCCGGATCGGGAGGATCGCCTGGTACTCCGGGTTCCGGCCGGACTTGGCCGAGCCGCCGGCGGAGTCACCCTCGACGATGAAGATCTCGCACTTGGTGGGGTCGTTCGACTGGCAGTCGCTCAGCTTGCCCGGCAGCGACGCCGTCTCCAGGAGCCCCTTGCGGCGGGTGAGGTCGCGGGCCTTGCGGGCCGCCACGCGCGCGGTGGCCGCCTGGATCCCCTTGCGGATGATGTCCGAGGCTTCGTTCGGGTTGCGGTCCAGCCAGTCGGTGATGTGCTCGTGGACGACCTTCTGGACGAAGGTCTTCGCCTCGGTGTTGCCCAGCTTGGTCTTCGTCTGCCCCTCGAACTGGGGCTCGCCGAGCTTGATCGAGATGATCGCCGTCAGACCCTCGCGGATGTCGTCGCCCGTGAGGTTGTCGTCCTTCTCGCGCAGCAGCTTCTTGTCGCGCGCGTACCGGTTGATGAGACCGGTGAGCGCCGCACGGAAACCCTCCTCGTGCGTGCCGCCGTCGGGGGTCTGGATGGTGTTGGCGAAGGAGTACACGCCCTCGCTGTAGCCGCCGTTCCACTGCATCGCGACCTCGAGGGAGAGCATGCGCTCCTTGTCCTCGGCCTCGATGTCGATCACGGTGGGGTGGATGACCTCGCCCTTGCGGGAGTTGAGGTACGTCACGAAGTCGACGATGCCGCCCTCGTAGTGGTACGTGACGGTCTTGACCTCTTCGGTCTCGTCCGCACCGGCCTCGTCGGCACCCGCCGTTGCCTTCGCGGAGTCGCGCTCATCAGTGAGTTTGATCGTCAAACCCTTGTTGAGGAACGCCATCTCCTGGAAGCGCCGCGAGAGCGTCTCGAAGGAGTAGTCGGTGGTCTCGAAGATGTCCCCGTCGGCCCAGAAGGTGACCGAGGTACCGGTCTCCTCGATGGCCTCGTGCTGGGCGAGCGGGGCGGTCGGGATGCCCAGCTTGTAGTCCTGCGTCCAGCGGTGCCCGTCGGTCCTGACCTCCACGGCCACCTTCGAGGACAGCGCGTTCACGACGGACACGCCCACGCCGTGCAGACCGCCGGAGACCGCGTAGCCGCCGCCGCCGAACTTGCCGCCCGCGTGCAGCACGGTCAGGACGACCTCGACGGCGGGCTTGCCCTCGGAGGGGACGATGCCCACCGGGATGCCGCGGCCGTTGTCGATGACCCGGACGCCACCGTCGGCGAGGATCGTGACGTCGATCGTGTCCGCGTGCCCGGCGAGCGCCTCGTCGACGGAGTTGTCGACCACCTCGTACACGAGGTGATGCAGGCCACGCTCACCGGTCGAGCCGATGTACATGCCGGGTCGCTTGCGGACCGCGTCCAGACCCTCGAGGACGGTGATGGCGCTGGCGTCGTACGAGGCGGTGACCTCGCCGTTCAAGGTTTTGGCCTCGCCGTCGACGCCGGCGTCGGTGGACGGGATGTTCTCGTTGGGGTTGCCGGAATCGGCCACGAAGCGCCCTTTCTGGCACAGCACAAGCCAAGCTCCCGGCGGGTGGCCGGAGCGGCTGCGGCGTGTTGCGTTGGTAAGCCTTAGTCAGCGTTGCTCGGTGCGTCCCACAAGTGGGGCGGGATTAGCCTCCAGTCTACCGGTAGCGCCGACAGTGATGGGGGTTTGCCGGTACCTGAGTCCGCATGTGCCGCCCTGAACCGGTCTCCACCGACTCCCCATATGTGGACCCGGGCCCAAAGAGGCGCAGAGCGGCACTCAGCGCTTCGAGGTGTCAACCCCCCGCTACGAACGGCATACCGTCCGGTCTGGCTCACCCGTAGGTGTCACCGGGGCCCGTGCTGCCAGGCGCGCGCAAGGGGCCGAAACGCTGGACGGGACCCCCGGGGCCGAGCACCTTGATCAGCTTCACCGTGCCGTGCCCGAGGTCCTTGTTCAGGCGTGCGACCAGCTGCGGAGCGAGCAGTCGCAGGTTGGTCGCCCAGGCCGTCGAGTCGCACCGCACGATCAGCACGCGCTCGTCCTCGTCGTACTTCTCCGGTACGCAGTGGTTCGCCAGGTCGTCGCCGACGATCTGCGGCCAGCGGCCCATGACACCGCCGACGGCGGCCGGCGCCTCCCAGCCGCGCTCGGTGATGAGCCGGTTGATGGCGGAACCGAGCGCCATGGGGTCACGACCGTCGGCGTGCGCGCCCGAGCGCAGACCGCCGCGCCGCGCCTGCTTCTTCTGCCGCGCCGCGTCCCCACGCGCGCGTGCCTGTTCCTTCGCCGCGCGCAGGGCCACGCGCGCGAGGTCGACGCCGGAGGGTTCGGGGCCCTTCGCCGGCTCGGGCTTCGGCTCGGGTGTGTTCTCGCTCATACGCGCTCCACCGCGCCCCCTGACACGGTGAACCGCGTCCCCGTCAGCACGCCCGGTACGTCGTCGTCGACCGCGGCCGTCACCAGCACCTGCTCACCCGGGGCGACCAGCTCTGCGAGGCGTTCTCGGCGACGGGTGTCCAGCTCGGCGAACACGTCGTCGAGGACCAGCACCGGCTCGTTGCCCTCGGCCCGCAACAGGTCGTACGAGGCCAGGCGCAGCGACAGCGCGTACGACCAGGACTCGCCGTGTGACGCGTATCCCTTCGCGGGCAGCTCGCCAAGTTTGAGCAGTAGTTCGTCACGATGCGGTCCGACCAGGGTGACGCCCCGCTCGATCTCCGACTTGCGCGTCTCCACCATCGCGGCCATCAGCTGCTCGTACAGCTCCTCGCGCGCGTGACCGGTGATCTCGGGCGAGGAGGGCCTGTACTCCAGCGCCACGGGACCACCGCCCGGCGCCAGCTGCTCGTACGCCTTGTCCGCCAGTGGCTGGATCGCGGCGACCAGGTCGAGGCGCTGGGCGAGGAGTTCGGCGCCGACGCGCGCGAGGTGCTGGTCCCAGACGTCGAGCGTGGACAGGTCCATCGTGCGGCCGCCGTGCCGACGGGCGAGCGCGGCCGACTTCAGGAGCGTGTTGCGCTGCCGCAGGACACGGTCGTAGTCCGAGCGCACGCCCGCCATGCGCGGGGAGCGAGCGGTGATCAGCTCGTCGAGGAAGCGCCGGCGCTCGCCCGGATCACCCTTGACCAGCGCGAGGTCCTCAGGGGCGAACAGCACCGTCCGTACGATGCCGAGCACGTCACGCGGCTTGACCTGCGAGGACCTGTTGATGCGGGCGCGGTTGGCCTTGCCGGGGTTCAGCTCCAGCTCGACGAGCTGCTGACGCTCGCCCTGCCGGACGTTGCCCCGGATGATCGCCCGGTCGGCGCCCATCCGCACGAGGGGCGCGTCGGACGAGACGCGGTGGCTGCCGAGGGTGGCGAGATAGCCGACCGCCTCGACAAGGTTGGTCTTGCCCTGTCCGTTGGGCCCCACGAACGCGGTGACGCCCGGATCGAGCGGGACCTCGACCCGGGCGTACGAGCGGAAGTCGGCCAGCGACAGATGCGTGACGTGCATGGTCGTTCGCCGACCTCCCCCAGGGCTGTGGATCCGCGGCGCGGACCTGTGGACTACTTCTTCCGGCTACCCGACCGATTCACTTCGACCTCACTTCGGCGGGTTCACTTCTTCTCGACCGCGTGGCCGCCGAACTGGTTCCGCAGCGCCGCGACCATCTTCATCTGCGGGGAGTCGTCCTGGCGGGACGAGAACCGCGCGAACAGCGACGCGGTGATCGCGGGCAGCGGCACCGCGTGGTCGATGGCGGCTTCCACGGTCCACCGGCCCTCGCCGGAGTCCTGTGCGTAGCCGCGCAGCTTCTCCAGGTGCTCGTCCTCGTCCAGCGCGTTGACCGCCAGGTCGAGCAGCCAGGAGCGGATGACGGTGCCCTCCTGCCAGGAGCGGAAGACCTCGCGCACGTCGGTGACCGAGTCGACCTTCTCCAAGAGCTCCCAGCCCTCGGCGTAGGCCTGCATCATCGCGTACTCGATGCCGTTGTGGACCATCTTCGAGAAGTGGCCCGCGCCCACCTTGCCCGCGTGGACGGCGCCGACGCCGGCGTCACCCTCGGGCTTGAGGGCGTCGAGGACCGGCTGGACCTTGGCGATGTTCTCGGCGTCGCCGCCGTACATCAGCGCGTAGCCGTTCTGCAGGCCCCAGACGCCGCCCGAGACGCCGCAGTCGACGAAGCCGATGCCCTTGGCCGCCAGTTCCTCGGCGTGCTTCTCGTCGTCCGTCCAGCGCGAGTTGCCGCCGTCCACGACGACGTCACCGGGTTCCAGGAGCTCGGCGAGCTCGTCGACCGTCGACTGGGTCGCCGCACCGGCCGGGACCATCACCCACACCACACGCGGACCCTTGAGCTTGCCCACAAGCTCCTCGAGGCTGTGGACATCGGCGACGTCAGGATTGCGGTCGTATCCGATGACGGTGTGGCCTGCGCGGCGAATGCGCTCGCGCATGTTGCCGCCCATCTTGCCGAGGCCGACGAGACCGAGCTCCATCAGGTTGTTCCTTCACTAGCGATGTGGCAGGAGGGCACTTTCGTACCTGCGTCCGAGCCTAAACCCGGACGCTCCTGCACACCTGTGGGCATAGCCGCTCAGACGTACGCCCCCACCTGCGGCCTTCGTCAGCCGCTGAGCCGCACCGGCATGATCAGGTACTTGTACGCCTCGTCCGCCTCCGCGTCCAAGGCGGGCTTGCCGCTCAGGAGCGCCGGCTTCGTGGACGTCGTGAAGGAGAGCTGCGCGACCGGGGAGTCGATGGCGCTCAGGCCGTCGAGCAGGAACGTGGGGTTGAAGGCGATCGAGACGTCGTCGCCCTCCAGCTGGGCGTCAACCCTTTCCACAGCCTGTGCGTCGTCGCTGGAACCGGCCTCCAGGATCAGCACGCCCTGCTCGAAGGAGAGCCGCACCGGGGTGTTCCGCTCGGCGACCAGGGCCACACGCTTGACGGCCTCCACGAAGGGGGCGGTCTCGATCACGGCGATGGAGTTGAACTCCGTCGGGAACAGCGAGCGGTACTTCGGGAGGTCGCCCTCCAGCAGACGCGTGGTCGTCCGCCGTCCCGCGCCCTCGAAGCCGATCAGCCCCTCGCCGGCACCGGAGCCGGACAGCGCCAGGATGACGCTGTCGCCGCTTGTGAGGGCCTTGGCGGTGTCCAGGAGCGTCTTGGCGGGCACCAGGGCCACCGCGGACGCCTCGGGGTTCTCCGGCTTCCACAGGAACTCGCGGACCGCGAAGCGGTAGCGGTCGGTGGACGCCAGCGTGACCGTGTCGCCCTCGATCTCGATGCGCACACCGGTGAGGACGGGCAGCGTGTCGTCGCGGCCCGCCGCGATGGCCACCTGGGCGGCGGCGGAGGCGAAGACCTCACCGGGGACGGTGCCGGTCGCCGACGGCATCTGCGGCAGCGCCGGGTACTCCTCCACCGGCAGTGTGTGCAGGGTGAAGCGCGAGGAGCCGCAGACCACGGTCGCCCGTACACCGTCCGTGGAAATCTCCACCGGTCGGTTGGGCAGGGCGCGGCAGATGTCGGCGAGCAGCCGGCCGGAGACGAGCACCGTGCCCTGCTCGTCGATCTCGGCGTCCACGGAGACCCGTGCCGAGACCTCGTAGTCGAAGCTGGAGAGGCTCAGCGTGCCCTCCTCGGCCTTCAGCAGAAGGCCGGCGAGCACAGGCGCCGGCGGACGGGCCGGGAGGCTGCGTGCCGCCCAGGCCACTGCCTCCGCGAGTACGTCGCGTTCCACCCGGATCTTCACCGTTGCCGCCTCCGTCTGTTGCCGGCGCTCTCGCCCTGCTGCCTCGTCGTCTGACTCGGTGTCGCTCAGCCCGGTCATGGGAAGGACACCGGGGAACAGTCTGACGCACCGCACTGACAGTCGGTGCCCCTCGGGGTCAAGTCGTTCCGAGCGGCGACTGAGGCTCCGAGCGCGAGTTGTGCACAGCCCCCACTTCGAATCGACTCTCAGACTCTTTCTAGTTGGGAGTAGTAGTAGGGGCTGTGGATACCGTGGATAACCCCGTTTTCGCAGGTCAGGGTTGGTTTTTTGTCCACTGGCCCTGTGGGTGGAGGCGGTGGAAAACAGGCGACTTCTGTGGACGGGGAAAAGTTCTGCACACCCGATACACAGGCGGGGGTCACTTCTCCCCAGCGCCGTCCCCAGGTTTACCCACGTTCCCCACAGCCCAACCCAGCACCTTCGTGTGACGCCTTTCACTCGACACGGTGAGGAGACGCGTCGCGTTGCCGAACAGTGGACAGCCATGTGGAGAAGCCGGTGATCGCTGGGGACAACGGCCCCCAGCCTGTGGGGCGCCGGTGGACAACTTTCTGCACAGCCTGTGGATCTTTTCTTCGTCCACAGCCTGTGGAGATCGTTCGTCCACGAATCCACAACCGGCTGACCTCGCCTGATGCCCTTTCAGCAGCACGCCCTGTGGACACGATCTGGACAACTTCCCAGTCCCCAGGATGTGGACACGAGAAAGTACCCGAATCTGTGGAGGACGGCCGTAACCAGGGCACGTATTCGAACAACGGATGGTCTTCGGGTGGCGGTGGAGCGACTCGTGACGCGGCCGGGAGGCTCGTACGAGGGCGGAAGAGAGCCGACCGAAGGCTGACCGAAGGCGGAACGAGGGTCCTCAGGAGGCATGTGAGAGCGGCGGAAGCCGTCTTCCGAGGTGTGCGGGGACGACGTTTGACGCGTGCCGGACGCCTTTGATGGGCGTCCGGCACGACGAAAGGCGCCCTCGGGAGCGTGTCCCGGGGCGCCTTCAGCGACGTATCGCCACGGCTGTCAGCCGTTCTTGATGCGGTTCGTGAGCTCGGTGACCTGGTTGTAGATGGAGCGGCGCTCGGCCATCAGCGCGCGGATCTTCCGGTCGGCGTGCATGACGGTCGTGTGGTCGCGGCCGCCGAACTGGGCGCCGATCTTCGGCAGCGAGAGGTCGGTGAGCTCACGGCACAGGTACATGGCGATCTGGCGTGCCGTGACCAGCACGCGGCTGCGCGAGGAACCGCACAGGTCGTCCACCGTGAGACCGAAGTAGTCGGCGGTCGCCGCCATGATGGCCGGCGCGGTGATCTCCGGGGACGAGTCCTCGCCGCCGGGGATCAGGTCCTTGAGGACGATCTCCGTCAGGCCGAGGTCCACGGGCTGCCGGTTGAGCGACGCGAAGGCCGTCACCCGGATCAGCGCGCCCTCCAGCTCACGGATGTTCCGCGAGATCCGGGACGCGATGAACTCCAGCACCTC
Source organism: Streptomyces sp. NPDC020747 (assembly GCF_044334695.1). Taxonomy (NCBI): domain Bacteria; kingdom Bacillati; phylum Actinomycetota; class Actinomycetes; order Kitasatosporales; family Streptomycetaceae; genus Streptomyces; species Streptomyces sp. NPDC020747. The sequence goes on along the minus strand of NZ_JBIRTJ010000003.1, from coordinate 290,799 downwards.
GGGTGGGGCGTTGAGCTGCTCCTGCACCGCCTTCTTACGAAGGATGGCGATACGGGTCTCCAGCTCGGGCGGCTGGACGTCGGTGATCAGGCCCCACTCGAAACGGTTCCGCAGCCGGTCCTCCAGGGTCACCAGCTGCTTGGGCGGCCGGTCGCTGGAGAGCACGATCTGCTTGTTCGCGTTGTGGAGCGTGTTGAAGGTGTGGAAGAACTCCTCCTGCGTCGACTCCTTGTCCGCCAGGAACTGGATGTCGTCGACGAGCAGGATGTCCATCTCGCGGTACCGCTTGCGGAAGCTGTCGCCCTTTCCGTCGCGGATCGAGTTGATGAACTCGTTGGTGAACTCCTCCGAGCTCACGTACCGCACGCGCGTGCCCGGGTAGAGGCTGCGTGCGTAGTGCCCGATCGCGTGCAGCAGGTGCGTCTTGCCGAGTCCCGACTCCCCGTAGATGAAGAGGGGGTTGTAGGCCTTGGCTGGTGCCTCGGCGACGGCGACCGCGGCGGCGTGCGCGAAACGGTTCGAGGCGCCGATGACGAAGGTGTCGAAGAGGTACTTCGGGTTGAGGCGCGCGGTGGGCTCTCCGGGACCGGCCGCCGGCGCCGGCTGCGCGGCCAGGGGGCCCGGGGCACCACTGGAGGCGGGCAGATTGGAGCCGACGGGTCCGCCGCGGTGGACATGCCCGGTCCCGGACTGCGAGGGCGGCTCGGGCCGACGGTCGCGGCGGTCCGGGCGCTGGTCGTAGTCCGAGCGAGGCTGGTCGTACCCGGGCCGCTGCTGCTCGTAGTCGGACCGCTGCTGTTCGTAGGGAGAGCGGTCCGGAGGCTGCTGCCGGTAGTCCTGGGGGGGCGACGCGTACGGGTCCCGGTCCGGGAAGCCGAGCCGCTGCTGCTGCCAGCCGTAGTCGTCCTGCGAGGGCCGCGGCCAGCCGCCGGGATCGGGGCGCTGATAGTCGGGGTACGCGGGACGGGCGGTCGGGAGCTGGTCCCCACGGGGCTGTTGCTGGTCGGGGCGGCCCTGCGGGTGGTCGTCCATGTGGTCGTCCGCACGGTGGCGGCCGTATCCCCGGTATCCGTCACGGCCCTGCGGGGAGGGGCGCTCGGGCTCCTCGTAGCGCTGCTGCGACTGGGCGGGCGGCGCAGGCGGGGCCGGGGTCTCGCCGACGGAGTCGTCGACGGTGATCGCGATACGGATCGGGCGGCCGCACTCGCGGCTCAGGGTCTCGCTGACGATCGGCGCCAGGCGCCCTTCCAGGACACCCTTCGCGAACTCGTTGGGGACCGCGAGCAGTGCGGTGTCCGCTACGAGTGCCAGCGGCTGGCAGCGCTTGATCCAGTGCTCGTCCTTCGTCTCGACACCCTGCCCACGCCCCTCACCGAGAAGTTGCTCCAATACTCGTGGCCACACTGCGGCAAGATCGGCAGGTACGTCAGCCACAGGGCACGCTCTCTCACGGGTCCCACGAACGTGTGATTCCTGGGACGGATTGGGTTGGAACTCGGGTGGGGCGGGTGGAACGAAGCAGCTGGGGCGGGGGGAACAAGGCAGCTGGGGCGGGCGGCACGAATCAGATGGAGCAGGGAGAAGGGAACGAACCGGAGTCCAGCCACGGTAGTCAGGGCGACCCATGCGGTTCAAGTTGTTGTCCCCAGGCTGTGGATAGTGTCTCCCGGGCAGGGCTGGTTTGACCGGATGGCGTAGCCGCGCGTACCGTAACCAGGTCGAGTTGTCGATGGCTGCTGCCGCCTGCCTCCGATGGGCACAGATCGCGAAGAGTGATCGGGAAGCGGTGCACTCGGGCGTAAGCGAGCTACTCGTGGGCGCACGGTGACAGCCAAGACGGCACCCCGAAACTACCGATTTCTTCTGGAGCCCCCGAGTGAGCAAGCGCACCTTCCAGCCGAACAACCGTCGTCGCGCCAAGACCCACGGCTTCCGCCTGCGGATGCGTACCCGTGCCGGTCGCGCGATTCTCGCGAACCGTCGTGGCAAGGGTCGCGCCAGCCTGTCCGCCTGATCACCAACAGGTCATGACGTGCTGCCTACCGAGCATCGGCTGAGGCGGCGCGAGGACTTCGCGACCGCGGTACGCCGAGGACGCCGGGCCGGACGCCCGCTTCTCGTCGTTCATCTACGTAGCGGTGCAACGGACCCGCACGCGCCTGGGGAGAGCGCTCCCCCGACGCGTGCGGGTTTCGTTGTCAGCAAAGCAGTGGGCGGCGCCGTCGTACGCAACAAGGTGAAGCGCCGGCTTCGCCATCTGATGCGTGACCGAGTGGCTCTGCTGACCCCCGGTAGCCTGGTAGTCGTACGAGCGCTGCCCGGTGCGGGTGACGCCGACCATGCACAGCTGGCCCGAGACCTGGACGCCGCCCTGGAGCGGCTACTGGGAGGGGGCGCGCGATGAAGTACCCGCTGCTGGCTCTCATCAAGCTGTACCAGTGGACCATCAGCCCGTTGCTCGGGCCGGTGTGCAAGTACTACCCGTCGTGCTCCCACTACGGGTACCAAGCCATCGACCGTCACGGTGCGATCAAGGGAACGGCACTCACCGCCTGGCGCATCCTGCGGTGCAATCCGTGGTCGCTGGGCGGTGTGGACCATGTCCCGCCGCGCAAGCGTCCGCGGTGGCACGAAATGCTGCGTAACGCCTGGCGTGCACGCAAGGGCGGGACCTCCGCCGCCGAACCGGCCACCGAGGGGCACGGTATGTCCAACCATCCTTCGAGCCCGGCCGCCGAGACCCCGTCCCATGCTCAAGGAGCCTGATTAGTGGACACGATTGCCAGTATTTTCAGCTTCATCACGACACCCGTTTCCTGGGTCATCGTCCAGTTCCACTCCGTATACGGCGCCGTCTTCGGCCCTGATACGGGCTGGGCCTGGGGCTTGTCCATCGTGTCCCTGGTGATCCTGATCCGTATCTGCCTGATCCCGCTCTTCGTGAAGCAGATCAAGGCGACGCGGGCGATGCAGACGCTCCAGCCCGAGATGAAGAAGATCCAGGAGCGCTACAAGAACGACAAGCAGCGTCAGTCCGAAGAGATGATGAAGCTGTACAAGGAGACGGGTACCAACCCGCTCTCCTCGTGCCTTCCCATCCTGGCGCAGTCCCCGTTCTTCTTCGCCCTGTACCACGTGCTCAACAGCATCGCGTCGAACGACACCATCGGCGTGATCAACACCCGGCTGCTGGAGAGCGCGCAGAAGGCGCACATCTTCGGTGCTCCGCTGGCCGCGAAGTTCACGGACGGCGACGCCAAGGTCCAGGCGCTGGGCTCCTCGATCGCCGACGTGCGCGTCGTCACGGCGATCATGATCGTCCTGATGTCGTTCTCGCAGTTCTACACGCAGCGCCAGCTGATGACGAAGAACGTCGACACGACGGTGAAGACGCCGTTCATGCAGCAGCAGAAGATGCTGATGTACGTCTTCCCGATCATGTTCGCCGTCTTCGGTATCAACTTCCCCGTCGGTGTCCTCGTCTACTGGCTGACCACCAACGTGTGGACCATGGGCCAGCAGATGTACGTCATCCACAACAACCCGACGCCGGGTTCCAAGGCTCAGGCCTCCTACCTGGAGCGGCTGCACAAGCGCGTCACGCAGCATGAGAAGACGCGTGGCCGCGGTGAGAAGGCCATCGTCAAGGCCATCGTGGCCAAGGGCCGCGATCGCAACGACTTCGAGCGCAAGTTCATCAACGGCCTGAGCAAGGCGGGCCTGGCGGCCCAGGCCGACGGCACCGTGGTGAAGAGCGAGGCCTCGACCGTGGTCGAGACCGAGGACGGCACCCCGGCGACGGGCGGCGCCGCTCCCAAGCGCCAGCAGCCCAAGCGGCAGAGCAAGTCCCAGCGTCAGTCGGGCGCTGCCCAGGGCGGTCCCAAGGCCGCGGACGAGTCCGCGCCGAAGACCTCGCTCAGCAAGTCCGACGAACCGCAGGACGCCAAGCCCGGTACCAAGCCGGCGGGCGGCAAGTCCGCGTCCGGTGGCACCCGCAGCAAGGCCCAGTCCGGACAGCGCAAGGGCCCGCAGCGGCCCAAGTCCCCGTCCAAGAAGTAAGAAGGAGTCCATCCCGTGACGGAAGGCACCACCTCCGCTGCCCCTGAGGGTGGCGACACCCTGACCCGCCTGGAGCAGGAGGGCGAGATCGCGGCCGACTACCTCGAGGGTCTGCTGGACATCGCCGATCTCGACGGCGACATCGACATGGATGTCGAGGCCGATCGCGCGGCGGTCTCGATCATCAGCGACTCCAGCGGCCGTGACCTGCAGAAGCTGGTCGGCCGCGACGGTGAGGTACTGGAGGCCCTCCAGGAGCTCACACGGCTGGCCGTGCACCGGGAGACCGGGGACCGCAGCCGGCTGATGCTGGACATCGCGGGTTACCGCGCCAAGAAGCGCGAGGAACTCTCCGAGCTGGGCGCGAAGGCAGCGGCCGAGGTCAGGAGTTCCGGTGAGCCCGTGAAGATGAAGGCGATGACCCCCTTCGAGCGCAAGGTGGTGCACGACGCGGTCAAGGCCGCGGGCCTGCGCAGCGAGTCCGAGGGCGAGGAGCCGCAGCGCTTCGTCGTCGTGCTCCCTGCCTGATCCAGCACGTCGTTCTCCGGCCCCGTCTGTGTTCGCAGGCGGGGCCGAACTTTGTCAGCCTGATAGTCCCCGATGGTTCCTGATAGTCCTGGTAGTCAGCGCGCAGTGCGCTCAAGCGGTACGGAAGGACGGTTCCCCGTGACGGAGGCAGCGGAGCTTCCCCCTGCGCCCGAGCAGGCCCGGGCGGTATTCGGCGATCGCTTCGCAGACGCGGTTCGGTACGCGGAGCTGTTGGCGGACGCCGGAGTGCAGCGGGGGCTGATCGGCCCCCGTGAAGTGCCTCGCCTCTGGGAACGGCACCTGTTGAACTGCGCGGTGCTCTCGGAGGTCGTTCCCGAGAGCGTGACGGTGTGCGATGTCGGTTCCGGTGCCGGGCTGCCCGGTATCCCGCTCGCCCTCGTCCGCCCGGATCTGAAGATCACGCTCCTTGAGCCCCTGCTCCGCCGGACGAACTTCCTCACCGAGGTCGTCGAGCTGCTCGGTCTCGACCACGTCACCGTCGTCCGTGGGCGTGCCGAGGAGGTCCTTGGCACGCTGCCTCCGGTCCATGTGGTGACGGCGCGGGCCGTGGCACCGCTGGACCGCCTCGCGGCCTGGGGTGTGCCGCTGCTGCGCCCGTACGGCGAGATGCTTCTCCTCAAGGGCGACACGGCGGAGGAAGAGGTCAAGAACGCCGGGGCCGCCCTGAGCAAGCTGGGAGCCGTGGACATCTCGGTGCTTCACGTGGGTGAAGGTGTGGTGGATCCTCTCGCCACGGTGGTACGCGTCGAGGTCGGGGAGAGCCCCGGCGGCGTGCGCTTCGCGGCCAAGCGGGCGAAGGCGGCCCGGACGGGGCGAACCCGGAGGCGTCGCTGACCGGATCCCGAGGAGAGCGACTCATTCGGGAGGCGTGTTGTCGGGTCAGCGGCTCGTTGACCGACTCGTTGACTGATCCGTCCTGACGACGAGACGTACTCCACACAAGCTGCCAAACCTATGCATGTCGGAGTGTCGCGCGGTCGTGGTCGCGCGCGCTGTGCATCGTGTTTCACGTGAAACGTCGCTCACTGCTGCACGGCATCATCAGTCGCGGCCGCGCCGCGGCCGAACCCCGCGACCGAAACCCTCTTGGATCCCTGGGATCCTTCGGAAAAAGACCCTCTCGTGGCGGCCATGCGTCCCCCGGAGAGGGCACGGAGTTGTCCACAGAGGTGGATTTCTCCACAGAACAACGGGCCTCGCTGGTTCACGACCCCGAAGACATGGGAGGCTCTGTTCATTGCGAGCCTGAAGTCGAGGAGAGTGAATCCTTGCGGTCCGACGCCAACATCGCGGGACCGATGACCGATCCGGTCCCCGGTCCCCGTACCGAGTCGATGGGGGAGGATGTTTCACGTGAAACACCGCCCCCGATGGACGACACTCCCATCGGTCGTGCTGCCCAACTGGCGGTGGAGGCTCTTGGCCGCGCCGGCGAGGGCCTGCCACGGCCTGACCAAACCCGCGTGATGGTGGTCGCCAACCAGAAGGGCGGGGTGGGCAAGACCACGTCTACGGTCAACCTTGCCGCTTCGCTCGCGCTGCATGGTGGGCGCGTCCTGGTGGTCGACCTCGATCCTCAGGGCAATGCCTCCACCGCGCTGGGCATTGACCATCACGCCGAAGTTCCTTCGATCTACGACGTGCTGATCGACAGCAAGCCACTCTCCGAGGTTGTCCAGCCAGTACCTGATGTCGAGGGTCTCTTCTGTGCACCTGCCACGATCGATCTCGCCGGTGCGGAGATCGAGCTGGTGTCCCTGGTGGCACGAGAGAGCCGGCTGGAGCGGGCTATCCAGGCGTACGAGCAGCCGCTGGACTACATCCTTATCGACTGCCCGCCGTCGCTGGGTCTCCTGACGGTCAACGCTCTCGTAGCCGGTGCCGAGGTTCTCATCCCGATTCAGTGCGAGTACTACGCACTGGAGGGCCTGGGCCAGCTGCTGCGCAACGTCGATCTGGTGCGGGGGCACCTCAACCCCAACCTGCATGTATCGACGATCCTGCTCACCATGTACGACGGCCGGACCCGCCTCGCGTCCCAGGTCGCCGACGAGGTGCGCAGCCACTTCGGCGATGAGGTGCTGCGGACGAGTATTCCGCGCTCGGTCCGTATCTCCGAGGCCCCCAGTTACGGTCAGACGGTGCTGACCTACGACCCGGGGTCGAGCGGCGCCCTCTCCTACCTTGAGGCGGCGCGAGAGATCGCGCTGCGTGGAGTCGGAATGGCGTACGACGCGCAGCATGCCCACATGGGCGCACACAACGAACAGAGCATGGTGGAGGGGATCCAGTGAGCGAGCGACGGAGGGGGTTGGGCCGTGGTCTCGGCGCACTGATCCCGGCTGCACCGACAGGAGAGAAGGCGGCACCACCCGCGATGGGCGGCGGGTCCACATCGCCGGGAGCCGTTCCCGTGCTCACCGCAGAGCGCGGGGTTGCGGCGGCCAAGGTGGCCGCACTTCCATCGGCCCATGTTTCACATGAAACAGAGGAGCCGTCGGCGAGCGTATTCGGAGAGGCTCCTCCGTCGGCACCTGTCGGCGCGTACTTCGCCGAGCTGCCTCTCGACTCCATCACCGCGAACCCGCGCCAGCCCCGTGAGGTCTTCGACGAGGACGCTCTCGCGGAACTCGTCACGTCCATCAAGGAGGTTGGCCTTCTCCAGCCGGTCGTCGTACGGCAGATGGGTCCGGCGCGCTACGAGCTCATCATGGGCGAGCGGCGCTGGCGGGCCTGCCGTGAGGCGGGGCTCGACGCCATCCCGGCGATCGTGCGGGCCACGGATGACGAGAAGCTTCTCCTGGACGCGCTTCTGGAGAACTTGCACCGTGCTCAGCTGAACCCGCTGGAAGAGGCTGCCGCCTACGACCAGCTGCTCAAGGACTTCAACTGCACGCACGACCAGTTGGCCGACCGGATTGGCCGTTCGCGCCCTCAGGTCTCCAACACCCTGCGTCTGCTGAAGCTGTCGCCGTCGGTTCAGCGCCGCGTGGCCGCCGGGGTGCTCTCCGCCGGACATGCGCGAGCCCTGCTCTCCGTCGACGACTCCGAGGAGCAGGACCGCCTGGCTCACCGGATCGTGGCCGAGGGGCTCTCGGTGCGAGCGGTCGAGGAGATCGTCACGCTCATGGGATCGCGGCCGCAGTCGGCCGCACGCTCCAAGGGGCCGCGGGCCGGCACTCGGCTCTCCCCGGCGCTGAGCGACCTTGCGACCCGTCTCTCGGACCGCTTCGAGACTCGGGTGAAGGTCGACCTCGGCCAGAAGAAGGGCAAGATCACCGTCGAGTTCGCCTCGATGGACGACCTTGAGCGCATCCTCGGCTCCCTCGCCCCGGGTGAGGGACCGGTTCTGCAGAAGAGCCTCCTGGACGACGACTCCGAGGAGACGGAAGCCTGAGGCCTGGGTCGGCCGGTCGATTCTGAGCAGCTGACCAGCAGAGCGGGCCGTGTCCGGTGTGTACCGGAACACGGCCCGCTCTTTGCTTTCAGGCGGTATCGATGGAATCGCATCGTGGATACGATGCGTTCGGATATGGCGCATCCACCTGGCAGCACCTTTTGTGGGGAGGCGAGGGGCCATGCGAACGGTGAGCCGGACCGGACTGGTGAGCGCGGGCCTGGGGCTCGGCGCGGTCGGCGGGTTCGTCGGCAGCCTGCTCAGGGAACGGAGCGCTCTGACAGCCGCTCGCGACGCTGCGGGCGAGGAAAGTGAGGAACTGCCTTCATGGGGCGCCGGCTCGCACCGCTCACGCTGGACAACCTTCAGGACCTTCCCAAGCGCTGTCGCGCGTGTGTCTTCTGGGAGTTGGACCCAGTCAGCGGTCAGGCCGCGGTAAAGGCGGGAACACCCGAGCTGGAGAAAGAGGCGTGGATCTCCGCCGTTCTGCTCGAATGGGGATCCTGCGGACGGGTCGTGTACGTGGATGACGTACCGGCGGGCTTCGTGCTCTACGCGCCGCCCGCCTATGTGCCCCGGGCGACGGCCTTCCCCACGAGCCCGGTCTCCCCTGACGCGGTCCAGCTGATGACGGCCTTCATCACGCCTGGTTTTCAGGGGCAGGGGCTCGGACGTGTGATGGTGCAGACGGTCGCCAAGGATCTGCTCCGGCGGGGCTTCAAGGCGATCGAGGCCTTCGGAGACGCCCGCTGGAAGGAGCCGGCCTGCGTCCTGCCCGCCGACCATCTCCTGGCCGTGGGATTCAAGACGGTCCGACCGCACCCGACGTACCCGCGACTGCGCCTGGAGCTGCGTACAACGCTCTCCTGGAAGGAAGACGTGGAGTTGGCGCTCGACCGGTTGCTGGGGGCGGTACAGAAGGAGCCAGTACTGCGTCCGCTGTAGACAGCTCTCGGATCTCTGGGAGAGGCGCCTGCAGCGGACGCCATACATGCTGATGGGCCAACCCGTCCGGGTTGGCCCATCTGTGTTTCACGTGAAACATCGCCGCCTGCTGCGAGCGACATGTCGAACTACTCGGCGATGAAGTCCTCGAGGTCCCGCACGATCGCGGCCTTCGGCTTGGCACCGACGATCGTCTTGGCGACCTCGCCACCCTGGTAGACGTTCAGGGTCGGGATGGACATGACGCCGTACTTGGCCGCCGTACCCGGGTTCTCGTCGATGTTGAGCTTGACGACCTCGATCTTGTCGCCGTACTCGGCGGCGATCGCCTCGAGGGACGGAGCGATCTGGCGGCACGGACCGCACCAGGCGGCCCAGAAATCCACCAGGACGGGCTTGTCGCTCTTGAGAACGTCCTGCTCGAAGGAATCGTCGGTCACGTGCTTGAGGGTGCCGGCCACGGCGGGCTCCTTAACTGGGTTGGTGCGGTGGGGCGGGAAGGGGGTCAGACAGCGGTCTTCTCGGGCTCCGCGGCGGCCTCATCGTCCGCGAGGGCGGAGAGGAAGCGCTCGGCATCGAGGGCGGCGGAGCAGCCGGTGCCGGCCGCGGTGATCGCCTGGCGGTAGGTGTGGTCGACGACGTCGCCGGCGCCGAAGACACCCGTCAGGTTGGTCCGGGTCGAGGGTGCCTCGACCTTGAGGTAACCCTCCCCGTCCAGGTCGAGCTGGCCCTTGAAGAGCTCGGTGCGCGGGTCGTGGCCGATCGCGATGAACAGGCCGGTGACGGGCAGCTCGGACGTCTCGCCGGTCTTCAGGTTCCGCAGCGTCAGACCGGAGAGCTTCTGGTCGCCCTGGATCTCGGCGACCTCGCTGTCCCAGACGAACTTGATCTTCGGGTCGGCGAAGGCACGCTCCTGCATCGCCTTGGAGGCGCGCAGGGTGTCGCGGCGGTGGACGATCGTCACGGACTTGGCGAATCGGGAGAGGAAGGTCGCTTCCTCCATGGCGGTGTCGCCGCCGCCGATCACGGCGATGTCCTGGTCCTTGAAGAAGAAGCCGTCACAGGTCGCGCACCAGGAGACGCCGCGTCCGGAGAGTGCGTCCTCCTTGGGCAGACCCAGCTTGCGGTGCTGCGAACCCGTGGTGACGATGATCGCCTTCGCCCGGTGTACGGCGCCCGCCGTGTCCGTGACGGTCTTGATCTCGCCGCTGAGGTCGACCGCGACAATGTCGTCCGGTACGAGCTCGGCGCCGAAGCGCTCGGCCTGCGCGCGCATGTTGTCCATGAGCTCGGGGCCCATGACGCCGTCCTGGAAGCCGGGGAAATTCTCCACCTCAGTGGTGTTCATCAGCGCACCGCCTGCGGTGACGGCGCCCTCGAACACCAGCGGCTTAAGCGACGCGCGCGCGGTGTAGAGCGCCGCCGTGTAGCCGGCGGGCCCGGAGCCGATGATGATCACGTTACGGACGTCGCTCACGGATTGATTCCTCGTCTCTGGAGACTGCTTCGTACAACTGGTGGGAGCCTCTCTCAGAACTCTCACCCCACCCAACGGATCCTAAGGGGCGCGCATTCCCACTGTGTCCGGGCACACGAAGACGAGTCACCGCGCGGGGACGCCAAGGATGGTGCACAGAGGCTCGGGACGGTCCGCGGCGGAGCCGGACTCGCTCAGCTCCGCGCGTAGCTGTGCTTCACCAGAACCTTGCCGACGGAGATCGACGGCTTGTCCACACAGGCGGAATCCACGACGTAGGCCGTGACGCGTGTGGTGTCGGAGGCGTCGGGCAGGACCACGAGATACGCCTCCTTGCCCTCGTAGGAACCTTCCTTGAAGGCGAGTGGGTCCGCGTCGCGACCGATCCCCTGTGTGATGCATCCGGGAACCGAGACCGAGGGCGTGTTCAGGATGTGCGGCTCCTCAGTGGACTGGGTGCCGTACGGGTTGGAGGTGCGAGGGCCGCCGTCCTTCTTCTTGTCGGCCTTGTCGAGAAGATCCGCGACCTGGCCCTTGAGCTTGCCCTCAGCGAAGGTGTTCGCGGAGTCGCTCTGCTCAGGGGAAGCCGACGGAGAGTCATTGTCGGAGGCGTTGTTGCTCAGCGACTGGAACAGCAGACCGCCGAGTCCCAGCGCGGCGACCGTGAACACGGCGCTCAGGACCGCGGTCCTACGGCGTGCACGACGCGGGCGGTTCGCGCGGCCCGGGCCGGTGGCGGCGCGAGGGTGCCCCGCGGGACGGTCTGCCGTACTCGATGTTTCACGTGAAACATGCCTGTCGTCGTCGCCGTCGCTGTCATCGGAAATGGGGCGCGAAGTACCGACGGACGCGAGGGCGCCCGTGACGTCGTCCTCGGGAGCCGTGGCATTCAGAAGGGCCTCAGCGGCGAGAGCGGCGTCGATGCGTCCAGCGACCTCGTCGGGCATGCGGGGCGGGCCCGGCAGCGTGCCGAGCAGGCCGCGGATCTCCTCCAGCGAGTCGTACACGTCGGCGCAGAGCGTGCAGTCGTCCAGGTGCTGCCGGACGTCCGCCGTGCGGGAGGGAGGGAGTAGACCTTCGGTGAGGTCGGAGATCTCCTCGACGTCCGGGTGCCCGGCCGTGCCGGTCGTGGATGTCACGCTCGCCCACCTCCGCCCTTCACAGCAGCTGAATCGCTTGGTCCATCGTGTTCTCCCGCTGCGGGTGGGACGGATGCCCCCTGCGTGCGGTTCCGTCCCTCACCCGACTTCTTGCTCGCTCTGTCGCTCCCACTGTCCGTACGCAGGTGTTTGAGCAGTGGGAGAAGTCTGGCTCTGCCACGCGCGCAGCGGCTCTTGACCGTGCCGGTCGGCACATCGAGCAAGCTGGCCGCCTCTGCCACGGGGTAGCCCTGCATGTCCACCAGGACGAGGGCTGCCCGCTGGTCGGGGGGCAGGGTGCCCAGTGCCTCCAGCAGCTCACGGTGCAGATCGTTGCGCTCGGCGGGAGCGGAGGCCGACTCGTGAGGCTCCAGGAGCTGTTCGAGCCGTTCCGTGTCGTCCACGGGGGACGTCTTCCTGGAAGCCGCCTTGCGCGCGCGGTCCAGGCAGGCGTTCACCGTGATCCGGTGCAGCCAGGTTGTGACGGCCGAATGACCGCGGAAGGTGTGGGCAGCCCGGTAGGCGGACAGCAGTGCGTCCTGGACGGCGTCAGCCGCCTCCTCCCGGTCCCCCAGCGTCCGTAGCGCCACAGCCCAGAGTCGGTCGCGATGCCGCTTGACTAGTTCTCCGAAGGCGTCAGGGTCGCCATCGACATGACGGGCCAAGAGATCCTGATCACTCAAAGCGGCGAGCGAAGGCTCTTCTTGCACTCTGTCCCTCCCCTCACCGGCAACCTTACGGACTTCTCCCATCGAGCGCGACGGTAAGCAGCGTAATTAGCAGGCACGGGGCTGCGTTGGACGCCGGGCTGCGCTGGACGCCGTCATCCGGAGGCGCGAAGGACGGAGCACGCTTCACGCCTCTGCGGGAACTCAAGAGCTCGGGGAGCCCGACGTAAATGTACGAGTGATGCATATCACCCGCCATGCGGCAGGAAAGGGGTGAGTGAGGCTATTTTGTTCCCTTGATCGTCAGGGGGAGTGAAAATATAGTCAAGCTTGATTTCTGCACCAGGAAAAGGGGGAAGTGTGAAGCTTTTCAAGAGGGCAATAACCGTCGGTTTGGCAGCCGGCATGCTAACGCTCTCCGGTGTCTCTCAGGCCGGAGCCACGACCTACACGGGAGCCGACTGTAGCGGCGCCTACCCGTGCTTCGTGTTCTTCTTCAACTCGAACTTCAAGGGCTCCGCGGCCAACTTCGTCGGTTACGGCGGAATCAGCAACCTGGCGGGGTACGAGTTCGCGACGGCCGGCGCGGGGAAGGGCCAGTCCGTCAAGAACAAGGCTGCTTCGGCGTTCTTCATCGCCAAGACCGTCAATGAGAGCGCCACGGTCTACTACAGCAGTAACTACGGTGGAGCGTGCGACTGGCTCTGGGCTCAGGGGCCCAAGCAGGCACAGGCGAACCAGTTGAAGCGCACGTACAACAACAATGCATCTCTGAAGATAGTGGACGGGGAGATGTCCGAAGGCTGGAACTGCTACCAGTTCAACTAGAAATGCGTTGAATAATTGGGTGTCGGAAGCGGTCACAATGCTTCCGGCACCCATTCTCTTTGAACCACGAAGGTGATCGCATGATTGGTTATGGCAACCGCAGGACGCAGGCGACCGCAGTCGTGTGCGTTGCTCTTGTATGTGCCTCCGGCTGCAGCGGACAGCAGGAGGAGCGGAGCGGTCTTCCTACCCCCGCGAGCTCTGCTGTTTCCCCCTCGACCCCAGCTGCCGGTGCTGGGTCGAATCGGGTGGTCAAGGTCTCGGCTTTGGAACGCGGCCTGGAGCTTCCCATAGGAGGGTATGCGCTCTCCGCTGGGCAACTGCATGTCATCTCCAAGGCGGAGGAAAAGCTCGCGGACGCCTGCATGCGAAAGTACGGTCTCAGATACCGGGCGAAAAGCTCGGACTCCGCTGCGAAGTACATTCCGGGAACGAACCGCAGATACGGGGTTCTGAACCCGGCCGTGGTATCGGAGTACGGGTATCACCTCCCCGAAACACGTAGCGCTCCGCGCGGTCCTGAGCTTTCAGACAAAGAAATTCTCGCACTGAATGGTGGAATGGGTGCGACCGCAGAGGTGAATGGCTCGACGGTGCCCGAGGGCGGCTGCCTCGGTCAGGTCAAACAGGACCTCCGCGGAAAATACACGGACGAGAAAGGTGTCCGGACTGCCCAGAACATTGCGTCAGCCGGCTTTGAGCAGTCCATGAACTCACAGAGTGTTGAAAAAGCGACCAAAGAATGGTCGCAGTGCATGAAGGGCAAGGGGTTCTCTTACCGCACTCCACTTCAGGCACTCGGGGCGGACGAGAATTCCGGGCAGCAGATCACGAAGCGCGAGATTTCTGCCGCGAAAGCAGACGTCGACTGCAAGACGCGTACCGACCTGGTGAAGATCTGGAGTGACCAGGAATCCGAAATCCAGAAAGACATGATCAAAAAGAACCGCGACGACCTGCATCGCCTGTCTGAAGCGCACCGAAAGCTGTTGGCGGAGGCGCGCTCCATAACAGGTTGAGTCGACGGGGGTTTCTGATCGCTCAGCTGGTCACCTTCACATCCAGCACCTTTCCGCGGAACGTGCCCTCATTGGTCGGCGGGAGTTTCGTCAGCCACACCAGGAGGTACCGGGCCTTCACGGATTTGGCCGGCTCAAGCGTCACACTTGTGCCGGTGCCGTCTGCGACCTTCGTGTAGCTGTCGAAGGACTTGGGGTCCGCATCGGCTCCTGTGGCTGCGCGAAGCTCGACAGATGTGCTCCCCACGAAGGAGACGCGCACCTTTCCGACCTCCTGGACCTTTCCAAGGTCGAGAATTGCCCCGACCCCCTCCTTCAACCGCCCGAAGTCGGCACTGGTGTAGAAGCTGGTCTGCCAGTACGTGCTCGAACTGCCGTCATAGATCTTCCCTATGTCGGAGGGGGTCTCGGAACCGTCGCTGCCGAACGGATCGAAGTCCTCAGCACCGGTGATGGCGATGGGCTTGCCCGAAGTCGGCTTCGGTGCCTTGTCGTTGCCACCGGCGGTTTCCGTCGGCGTCGGGTCCGCCTGCTTCCCGCGGTCCATCAACGCGTCTGCCAGCTGCCAGCTCCCCAGGCCCAGGGCGGCGATGAGCAACGCCGACACCGCCCACTTGAGGGCCTTGCCGGTACGGGTCTGCAACGGGGGCAGGGGAGTCGGCACCGGCTGGGTGGCCCCCGGGTGGGACGAGGTGCGGCCGTAGTTGCCCTGCTGGTACGTCGTGCGCTGGTAGTCCGGCGGCGCCGTGAACGCGGGCTCGGGCGGCCGGATGCGAGGCATCTCGCCGACCGCCTTCACGAGCTCCTCCGGCGTGGTGCACGGAGGCTCCTGGCGGGAAGCGGTCGCGCCGTCGTTGACGAGCGCGCGCATCGCGAGCTCCGAAAGGCCCCGGTGCACTCCCGCGCGTACCTGGTCGGGGGCGATGAGGCCCACACCCTTGGGCAGCCCGGAGAGGCCGTAGGCGTCGTCCTCGTACGGCCAGCGCTGCGTGAGCGTGGCGTACAGCAGCGCGCCGATCGCCTCCGTGTCGGTGCGTTGCGGGGTGTCGGAGCTGATGCCGCGCAACGCCGCGTTCACGGCGAGACCGCGGATGCGCCACTGCCCTGACGAGGTGCGCAGCACGGCGCTCGGGGTCAGCTTCAGATGCGCCAGCCCCTCACGGTGTGCGGCGGCCATCGCCTGGGAGACCTGGCTGACCATCTGGTACGCCTCGTGCACCTCCAGGGGGCCGGCGGCCAGGAGCGCCGTCAGCTCCGTGGCATCCGGCAGCCACTCGTGCACCACATAGACGAGGTCGTTCTCCTCGACCGCGTCCAGGACCTGGACGAACCGTGGATCGCCCAAGAGGGCGGAGGAACGGGCCGCCGCCAGGACGGAGCGTGCTCGTGGATGGTCGGCGGGCAGCAAATGCACACCGACGGCGCGGCGGAGTTTCTCGTCCACCGCACGCCAACTGCTGAAACCGTCCAGACGGGTGACGCACTCTTCCAGTCGGTAGCGTCTGGCGAGTTTGTGACCGCTGTGCAGCTCGGGCGGCGAGGTCCTGCCAGGGCTCTCGTTCCCCCCGCTCCCCTGTTCCTCTTCGCTCTCCGAGCTGTCCGTGTCCCGCTCCCGGTTCTGGGCCACCCCGTCGGCCGTGGACTGGTCCGCCTTCGCGGTCAGCGGCTCGTCGCCACTGTTGTCTGCCACGTCGACGGCAGCCGTGCTGCGTTCCGCCACCGTCGTTCCTGCCTCCCCATCCATTACGCGCTGTCCGACGCCAAAGCCAATTGTGCCCACAGTCCGCCCCTATGCACGACACGCGGTCGCACACGATGGTTGTGCGCCTACCCTCGTCTCAGCGCCCAAGGCGCCCGCGGACCATGCCGACCATTCCGTTCAGCTCCTCGATGCGCATCCGCCGCGCCGCGACATAGAAGACACCGAGCAGTACGACACCACCGCCGAGCAGGGAGGCGAACGAGCCGCCGACGCCCTGTCCCAGTGTGTGGCCGATTCCGTAGCAGGCCGCGCCGCTGAGCAGCGCGGCCGGCACCGACGCGATTCCGAGCCGGGCGTACGTGCGCAGGACCCGGCCACCGTCCAGGTCGCCGCCCAGCCGCTTGCGCAGCCGGCTCCACGCGACTCCGACGCCGATCGCGTAGGCAAGACCGTACGACGCGGCCATGCCCGCCACCGCCCAGCGCGGGGGAAGCAGGAAGAAACAGAGCGCCGAGGCCCCGGCGTTGACGGCCGCCACGATCACCGTGTTGTAGAAGGGGGTCCGGGTGTCCTCGTACGCGTAGAAGGCGCGCAGCACGACGTACTGCACGGAGTACGGGATCAGGCCCAGACCGAAGGCCATCAGCATGAAGCCCATGTTCGTCGCCTCGCTGGTCCCGGAGGAGCCGAACATCAGCGTGCACATCGGGATGCCGAGCGCGACGAAGCCGAAGGAGATCGGCACGATCGCCACGGCGGTCGTACGCAGCCCCTGGGAGATGTCGTCACGGACCGCGCCGCTGTCGCCTTCGTGGGCCGAACGCGAGAGCCGCGGCAGCAGGGCGGCCATCAGGGAGACCGTGATGATGGCCTGCGGGAGACCCCAGATGAGTTGCGCGTTGGCGTAGGCGGCGAAGCCAGTGCCCTTGACCGGGGAGTCCTTGCCCGCAGCGGTGGACAGTTGGGTCACAACAATCGCGCCCGCTTGGTTGGCGAGGACGAAGAGCACCGTCCACTTGGCGAGCATCGCGGACTTGCCGAGGCCGTGGCCCTTCCAGTCGAAGCGCAGCCGCAGCCGGAATCCGGTCTCGCGGAGATACGGGATCATAGCGAGGGCTTGCACGACGAGGCCGAGCAGAACACCGATGCCGAGCAGTCGCTCGCCCTCCGGCGGAATCGTCCCGACTTCCATGCCGGAGTTCCCCGAGGTGCCGTACACCCAGATGAACAGTCCGAGCGTCACGATGATGACGACGTTGTTGAGGACCGGGGTCCACATCATCGCGCCGAACTTTCCGCGCGCGTTGAGGATCTGGCCCATCACCACGTGGATGCCCATGAAGAAGATCGTGGGCAGGAAGTAGCGGGCGAAGGTGACGGCGACGTCGTTGGCCGCCGCGTCTCTGGCGACCGGCGTCGACAGCACGCGCACCAGGAACGGGGCGGCGAGCACCGCGAGCGCGGTGAGTGCGCCGAGAACCACGACGACGAGGGTCAGCAGCCGGTTGGCGAATGCCTCACCACCGTCCTCGTCGTCCTTCATGGCGCGCACCAGCTGCGGTACGAAGACGGAGTTGAGGCCGCCGCCGACGGTCAGGATGTAGATCATCGTCGGCAGCTGGTAGGCGACCTGGAAGGTGTCGCCGAGGAGGCCGACGCCCAGCGCCGCGACGATCAGCGCGGAGCGGATGAAACCGGTGAGGCGGGACACCATGGTGCCCGCCGCCATGACCGCACTGGACTTCAGCAGACCGGACGCACGGCCACCGGACTTCTTCGCGGCCGCCGGCGCGGGTGCGGGCGGGGGTGCCGAAGGCGGCTCGGCGGCCGGAGCGGGTTCCGGCGTCGGAGAGGGCACGCTGGGCGGACCCCCCGCGGGCGGGTACGCGCCGCCCTGCTGCTGGTCCCGGAAGAGATGAGCGAAGGCGTCCGGCTCGTGGCGCTGCTCGCCGGCCTGGGTCACCAGGTCGTCGACGCCCACGAACTGGGTGGTCCGGGGGTCGTCGCCGTACGGCAGGTACTGGGTGGGGCCCTCCGGCTCGGGGGCCGGCGTCTGGGCCCACACGCGCGGGTCGGGGGCATACGGGGACTGGGGCGGCTGAGCGTAGAGCGGGGGCTGCGGCTGGTAGGTGCCGGGCGGCGGTGGGGGATGCGCGGCGCGGTCGTAGAGGGCCTCGGTGACAGGGTCCTGGGCGGCGAGATCCTGCGCCCGGTAGGGATCCTGGGCGTAGGCGTCCTGGAGGTACACGTCGGGTGCGGGCTGCTGAGGCACCTCGCCGGGCTCCGGCGGGCCCTGCGGCGGGTCGTCGGGGTAGCCGGAGCCGCCCGCGCCCTGACCGCGGTCACCGTCGTACGGCGCGTTCATGGTTACCCCACCTCATCGTCCCCGGGCCCACCGGCCGCGACATCGCTCAACGGTCCACTCTCTCACCAGTGCCGGACGGGTCCGTGATTTTCGGTGCGGTGTCCGGTGACGGGTCACTCGGCTGCTCCGGCTCGTGTGCCCTCGACTCGGCTTCGGATGCCTCGGGAGCGTCCTTGTCCTCGCCGTCCGCCTGGGCGTTCTCGGATTCCTGTGCGGCCTGGCGGGCGGACGCGCGCTTGCGCTGGGTGTACATCCGGAACCCGGCGAGTACGAGCAGCAGGACACCACCGGCGATGACCAGCATCACCGTGGCGGTGATCTCGGTGACCTTCACGTCGAAGGCGACTTCGGGACCGTACGGCCGGCCGTCCTCCGTGAACAGCTGGGCGACGACTCCCGCACGGCCGTTGGCGTGGGCGTTGGTGGTGAACTTCACCGACTGGCTGTGCCCGCCCGAGACCGCGACCGGCTGTTCGTCGTAGGCGCCGTCGCCGATGCTGAGGCGGCTCGGCTGGGTCGAGGTCAGGCGCAGCGTCAGGTGATCGACACCCTGGACGAGGTTGTTCTGCACCGTCACGGGGATCGTGGCGCTGCGGCCCGACAGCTTCGCCTCGGACTTCTTGATCAGTCCGACGCTCTCGGTGAGTTTGACGAGATACGCCTCCACGCCGTCGCGGTAGAGCGTCGCATCGGTGCTACGGCCGCGCCAGGACGTGGACACCGACCGGTCCATGGCCCGTCCGAAGGGGGTGACCACACGGGACTTGTCCGCGAGGATCACCTGGAAGCTGTCGAGGTTGTCCTGCGTGCGCTCGATCTGCCCGAAGGCCGTCTGCGGCAGCTCCTGCTTGCGCAGCGACGAGGGGTACGACGCCGCCGACGGGACCCGCGTGGTGGCGCCCGCGTCCGGCTTGGCCTTGGTGGCCGCGGACAGGTCCGCCGACTGTGACCAGTTTCCGTCCTGCAGCGCCGTCAGGGCCTGCGCCATCGCCTGGGCCTGGCTGGAGGTAGGCATGCGCTGCGGGGCGACCACGACGCTGCGCTGCTTGTCCGGGACCTGGAGCGAGAACATCAGGCTCTGGGCGAGAAACTTCTGCACGGCGAGCGTGGAGTTGTCCGCCACCGTCATGTCGCCCTGGAACGCCGTCGACAGACGGGCGTCCGCCACCACCGCGGTGGTGCCGCCGCCGATCGGACGCGCCGCGGAAGGCGTGTACGGGAGGCTTCCGGCCTCCTTCAGACTGTCGCTGCGGGAGATCACCGTGTCGGCCCCGGCCGAGGTGGCGACCTTGACGATCGAGGGGTCGATCGCGCCGTTCGCGGGCCAGGCGTAGTCCGTGCTGGGCGTCACGTGGAGGATCGACTCCACCGTCGTCGCGGCCACGGTGGTGGCGTCCTTGAGACGGCTGAGCGACCCGGTGGCGGTCTTTCCGTTGTGGGCCAGCGCCGCCAGATCCGGGTCGGCGAAGGGGAGGGCGACGACTTCCTCGGTCTCGACCGTGTTCTCCAGCTCGGAGAGCCACTGCTTGGCCACCGCCTGGTGCGTGCCCGCCGTGGTCGTCGTGCTGGAGCCGTTCACCTGGACGCGGTAGCTGCGGGTCATCGCGTCGACGGACGCCAGCAGATCCGGGTCGACGACCCATGTGACGTCGAGGTTCTTGCCGAGTGAGAGGAGCTGCTGCAGGCGCCCGCCGGGAGCGATCTCCGCGGCCAGGTCGTCATCCTTGAAGACGGGGGTCTGCTGCTCGTTCGAACCCGTCTCGGCCGTCATGTGGGAGGTGGAGATGAGCGGCCAGAGGTACGTGGTGCGGGTCTTCTTGTCCGCCGCGTCGGGGTGCCACGGCAGGAAGGTCCGCTCGATGCCGAGGATCTGGTCGTAGGCCGCGGCGGCGGTCCGGCCGGTGAGTGTGACACCGAGCTGGTAGACGCCGTCAGAGCTGAGGGGCAGCTTGTCGACGGGGACGGAGATGCTGAAGGTCTGCGGGACACCAGGCGCCAGCTTGGGGAACTTCGCGACGTACTTTCCGCCGACGTCCGTACCCGCGTACGGGTTGCTCTGTGCGGCGCTGTCGATCGCCGAGCGGCCGTTCATCGTCGGGCCCACCCGGAGACCGACGTGCGCGTCGGTGATCGCCTGCTTGCCCTTGTTGACGACCCTGCCGGAGACGGTGAGCGTGTCCCCGTCGGAGGGCACGCGAGGGCTGAGGGTGTCCAGAGAGACATCGACCGTACGGGAACCGGAGACCTCCGCTGCGGCGCTGCGCTCGGCTGCGTACGCGGACGGCACTCCGGGCAGCTGGCAGAGGCCGGCCAGCAGGGGAGCCGCGGCCAGCAGCGCCCCGGTACGCCGCAGCAGGCGGCGGGCAGGTGAGGGACTCATCCCCTGGAAGTCTGCCGCCTCGGCCACGCGCTCGCCCGTCCCTCGTCGTCGTCAGTGGTCGTCGGAATGTGCGTCCACGCATGGTAACGATGCGCGCTGAGGGTAAGTGCCGCGGTCCGGTCCACAAGATCGAAGACGAGACCGCGCTGTCCCACTATGTCCACCTATCAGTGGCGAGGTTTCCGCAGGGGCGGGGCAAGGCGCCAATGCACGTTTAATGGAGGCGCCCGCGGGGGTCCGGGCCACGTACCCTTTTCTGTTGTGCCGAACGCCAACGAAGACAATCCCAGTGCCCTGAATCAGGTGCAGAGCCGCGCGGTGAGTGAACTGCTGCGGGTGTCCCCCGTCGCCGATGAGCTCGCCCGCCGTTTCCAGGAGGCAGGTTTCTCCCTCGCCCTGGTCGGCGGCTCGGTCCGGGACGCCCTCCTCGGCCGGCTCGGCAACGACCTGGACTTCACGACCGACGCCCGGCCCGAGGACGTACTGAAGATCATGCGGCCCTGGGCGGATGCCGTGTGGGAGGTAGGGATCGCCTTCGGCACGGTCGGCGGGCAGAAGGACGCCCGTGTCGGAGACGTCAACCAGAGCTTCCAGATCGAGGTGACGACCTACCGTTCGGAGGCGTACGACCGGACCTCGCGCAAGCCCGAGGTCTCGTACGGCGACTCGATCGAGCAAGACCTGGTGCGCCGTGACTTCACAGTGAACGCGATGGCCGTGGCGCTTCCCGAGAAGCGGTTCATCGATCCGCACGGCGGACTCGACGATCTTGCCGCGAGAGTTCTACGGACGCCGAGCACCCCCGAAGCGTCCTTCTCCGACGACCCGCTGAGGATGATGCGGGCCGCCCGGTTCGCCGCGCAGCTCGACTTCGAGGTGGCACCGGACGTCGTCGCGGCGATGAAGGCCATGGCAGAGCGCATCGAGATCGTCTCCTCCGAGCGCGTGCGTGACGAGCTGAACAAGCTGGTCCTGTCCGCGCACCCGCGGAAGGGACTGACGCTGCTCGTCGACACCGGGCTCGCCGACCGGGTGCTGCCCGAGCTGCCCGCTCTCCGCCTGGAGCGCGATGAGCACCATCGGCACAAGGACGTCTACGACCACACGCTGATCGTCCTGGAGCAGGCGATGGCGCTGGAGGAGAACGGCCCCGACCTCACGCTGCGCCTGGCCGCCCTGCTGCATGACATCGGCAAGCCGCGGACGCGACGCTTCGAGACGGACGGGCGGGTCTCCTTCCACCATCACGAGGTGGTGGGCGCCAAGATGACCAAGAAGCGGATGACCGAGCTCAAGTACTCCAACGAGCTCGTGAAGGACGTCTCGCGCCTGGTCGAGCTGCACCTGCGCTTCCACGGCTACGGCACCGGGGAGTGGACGGACTCCGCGGTCCGCCGGTACGTGCGTGATGCGGGCCCGCTCCTCGACCTCCTCCACAAGCTGACCCGCTCGGACTGCACGACGCGCAACAAGCGCAGGGCCGCCGCGCTCTCGCGCGCGTACGACGGCCTGGAGGAGCGCATCGCTCAGCTTCAGGAGCAGGAGGAGCTGGACTCGATCCGGCCCGACCTCGACGGCAACCAGATCATGGAGATCCTGGGGGTCGCGCCCGGACCGGCCATCGGGCAGGCCTACAAGTTCCTCCTGGAACTGCGGCTGGAGAACGGGCCGATGGAGTACGACGCGGCAGTGTCCGCGCTCAAGGAGTGGTGGGCCGCACAGAACTGATGACGCTGGGCGGAGTCATGTTTCACGTGAAACATGACTCGCTCTCCTGGAGCCGGACATGCCGAGGGGCGGTGTTTCACGTGAAACACCGCCCCTCGTGTCCGCGCTGCCCCTACTTGTTGTCTGCCAGGCAAAGCACGAAGGAGTCGGACCCTTCCTGCCAGGAGAGAGCAGCAGTGGTGCCCTGGACGGACTGGCAGGCGAGCTGCGCCAGGCTGGAGCCGTCCTTCTTCGCCAGAACCTTGTGGGTGGCCTTCGAGTCACCGCAGTCGAGCTTCTCGACCGTGGCGTTGGAGTCGGAGCCCGTGTTGCGCAGACAGTCGCCGGCCTGGAGCTTCGTGGCGTCGTCGCCGCCGAAGAAGTAGGTACCGGCGGCTATGGACAGCGCGGCCACGGGGATGATGAACCGCAGGTACTTCTTGAAGGCGCTACGCGCCGGAGCGGCAGGCGGCGGAACCGGTGCACCCTGATTGAAGTACGGGGACTGCTGGGGGTCTCCGGGCTGCGGCTGGCCGTACGGGTTCCCGCTCGGGGGCTGCCCGTAGGGGTTCTGGCCCTGGGGCGGCTGCCCCTGTGCGAACGGGTTCTGGCCTTGGGGCGGCGGAGTGGTCACTTTGGGAGTCCCCCTAGAACGTAGGAGCGCGTGGCGCGAAATAAGACGCACGTAAGCTACCGGCCGCCACTGACAACTCTGTAGCCCACAGGGGCTCTGTGGCATTGATGTGACACTTACTGCCGCTCAAAGCGGGCCATAGACGCAGCAACTGCCCCGTAGATAACGGCCACCGTGACCACGAGTGGGACCGAGCGGCCGTCGGGGGGCAGCATCAGTGCGGCCACCGCGGCGGCGCCGACGAAAGCCACGTTGAACAGAACGTCGTAGACGGCGAAGATCCGGCCACGGAAGCCGTCGTCGACGGACGACTGGACCACGGTGTCGGTGGCGATCTTCGCGCCCTGGGTGGTCAGGCCGAGAACGAAGGCCGCGACCAGTATGGGAACTTCGGCGAACGGCAGCCCGAGCGCCGGCTCCAGGACCGCGGCGGATCCGGCACAGGCGATGATCCAGCCGCTGGACCCCAGTCGGCCGACAGCCGCCGGGGTCAGTACCGCCGCGGCGAAGAAGCCCGCTCCGGAGATCCCCACGGCCAGACCCAGGAGGGCGAGCCCGTCGTCGTCCGAGCCCGACGACCAGGCGTACCGGCAGAGCATCAGCACCATGACCGTCAGAGCGCCGTAGCAGAACCGCATCAGCGTCATCGCGGCCAGGGCCCGGGCGGCCTCCCGTCGTGCGGGCTCGGCCAGATGCCGTACGCCTGACGTCAGGCCGTGTGCCGTACCGGCCAGAGCTGCCTTCAACCGTGGATGCACCAACTCCCGGTCGGGGCCCAAAAGTTCCAGTGGCAGTCGCAGCGAGGCAAGCGCGGAGCACACGTAGAGGGCCGCTCCGACGAGGACGACCGCCGCATCGGAGTCCGAGGCGACCAGGCGTACGACGAAGGCGAGACCGCCGCCGACGGTCGCGGCGAGCGTTCCCGCCGTGGGCGACAGCGAGTTGGCCATGACCAGGCGCTCGGCATCGACGACGCGGGGCAGTGCGGCGGACAGGCCCGCCAGGACGAACCGGTTGACCGCGGTCACGCACAGCGCGGACGCGTAGAAGAGCCAGTCCGGCACGCCGCTCAGCATGAGAACGGCCGTCAGGGCGGCCAGCACTGCCCGCAGCAGGTTCCCGTACAGGAAGACCTGGCGGCGCCGCCAGCGGTCCAGCAGGACACCGGCGAAGGGGCCGACGAGGGAGTACGGGAGCAGCAGGACCGCCATCGCCGAGGCGATCGCCGCCGCCGAGGTCTGCTTCTCCGGTGAGAAGACGACGTATGTGGCGAGCGCGACCTGATAGACGCCGTCGGCACCCTGCGACAACAGCCGGACGGCGAGCAGACGCCGGAAGTTCCCGAAACGCAGGAGGACGCGCAGGTCACGCACGACAGCCATGGGGCACAGCCTCACATACGAGGAGGGTCCCCGGGCATGCGCCCCGGGGACCCTCAACAGAGCGGCACATCAAGCGTTCTAGCGCTCGACCTCGCCCTTGATGAACTTCTCGACGTTGTCGTAGGCCTCGTCGTCGAAGTACTGGACCGGCGGCGACTTCATGAAGTAGCTCGACGCGGAGAGGATCGGGCCGCCGATGCCACGGTCCTTGGCGATCTTCGCGGCACGCAGGGCGTCGATGATGACACCCGCGGAGTTCGGGGAGTCCCAGACCTCGAGCTTGTACTCCAGGTTCAGCGGGACGTCACCGAAGGCACGGCCCTCGAGGCGGACGTACGCCCACTTGCGGTCGTCGAGCCAGGCCACATAGTCCGAGGGACCGATGTGGACGTTCTTCGCGCCCATGTCGCGGTCGGGGATCTGCGAGGTGACGGCCTGCGTCTTCGAGATCTTCTTGGACTCGAGGCGGTCGCGCTCCAGCATGTTCTTGAAGTCCATGTTGCCGCCGACGTTGAGCTGCATCGTGCGCTCGAGACGGACACCGCGGTCCTCGAACAGCTTCGCCATCACACGGTGCGTGATGGTGGCGCCGACCTGCGACTTGATGTCGTCGCCGATGATCGGGACGCCCGCCTCGGTGAACTTGTCCGCCCACTCCTTGGTGCCGGCGATGAAGACCGGCAGGGCGTTGACGAAGGCGACCTTGGCGTCGATGGCGGCCTGGGCGTAGAACTTCGCCGCGTCCTCGGAACCGACGGGCAGGTAGCAGACGAGAACGTCGACCTGCTTGTCCTTGAGGATCTGGACGACGTCCACCGGGGCCTCGGCGGACTCCTCGATGGTCTCGCGGTAGTACTTGCCGAGACCGTCGTAGGTGTGACCGCGCTGGACCGTGACGCCCTTGTTCGGGACGTCGCAGATCTTGATGGTGTTGTTCTCGCTGGCGCCGATGGCGTCCGAGAGGTCGAGGCCGACCTTCTTCGCGTCGACGTCGAAGGCGGCGACGAACTCGACGTCACCCACGTGGTACTCGCCGAACTGGACGTGCATCAGGCCGGGCACCTTGGACGCCGGGTCGGCATCCTTGTAGTACTCGACGCCCTGTACCAGCGAGGCGGCGCAGTTGCCCACGCCGACGATGGCTACGCGAACCGAACCCATTCCGGTTGCTCCCTGTGTGTACTCGGTGAAGCCCCGAGGGGACTTCACGTGGCAGTGTCATCGGACGGATCCGGCCCGGGATTGCCCCCGGGCCGGGGCAGGCCGCCCGACTCCCCAGATGTGCTGTCCTGCTGAGCGGAGCCGTCGGACCCGGGACGCCGCTGGTCCCGTCCGGCACGCTCGCTCTCGATGAGCTCGTTCAGCCAGCGCACTTCGCGCTCCACGGACTCCATTCCGTGGCGCTGGAGCTCAAGGGTGTAGTCGTCAAGGCGCTCCCGGGTGCGCGCCAGAGAAGCACTCATCTTCTCCAGGCGCTCCTCGAGACGGCTGCGGCGGCCTTCGAGGACCCGCATCCGTACGTCCCGTGACGTCTGGCCGAAGAAGGCGAAGCGAGCCGCGAAATGCTCGTCCTCGTACGCGTCGGGACCCGTCTGTGAGAGCAGATCCTCGAAATGCTCCTTACCTTCGGCCGTCAACCGATAGACGATCTTGGCGCGACGTCCTGAGAGTGGCACCGCGAGCGCGTCCTCGGGGGTGTTCCCCGGCTCCTCGATCAACCAGCCGTTGGCGACCAGCGTCTTGAGGCAGGGGTAGAGCGTCCCGTAGCTGAACGCACGGAACACACCCAGCGACGTATTGAGGCGTTTGCGCAGCTCATAGCCGTGCATCGGGGACTCGCGGAGCAGGCCGAGGACGGCGAACTCGAGGATTCCGGAACGCCGGCTCATCGTCGCCTCCTCTCTGCCGCGGTCTTGCCGTGACGGTCTTTATGCCGAGCTGATGTATCGACTCGATACATCAGAACGATAGATCGGTCTGTCGCATGCGACAAGAGGGGGCATCGTGAACGGGGTCACATCACCGATTCGTAGGAAGCAAGTTGCCTGATTTGGGGTGATCTTCGGTGCTAGGCAGGTTTTGACGGTGCGTAGTCTGTGCGCCATGCAAACCACCGGGAACCGAGTGACGCATGGGGACGTCCTCGTCCTCGGTGCGGTACGGATGAATGTAAGAACGACCGCATCCGTACTTCGGGGGGACCGGAAACCAGCCGCCGTTTCCAGGCGCGCTCAGGTGCGCCTGCCCGAGGAGTAATCGTTCGATGAGCGAGCACCGTCGCAAACCGTCGCAGCCGCAGGGCGGCGGGCGTGCCGCGGCCCGACGCGGCCAGACCGGGTCGTCCTCCGGCCGCCGTGCGGCGCCGCGAAGCGCCACCGGGTCTCCTTCCGACTCGTATGACTCGGGAGGTGAGGAACGCCCCTTCGGCAGCCGTGCCGAGGCCCGACGGGCGGCACAGAGAAGCAGCCCCAGCGGTGGCAGGCGCAGAGCTGCCGACGGCGCGGGGCAGGGTGGCCACGGTGGTGGCGGCCGGCGTGGTCCCGGTGGGCCGAACGGCCCTGGGCGGGGCAGAGGGCGCGGGCCCGAGCCCTACAAGAAGCGGATCATCGACTATCCGCGCGCGGGCAAGTACGGATGGGCGCGTTGGATGCCCTCGTGGAAGCTCGTGACGGGTACGTTCATCGGCTTCTGCGGCAGTTTGATGGTCGTGGCGGGCGTCGCGTACGCCATGGTGGGCGTGCCGGACGTCGCGGCGGCCGCGAAGGCGCAGAACAACGTCTACTACTGGGCCAACAACAAGCCGATGGTGTCCACGGGCGGTGAGACCAACCGCCAGAACATCAAGTACGAGCAGATCCCCAAGGAGATGCGGTACGCCGTCATGTCGGCCGAGAACAAGAAGTTCGAGACCGACAAGGGCATCGACCCCGTGGGCATCGGCCGAGCGCTGTTCAACATGGCCAAGGGCGGCGAGACGCAGGGCGGCTCGACCATCACCCAGCAGTACGTGAAGAACGCGATGCTGAACGACCAGTCGCAGACGGTGTCCCGGAAGTTCAAGGAACTGCTCGTCTCCATCAAGGTGGGCCGAGAGGAGCCCAAGGAGGAGGTCATGGCGGGGTACCTGAACACCGCCTACTACGGCCGTACCTCCTATGGTCTCCAGGCGGCCGCTCGTTCGTACTTCGGCAAGGACGCGACCGAACTGAACGCGAGCCAGTGCGCCCTCCTCGCCGCCGTTCTGAAGGGCGCCACGTACTACGACCCCGCGGGAGCGACGGCGATCGACCCGGGGGCCACACAAGAGGCCAACACCAGGCGGGCCACGGAACGCTGGGACTGGATCCTCGACGAGATGGTCAAGGACGGGCATCTGTCGGCCACGGAGCGGGCCAAGTACACGGAGCTCCCCAAGCTCCAGAACCCGCGGTCCAGCTCTGAGCTGGGTGGTCAGATCGGCTATCTCGTCGATCTCGCCAAGGGCTATGTCATCAACAACACGGACATCACCGAGGAGCAGCTCCGGCAGGGCGGCTACGAGATCCACACGACCTTCGACAAGAAGAAGGTCGCCGATCTCGAGAAGGCCGTGAAGAAGGTCCGCAAGGAGAACCTCGACGTAAAGCGCCGGCCGAAGACCGACACACACGTCCAGTTCGGCGGGGCCTCCGTGGATCCCAAGGACGGTGCCATCGTCGCCATCTACGGCGGTGAGTCCGCGACCAAGCACTTCACCAACAACGCCGACGAAACCGGTGCCGCGGTCGGTTCGACGTTCAAGCCGTTCGTCCTGGCGGCCGCCATGCAGGACGGCAAGCGCGACCCCGATCTCGGGGAGTCCCAGGCACAGGACGAACGCACCAAGGTCTCGCCGGACAGCTTCTACAGCGGCGAGAACAAACTCAAGATCAAGACCTACGACGGCAGCATCTGGAAGGACGACAAGGGCAAGGAGTGGCTCCAGACCAACGACGACGACGAGTCGTACGGCACTCCGCCGAACTACCGGATCGACCTGCGTGAAGCCATGAGGGTCTCGGCGAACTCGGCCTTCGTGCAGCTCGGCATGGATATCGGGCTGGACAAGGTGAAGAAGGCAGCGGAGAACGCCGGCCTCAGGCCGAACAGCCTGACAGGCACCACCTTCCCGTCCTTCTCCATCGGCATCTCCGACCCCAGTGCGATCCGCATGGCCGGCTCGTACGCGACGTTCGCGACCAGCGGCGAGCAGAACGACCCGTTCTCGGTCACGGACGTCGAGCACGAGGGGGCCACGGTGTTCAAGCACGAGTCCCGGCCCAAGCCGGCTTTCACCGAGAAGGTTGCCAACAACGTCACCGACGTCCTGAAGACCGTCGTCGAGGAGGGAACCGGTACCTCGGCCCAACTCAACGGTCGCGAGGTGGCAGGCAAGACCGGTACGACGGACGGCAACAAGTCCGCCTGGTTCGTCGGGTACACGCCGCAGCTGTCGACCGCGGTCAGCATGTACCGCATGGACGACGACGAGACCAAGAAGAGTCGTCCGTTCCTGGAGATGTACGGCACGGGTGGCCAGGTGACCATCCACGGTGCCTCGTTCCCGGCCGAGGTCTGGCACGACTACATGGAGCAGGCGCTCAAGGGTGAGCCGTCCGAGGACTTCCCGGAGGCCGAGCCCATCGGTGTGGTCGTCAACGACATTCCGACCCCGAGCTTTACCCCCTCGCCCACCGAGTCCGAAGAAGAGCAGACCGAGCCCAGTGCGGAGCCCAGCGAGACGGAGACCTCCCCCTCGCCCTCCACGAGCGAGACCTGTGGCCCCCTCGGTAACTTCCCATGCGAGGACACCGGCGGAACAGAAACGGGCGGAGCCGAGACCGGCGGTACGGACGGAGGAGTGTCGTCCTCACCCACGAACTCCGAGGAGCCAGGCAACACCAGAGGTAATGGCAATGGCGGCTTCTTCGGAGGTTCCTCCGGCTGACCGTTCGACATCTTCCTCACGCGTTCCGCGGCTTTCCGTAGAACGAGCTCCCTGAAGGGCTCCTGGACGCAAGGCGGCCACCTTGTGTCCAGGAGCTCGCGTTTGTGGCATGCCGTCAGTCGGCGAGTATTTTCGATGCCAAGCGAAGCTGCATCTCTATTTTCTTCTTAACAGGGCTCAATTCCTTGATGTTCCCTGCGATCATTTTCTGCTGGTAGGACTTATCGGTGGTGTACCACGTGCTTACGACATTGTGCAGCTTCTTGCATGTGGCATCGCCTTCTGCCACCTTCTTCTCCTTTGTTGTGGCACGCCGCCCCTCCCTCCAGAGTGGATCGTTGTTCGCCTGCATCGGGTCGGTATATTTGTAGCCCTTTTCCGCCATGCACTTTGACCATTTCTGGAATGCCTTACGTACCCTGCTGTCTTCGAAGGAACTCTGCCAGCTGGCCGCATTGATTTTATTGGATATTTCTGCGTCGCCCCCGCCACCGTCCTTCTCCGTGTCCCGTAGTGCTCGCTTGGCCTCCCCTATGCAGCCCCCTTGGGGTACCGTCTTTCCGGTGCGCTCGTGAGATTGGCCGTCGACGCCTTTGAGTACCTGTGAGAAATTCTCGGGTTGTGGGCTTTGCTTCGGGGGTTTTACGGCTCCCTCGCTACCCTTGGGCCTGTATCCGTAGATGGCGGCACCTGATGGGTCTGTGACGCCATAGCGAAGCTCAGTCAGCGATGCGGGGCGATACGAGTCCGCACTCTTCGGTATTTCGTACGTGAAGCCGAACCGACGCATGCAGCGGCTGATCGATTCCTCCTTCGCCTCCACTATTCGTTCTCTTTGGCTGTTGCTGAACATGTAAGACTCTATGGGCAGGCTCATTTGGGTCGCCGTTGTTGCCCTCGGTGCCGGCCGATCCTTCAGTGCACCTTCTTGTGCTTCATCTGTTGCCTGTGCAGTGCATCCGGTCAATATGATTCCGATCAGGCCGCTGCCCACCACGGCGACTCTTGATCTGAGATTCTTCTTCGTTGCGATCACTTATCTGCCAATCTCAGTGCAGCCCAAAGCGGCCCTTGGAGGTCTACTCCAAGGGCCGCTTCAGTGGTCGGTCGAGCCAGGGTCAGAGGTGCCGACCCGATGCGTTGTTGTTCTTCAGCTGGCTGTTCAGGTTGGCCCAGCTGTTGCCGCCGATGGTCTGGTAGACGCCAGCGTAATTGCTGTTGAAGTAGACGCGGTAACCGCCGGTGTCGTTTCCGGAGCTGATCGAGGCTGCGTTATTCTTCACGTACTGCCCGATGCCGTTCGAACCGCCGGTGCCGGACTGCCTGTAGGAATACTTCCAGGGATCGTAATTGTCGATGTTATCCCCCGTGTCATCGACGAATGCGCCACCGAGGTTGGAATTGTAGTAGAGGCAAGCGGACCCCTCAGTGCAATCGTCCGGGTCGCCTGCAGCTGCCGGAGCAATCGAGCCGATGGACAAGGCGATAGCGCCGACGACTGCAGCGATTGCAAGGCGTTTTCTCTTCATTTTGCTCCCCCTAGGAGTTCTTCGCGAGTGGGCAGATAAGCCGCGTTACGGCTCCCCCTGGTAAAGATCATCTTACTTTGCTTCGGGAAAGCGCTGTCAAGGATTTATCTGGACCGAAAAGCGGATATCTGTGGTAAATTGGATGGAAATGGAAGGTAATTCCCATCGCGGCCTTCGGTCGTCCGTAGGAGCGCCTCAAGAGCTCTGCTTGTGTTCCTGCTACGGGCTTATGGGGTGGGAAGACATGAGTGGCACACCTCGATGCCGGTCGCCCGTCCGCTCGCCTGGGTGGCCCTCAGCGTGTTCCTGGGCGCGTACGGCAGGATGTGCGGCATGCCCAGTGCAGAAACGACGCGCGCGAGCGTGCACGAGCCAGATCTGGTGCGGCCGACCAAGGAGGACCCGGTCGCCGCGACCGGCAGTGAACTGTTCGGTGGTCCTCTCGGGCGGCGGGCGCTGCTCGGGACGTCCTGGTGGACTCCCGTGCGGGTCATCGCGCTCGTCGCGATCGGTATGTTCGCCCTCGGCATGGTGCAGAAGCTGCCCTGCTACGACGGCGCCTGGTTCTTCGGGGCCAGCTCGCAGTACACGCATGCCTGCTACTCGGACATCCCGCACCTCTACCAGGGGCGGGGCTTCGCCGACGGGCTCGTGCCGTACTTCGACAAGCTCGAAGGCGATATGGAGTACCTCGAATACCCGGTGCTGACCGGCGTGTTCATGGAGGTCGCCTCGTGGCTGACGCCGGGCAGCGGCAGCATCCAGGACCAGGAGCAGGTCTACTGGATGGTCAACGCCGGGATGCTGATGGCGTGCGCGGCCGTCATCGCCGTCTGCGTGACCCGCACTCACCGGCGGCGCCCCTGGGACGGCCTGCTGGTCGCTCTGGCACCTGCTTTCGCGCTGACCGCCACCATCAACTGGGACCTGCTGGCCGTCGCTCTGACGGCCGCCGCGATGCTGATGTGGGCACGGAGCCGCCCCCTTGCCTTCGGAGTCCTGCTGGGGCTCGCCACGGCCGCCAAGCTCTATCCCGCGCTGCTGCTAGGTCCGCTGCTCGTACTGTGCTGGCGCGCGGGCAGATGGCGGGAGTTCGGTACGGCCCTCCTCGGCGCTGCCGGCTCCTGGCTGGTCGTGAACCTTCCGGTGATGCTGCTCGCCCCCGAGGGCTGGGCGAAGTTCTACACGTTCAGCCAGGAACGCGGCGTCGACTTCGGCTCCTTCTGGCTGATCCTGTCCCAGCGCATGGAGACCCCGCTCGACACCGACACGGTCAACACGTTCGCCACAGTGCTGATGCTGATCTCCTGCGTGGGTGTCGCGGCTCTCGCGCTGACCGCCCCGCGCCGGCCGCGCTTCGCCCAGCTGGCGTTCCTGATCGTCGCGGCCTTCATCCTCACCAACAAGGTCTACTCGCCGCAGTACGTACTGTGGCTGGTGCCCCTCGCCGTGCTGGCCCGTCCGAAGTGGCGGGACTTCCTGATCTGGCAGGCGTGCGAGGTGGCGTACTTCCTCGGCATCTGGATGTACCTCGCGTACACGACCAGCGGAGACGCGCACAAGGGACTGCCGCAAGAGGGGTACCAACTGGCCATCGCCGTACATCTGTTGGGGACGCTGTATCTGTGCGCGGTGATCGTGCGCGACATCTTCATGCCGGAGCGGGACGTGGTGCGCCGGTCCGGTGACGACGACCCGTCCGGTGGAGTTCTCGACGGCGCGCAGGACGTCTTCGTCCTGGGAGCCGCTGCCCACCCGCCGCGGCACGCGGCACACTTCGACGGGCCGTACGTGGAGTGGGGAACCGACGACGAACCGACGAAGAGGCGTTCGCCCTGAGCGAACAGGGCGCGGGCGAGTCACGTAAAAGGCCGTACACGGAGTCCGTGTACGGCCTTTCGTTCGTTTGTGCGTCGTCTGTGCGCGGGGCCTGGTGTCCCCCTGCTGTCAGCGCTCGACGATGCGGTCGAACTGCGTGGTGGTGTGCCGCAGATGGGCCACCAGCTCCTCGCCGACCTTCGGCTCCGGCGCGTCCGAGGGCACGAAGAGGATCGAGACCTGCATGTGCGGGGGCTCCGCGAACCAGCGCTGCTTGGCGCCCCAGACGAACGGTGAGAGGTTCCGGTTGACCGTGGCGAGACCGGCCCTGGCGACGCCCTTGGCACGTGGCATCACGCCGTGCAGGGCCTTCGGGGCCTCCAGGCCCACCCCGTGCGACGTACCGCCCGCCACGACCACCAGCCAGCCGTCCGAGGCGACCTTCTGCTGGCGGTAGCCGAAACGGTCGCCCTTGGAGACGGGCGTGACGTCCAGGACGGCTCCGCGGTACTCGGTGGCGTCGTGGTCCCCCAGCCACAGCCGCGTGCCGATGCGGGCGCGGAAGCGGGTCTGCGGGAACTGCTGCTGCAGCCGGGCGAGCTCCTCGGCCTTGAGGTGACTGACGAACATGGTGTGCAGCGGCAGCCGGGCCGCGCGCAGCCGGTCCATCCAGCCGATGACCTCCTCGACGGCGTCCGAGCCGTCGGTACGGTCCAGGGGCAGATGGATCGCGAAGCCTTCGAGGCGCACGTTCTCTATGGCGGCGTGGAGCTGAGGCAGGTCCTGCTCGCTCACACCGTGCCGCTTCATGGAGGACATGACCTCGATGACGACACGGGCGCCCACGAGGCCGTAGACGCCGTCGACCGACGACACGGAGCGGATGACCCGGTCGGGCAGCGGTACGGGCTCCTCGCCCCGTCTGAACGGCGTCAGCACGAGCAGGTCGCCGCCGAACCAGTCCTTGATCCGCGCGGCCTCGTACGTCGTGCCCACGGCCAGGACGTCGGAGCCCATTCGGGTGGCCTCGTCCGCGAGCCGCTCGTGGCCGAAGCCGTAGCCGTTGCCCTTGCAGACCGGGACGAGTGCCGGGAACTGCTCGGACACGTGCTTGTGGTGCGCCCGCCAGCGTGCGGTGTCGACGTAGAGCGTGAGCGCCATGGCCGGACCTGGAACCTTTCTCGTGGCAGCGGTGTATCAGAGGTATGAAGGCGAATTCTGGTACGTCAGCGGCGCGACATGTAGATGTCGAGCGCCTTGTGGAGCAGTTTGTTGAGCGGGAAGTCCCACTCACCGAGGTATTCGGCGGCCTGACCACCGGTGCCCACCTTGAACTGGATGAGGCCGAAGAGGTGGTCGGTCTCGTCCAGCGAGTCGGAGATGCCACGCAGGTCGTAGACGGTGGCGCCGAGCGCGTAGGCGTCGCGCAGCATCCGCCACTGCATCGCGTTCGAGGGCCGGACCTCACGCCCGATGTTGTCGGACGCCCCGTAGGAGTACCAGACGTGCCCGCCCACGACCAGCATCGTCGCGGCGGACAGGTTCACACCCTCGTGCCGCGCGAAGTACAGCCGCATGCGGTTGGGGTCCTCGGTGTTGAGCGCCGTCCACATGCGCTGGAAGTACGAGAGTGGTCGGGGCCGGAAGTGGTCGCGCAGGGCCGTGATCTCGTAGAGGCGCTGCCACTCCTCCAGATCCTGATAGCCGCCCTGGACGACCTCGACGCCGGCCTTCTCGGCCTTCTTGATGTTGCGTCGCCAGAGCTGGTTGAAGCCCTTGTGGACGTCCTCCAGCGACCGGTTGGCCAGCGGCACCTGGTAGACGTAACGGGGCTGTACGTCGCCGAAGCCCGCCCCGCCGTCCTCGCCCTGCTGCCAGCCCATGCGCCGCAGCTTGTCGCCGACCTCGAAGGCGCGCGGCTCGATGAAGTCGGCCTCGATGTCACGCAGGCGCTTCACGTCCGGGTCCTGGATGCCCTTCTTGATCGAAGCGGCCTCCCAGCGCCGGATGATCACCGGCGGGCCCATCTTCACGGAGAAGGCGCCCTGCTGCTTGAGGTGCGCGAGCATCGGATCCAGCCAGTCGGTCAGATTCGGCGCGAACCAGTTGATGACCGGGCCTTCGGGCAGATAGGCGAGATAGCGCTTGATCTTGGGCAGCTGGCGGTACAGCACAAGACCCGCCCCGACCATTTCGCCGGACCTGTTGTCGAACCACCCGAGGCTCTCGGAGCGCCACTCGGCCTTGACGTCTGCCCAGGCCGGGACCTGCATGTGGCTAGCCGCGGGCAGACTCTGGATGTACGCCAGATGCTGCTCTCGGCTGATGGTCCTCAGGGTCAGGCTCATTCGGGGCGCTCCTCGGGCTGGTGTGTCCCCATGGGTACAGGGGCTCCGGCTCTCGCGCCGAAGCCTACTGCGCCCTGCGAGCGCCTCGTCTGGCCGTACGGAACCTGTGCCCCGACCAATACATGGCCGGGGCACCCGGAGGTGTTGTCCGGCCGTGGGCCGGGGGTTGGGAAGACCGCGGGCCGGCGGCTCCCGTGGGCCGGGGCGGCGCGGTCAGCCGATGACGCCGCCGAAGAGGCCGCCGTGCGCCATACCGAGGAAGAAGCCGACGGCGGAGGCACCGAGACCCAGGATCAGCCCGAAGCGCTCCCGGGTCGTCACGGAGACGAACTGTCCGGCCGCCCCGGTCAGGATGCCCACCAGTCCCGTCCACGAGCTGAGCAGATGGAGGCTGTGGAACATCGCGGTGACGAAGGCCGTCACTCCGAGGACGAGCGTGACGGCGAGCAAGGTGTCCTGGAGCGGATGGGGCTTGTGGTCGGTGGCGAACAGGGAACCGACGGTCTTGGAGTTGGGTCGCAATGCCTGTGCCATGTGGCACCTCCTGCGGAAGGCGGCGCATCGTAGCGCCATACACACCCGATGTGTACAGATTGACGGTCACGGGCCCCGGATTTCAACCGCAAGCCGGTGTGCAGGTAGTCTGTACCCTCTGCACCGGTGTCTGCTCAGGCCACGACAGGATCCCCCGCTCGGTTCGTTGATCGGTGGGCCCGATTGTCAGTGGCGGCCGATACCGTTGCGTACGCATCACAACCCTCCTGCCACGGAACGACCGTGGCCGTTGAGTCCAAAGGAGGTGGGTTCCACATGCGTCACTACGAAATGATGGTCATCCTCGACCCCGATCTCGAGGAGCGCGCTGTCGCCCCCCTGATCGAGAACTTCCTCTCCGTCGTCCGTGAGGGCAACGGAAAGGTCGAGAAGGTCGACACCTGGGGCCGTCGTCGTCTCTCGTACGAGATCAAGAAGAAGCCCGAGGGCATCTACTCGGTCATCGACCTGCAGGCCGAGCCTGCGGTCGTCAAGGAGCTCGACCGCCAGATGAACCTCAACGAGTCGGTCCTCCGGACCAAGGTCCTCCGTCCCGAGACCCACTGAACTTCCTAGTTCAGTTGCGACTCGAGTAGCAGCAAGCCCGCAGCAAAACCGCTGAGAGGTTCCTCCATGGCAGGCGAGACCGTCATCACCGTCGTCGGAAACCTGACCGACGACCCCGAGCTGCGCTTCACCCCGTCCGGCGCGGCCGTCGCGAACTTCACGATCGCTTCGACGCCTCGGACGTTCGACCGCCAGACCAATGAGTGGAAGGACGGCGACGCGCTGTTCCTCCGCGCGTCGATCTGGCGTCAGGCCGCAGAGAACGTCGCCGAATCGCTGACGCGTGGTATGCGCGTCGTCGCTCAGGGACGACTGCGGCAGCGTTCGTACGAGACCCAGCAGGGCGAGAAGCGGACGGTCGTGGAGCTCGAGGTCGACGAGATCGGCCCCTCGCTGCGCTACGCCACTGCCAAGGTCACCAAGACCCCCGGCGGTCGTGGTGGCGGCCAGGGTGGCGGTGGCTTCGGCGGCGGCCAGCAGGGCGGCGGCGGTGGCGGCGGCTGGGGCGGAGGCTCCGGCGGCGGTCAGCCGCAGGGCGGCGGCGCTCCCGCCGACGACCCCTGGGCGACCGGCGCTCCTGCCGGCGGCGGCCAGCAGGGCGGCGGCGGTGGCGGTGGCGGCTGGGGCGGAAACTCCGGCGGCGCTGCAGGCGGCTCCGGCGGCGGCTACTCGGACGAGCCCCCCTTCTAGCCCACGGGCTGAGGGTGGGTCGTACCCACACTTCTTGATCACACAGGAGAGACACACATGGCGAAGCCGCCTGTGCGCAAGCCGAAGAAGAAGGTCTGCGCATTCTGCAAGGACAAGGTCACGTACGTGGACTACAAGGACACGAACATGCTGCGGAAGTTCATTTCCGACCGCGGCAAGATCCGTGCCCGCCGCGTGACCGGCAACTGCACGCAGCACCAGCGTGACGTCGCCACGGCTGTGAAGAACAGCCGTGAGATGGCGCTGCTGCCCTACACCTCCACCGCGCGATAAGGGAAGGGTGACCGACAAATGAAGATCATCCTCACCCACGAGGTCTCCGGCCTCGGCGCCGCGGGCGACGTCGTCGACGTCAAGGACGGCTACGCTCGCAACTACCTGATCCCGCGGAACTTCGCGATCCGCTGGACCAAGGGTGGCGAGAAGGACGTCGAGCAGATCCGCCGTGCTCGCAAGATCCACGAGATCCAGACCATCGAGCAGGCCAACGAGATCAAGGCCCGCCTCGAAGGTGTGAAGGTCCGTCTGGCCGTTCGCTCCGGCGACGCCGGTCGTCTCTTCGGTTCCGTCACCCCGGCCGATGTCGCCTCGGCGATCAAGGCTTCCGGTGGCCCCGACGTCGACAAGCGCCGCATCGAGCTGGGCTCGCCGATCAAGACGCTGGGCGCTCACGAGACGTCCGTGCGTCTGCACCCCGAGGTTGCCGCCAAGGTCAACATCGAGGTCGTCGCCGCGTAAGCGGTGCGCTAGCAGTACATGTGAGGGCCGCACCCCAAGGGTGCGGCCCTCACTGTTTGCCTGGGCCTTCGGGCAGGGAGCTCCTCCGACGTGACACGCAGGCGGCGGGTGTTTCACGTGAAACAAAGCGAATCCGTCGTCGAGAACGGTGCGGAATGCTCGTTGTTTCACGTGAAACCGAGCGACCTCGCGCGCCTCCGTGACGCTGGACGCTGGGAGTGGGCGTGCTCAACGCGTAGCGCCTGTGACGATCCAGCGACCCGAGCGCGTGCGTAGCCACAAGGTCAGCATTCGCACGGTCATCATGAGGGTCATCGCTCCCCAGACCGCGGTCAGCCCGCCGCCGAATACAGGTACGAGCAGTGCCACGGGAGCGAAGACCGCCAGAGTGAGGATCATGGCCCAGGCGAGATACGGGCCGTCCCCTGCTCCCATCAGTACGCCGTCCAGGACGAAGACGATTCCGCAGATCGGCTGGGAGAGCGCCACCATGAGCAGGGCGGGCAGCGCGGTGTCATGGACGACCGAGTCGCTGGTGAAGAGCGGTAGGAACAGGGGGCGGCTGACGATCACCAGCCCGCCGAGCACAACGCCGACGGCGATGCCCCACTCCACCATGCGGCGGCAGGCTTCGCGGGCTCCCTGGGTGTCTCCGGCGCCGAGATAGCGGCCGATGATGGCCTGACCCGCAATGGCGATGGCGTCGAGGGCGAAGGCGAGCAGGCTCCACAGCGACAGGATGATTTGGTGCGCGGCGACATCAGCGTCCCCGAGGCGAGCGGCGACGGCGGTGGCGATCATCAGGATCGCGCGCAGGGAGAGGGTCCTGATCAGCAGCGGTGTGCCGGCCTGGGCGCAGGCACGTATCCCGGCGGCGTCCGGTCGTAGGGATGCCCCGTGCTTCCGTGCTCCGCGGACCACCACGAGGAGGTACACAGCGGCCATGCCGTACTGGGCCATGACGGTTCCCCAGGCGGAGCCGGCGATACCGAGGTCCGCGCCGTAGACGAGGCCCGCGTTGAGGGCACCGTTGGCGACGAAGCCCGCGATGGCGACGTAGAGGGGCGTCTTTGTGTCCTGCAAGCCGCGAAGGACGCCGGTGGCCGCGAGGACCACGAGCATCGCGGGGATACCGAGGGCCGAGATGCGCAGATAGGTGGTGGCGTAGGGGGCGGCGGTGTCAGAAGCGCCGAAGAGTTCCACCAGGGCGGGTGCGGTGGGCAGGACGACGGCGATGACGGCGGCGCCGAGCAGCAGGGCCAGCCAGATGCCGTCCATGCCCTGGCGGATCGCGTCCTGGAGGTCGCCCGCCCCGACCCGTCGGGCGACGGCGGCCGTGGTGGCGTACGCGAGGAAGACGAAGATGCTCACGGCTGTGAGGAGGAGAGCCGAGGCGATACCGAGACCGGCGAGTTGTGCGGTGCCGAGATGTCCGACGATCGCGGTGTCGACCATGAGGAAGAGAGGCTCGGCTATGAGTGCGCCGAAGGCCGGAACGGCCAGCGCGACGATCTCTCGGTCGTGCCGACGCCGGGCGGCCTTGGATGCCGCGGGAGCCTGTGTCATGCGCATCAATCTAATCTTCCACAGGTAAGAGATGCAAGTATCATGTGACCCTTACTTACGATCTCGCGAGATGCGCTGCGTCGCGCCATTCGCATCGATCTTGATCCGACCGGGAAAGTTTTTCTTCTGCACA
This sequence comes from Streptomyces sp. NPDC020747, assembly GCF_044334695.1. Taxonomy (NCBI): domain Bacteria; kingdom Bacillati; phylum Actinomycetota; class Actinomycetes; order Kitasatosporales; family Streptomycetaceae; genus Streptomyces; species Streptomyces sp. NPDC020747. Next base: position 251,638 of record NZ_JBIRTJ010000003.1, on the reverse strand, counting down.
GCCGGTGGACGGGATATGTGCAGGTCAGAGCAGGTGCGGAAATAAGGCTGAGTGCTTGTTCACAGGCCTGTCCACCGGGTCGTACACAGGTTTTGCAGGGTTCTCCACAGCATCGGGGCCGTCGTCCACATGGCCTGTGGATAACCAGATTGGCTGACGGTGCCCGCGGGCCTACCGTGGTGCGGCACCCGCTCGCTCCTCCGTCCTCGGAAACCTCACAAAACCGACGCGTCAGAACCGGAGTTGGGCATCTCATTTGTCAGTGTCGTGCCGTAGGAATGAGGGGCACGGCGAGGTCCGCTCGGCGGACGGGAGGAGGTGGCCCGGTGAGTATTTCCGAGCCCTTGGACGATCCGTGGGCCGACAGCGGTCCCAGTGACCGTCTGCCCGCCTCCCGCCAGCGCCGCGACGGTGGCCGGGGCAGGGACGACCAGCACGACCGCGGTCCTGACAACGGAGCCTGGGACGGCGGAGGTTCGGCGTTCGAGCGAGTGCCGCCGCAGGATCTGGACGCCGAACAGTCCGTTCTCGGTGGCATGCTGCTCTCGAAGGACGCCATCGCCGACGTCGTCGAGGTGCTCAAGGGCCACGACTTCTACCGGCCGGCGCACGAGACCATCTACGGCTCGATCCTCGACCTCTACGCGAAGGGTGAGCCGGCCGACCCGATCACGGTCGCCGCCGAACTCACCAAGCGCGGCGAGATCACCAAGGTCGGCGGCGCCTCGTATCTGCACACCCTGGTCCAGACGGTCCCGACCGCGGCGAACGCCGAGTACTACGCGGAGATCGTTCATGAGCGGGCCGTGCTGCGCCGCCTGGTCGAGGCCGGTACACGCATCACGCAGATGGGGTACGCGGCCGACGGCGACGTGGACGAGATCGTCAACAGCGCCCAGGCGGAGATCTATGCGGTCACCGAGCAGCGCACCACCGAGGACTATCTGCCGCTCGGCGACATCATGGAGGGCGCGCTCGACGAGATCGAGGCGATCGGTTCGCGGTCGGGGGAGATGACCGGTGTGCCGACGGGCTTCACCGACCTCGACCAGCTCACCAACGGTCTGCACCCGGGCCAGATGATCATCATCGCCGCCCGCCCCGCCATGGGTAAGTCGACGCTGGCGCTGGACTTCGCACGAGCCTGCTCGATCAAGCACAACATGCCGAGCGTGATCTTCTCGCTCGAAATGGGCCGCAACGAGATCGCGATGCGTCTGCTGTCCGCCGAAGCGCGTGTGGCCCTGCACCACATGCGTTCCGGGACGATGACCGACGAGGACTGGACCCGGCTCGCGCGCCGGATGCCGGACGTCTCGGCCGCTCCGCTCTACATCGACGACTCTCCGAACCTGTCGATGATGGAGATCCGTGCCAAGTGCCGTCGCCTCAAACAGCGTGCCGATCTGAAGCTCGTGATCATCGACTATCTGCAGCTGATGCAGTCGGGCGGCAAGCGGTCAGAGAGCCGACAGCAGGAAGTCTCCGACATGTCGCGAAACCTCAAGCTGCTCGCCAAGGAGCTCGAGCTGCCGGTGATCGCGCTTTCGCAGCTGAACCGTGGCCCCGAGCAGCGCACGGACAAGAAGCCCATGGTCTCCGACCTGCGTGAATCCGGGTCGATCGAGCAGGACGCGGACATGGTGATCCTCCTGCACCGCGAGGACGCGTACGAGAAGGAGTCGCCGCGCGCCGGCGAGGCGGACATCATCGTGGGCAAGCACCGTAACGGCCCGACGGCCACGATCACGGTCGCCTTCCAGGGCCACTACTCGCGCTTCGTGGACATGGCACAGACCTGATCGTCCGTCCGTCCGGACTGTGATGAGTGCGCGGCGGTCAGTCGCGTCGGTAACTGGCCCTGATGTGGAAGCGTTCGCCCTGGGGGCCGAGGATGTTCTGGTCCGCCAGATCCCGCGCCGGGCTCAAATACGCTCGACGCGGAACGCCGGGGCAGGTGGACTTGGGCCATGACGACTTCTGTGGAAGAACTGCTTCCCGCCACGCGCCGGGCTCTGCTGCACCGAATCGCCACCGCTCAGGCCGACGGGCGGGCGCCGTCGCTGGTGGCGGCGGTCGCCCGGGGTGGAGAGACGGTCTGGCACGGTTCCCGCACCTCGGTGGACGGGCACGGACCGGACGAGAACGTGCAGTACAGGATCGGTTCGATCACCAAGACGTTCACCGCCGTCCTGGTGCTGCGGCTGCGTGACGAAGGCACCCTGGACCTGGGGGATCCGCTGGAGAAACATCTTCCCGGCACGGGCGCGGGGGAGGCGACCATCGCCGAACTCCTCGCGCACACAAGCGGATTGGCGGCCGAATCGCCCTCCCCCTGGTGGGAGCGCACCCCCGGATCACTGCGTCCCGAGCTCGCCGACGTGCTGGGCGAACAGCCGCACCGGCATCCCGCCGGGCGGCGGTTCCACTACTCGAACCCCGGCTATACGTTGCTGGGCGCGCTGGTGGAGGAGCTGAGGGGCGCCCCGTGGGAGGAGGCCCTGCGGAACGAGGTGCTCGAACCGCTGGGGCTGCACCGCACGGGTGCGGAGCCGCAAGCACCGCACGCGGGCGGCTGGGCCGTGCATCCCTGGGCGGACGTGATGCTGCCGGAGCCCGTCGAGGACCTGGGCCGGATGGCACCGGCGGGTCAACTCTGGTCGACCACGGGCGACTTGGCGCGCTTCGCAGCCTTCCTTACCAAGGGCGACGACCGAGTGCTGAGCGCCGAGTCCGTACGGGAGATGCGTACGCCCGCCGCTCCGGCCGAAACCGAAGAGGTGGCAGCCGGCAGCGCGTACGGCCTCGGTATGCAGGTCCAGTACCGGGACGGCCGGATGCTCACGGGGCATTCCGGTTCCCTCCCCGGCTTCCTCGCCGGTCTCATGATCAGCGTCGAGGACGACCTGGCCGCCGTCGTGCTCGCCAACTGCACCTCCGGCCCGCCCGTGTTCACGGTCGCCGCCGATCTCGTACGTATCGTCGCCGAGGCAGAGCCCCGGATCCCCGAGCCGTGGCAGCCGCTGCCTGAAGTCGACCGTTCCGTACTGGAGTTGGCAGGACCGTGGTACTGGGGAACGCACGCCTTCGCGCTGCGCCTCACGGCCGAAGGCGGCGTCTCGCTCGGTCCCCTGTCGGGCAACGGCCGGCGTTCGCGTTTCCGGGCCAACGGAGACGGAACCTGGACGGGACTCGACGGCTACTACGCGGGGGAGGCGCTGAGGGCTGTACGGCGCCCCGATGGATCGGTGGACCACCTGGACCTCGGGTCGTTCGTGTTCACGCGGCAGCCGTACGAGGAGGGGGCTTCCGTGCCGGGTGGCGTGGATCCTGAGGGGTGGCGCGGGATCCGTTAGCCGCCATGCGATGGGTGAGCTGCGTGGCGGGGCGTGATGTTTCACGTGAAACAAGGCGCCCTTCGGCGCACCCGGACCTGTGCACCGACTCGGCGGCCGGGACACGCCTACCTCAGAGCTGCAGTTTGAACCCGACGTGGGACGCCGTGAAGCCGAGCCGTTCGTAGAACCGGTGGGCGTCGGTGCGGCTGACGTCGGAGGTCAGCTGCACCAACTGGCAGCCCTCGCTCCGGGAACGGTCGATCGCCCACTCGATGAAGCGGGTGCCCAGGCCGCTGCCGCGCTCGTCGGCATGGACGCGCACGCCTTCGATGATCGAGCGGGTCGCGCCCTTGCGGGAGAGCCCCGGAATGATCGTGAGTTGGAGCGTGCCGACGACGCGGCACTCGCGCACGGCGACGACCAGATGCTGGTTCGGATCGCCGCTCAGGCGCTCCAGGGCGGCCAGATAGGGGCTCAGGTCGTCCGTTGACTCGCGCTGCGCTCCCAGAGGATCGTCGGCGAGCATTGCGACGATGGCAGGGACGTCGTCCGGGGCAGCCGGTCGTATCTCAAGATCTCCCATGGCAGCACCCTACGCAGACGTGCCCCAGGGCAGGCGCGTCCCGGCGCGCGCTGGGACGCCGCGCTCGCTACGCGGGCGACGGCACGCTCGCCGACTCGACGACGCGGACCAGCGGAGCCAGCTCGGGATTCCTGGCCGCCGCGTCGAGTGCCTCGCGCAGGGCGGTGTCATTGGTGGGCCGGGCCTCGTCGAGCAGCTTGAGGCCCGCCTCGCTGACGTTCGTGTAGATGCCTCGACGGTCGGTCGGGCACAGGTAGCGCGAGAGCAGCCCGCGGTCCTCGAGGCGGGTCACCAGTCGTGTGGTGGCGCTCTGGCTGAGGACGACCGCGTCCGCGACCTGCTTCATCTGGAGATGGCCGCCGTCGCCGTCGTGCTGACGGCTGAGGACGTCGAGGAGCGAGTACTCGCGCACGCTCAGGTCGTGCTCGGTCTGCAGAGCCCGTTCCATGTGCGCCTCGATCCTCCCGTGCAGCAGGGAGAGGGCGCACCAGCCCTGGGCGAGGGCGGTGAGCGCGGGGTCTGTCGCTGTCATGGCGTTCTCCTCCGTACCGGAGCGGCTGACACCAGGATAGAGCACTGCCGCAATAGTCCGCGCTTGCAATTAATCGGCGTCTGCAAGTATTGTCAACGCATGTAAGGCGCTCCTGCAATCGTCTGGGAAGGTTCTCCCCCATGCCTCTCGCGCTTCTTGCCCTCGCGATCGGGGCCTTCGGAATCGGAACCACCGAGTTCGTGATCATGGGCTTGCTGCCCGAGGTCGCCGGTGACTTCGGTGTCTCCATCCCCACCGCGGGCTTCCTCGTGACCGGCTACGCGCTCGGCGTCATGTTCGGCGCACCGATCATGACCGTCCTCGGCACCAGGGTGTCCCGCAAGCGGATGCTGATGCTCCTGATGGGGCTCTTCATCGTCGGCAACCTGCTCTCCGCCGTCGCTCCCAACTTCTCCGTGATGCTGATCGGTCGCGTGGTCGCCTCGCTCGCGCACGGTGCCTTCTTCGGCATCGGCTCGGTCGTCGCCGCGGACCTCGTCGCGCCCGACAAGAAGGCCGGCGCCATCTCGATGATGTTCACGGGCCTCACCGTCGCCAACGTCGTCGGCGTACCGCTGGGCACTCTCATCGGCCAGTCCGTCGGCTGGCGCGTGACGTTCACGATCGTCGCTTTCCTGGGCGTCCTCGGCCTGGCGGGCATCGCCAAGCTCGTCCCCGACATGCCCAGGCCCGAAGGTGTGCGCCTGCGTCATGAGGTGGCCGCGTTCAAGAACGTCCAGGTTCTGCTCGCCATGGCGATGACCGTGCTTGGCTTCGGCGGGGTCTTCGCGGCGATCACCTACATCGCGCCGATGATGACGCACGTGGGCGGCTTCGTCGACGGCTCCGTCACCTGGCTGCTCGTCCTCTTCGGCCTCGGCATGGTCGGCGGCAACCTCGTCGGCGGCAGGTTCGCCGACCGCGCCCTGATGCCGATGCTGTACGTCTCCCTGGGCGCCCTCGCGGTCGTACTCGCCCTCTTCACGCTCACCGCGCACAACAAGGTCGCGGCGGCCGTGACCATCACGCTGATCGGTGCCCTCGGGTTCGCCACCGTCCCGCCGCTCCAGAAGCGGGTGCTCGACCAGGCGCACGGTGCCCCGACGCTCGCCTCCGCCGTGAACATCGGCGCCTTCAACCTCGGCAACGCCCTCTCCGCCTGGCTCGGCGGCCTCGTCATCGCGGCCGGCCTCGGCTACACCGCCCCCAACTGGGTCGGCGCCGTGCTGGCCGCCTCCGCTCTCGTGCTCGCCGTCCTCTCGGCCGCGCTGGAGCGTCGGGCCGACGCCGGCAACGCAACCGACGGCCTGGTCGTCACCGGGGTAACACAGGCGGAGTCCGCGCAGCAGAAGGCCGCTGTTCACCACTGACGCGCTGCCAGGGCGGTCGTATCCGCCCTGGTGGGGTCGGACGCCGGGCTGGAGCTGTCCCGGCGTCCGACCGAAGCCCCGAGGAAGCCTTCACCCGCACCTCGGCGGACCGCTGCCCCCACACGCCACCACCCTGCCAACCGCCACCCCCCACACACACAGCACCACCATCAAGGAGAACAGGCTCATGAGCACCACCACCGTTGCCCCGCTGACCATCCAGGACGCCGAGGCTCTCGTCACGGCAGCCCGTCGTGCCGCGGAAGCCGCGGATGCGACGGTCAGCGTCACCGTCCTCGACGCGGGCGGCAACCTGCTCGCCTTCCGGCGCGACGACCGGGCCGTGCTGATCTCCGGTGAGACCAGCACCCGCAAGGCCTACACGGCACTGCAGCTGGACACCCCCACCGCCGACCTCGTCGACGCCGTGCAGCCGGGTGGCCTCTTCCACACCCTGCCCACCGCCCTCGACCGGCCACTGCTCTTCATCGCGGGCGGTGTCCCGGTCCACCGCGACGGCCGTCCGATCGGTGCGATCGGAGTCGGCGGCGGCGCTCCGGAGCAGGACCATGCCTTCGCCACCGCCGCGTTGGAGACGCTCACCTAGGAGCGCTCGAAGGCGCCGTAGCGCCGGGAACACCGAAAACGCCTGCCCTGTCCGGGGCAGGCGTTTTCGGTTGGCCGCCGGCTCTCGACCGCCGGGCCGGCAACCGCGGAGTTCTCAGCCGCCGAGCTCTCGGACGTCGGCCGAGCTCACCCTCGGCCCTTCAGCCTGCGGCCACCGTGAGCGGAGCGAACCGCCGGGTCCAGTCGCCCGGCAATTCCGCGATGCCGTACGTCATGACGGCGTTGAAACTCAGGGAGGCGAGCCCGCGTTCCTTCACCCACGTCAGCAACTCCTCGTGCCGTACGTCGATGTCGATGCGCAGAGGTCCGTCGACGTGGGCGGCCAGCGAGGCGATGAGCGCCTTGGCCGTCTCCGTGTCCCGGGCGATCAGCGGCCCCACGACATGGTTGTCCAAGTTGGGCCAGGCGGCCGCGTAGCCGATGATCCGGCCGTCCTCCTCGGCGACACGGAGCTGGTCGGCGAAGGCGGGCAAGCGCGTGATCATGTGCGTGCGGTCGGTACCGAAGACCTCTTCGTCGAGCCGGAGGATCGCGGTGAGGTCCTCGGCCGTGGCGGCACGCGTGGCCACCTCGGGCTCCGGGCCGCCCTGGACGAAGTGGCCGCGGACCATCTCGGCCCGTCCCGTGGTCTTGAACCCCAGTTCCTCGTAGAGGGGGCGCCCGTACGGCGTCGCGTGCAGCGTCACCGGTGTGGTGCCCAGCTCGGCGACGACGTGCCGCATCAGCCGGCGTCCGACGCCCTGGCGGGCGTGCCGCTCGGCGACGAGCACCATGCCGATCGCGGCCAGGGAAGGGCGGTCCTGGGGGCCGTACGAGGTCACGACGCAGGCGGTGACGAGGCCCCCGTCGGGGTCGTCGATGCCGTAACCCGTGCCGGCCGTGAGCAGGAGGCCCCACTTGTGTTCCTCGCGGGGCCAGCCGCGGTTCTCGGAGAGATCGGCGCAGGCGGAGAGATCGCGTGGCGTCAGACGGCGGATGGGCTGGAAGGCGGAGGAAGGAGTCGACACGCAGGTCAGGCTGTCTGAGATGCCCGCTCGGCGTCCACCGGTTTCCGGTCAGCCGCACTGATCTTTTGCCCGCGCGGCTTCTGCCCGGCTGACTTCTGCTCACGCAGCCTCCGTCCACGCCGGGTCGGTCCCCAGGGCTTGAGGACCGAGATCACCGTCATGAACAGGTAGGCGCACAGCGAGACGATCGGACCGAACAGCACGTCACCGGCATCAGGCAGCGGGCCACCTGCTGAAACAGCGGTGACGGCGGCACCGACTCCGGGGCGCAGTGCGAAGACAGTGGCGGTGGTCGTGGCCAGGGTCAGCCAGAACTTGATGTAGACCCAGCGGTGCCTCGCCAGCCCCCACGGCGTGCCCAGGGACAACACGAGACCGCTTACGAGCGTGAGGAACGCGAGGGGAAGCAGGAGCCAGTCGGCGAACAGCTTCATGGCACGGACGGAGGCCTCCACGGTCACCGCGGACCCTGTGGTGGTCGCGGTGATCCCCAGCGCGAGCAGCCCGAGCGTGAGCCCGAGCCAGCCCGCGGAGGCGGCTACATGGACGACGAGGGTGGCCCGGCGTGCGGGGCGGCTTAGTTTCACGTGAAACACCGTGCCGGGCGGGAGCGGAGAGTACGTCTGCCGGCGGGAGTAACCCCACGTACTAGCCTCGGCGTACATGGCGAGACTTCATCTCTTCGATCTGGACGGAACCTTGCTGCACGGCACCTCGGCGCCCGTGGAGATCTCCCGGCAGCTCGGCCTGGAAGCCGAGACCGTGGCGCTTGACGCAGCGATCGGCGCGGGTCTCATAGGCCCGCCGGAGTACGCGACGCAGGTACACGCCCTCTGGAAAGATCTCACCGAGGCGCATGTGGCGACGGCATTCGCCAGTGCGCCGTGGCTGGAGGGCATCCAGGACGTGTGGGCGGAGATCAGGGGGAGCGGCGACTACTGCGCCGTCATCTCGCTCTCCCCCTCCTTCTTCGTCGAGCGGCTGACTGGCTGGGGTGCACACGCGGCGTATGGATCACGCTTTCCCGCGGTGCCGTTCACCGAGCCGGTGGATCCTGTCGGGGTCCTGAGCGCGGCGGCCAAGGTGCGGATCGCCGACCTGCTCTGCGCGGAGTTCGGGGTGGCTAGGGCCGATTGCGTCGCGTACGGCGACTCGATGTCGGACAGGGACCTGTTCGGAGTGGTTCCGGTAACCGTCGCCGTCAACGCGGATCTGCATCTGGAAGGTCTCGCCACCCACTCCTACGTGGGGCGGGATCTGCGGGATGCCTATGAATTGGTGTGCCCTGCCCGGTAATTGAAGGAATCGACGGCCCGGTCCCCCTTCAGTTACCGACGCGGGTAAGCGGGGACTTGTGTGCCGGACAGCGGCCGGTATGGTCGACTCCGGTTCGTGTCCGGTGTGATGTCCGCGCATCCCGCCGGGGCGAACAAAGGGTGATGCAGCCTAACGAGACAGAGAGATCGAAGACTCGCATTTCCGGTTACATGGCCGGGGTGTTGGTACAGGGTGAGATGCTGCGATGGCGGTAGTGCGGCCAATGTCACACTCTTGGCTTACTTGTCCGTAGGGTGCGGGATTCCGAGGTTCAATGTGGCCGCCATGGGGCGACGGGGCGGAACAGGGAAAGCAAAGCAGTCTGCGGGGGAAAGCAGGCATCTTCCGATCGAGGAAGTGTGCAGACCGACCGAAAGATGTTCGAGGCGAGGCACAGCATGGACGCTCCGACCACCACGTCGGCCGACAACGGCACTTCAGGGGGTAGCGGCGCGGGCGGCTGGTTCACGCCGCACAAGCCGCCCGAGCCGCCCGCGAGCGGCGAGAAGGAAGCGCCCGAGGGCCACCGCCTCGCCGCGTTGCGCCCCGTCGGCAGGACCGCGACAGGCGCCGACGCCTCGACGCGGCAACGAATACCCCTGACCGACGAGATCGCCTCCGACACCGAGCAGGCCGACACCGGGGCCACGGACACGCTCGGTCGCCACGCGGGCTCCCCCGACGGCGGCCACACCCGCGGTGGCCCCACCGGCGCCAGGCTCGTTCCTGCCGACGCCACCCAGGCCGTCGTTCCCCATGCACATGCCGAGGCCCCGCACGCCGGGGCCGCTCCTGTCGGCCCGAGCGCGACGCCGGCAATGACCCACGAGGCGATACCCGCCCCGCAGGCGTACACGGGTCCTCCCAGCCCGCAGGCCCACACCGGTCCTCCCGTCCCACCCGGGCCCGACCGCGCGCCCCGCGTTCCCGACCAGCGCTTCGCCCCTTCCTCTGTCGCGGTGGCCGTTCCTGCCCCAGCACAGGCCGCCTCCCCCGACGCCATCCTCATCCGCCGGACCATGGCCGAGGTGGGTCCCGTCGCCGACAAGGTCACCTCGTACTTCTACGCGCTGCTCTTCGTGCGGCACCCGGAACTGCGCCAGCTCTTCCCCGCCGCGATGGACACTCAGCGGGACCGGCTCCTGCGGGCACTGCTGACCGCTGCCGAGCACATCGACAACACCGAGGTCCTGGTCGCGTATCTGAAGAACCTCGGTCGTGGCCACCGCAAGTACGGCACCCGCCCCGAGCACTACCCGGCCGTCGGCGAGTGCCTGATCGGCTCGCTCAGCCGGTTCGCCGCCTCGGTCTGGGACGGGGAGACCGAGGCTGCCTGGGTCCGGGCGTACACGACGATCTCGCAGGTCATGATCGACGCCGCGGCCGCGGACGAACTGCGGGCCCCGGCCTGGTGGCACGGCGAGGTGATCTCGCACGACCTCAGGACCCCGGACGTCGCCGTCATCACGGTCCGCTCCGACCAGCCGTATCCCTTCCTCGCCGGGCAGTACGCGAGCGTGGAGACCCCTTGGTGGCCGCGGATCTGGCGGCACTACTCGTTCGCCTCGGCGCCCCGCTCCGACGGCCTGCTGTCGTTCCACGTGAAGGCGATTCCCGCGGGCTGGGTATCCAACGCGCTGGTGCACCGCGCCCGCCCCGGCGACGTCATCCGACTCGGCCCCCCGGCCGGCTCGATGACCGTCGACCACACGACCGACAACGGCCTGCTCTGCCTGGGCGGCGGTACCGGCATAGCGCCGATAAAGGCCCTCGTCGAGGACGTCGCCGAGCACGGCGAGCGACGCCCGGTCGAGGTGTTCTACGGAGCCCGCACCGATCACGACCTGTACGACATCGACACGATGCTCCGGCTTCAGCAGAGCCACCCCTGGCTCGCGGTGCGCCCGATAGTCGACCACCACGGGCATCGGCACCTCCCCGACGCCGTACGAGAGTACGGGCCGTGGAACGAGTACGACGCGTATCTGTCGGGACCGCCCGGCATGATCCGCAGCGGATTCGACGCACTCAGGGACATCGGTATCCCGGCGGAACGGATCCGTCACGACGCGGTGGAAGAACTCGCCGTGACCGGAGACTGACTCCGAGCCGGTCGTCAGCCCAGATCGGGTGCGTGCATCGCCAGGACGCCCTCGATGTTCCCGTCGAGATAGTGCCGCAGCGACAGCGGTACGAGATGGACCGAAGCGATGCCCACGCGGGTGAAGGGGATCCGCACGATCTCGTACTCTCCGCAGGGCTCGTCGATCTCGGGGCCGTGGCGCAGCGAGGGGTCCATGGATTCCAGGCGGCAGACGAAGAAGTGCTGGACCTTCACGCCGGTCGTGCCCGCATCCTCGCCGATGTGCTCGACGGTGTCGACGAAGCAGGGCACCACATCGGTGACCTTGGCGCCGAGTTCCTCGTGCACCTCACGATGGAGTGCGTCGACGACGGTCGTGTCCTCCGGCTCGACCCCGCCGCCGGGCGTGAGCCAGTAGGGATCGACGCCGGGCTTGGTCCGCTTGATGAGGACCAGGTCATTGCCGTCCAGAAGGACGGCCCGGGCGGTGCGCTTGACCACGGGTCGGACGGTCATGGGAGAAATGTGGCCCAGTTGGTTCCACGTGAAACATCGCCCTCTTGACGAGGTGATGCATCTTGGTCATGCCCAGTCTATGGCGGCGCGCATGAGCCACTCGTGCGCCCGCGCAATATGCGGCATGGCCAGTGTGCCGGTGCGCACCACCAGGAAGTACGTACGAAGCGGAGGCACCGCGGGTTCGGTCAGCGCGACCACGTCTCCCCGCTCCAGGGCCGGTGCGCACAGATAGCGCGGTAGCACCGCGAGCCCGGCGCCGGTGGTCGCGCAGGCGAGGACGGCGCGCAGGTCGGGGACGATGACGGTGCCCGAGGCGGCCGGGCGGGAGTCGAAGACCGAGGCCCAGTAGCGGGCGACGAATGGCAGCGACTCGTGCACTTCCACCACGGGGAAGTTCTCCAGGGAGGGCTCGCCCTGGTGATGTAACGAGCCGGAGCCGAGGCGTTCGGCCCAGCGCGGGGCGGCGACCAGGACGTGCTCCTCGTCGCAGAGCGGAGTCGCGGTGAGCAGGGCTCCGCGTGGGCGGGCCGTACTGATGGCCAGATCGTGATGCCCGGCGGCGAGCCCCTCCAGCGTCTCCTCCGCATTTCCGAAGGAGGCCCGCAGCGCGAAGCCCTGGCCGTCGTCCCCGGTCAGCTCGGTGAGCGCGGGCAGGGCGCGTTCGGCGGTGAACTCCGGCGGCCCGGCGAGATGGAGCGTGCGCTCGGAGGAGTCCTCGTCGATGCCGGTCTCGGTGATCTCCACCAGGGCGTCGAGATGGGGTGCCGCCTTGTGGGCGAGTTCGTCGCCCATGGTCGTAGGGGTCACTCCACGGGCCTGACGCAGGAAGAGAGGGCGTCCCAGCTGTCGTTCGAGGGTTCGGATCTGGGAGGTGACGGCAGGCTGCGAGAGGCCCAGCAGAGCGGCCGCGCGGGTGAAGGAGCCGGCCCGGTGCACGGTCACGAAGGTCCGCAGCAAGGCCAGATCCATGGCGTCCCTTCTCTCTCCAGCTCCCCGGAAGCCCCCAACTATAAATATGTCGATAGGTCTCTGTCGCTACTGTGATTGGACACTGACACAGAGTCAACTAGCCTTGTTCGCGCGGTTCTTCGCGCGCAGAACCGGGACGGTCCGAGCCACGAGGGGGGAGGCTCGGACCGTCCGCCGTACGTGCCCGCTACTGACCGGCGACTCAGCGGGCGTTCACTGCGAGGACTCGTCGAGCGCGCGCAGCACATCGGCCACGAGGTCCTGAGGATCCTCGGCACCGGCCGAGAAACGGATGAAGCCCTCCGGCACCGCGTCACCGCCCCAGCGACCGCGGCGCTCGGCCGTCGACCGCACACCGCCGAAGCTGGTCGCGTCGTCCACCAGCCGCAGCGCGTCGAGAAAACGGTCGGCACGCGCGCGCGTGGGCAGCGTGAACGACACCACGCACCCGAAGCGCCGCATCTGCTGCGAGGCGATCTTGTGCGAGGGGTCGCCGGGCAACCCCGGATAGCGGACCCCGAGGTCCTCGTGCCGGTCGCGCAGGGCCTCGGCGATCACCAGCGCATTGGCGTTCTGCCGCTCCACACGCAGTTGGAGCGTCGCGATGGAGCGGTGCGCGAGCCATGCCTCCATGGGCCCGGGAATCGCCCCGACGATCTTGCGCCAGCGCCGTACGGAGGCCATCGCCGCGGCGTCGCCACCGGTGACGTACCCCAGAAGGATGTCGCCGTGCCCGGTGAGCTGCTTGGTGCCGCTGGCCACGGAGAAGTCGGCGCCCAGTTCCAGTGGGCGCTGCCCGAGCGGGGTCGCCAGGGTGTTGTCGACGGCGACCAGACAGCCGCGCGCGTGTGCCGCCTCGACGAGCCGCCGTACGTCGCACACGTCGAGACCCGGGTTGGACGGAGTCTCGATCCACAGCAGCTTCGCGCCGTCCAGGACGTCGAGCTGGGCGTCGCCGCCGGTCGGGGCGGTGCGCACCTCGATTCCGTACGCCTCCAACTGCGCGCGCACGAGCGGCAGCACCTGGTAGCCGTCGTCGGGCAGCACGACCGTGTCACCGGCGCTCAGCTGGGAGAAGAGGACGGCCGAGATGGCGGCCATGCCGGAGGCGAAGACGAGCGTTTGGACGTCATCACGCCCCGGTGCCTCCAGCTCGCCGATGGCGCGCTCCAGGTGCGTCCAGGTCGGGTTCTCGTCGCGGCCGTAGGTGTACGGGCCCGTGGGGTCGCCCGGCAGATGGAAGTGGGCGGCGAAGACCGGCCCCGGGAGGGTCGGCTCGTGCTTGACGGGCTCGGGCAGCCCTGCCCGCACCGCGCGTGTGCCGTCACCGGCTCCCGTAACGGAATCTGTCATACCGCCTGTCCCTCCACTTGCTCCCGTACCGCGGCGAGCAGGCCGGGACTCGCCGCCTCCACCATCTCAAGACACTCCTCGAAGCCGTCCAGGCCCCCGTAGTAGGGGTCCGGCACGTCGAGGTCGGCCCCCGAGGCCAACGCGACGGCAGGGTCGTACGAGCGCAGCAGCCGCACCTTCTCGGCGTCCGCCTCTGTGGGGGCGAGGCGGCGCAGGGCCTTCAGGTGGCCGGCGTCGAGGGCTATGACCAGGTCGAGCCGGGTGAACCAGTCGGCGTGGAACCGGCGGGCCGCATGGCCGCCTTCGTAGCCGCCTGCTTCGAGGACGGAGACGGTGCGCGGGTCGGCGCCGTCGCCCTCGTGCCAGCCGTCGGTGCCGGCGCTGTCCACCTCGATCAGGCCGTCGAGCCCGGCCTCCGCCACCCGCGCGCGGAAGACGGATTCGGCCATCGGGGAGCGGCAGATGTTGCCCGTGCAGACGAAGCACACGCGATAGGGCATCGGATCGCTCAGTCCTCGTCGGGGAGGACGACGTTCAGCGCCCAGGAGACGATGGAGATGATCAGGCCGCCCAGGACAGCGGTCCAGAAGCCGTCGACGTGGAAGCTCAGGTCGAGCTTGTCCGCCAGCCACGAGGTCAGCAGCAGCATCAGGGCGTTGACCACCAGCGTGATCAGGCCGAGCGTGAGAATGAACAGCGGGAACGTGAGCACCTGCACGATCGGCTTGACCAGGAAGTTGACCAGGCCGAAGACCAGTGCGACGAGCAGCAGCGTGCCTATCTCCTTGCCCGTGCTGCCACCGGACAGGGTGATCTTGTCCAGAAGCCACACGGCGACGGCCAGGGCGCCCGCGTTGGCGATCGTCTTGACTACGAAATTCTTCATGTGTCTGATCGTGACAGACGAGATCGACTACGAGCAGCGGGGCAAGGGCGGACAAGGGCGATGAAGGCATTCCGGCTGGACGAACTGGAGGCGGAGCGCGCCGCCAACGACGGCGCGTACCTCCAGTTTCTGCGTGAGAAGAACATGTCGGTCGGCCTGTACGCGCTGGACGCGGGCACCCAGGACCCTCAGCAGCCCCACCGCCAGGACGAGGTGTACTTCGTCGTCAGCGGCCGCGCCGCGATCACGGTCGGCATGGAGACGACCCAGGTGGCCCGCGGCAGCGTCGTCTACGTGCCCGCGGGGGTGGCCCACAAGTTCCACCACATCAGCGAGGATCTGCGGGTTGTGGTGGTCTTCTCTCCGCCGGAGAGCTGACGTCCGCCTCAGGGTTCCCTAGGGGAACGTTCAGGGGAGGACAAGGGGTGCGAGGCCCCCGCCGGCACCCTGCCGCGCCTAGCATCGAGAGCAGGACATTCGAGCCCCGTCACCCTTCGGGAGCGGGCCGGGACAGCACTCGGAAACGGGCAGAGAGACAAGGAGCAAGGGCGATGCGAGAGATCTTCGCGGGTGTGCCGTGGTGGGTTAAGTGGGTCGCGGTGCCGGTCATCGCCCTGGTCGTGTTCGGCGGCCTGATCATGAGCGTTGTCGGGATCGTGATCACCCTGCTCTTCAAGCTGCTGGTCTTCGTGGCACTGGTCGGCGGACTGATCTACGTCGTACGGAAGTTCATGTCGAGCTCTTCGTCGAGGAGCGACTGGTAGGCCAGGGGAGACCCGCCGGTCGGCAACCGGCCGGCGGTAACAGGAACAGGCAGTTCCCTCGGGCGAGGGAAGTTTCGGCACAGGCCGTCTGCGAGCGGTGGCAGACGGTTAAAGTCCGGAATTCGACGCGGGGTTGATTCCCGCGAGCGGCGCTCCGATCCCTCCCGTGTTACCCCCGCACGGGCGGCCCCCCTCGCGCTTCGGGAGTAACCCTTGGCCACGGTTGACACCGCACCCGTAGGACCGCACATCCCTTCCTCCGAGCCCCATCCCACGACCCTCATCGGATCAGTGCAGCGCGCGATGCGCCTCCTGGAGTCCGTCGCCCGCCATGAGCACGGGGCGCCCGCGAAACAGCTCGCCCGGGAGGCCGGGCTCGCTCTGCCCACCGCGTACCACTTGCTGCGCACCCTGGCCCACGAGGGCTATCTACGCCGGGAGAAGGGCCTGTTCTTCCTCGGTGAGGCGGTCGAGCGGTTGAGCAACAGCGGTGCCCAGCAGAAACGTCGCAGCATGGTCGCCGACGCACTCGCGCAGTGCCGTGACTCGATCGGCGCGCCCGTGTACTACGCGCTCTACCGCGACGGTGAGATCGAGGTCCAGTGCGTCGCCGACACCCCGGCCAATCCCGCCGTCGAGGAGTGGGCCGACTTCCGCGAGACGGGTCACGCGCACGCGATCGGCCAGTGTCTGCTGTCCCAGCTCGACGACGATGCCCGTCGGGACCACGTCGACCGCTACTCCGTCCGGTCCATCACGCCATATACGGTGCGTGACGATCGAACTCTGTTGCGACGCCTCGAATCCGCGCGACGAATGCAGCCCGTGATCGAGCGTCAGGAGTACGCGCTGGGTACGGTCTGCGCCGCGATTCCGATCACAGTGGGCAGTACTGCGGCCACGATCGCCATTTCCCTGCCGGCCCACCAGGCCGACCGACTGCTGCCGGCGGCACGCCGATTGCAGAGCGAGATCGGCAGGCTGCTGGGGACACTCTCGCTCTCTATCAGCATCTGAAAACTCACTCCTTGTGATCTGGTGTGTACTTTCAGCAAGATGCCAGCAGTGTCAGGTGGATGATTCCCGGCCAGTCGAAGGCGAACGACGGGGTAGGCGATGCGCGAGTCGGTAGTACAGGCAGAGGTCATGATGAGCTTCGTCGTCTCGGAGGAGCTGTCCTTTCGCATCCCGGTGGAGCTGCGCTACGAGACCTGTGATCCCTATGCCGTGCGGCTGACCTTCCACCTGCCCGGCGACGCCCCGGTGACCTGGGCCTTCGGCCGGGAGCTGCTGATCGACGGGGTGGGCCGGGCGTGCGGGGACGGCGATGTGCACATCGCTCCCGCCGACACCGAGGGGTTCGGGGACGTGCTGATCCGGCTTCAGGTGGGCTGCGACCATGCGTTGTTCCGCTGCGGGACGGCGCCGCTGCTGGCGTTCCTCGACCGTACGGACCGGCTGGTGCCGCTGGGCCAGGAGCGTTCCCTCGCGGACTTCGACACGCACCTCGACGAGGCGCTGAACCGCATCCTGGCGGAGGAACAGAGCGCCGGCTGAAGCGGTACGGGGCTGAGGCGGGCGTGACGCTGCCTCGCTGTATGTCCTCCCGTACGGGTGTGACGCGTTCTCAGCCCGCCCGGCGTCGGCCGTACGTCATATCTCTTGTTCCTTCGCGGCATCGCTGACTGCCGTAACGCTTCTTCTCGACTCTCGACTCTCGACTTTCGACAACCGGATCCGGCAGGGGCCGGGGTCAGTGCTTGCGGCGGCGGCCGCTCCCGCCACGCAGAGGCGCCTTGACGCCCGACTGGGGCAGCGGCTGCGGCTGTTCCTGTTGTGCCGGGGCGGCGGGGCCCGGGCGGTCCGCCGAGACCACCAGGGCGGCGAGAACGGTGGTCACCGGCACGGAGGCGACCAGTCCGATCGAGCCGACGAGCGTGCGCACGATCTCCTCGGCGACCAACTCGCTGTTGGCCACCGTCCCCACACTGCTCTGCGCGATGGAGAAGAGCAGCAGCAGCGGCAGCGCGGCGCCCGCATAGGCCAGGACGAGCGTGTTGACGACCGACGCGATGTGGTCGCGGCCGATGCGGATGCCCGCGCGGTACAGCCCGCGCCAGCCCATCGTCGGATTGGCCTCGTGCAGCTCCCAGACCGCCGAGGTCTGCGTCACCGTCACGTCGTCGAGCACACCCAGCGAGCCGATGATGATGCCCGCGAGCAGCAGGCCGCTCATGTCGATGGACGGGTACAGCCCATGGATCAGACCGGTGTTGTCGTCCGTGTTGCCGGTCAGCGCGGCCCAGTCGATGAACAGCGAGCCGAGCAGCCCGATCAGCAACAGGGAGAGCAGGGTGCCGAGCACCGCCACCGACGTACGGGCGGACAGACCATGGCACAGGTAGAGCGCGATCAGCATGATGGCGCTCGCCCCGACCACCGCCACGACCAGGGGGTTCGAGCCCTGAAGGATCGCGGGGAGGATGAAGAACGTCAGGATCAGGAAGCTGGCGGCCAGTGCGACCAGCGCCATGACGCCGCGCATCCGGCCCACGACGACCACGGCGACGGCGAAGATCCCGGCGAGCAGCGTCATCGGGAGTTTGCGGTTCACGTCGGTGACCGAGTACTGGAGCTCCTTGGGGGCGTCCGGCGCATAGGCGACGATCACCTCCTGGCCCTGCTCCAGCTGCCGCGAGGAGTCCGGCTGGACGATCTCCGTGAACGTACGGCCCTTGTCCTTGCCGGTGTCGACCCGGACCGTCGCCTTCTTGCAGCTGCCGGACGCCTGTTGCTGTGCCGACGAGCCCTCGGCGGTCGACGTGTCGCCGGTCGGCGTCTCCCCCGAGGCGTTCACCGATTTGCAGTCGACCTTGTCGACCTTGGTCACCGTGGCCTGCTGGGTCTGCCGGTCGAAGCCGACACCGGTGCGCTCGTGCCCGGGGGCGCCGCCGGGCCAGAGGACCACGAGGCCGACGACGACCGCCGCCGCGAAGGGGATCAGCACAGCCGCGATGACCTTGCGCAGATGCATCGAGACAGGCGCTGCGGGCCCATGACTGTGCGAGTGGCCATGCCCACCGCCACCCGGTCCGTCACCGTCACCACCGCCGGGCCTGCCTCCGCCACTGCCCGCTCCCGGGCCATGGGGTCCGTGCTGCCCGGGTCCGCCGCCGTGCCCATGGCCGTCGTGGCCGTGTCCATGGGGCGGTTCGGACGGTGGGAGTGGGGGCTGTTGCGTCGTGGTCACCGACCGATCATCGCAAGAACAGCCGGGGCCCACTGTTCACCGCGCCACATCTGACGCTAGCGTGGAGACACCTTTGCACACGCGGGAGCTCGGAGCACCGGGCTGAGAGGGCGCTGACCTCCGTAGACGCGATGTTTCACGTGGAACATCGCCGGACGGAAATCGCTGCGTCGACCGCCGAACCTGTTACCGGGTAATGCCGGCGTAGGGAGTAGGTCTCATGACCAACAAGGACGCACGCACGCCTGCCTCCAGCCCGACGGACGGGGCGTTCGCCTCGGCCGAGAACGGTGAAGTGACTGCTTCGCCCGAGAACGGCGAGAACGGCGAGGCCGGGAAGTCCATCGGCTGGCACAAGGCGTATGTCGAGGGTTCGCGCCCCGACCTGCGGGTGCCGGTCCGTCAGGTGCATCTCACCAACGGGCAGTCGGTCACCCTGTACGACACCTCCGGCCCGTACACCGATCCGACCGTCGACACCGACGTACGCAGGGGCCTCGGAGCCCTCCGGGCCAACTGGATCATCGCCCGTGGCGACACCGAGGAGTACGCGGGCCGACCCGTCCGCCCCGAGGACGACGGGGTCAAGCACACCTCGCCGCGGGGCGGACTGCGCAACCTCGACGCGGTCTTCCCGGGGCGTCCGCGCCAGCCCCGGCGCAGCCGTGACGGACAGGCGGTGACGCAACTCGCGTACGCCAGGAGGGGCGAGGTCACGCCGGAGATGGAGTACGTGGCCATCCGGGAGAACGTTTCTCCCGAGGTCGTCCGCGAGGAGATCGCGGCGGGCCGGGCCGTGCTGCCGGCCAACGTCAACCACCCGGAGATCGAGCCGATGATCATCGGCAAGCGGTTCCTGGTGAAGGTCAACGCCAACATCGGCAACTCCGCGGTCACCTCCTCCATCGAGGAGGAGGTCGAGAAGATGACCTGGGCGACCCGCTGGGGCGCCGACACGGTCATGGACCTGTCCACCGGCCGCAACATCCACACCACGCGCGAGTGGGTGCTGCGGAACTCCCCCGTCCCCATCGGCACGGTCCCGCTCTACCAGGCGCTGGAGAAGGTCGACGGGCGGGCCGAAGAGCTGACCTGGGAGATCTACAAGGACACGGTCGTCGAGCAGGCCGAGCAGGGCGTGGACTACATGACCGTCCACGCGGGCGTGCGGCTGCCGTTCGTCCCGCTCACCGCGAACCGCAAGACCGGCATCGTCTCGCGCGGCGGCTCGATCATGGCGGCCTGGTGCCTGGCACACCACAAGGAGTCGTTCCTGTACGAGAACTTCGAGGAACTCTGCGAGATCCTCGCGGCGTACGACGTCACGTACTCGCTGGGCGACGGGCTCCGGCCCGGTTCGATCGCGGACGCCAACGACGCTGCGCAGTTCGCGGAGTTGAGGACGCTCGGGGAACTCAACAGGGTCGCGAAGCGTTTCAACGTACAGACCATGATCGAGGGCCCGGGGCATGTCCCGATGCACAAGATCAAGGAGAACATCGACCTTCAGCAGGAGATCTGTGATGAAGCTCCGTTCTATACGCTCGGCCCGCTGACGACGGACGTCGCGCCGGCGTACGACCACATCACCTCCGGCATCGGTGCCGCGATGATCGCCTGGTGGGGCACGGCCATGCTCTGCTACGTCACGCCCAAGGAGCATCTGGGCCTGCCCAACCGTGACGACGTCAAGACGGGCGTCATCACCTACAAGATCGCGGCCCATGCGGCGGACCTCGCCAAGGGACACCCTGGCGCACAGGAGTGGGACGACGCGTTGTCGGACGCCCGCTTCGAGTTCCGCTGGGAGGACCAGTTCAACCTGGCCCTCGACCCCGACACGGCCCGGGAGTTCCACGACGAGACCCTCCCCGCCGAGCCCGCCAAGACAGCGCACTTCTGCTCTATGTGCGGGCCGAAGTTCTGCTCGATGAAGATCAGCCACAGCATCACCGAGCAGTTCGGCGGCACGGCGGCCGCGGGGGCGACGGCCGAGGAGGTCGCCGAGGGGATGCTCCAGAAGTCGAAGGAGTTCGCGGCGAGCGGCAACAGGGTGTACCTGCCCATGGCGGACTGACTCCGGCGCGCTGTCCGACCCCTTCTCCGGGGTCCCGGCCATCCCGGCCGGGGCCTCGCGGGGGAACGCGACGCATTGACCCGGGCCACAACGGTAGAGACAAGATCGCGCATGGCGTGATCGACTTCCCTGCCCTGCCCGGCAACCCCTGCAGAACGGCTGGTACAGGTTGCGAACGGAAGGCAGGGAAAAGGCGCGGCACGAAGGCCGCACCTGGTGGTACTCGGCCGTCGCGGGCGTAGTGCCCGCGACGCTGCGGCAGGTCGGGCCTCATTCCCGCCTGGCCGCGCCCGGTTGCCGGCCCCGCAAGGCCGGGCCCGGGCGAGGGCGGGGCTACTCCGGCTGGTGCTCCGGCCCCCCGAAGTCGGGGCTGCTGAAGTCCGGGCTGGAGAAGCTGGGGCGGGGTCCCGCTGTCGGGCCGCCGTCCGGGCTGCTGAAGCCTGGCCGGTTGTAGCCGAGTTGGGGCATCCGGCTGATCGGCGCCGACGGCTTCGTACGGCCGAGGGCGGCCGTGCCCGGGTCGGCGAGGGCCTCCCTGAGGAACGGCATGATGCCGCGCTCCAGAAGGGCGTCGTGCCAGGCTTCCCTGGCCCGGTTCACCTCTTCGCTGCGTTCGCCGTGCGCGTCGGCCTGGAGTGAACTGGCGCCGTTGCGCAGGGCGGCGAGCAGGAGACCGACCGCGGCCACCAGGATCGTGACGGCCGTGATGGCTCCGAAGACCCACCCGGTGGTGAGGAGGGTCTGGGCGATGCCCGGCTGGGGGTCGAGCATCTTCAGGATGTAGCCGACGAGCAGGAAGATCGCCGCGGCGGTGCCGGCGAGGACGGGTGCGAGCACGGCGACGACCGCCGCGGCACCTGCCCCGGCGGTCTCGGCGACCTCCCCCATGGTGGTGGCGAGCCCGACCGCGCCCGTGGCCGGATCCGTGGTGCTGCTGGTGGATCCTTCGCGGACAGGAGGGGTGGACGGCGCCGGCTGGCGCAGTTCCTCGCGGACCTTCACATAGTGCTGGTACTCGGTCGCCGCAGCCGCCGTGATGAGAGCGGTGGCGTTGAGCGCCATCGTGCGCAGTTGTTCGGGGTTGAGCCGCTGACCGACAGCGGCGAGTTCCGGACGGTGTGGTGCGGAGCGCAGCGCCTCATCGAGGATCCGCTCGTACTCTTGGCGGTCCTCGCTCAGCAGGTGCTGCGGAACGCTGTTCATGTGCATCCCCCGATGCTCCGTAGGGCTTGGGGCTCGGCATGCTGACGAGCCGTCGGGCAGAAACGGAGGGGAGCCTGCTACGGATAAGCCGATGGTAGAGCGGTGACGGCACACGGTGACAGGGGGTTTCCAGAATTTGCCCCCGTGTTGAGCTTGTCCTCCGTCGGGGACGCCTGCCCGGTGAACGCTCAGCTATCCAGGGGAAGTTGCTGGACCAGCAGCTTTCCGGCCATGGTCACGCCGCCGTCCATCGCGATGGCGAGCCCGTCGGCGTACACATGCGGCTTTTCGACGACGGGGTTCCGGGAGTCCTCCCCCTCCTCCGAGCCGACCTCTCCCAGGAGATACGGAATGGGGCTGTGACCATGGACGATGCGTGAACCGCCGTACATGTCCAGCAAGGAACGCACCGCCTGCGCACCGCCGTCGTCGCGGAACGCGAAGCGCTTGGTGAACTTGCGGAAGACGTCCCAGCACTCGTCCGCGTCATTGCGGGTGAGCGTTTCGCGGACGGTGTCGTTGACCGCTTCGATGGAGTCGCCGTAGTCGAGATAGGCGGTGGTGTCGGAATGCACCAGAAGGTGGCCGTCCGCCATCTCCATGGCGTCGAGGCGGGCCATCCACTGCAGATGGTGGTCCTGGAGGCGCTCCATGTCGGTCTTCTGGCCGCCGTTCAGCAGCCAGGCTGCCTGGAAGGTGGCCGTTCCCGCCCCGGAGTTGACGGGGGTGTCCCCGAACCGCTTGGCGCCGAGCAGCAGCAGCTCGTGGTTGCCCATCAGCGCCTTGCAGTAGCCCCCGGCCGCGGCGGCCTCCGCGGACAGCCGCATCACGAGGTCGATGACGCCGATGCCGTCGGGCCCGCGGTCGGTGAAGTCGCCGAGGAACCACAGCCGCGAGGTCCCCGCCGCCCAGCTGCCGTCGATGTCGATGAGGCCCTTCTCGCGCAGCGCGGCGACGAGCTCGTCGAGATAGCCGTGGACGTCACCGACGACGTACAGCGGTCCCGGCCCCTCGGCGGGCTGGACGACCGGTCCGGCCTCGGGTTCGACCGGTACCTGAAGGGTGTCACCGCGGTTGATGACGGGCAGGTCGCGCTGCGTCGGCGTGTACCCCTCCGGCTCGCCGGCCGGTCCGGCGCCCTCGCCGGGAGGCGCCTGCTGCGCGTAGGGGCCGGGCCGGTCGTACCGGTCGGAGGTCTCGGCGTAGGGACCCGCGGCCCGGTCCCGGGCCTGGTCGTACGGCTCGGCGGCCTGGTCGTACACCTCGCCGGACTGCGGATGCGGGCCGGGGGACTGTGTGTACGGACCGGCCTCGTGGACGTACGCCGGCACGCGGAAGTCGCGCACCGTCGGCGTACGCATCTCGGGTCCCTGACCGGCCCCCTGAGTCATCGACCCCTCCACCACCATCGCGCCGCACCTGCACCGCGTCGGACTGCCTGGTCGCAGCGGCCCGCGGTGTCGTCCGCCCATCATAGGAATGCGGATCGCGCCATGTGATGACCCAGGGGTGGTGAATCGGAGCAGAACCCCAGTTCACCGTGGTTTTCTCCCGAATTGGGAGGGGCTTTCCGCACCGGATCTACCCGTAGGTCATCCGGAGGTCATCCCTCCTCCGGTGATCGGGGCGGGCTGACGGTCGTCCGGGGAGGCCGCCGCTGGGAGGACGTCCGCACGATCAGCTCGGTCGGTATCACCTGCTCGACCGGTTGGTCCGATTCGACCCCCTCGATCGCGTCGATGAGGAGCTGGACCACGGCCGTGCCGATGCGACGCGGTTTGAGCGAGAGTGTCGTGACGGGCGGCTCGGTGCTGGCGTACACGGTGGACTCGCTGCAGCACACGAGCAGCAGGTCCTCCGGTACGCGCAGTCCGTAGCGGCGGGCCGCCGCGAGGAGGTCGGTGCCGTTCGGGTCGAACAGCCCGTAGACGGCGTCCGGCCGGTCGGGCCGGGCGAGGAGCCGGTCGGCGGCGACGGCCCCCGCGCACGGATCGTGCGCGGGATAGGCCTCGTACACCGGATCCTGGCCCACGCGCTCGCACCAACGCAGGTACGCGGTCGTGGACAGATGTGTGTACGTGTCCGTGGTCGTCCCCGTGAGGAGGCCGATCCGGCGGGCGCCGGCGTCGGCCAGGTGGTCGAGGATGCCCAGGACCGCGGCCTCGTGGTCGTTGTCCACCCAGGCGGTCACCGGCAGCGAGCCGGCCGGGCGGCCGTCGGAGACCACCGGCAGGCCCTGGCGGACCAGTTCGCTGACGACCGGGTCGTGGTCGGAGGGGTCGATGACGACCGTCCCGTCCAGGGCCACGTTCGACCACACGTCGTGGCGCGAGGTCGCGGGGAGGATGACCAGGGCGTAGCCCCGGGCGAGCGCGGCCGAGGTGGCGGCTCTGGCCATCTCCGCGAAGTACGCGAACTCCGTGAAGGTGAAAGGTTCATCCCCGTAGGTCGTCACAGTCAGGCCGATGAGGCCGGACTTTCCGGTACGGAGGGTTCGGGCCGCGGCGGAGGGGCGATAGCCCAGCCGGTCGGCGACCTCGCGGACATGGCGTCGGGTGGCGTCCGGGAGCCGCCCCTTGCCGTTGAGCGCGTCGGACACGGTCGTGATGGACACTCCGGCGGCCGCGGCCACGTCTCTGATGCCCGCCCGGCCCGGCCGGCTTCCTCGGCGGGAGGTATCCGACCGGCTCACCTGGTGCTTCCCTGCTGCTGTCATGGCGAGCCGATAGTAGGGCTCATGAGGTGGGGTAGTGCGGACGCATATGCACGCGTTGACAGGCACGTTTCTGCATGGTCATCAGTAGGTAAGTCCCTTGGAAGGGAAGGGAGTTGACCGTTTCAATGGCAGGACGTCACTTGTCGGCGCGCATGGGCCTGCCAAATGGGCCATGTCTCGAAGAGGTCTCAACTCACCTTCACGAGGGATGCGCGCCACGGCGCGAGCCACCGGCGCGTGCTCCGGTGGGCAGTGCGCCCCCTCTTTCGTACGCCTTCGGGCGGTGATGCCCGGGAGTGCGTACGTGGCTGCCGGGCGCCGTCGATGCGGTCGGCCCCGGGCCGTACGCAGCCGAGCCGAAGCCTCTTAAGGTGAGGAGCATTGGTAGCCGGTGGTGGTCATGAGCCGGAGACGGTCACGAGGAGGAGTGCGGTGAGCGAGACGAGCCCGAAGCTGCGTGCCGAGCTGGAGGGTATCCCCACCTACAAGCCGGGGCGTGGTTCATCAGCGGCTGCCGCCGCGGGCGCCGCGGCCGCGGACGGTCCGGTGGCGTACAAGCTGTCCTCCAACGAGAATCCCTACCCGCCGCTGCCCGGTGTGATGGAGAGCGTGGTCTCGGCGGCCGGTGCCTTCAACCGCTACCCCGACATGGCGTGCACGGGGCTGATGAACGAGCTGGCGGACCGCTTCGGTGTGCCGCTCACGCATCTGGCCACCGGCACCGGTTCGGTCGGCGTCGCCCAGCAGTTGCTGCAAGCGACCTCGGGGCCGGGCGACGAGGTGATCTACGCCTGGCGGTCCTTCGAGGCGTATCCGATCATCACCCAGATCAGCGGGGCGACGTCGGTGAAGGTGCCGCTGACGCCGGGGGACGTGCACGACCTCGACGCGATGGCGGACGCGATCACCGAGCGGACGCGGCTGATTTTCGTCTGCAACCCCAACAACCCCACGGGCACGGTGGTGCGCCGGGCCGAGCTGGAACGGTTCCTCGACCGGGTGCCTAGCGATGTCCTGGTGGTCCTCGACGAGGCGTACCGGGAGTTCATCCGCGATTCCGAGGTGCCGGACGGCGTGGAGATCTACCGCGAGCGGCCGAACGTGTGCGTGCTGCGGACGTTCTCCAAGGCGTACGGACTGGCCGGGCTGCGGGTCGGCTTCGCGATCGCCCATGAGCCGGTGGCGGCGGCGCTGCGCAAGACGGCCGTGCCCTTCGGTGTGAGCCAGCTCGCGCAGGACGCGGCGGTCGCCTCGCTGCGGGCCGAGGACGAGTTGCTCGGCCGGGTGGGTTCGCTGGTGTCCGAGCGCGCCCGTGTGGTCGAGACGCTGCGTGGCCAGGGCTGGACGGTGCCCGAGACGCAGGCGAACTTCGTGTGGCTGCGGCTCGGTGAGCGCACGCTCGACTTCGCGGCCGCGTGCGAGCAGGCCGGGGTCGTCGTGCGGCCGTTCGCCGGCGAAGGGGTCCGGGTCACGGTGGGCGAGACCGAGGCGAACGACATCTTCCTCAGGACGACCGAGGCGTTCCGCAAGGAGCTCTAGCCGGTTGGTGGGGTGCCGGAGCTTGTTGGCGGGGGTGCCGTCGGCCGGTGTGACCGATCCGGCACCCCCCTCGTGTCAACCCTCGAACTGTCATGCGTCATAATTGCTTGTGAATGTGAACGCGTTCACAAGCGTGTCCAGTTGATCCCGTGATGTCTGCGACAAACGGGACAAACTGACGCCGATGCTTCGGCGATGTAAGGAGATGACGACGTGGAAATGGCTTTGGCGCCGGAGACGCTGGCGCGATGGCAGTTCGGCATCACCACCGTCTACCACTTCCTCTTCGTGCCGCTCACGATCTCGCTCGCCGCGCTCACCGCCGGCCTGCAGACCGCCTGGGTGCGGACGGAGAACGAGAAGTACCTCAAGGCCACCAAGTTCTGGGGCAAGCTCTTCCTGATCAATATCGCGATGGGCGTCGTCACGGGCATCGTGCAGGAGTTCCAGTTCGGCATGAACTGGTCCGACTACTCGCGCTTCGTCGGTGACGTCTTCGGTGCTCCCCTCGCCTTCGAAGCGCTGATCGCCTTCTTCTTCGAGTCCACCTTCATCGGCCTGTGGATCTTCGGCTGGGACAAGCTGCCCAAGAAGATCCACCTCGCCTGCATCTGGATGGTCTCGATCGGCACGATCCTGTCGGCGTACTTCATCCTCGCGGCCAACTCGTGGATGCAGCACCCCGTCGGCTACCGGATCAACGAGCAGAAGGGCCGAGCCGAACTCACCGACTTCTGGCTGGTCCTGACCCAGAACACCGCGCTCGCCCAGGCCTTCCACACCCTCTCCGCGGCCTTCCTCACGGGTGGCGCCTTCATGGCCGGCATCGCCGCCTTCCACCTGGTCCGCAAGAAGCACATCCCCGTGATGAAGACCTCGCTGCGGCTCGGCCTGGTCACCGTCGTCGTCGGCGGCATGCTCACCGCGCTCAGCGGCGACACCCTCGGCAAGATCATGTACGAGCAGCAGCCGATGAAGATGGCCGCGGCCGAGGCGCTGTGGGACGGCGAAGCCCCGGCTCCCTTCTCCGTCTTCGCCTACGGGGACGTCGAGGCCGGCCACAACAAGGTCGCCATAGAGATCCCCGGACTCCTGTCCTTCCTGGCCAAGGACGACTTCACCTCGTACGTGCCCGGCATCAACGACGTGAACAAGGCCGAGCAGGAGAGGTTCGGGCCCGGGGACTACCGACCCAACATCCCCGTCGCCTACTGGGGATTCCGCTGGATGATCGGCTTCGGTATGACGTCCTTCGCCATCGGTCTGGCCGGACTCTGGCTGACCAGGAAGAAGTTCATGCTCGGGCAGCATCTGCGGGTCGGTGACGACGAAGTGCCGCACGTGGTGCTCTTCAAGAACAAGGCTCTCGGCCCGACGCTCACCAAGTGGTACTGGCGCATCGCGATCCTGACCCTGGGATTCCCGCTGATCGCCAACTCGTGGGGCTGGATCTTCACCGAGATGGGCCGTCAGCCGTGGGTCGTCTACGGCGTGCTCCAGACCCGCGACGCGGTCTCGCCCGGCGTCTCCCAGGGCGAGATCCTCACCTCGATGATCGTCTTCACGACGCTCTACGCGATCCTCGCCGTCATCGAGGTCAAGCTGCTCGTGAAGTACGTCAAGGCCGGTCCGCCCGAGCTCACGGAGGCCGACCTCAATCCGCCCACGAAGATCGGCGGCGATCCCAAGGACGCCGACAAGCCGATGGCCTTCTCGTACTAGGCCCAGGGAGCTGCTGAGTCATGGAACTTCACGACGTCTGGTTCGTCCTCATCGCCGTCCTGTGGACCGGCTACTTCTTCCTGGAGGGCTTCGACTTCGGGATCGGCGTCCTCACCAAGCTGCTCGCCCGGAACCGGACCGAGAAGCGGGTGCTGATCAACACCATCGGGCCGGTCTGGGACGGCAACGAGGTGTGGCTGCTCTCGGCGGGCGGCGCGACCTTCGCCGCCTTCCCCGAGTGGTACGCCACGCTCTTCTCCGGCTTCTATCTGCCGCTGCTGCTCATCCTGGTCTGCCTGATCGTGCGCGGCGTCGCCTTCGAGTACCGGGCGAAGCGGCCCGAGGAACAGTGGCAGCGCAACTGGGAGAACGCGATCTTCTGGACCTCGCTGCTCCCGGCGTTCCTCTGGGGCGTGGCCTTCGGCAACATCGTCCGGGGCGTGAAGATCGACCAGGACTTCGAGTACGTGGGCAACCTCTGGGACCTGTTCAACCCGTACGCCATCCTGGGCGGCCTGGTGACGCTGTCGCTGTTCACCTTCCACGGGGCGGTGTTCGCGGCGCTCAAGACCCTCGGCGACATTCGCGAGCGGGCCAGGAAGCTGGCGCTCGGGCTCGGTCTGGTGACGGCTGTGCTCGCGCTGGCCTTCCTGCTCTGGACCCAGGCCGACAACGGTGACGGCAAGAGCCTGGTCGCGTTGGTCGTGTCCGTCGTCGCCCTGGTCGCGGCGATCGGGGCGAACCAGAGGGGGCGCGAGGGCTGGGCGTTCGCGCTGTCGGGCCTCACCATCGTCGCCGCCGTCGCGATGCTCTTCCTGTCGCTATTCCCGAACGTCATGCCGTCCTCGCTCAATGACGAGTGGAGCCTGACGGTCACCAACGCCTCGTCGAGCCCGTACACGCTGAAGATCATGACCTGGTGTGCGGTCATCGCGACGCCCGTGGTGATGCTCTACCAGGGCTGGACGTACTGGGTGTTCCGCAAGCGGATCGGTACGCAGCACATCGCCGAGGCCGCGCACTAGCGCCGATGAATCCATGGGCCTGTTTCACGTGAAACAGGCCCAATGAGAAGAGGGTGTGTTTCACGTGAAACATGCCTGCTTGACCCAAGGGTGTGTTTCACGTGAAACCGATCGACCCGCGACTGCTGCGATACGCCCGAGCCACCCGCCTGTTCCTGATCGCGGTTGTCGGCCTGGGAGTTGTGGGGGCGGTGCTGGTCATCGCCCAGGCGATGCTCATCGCCGAAGTGGTGGTCGGTGCCTTCCAGCACGAACTGTCGGTTGCCGAACTGCGCACGCCGCTCCTGCTGTTGGCGGCGGTCGCGGTCGGTAGGGCGTGTGTCTCCTGGCTCACCGAACTCGCCGCACACAGGGCGAGCGCGGCGGTCAAGTCGGAGCTGCGGAGGCGGTTGCTTGAGCGTGCGGGTGCGCTCGGGCCGGGCTGGCTGAGCGGACAGCGGACCGGTTCACTGGTCGCGCTCGCCACCCGCGGGGTCGACGCGCTGGACGATTACTTCTCGCGCTATCTACCGCAGTTGGGGCTCGCGGTGGTCGTGCCGGTGGCGGTGCTTGCGCGGATCGTCACCGAGGACTGGGTGTCCGCGGCGATCATCGTCGGCACCCTGCCGCTCATCCCGATCTTCATGATGCTCATCGGCTGGGTCACCCAGTCGCAGATGGACCGTCAGTGGCGATTGCTGTCACGGCTCTCGGGCCACTTCCTGGACGTGGTCGCGGGACTGCCCACACTCAAGGTGTTCGGTCGGGCCAAGGCGCAGGCCGACTCGATCCGCCGGATCACCGGGGAGTACCGGCAGGCGACCATGCGGACCCTGCGGATCGCCTTCATCTCGTCCTTCGCGCTGGAACTGCTCGCCACGATCTCGGTCGCCCTGGTAGCGGTGACCATCGGAATGCGGCTCGTCCACGGCGAGATGGCGTTGTACGACGGTCTGGTCGTCCTGATCCTCGCGCCCGAGGCCTATCTGCCACTGCGGCAGGTGGGGGCTCAGTACCACGCGGCGGCGGAGGGGCTGTCCGCCGCCGAGGAGATCTTCTCGGTCCTGGAAACACCGGAGCCGACGTCCGGGACCGGCGCGGTGCCGTCCTCCGGAGGGGTGCGCTTCGAAGGGGTGACGGTCCGGTACCCCGGGCGGGCCTCCGACGCGGTGTCGGACGTGTCGTTCGAGGTCGAGCCCGGGGAGACGGTGGCACTCGTCGGGCCCAGCGGAGTGGGCAAGTCGACGCTTCTGAACGTGCTGTTGGGATTCGTGGAGCCCACGTCGGGGCGGGTGCGTGTCGGGGGAGCCGAACTCACCGAGACCTCGCTGGAGGAGTGGCGTTCACAGATCGCGTGGGTGCCGCAGAGGCCCCATCTGTATGCCGGGTCCGTCGCCGAGAACGTACGGCTGGCGCGGCCGGACGCCGACGACTCCGCGGTGCGACGGGCGCTGTCTGATGCCGGGGCTCTCGAATTCGTGGACGCGCTGCCCGACGGCGTGCGGACGGTGCTGGGTGAAGAGGGTGCCGGGCTGTCCGCCGGGCAGCGTCAACGGCTCGCTCTGGCACGGGCGTTCCTCGCGGACCGGCCGGTGCTGCTGCTCGACGAGCCGACGGCGTCGCTCGACGGGGCGACCGAGGCCGAGGTCGTGGAGGCGGTCAGGCGCCTGGCGGTGGGGCGGACCGTGCTGCTCGTCGTCCACCGGCCGGCGCTGCTGGACGTGGCGGACCGGGTGGTGCGACTGGAGCCGGAGGCGCCGGTCGCGGTGGACGGTTCCGCGGGTTCCGGCGGCGACAAGGAGCTTCGGGCCGACGTGGTGGCCGCTGTGCCCGCGGGTGGTGAGGCAGAGGCGACTCTGCTCCCGGAGGGGCGGGAACAGGAGGGGCGAGAAGGCGTACTGGCGCGTGTGCGCGCCATGGCCGGGCCTCGGCGCGGGCGCCTGGTGCTTGCCCTCCTGCTCGGCAGTCTGGCGCTCGGCAGTGCCGTCGGTCTCATGGCCACCTCCGGCTGGCTGATCTCCAGGGCCTCCCAGCAGCCGCCCGTGCTCTATCTGATGGTCGCCGTGACGGCCACGCGGGCGTTCGGGATCGGGCGGGCCGTCTTCCGGTACGCCGAGCGGCTCGTGTCGCACGACGCGGTGCTGAGGATGCTCACCGACACCCGGGTCGCCGTGTACCAGCGCCTCGAACGGCTCGCGCCCGCCGGACTGCGTACCGCTCGCCGCGGTGATCTGCTCTCGCGGCTCGTCGCCGACGTCGACGCGTTGCAGGACTACTGGCTGCGCTGGCTGCTGCCCGCCGCGGCCGCGGCCGTCGTGTCCGCCGGCTCCGTCGGGTTCACCGCCTGGCTGCTGCCGGAGGCGGGGGCCGCCCTCGCGCTCGGGCTGCTGGCCGCCGGCGTGGGCGTCCCGCTGGTGACCGGTGCCGTCGCACGCCGTGCGGAGCGGCGGCTGGCCCCGGCACGCGGGGTACTGGCGACCAGGGTGGCCGATCTCCTCACGGGGACGGCCGAGTTGACGGTCGCGGGCGCGCTGCCCGCGCGTACCGCCGAGGTACGCCGTGCCGACGGCGAGTTGACCCGTATCGCCTCACGCGCCGCCACCGCCACCGCACTCGGTGACGGGCTCATCGCGCTGGTCTCCGGACTCACCGTCGCGGCCACCTCCCTCGTCGGCGCCCAGGCGGTCCTCGACGGGCGACTCAGCGGGGTGGCGATGGCCGTCGTCGTCCTCACCCCGCTCGCCGCCTTCGAGGCTGTCCTGGGGCTGCCGCTCGCGGTCCAGTACCGCCAACGGGTGCGCAAGAGCGCGGAGCGCGTGTACGAGGTGCTGGACGCGCCCGAGCCCGTACGCGAACCGGAGCGGCTGCTGGCGGCGCCCGGGTCGCCGTTCCCCGTCGTGGTGAAGGGCCTGGTCACCCGTCACGCCGGACAGGAGCGGGATGCCCTCGCCGGGGTGGACCTGACGCTCGAACGCGGACGCCGGACCGCCGTCGTGGGGACATCCGGTGCGGGCAAGACGACCCTCGCCCAGGTGTTGCTGCGGTTCCTGGACGCGGACGCGGGGACGTACACGCTGGGCGGTGTCGACGCGTACGGCATGGACGGAGACGACGTACGGCGGTTGGTCGGACTGTGTGCTCAGGACGCCCATCTCTTCGACAGTTCGGTACGGGAGAACCTGCTGCTCGCTCGGAAGGGCGCCACCGAATCCGGGCTGCGGGACGTGCTGGGGCGGGTCCGGTTGCTCGACTGGGTCGACGGGCTGCCCGATGGCCTGGACACGTTGATCGGGGAGCACGGGGCGCGGTTGTCCGGGGGGCAGCGGCAGCGGCTCGCTCTGGCGCGGGCGTTGCTCGCGGACTTTCCCGTGCTCGTTCTCGACGAGCCCGCGGAGCATCTCGATCTGGCGACCGCCGATGCGCTCACCGCTGACCTGCTGGCCGCGACCGAGGGGCGTACGACGTTGTTGATCACGCATCGGCTGGCGGGTCTTGAGGCGGTCGACGAGGTGATCGTGCTGGACGGTGGGTGTGTGGTGCAGCGGGGGGCGTACGGGGAGTTGGTGCGTGGGGAGGGGGCGTTGCGGGACATGTTCGAGCGGGAGAGCCGGACGGAGCGGTTGGTTGGTGTGCGGTGAGGGTTGGTGCGGTGGTGGGTCGGCTACGGGTTGTGGGGGCTGGTCGCTCCCCACTCTCGGCTTCGCTCGAGCGGGAGGACCCCCATAGCGGCGGAGCCGCAAATTTCACAGCCCCGCGCCCCAAGAAAGCCGGGCTGCTGCGCGCTCTGTGAGGAAGGCTCGGCTTTCCTTCGCAAAAGGGACTAATTAGGCTCTCTGTATGCCAGTCGTCTCGAGCCCCAATGGTGCCCCGAATCCTGACGACGTGCCGCAGTTGCTGGAAGCGATGAGGTCGGTGGGGAGTGGGCTTGAACTGCGGTCCGCGCTGGAGCGGATCTGCGGGACCGCGGCGGAGCTGGCGGGCGCGCGGTACGCGGCGATCGGCGTGGCGGCGGAGGACGGGAACGGGCTGGCCCAGTTCGTGTACCAGGGGGTCGACGGGGCGACTGCCCGGCTGATCGGGCGGCTGCCGGACGGACACCAGGGGCTGCTGGGGGAGCTCCTCCGCGAGCCCGGAGCCGTGCGGCTCGCGGAGCCGACGGAGGATCCCCGGTCGTGCGGGTTCCCGGAGCACCATCCGCGGATGCGCGGCTTCCTGGGGGTGCCCATCCGTGCGCAGGGGGAGATCCTCGGCAACCTCTACCTGGCCGAGAAGAGCGACGGGGAGCCGTTCGACGACCACGACCTCGACATGGTGCGTGTGCTCGCCGGGGAGGCGGGCATCGCCATCGGGAACGCGCGTCTGCACGAGGCCGCCGAGCAGCGCGAGCGCTGGATCGACGGATCCGTGGCCGTCACGACCGCGCTCCTGTCCGGAGGAGACGCCGACGAAGCCCTCCAGGTGGTCGCGGAACAGGCCCGCCGGCTCTCCGACTCGGCCGCCGGACTCGTACTGCTGCCCGCGGCCGAGGGTGGTCTGGAGATCGTCGCCGTGGCCTCAGAACGACCGTCGAAGGCGCTGGGGCTGGTCGTGCCGGCCGAGAACGAGGTCATCGGTGAACTCCTCGCGGGAGAAGCCGTGTTCGTCGAGGACGCGGCAACCGACCCGCGCATGCTCAGTGACCTCGCCCGCGGCTACGGGCCGACGATGCTCCTGCCCCTCCAGAGCGGCGGACGCGTCCTGGGAACCCTCGTCATGGCGCGCGCGGAGGGCACGCGGCCGTTCTCGGAGACCGAACGCAACCTGGCGACGCGGTTCGCCTCACAAGCCGCTCTGGCGCTGATGATGGCGGAGGCGCAGCGAGACCGGGAACGGCTCGCGGTCTACGAGGACCGCGACCGGATCGCCCGTGACCTGCACGATCTCGTCATCCAGCGGCTGTTCGCCACCGGAATGATGCTGGAGAGCGCCCAGCGGAGGTCCGCGGTGCCCGAGGTACGGCAGGGCGTGGGCAAGGCGGTCGACGAACTCGACGTCACCATCCAGGAGATCCGTACCGCCATCTTCGCGCTCCAGCAGGAACCGGCCGAGGTGCCGACGGGGCTCCGGACACGCGTGCTGCGCGAGATCAACATGGCCGCCGTGCCACTCGGCTTCAGGCCGGCGCACTACTTCGTCGGTCCCGTCGACACGGCGGTCGCCGAACTCACGGCCAAGAACCTCGTCGCGGCCCTCCGCGAAGCCCTGTCCAACGCCTTCCGGCACGCGGGGGCGTCCCGTATCGACGTCACCGTGGACGCGACCGTACGACTGCCGGACGGGCGGCCCGGCGTACGGCTGAGCGTCACGGACGACGGCGTCGGCATTCCCGAAGGGGGGCGGCGCAGCGGGCTCAAGAACCTGGCGCGACGGGCGGAGTCGTTGGGCGGGAACAGTTGGTACGGGCCGGGCGGCGGGGAGGAGAGCGGCGGCGCGTCGGTGGTGTGGGAGGCGCCGTACTGAAGGATCCCGGGCGCGGTCGGCCGGCCCGGGCAGCCGCGGCAAGGCGGCACGCCGAAGTTCCCTGAGCCAGACCCCTGTTCGGCCCAGTGGAGTGGTCCGTCCGTGACAACCGGTCCCCCAGGTGTACGACTTGAACAGGACCGGAGCCGGTTGAGCGCGACACGATCGATGTCATGCGCTCACGTCGTCGCCATCCTCTGCTCGTCCCCGTGCTGGTGTGCGCGCTGGCCGTCCTGGTGGCCCGGCCCACGTCCGCTTCAGGAGACGCCGACA
This sequence comes from Streptomyces sp. NPDC020747, assembly GCF_044334695.1. Taxonomy (NCBI): domain Bacteria; kingdom Bacillati; phylum Actinomycetota; class Actinomycetes; order Kitasatosporales; family Streptomycetaceae; genus Streptomyces; species Streptomyces sp. NPDC020747. The sequence continues at coordinate 217,007 of NZ_JBIRTJ010000003.1, read as the reverse complement.
CCTCGGGCGGCCTGAGCGCCGAGGTGGTGCGGCTGTACGACGAGGCGTCCCTGGCGACGCAGCAGTACGAGGCGGGGCGCCGGGCTGCCGAGGTGCAGCGGGGCCGGGCGCAGCGGCTGGAACGTCTCCTCGTGCGCGAGCGGCAGGACATCGCCGCGCTGCACGGGGACCTCGGCCGGATCGCTCGCGCCCAGTACCGCAGCGGCGGCGGGCTCCCGCACACTGCGCAGATGCTGCTCGCGGACAGCCCCGAGGAGTTGATGCGCGGTCAGCGTGCCGTCTGGCAGGCGGATCTGGCGGTCAACAACGCCGTCACCAAGAGCCGCAGGGCCGAGGCACGGCTCGCCGCCGACGAGGAGAAGGCGGCGTCGGCCTGGCAGGTGCTGGAGCGGCGCAACGGCGAACTCGCCGAGATCAAGCGGGGGATCGAGAAGAAGCTGGAAGAGGCCCAGTGGACGCTCCAGGGCCAGGCGGACGCCTCGGTCGCCGCCGGCGCGTGCCGTGGCGCCGTCCGGCTCGACCAGCCGCGAACGCGCTTCGCGCAGCCGTGGGTCGCGCCGGTGGAGACGTACGAACTCTCCTCGGGCTTCGGCAGCGGTGGGGACCGCTGGGCGAGCCGGCACACCGGGCAGGACTTCGCGGTGGACATCGGCACGCCGGTGCGGTCGGTGGGCGCCGGTCGGGTGGTGAAGGTGTCGTGCGGCGGCGCGTTCGGCATCGAGGTCGTGGTGAAACACGCGGGGGGCTACTACACCCAGTACGCCCACCTGGCCGCCGTCACCGTGGAGCAGGGAGAGCGGGTGACCGCGGGGCAGTGGGTCGGCCAGTCGGGCACGACCGGCAACTCGACCGGGCCGCATCTGCACTTCGAGGTACGCCTGACGCCTCAGCTGGGATCGGGAGTCGATCCGCGGGAGTGGCTGGCCACGCGTGGGGTTCGGCTGTAGATCGGGTCCAGGAGAGGGCTGGCAAGGGGTGAGGGTGGGGGCGGTAAGGGGCAGGCGCCAGGACGCCGTCCCTTACTTACCGGCGCTCGGCGAGTGCCCGCTCGTCTACCGGCGTTCCGCGAGTATCCGCTCGATCACGACGGCCACCCCGTCCTCGTTGTTGGCGACCGTACGGCCGGAGGCCGCCGCGATCACGTCCGGGTGGGCGTTGCCCATCGCGTACGACGTGCCCGCCCAGGTGAGCATCTCCACGTCGTTGGGCATGTCGCCGAAGGCGACGACCTCCTCGTGCGAGATACCGCGCTCGGCGCAGCACAGCGCGAGCGTGCTGGCCTTGGAGACACCGGGGCCGCTGATCTCCAGGAGCGCGCTCGGGCTGGAGCGGGTGACGTCGGCCCGGTCGCCGATGGCCAGGCGGGCCGTCATGAGGAAGTCGTCCGGGGCGATCTCGTGGTGGAAGGCGAGGATCTTGAGCACGGGCTCGTCGGCACCGGGCGCGTCCGGCGCCAGGAGCTTCTCGGCGGGCGCGAGGGTGTCGGGGGTCTCCATGTGCAGCTTCGGATACGCCGGCTCCTGGTAGAAGCCGTACGTCTGCTCGATGGCGAACACGGTCCCCGGCGCGGCGTCACGGAGCAGCCGTACGGCGTCGAGCGCGTTCTCCCGCGCCAGCTCCCGGACCTTGACGAAGCGGTGGGCGCCGGGGCCGCCGTGCAGGTCGACCACGGCGGCGCCGTTGCCGCAGATGGCGAGGCCGTGACCGTGGACGTGGTCGCTGACGACGTCCATCCAGCGGGCGGGGCGCCCGGTCACGAAGAAGACCTCGATGCCGGCCTCCTCGGCGGCGGCCAGGGCGGCGATCGTCCTCGGCGAGACGGACTTGTCGTCGCGCAGCAGGGTGCCGTCGAGATCCGTGGCGATCAGGCGGGGCGGGAGAGTGGAGGCCGGGTTCCCGGGCCGTCGGGTCGCTGAGGTCACTACCTCATTCTCCCGCATATGCGCGCACGGGCGTGCGGCGGTCCGCACAGGTGAGTGAGGCGTGCCCTCACCTGCAGTTATGTCAACCCGAGGGCTGAGTCGGGGCCTCTTTGAGGGACGCCTGCGGAGGACCACCGAAGCGGCCGCCGCATCAGTCGCGGTAGCGGGCCTCCAGGACCTGTCCGGCGACGCCGACCCACCAGCGTCCGCTCGCCGGAGCCGACCCACCAGCGTCCGCCGGGGCCGGCCCATCGGCGTACCACCGCCAGAGCCAGCGGCCGGAGCCCGCCACCGGAGCGAAGCGCCCAGAGCCAGGAGCCGGAGCCAGGCGTCGGACAACGCTTCAGCCGAGCTGCCCGGCCGCCTCCATCGCGATGTGCTCGAAGACCTTCTCGTCCGCGGCGAAGGCCGGGTAGTCGGGGACGGGCCAGTGGATCACGATGTCGGTGAAACCGAGCTCCATGTGCCGGCCCGCGAAGTCGACGAACGCGTCGAGGGACTCCAGCGGACGCGCGCGGTCCGGGGTGAAGCCGGTGAGCAGCACCTTGTCCAGCTCGTTCACGTCGCGGCCGACCGCCTCGCACGCGGTGGCCAGCTTCGCGACCTGTCCGCGAATGGCCTGAACCGACTGCTCGGGCGTGCCCGTCTCGAACAGTTTCGGGTCGCCCGTCGTCACCCACGCCTGCCCGTGCCCGGCGGCGAGCTTCAGTCCGCGCGGCCCGGTGGCGGCCACCGCGAAGGGCAGCCGGGGGCGCTGGACGCACCCGGGGATGTTGTAGGCCTCGCGCGCCGAGTAGAACGTGCCGTCGTACGAAACGGAGTCCTCGGTGAGCAGCCGGTCGAGCAGCGGTACGAACTCGCCGAAGCGGTCGGCCCGCTCGCGCGGCGTCCAGGGCTCCTCGTCGCTCTTCAGCAGCGTCGTGGCGTCGAAGCCGGAGCCGCCCGCGCCGATGCCCAGCGTGATCCGGCCACCGGAGATGTCGTCGAGCGCGATCAGCTCCTTGGCGAGGGTCACCGGATGCCGGAAGTTCGGGGAGGTCACCAGCGTGCCGAGGCGCAGCCGGTCGGTGGCTCCCGCGGCGGCGGTGAGCGTCGGTACGGCCCCGTACCAGGGCCCCTCGCGGAACGTCCGCCACGACAGATGGTCGTACGTGAACGCGGTGTGGAACCCGAGCTGCTCGGCGCGCTGCCATGCCGAACGCCCTCCCTCGTGCCAGCGGAGGTACGGCAGGATCACGGTGCTCAGGCGCAGACTCATGCCTCAGAGCCTAAGCGCAGCCGCGGGGCACACCCCAAACGGCCGGTGGGCGGGGACGGGCCCGGGCAACCCCAAGGGGAACGGGCCGGGCAAGCCCGCGCGGGACGGGCCCGGGCCGGTCAGTGCGGGGCGGGAAACCGCAGGTAGCTCGGGGGTACGGCTGCCGTGAGCCAGACCCCGTTGGCGCTCACCCGGAACTCGTGGCCGTCTCGGTGCATGGCGGCGGCGTCCACGGAGAGCACGACGGGACGGCCGCGGCGGGCGCCGACACGGGTCGCGGTCTCGCGGTCGGGCGAGAGGTGCACGTCGTGCCGGTTCATCGGCCGCAGCCCCTCGGCGCGGATCGCGTCCAGGCTGCGGGCGACGGTCCCGTGGTAGAGGTACGCGGGCGGGGTCGCCGCCGCCAAGCCCAGGTCGACCTCGACGGAGTGGCCCTGGCTGGCGCGGATCCGCGAGCCCTCGATCGCGAAGCGCCGCTTGTCGTTGTTCGCGACCACGTGGTCGAGCTCGTCCCGGGTGAATTGGAAGCCGTGCGCCTGAGCCGCGGCCATGAGCGTTTCGATCTCGACCCAGCCGGCCTCGTCGAGAGTGAGCCCGATCCGCTCGGGCTGATGCCGCAGATGTTTCGAGAGGTACTTCGACACCTTCACGGTGCGTCTTTCGTCCATCCCGCCAGAGTGCCTGGCGAGACGCTCGTCACGCATTTGATTTTGACCCGGAGGTTTGATCCACAGCCAAATGCGTTATCCACAGGGCCAGTTGGAGAATCTGTGGACAACTCGCCGACATTTTACGACGGTTCGTCAACTTTCCCGGGCTCAGCATGATTTGCGGCGAGTGCGTCCAAGGCACGGGCCCTGACCTCCCGTTCGGCTGCCACGGCGATGAACTCGGCCGCCTGCTCCGCGCCGACCAGCCGCTCCACAGCGGCTATTGTCTCCGCGGGTACGGCCACGAATCGCATCTCGTCCCCAGGCGCCGGGGGCTGCTCCGCGCCGAGGTGCCGGCGCAGATGCCGGTTGGCGAACAGCCGCATGGCCCGGGCGAGTTCGGCGTCCACCGTCTGGCGTGCGAGTGGCCGCAGCCGTCGTACGAGCGCGGCCGCTTCGGTGGCGTCCGCGTCGGTCGGCGGGTGCTCGCCGAGATAACGGGCGAAGACGTGCTCGCTGGTGAACTCCAGGAAGCGCGAGGCGATGTGCTCGACCTGACCCCTCAACTCCCGCAGATGGCCCGAGATCGCGGACAGTGGGACCCCCGCCTCGTACAACTCGGCGGCCACGGCCAGCTCTTGGGGGCTCGGCACGAGGAACGTGTCCTCGCTGCCCGGAACGCGTTCGAGCACCCCGAGCTCTACGGCGTCGGCCACCGCGGTGTCGTCCGGGTGGCCGCCGAACCGCTCGTCCAGCTCGGCCCGCGAGATGCGGACCGCCTCCTCGTCCGTCCACGGCCCGTCGACCTCCGCGACCAGGCCGAGCACGCCGCCGAGGCCCCGGCCCGCGTCCCAGGCCTCCAGGAGTTCCTTGATCGAGGCCAGTGTGTAGCCGCGGTCCAGGAGGTCGGCGATCTGCCGCAGCCGGGCCAGATGGGCGTCGGAGTACACGTTGGCGCGGCCGCGTCTCTCGGGCCGGGGGAGCAGCCCGCGGTCCTGGTAGGCACGGATCGTCCGGACCGTGGCACCGCTGTGGTGTGCCAGGTCCTCGATCCGGTACGCGACGCCGGCCGGCTCGTCGTCCACGGTCCCTGCCCTCCCGAGTCCTCGTTGCTCCCGATGGCGCTACCCGATGCGGCTGACCGATGGCATCAGCCGATCGCGGCCCTGCCGATCGCCCCCGCCGCGGTCCGGGCCGCGGGTGACTGCGCCAGATACTCGACCGCCCTGCGCATCGAGCCCTCCTGCGAGGGATGGTACGAGCGCCGCAGGTAGCGCGGCACGGCGGAGCCGAGCTCCTTCCACGTGGGCAACAGCCCCTTGCGCACCGCCCGGTTGTGCGCGCCGAGCGAGTAGCGCGGCCGCCCGGCCGGCCGCGGGTCGTGACGTATGAGGTAGGCCGCGCCCCACGCGAACATGTACAGCATCACGGGGGCCGTGACCGCCATGCCGGCGACTCTGCGCGCGTACCGGGGAAGGCCCTCGCCGCCGCAGTGCTGGTACATGTCGAAGGCGACCGCGCGGTGCTCCACCTCCTCCGCGCCGTGCCAGCGCAGCAGGTCGAGCATGACCGCGTCGGCCCCCGCGCGGTCGAGCCCCTCGGCGGCCAGCACCCAGTCGCCCAGGACGGCCGTGAACTGCTCGATCGCCGCGATCACCGAGAGCCGGAAGCGCAGCCACTCCCGCGCCGGTACCGGTGCGCCGAGCGGTGGGGTCTCACCGAGGATCCTCTGGAAGAGGTGGTCGACGTGCTTCGTGTACGCGGCCGTGTCGAGGTCCTGTGCGGCGAGGTGGTCCAGCACGTACGAGTGCTGCACGCTGTGCGTCGCCTCCTGGCCCATGAACCCCTTGACGTCCTTGAGGAGTTCGGGGTCGCGGACCAGCGGGAGACCCTCCTTGAAGACCTTCACGAACCACCGCTCCCCCGCCGGCAGCAGCAGATGCAGCACATTGATGACGTGGGTCGCGGTCGGCTCGTCCGGTATCCAGTGGAGCGGGGTCTCCTCCCAGTCGAAGGACACCCGTCGCGGTGTGATCGGGTAGTGGTCGCTCGCGGTGGTGCCTTCATCGGTCACAGTGGTGGCTCCATCCGCGCAATCGCGCGCAGCGCTCTGGGCGCGAAGCGGGACATGAGGCGGCCGCCGCGCGCCTCCGCCGTCACGGGAACCACGGCCTGGTTGCGGACGACCGCGCGCAGCACGGCCTCGGCGACCTTCTCCGGCGGGTAGTTGCGCAGCCCGTACAGCCGCGCGGACTTCTTCTGGCGCCGCTTCTCCTCGTCGGCGTCGACCCCCGTGAAACGCGCGGTCGACGTGATGTTCGTGTTGACGAAGCCCGGGCAGATCGCCGAGACCCCGATGCCCTGCCCCGCCAGTTCGGCGCGCAGGCACTCGCTGAGCATCAGCACCGCCGCCTTCGAGGTGCTGTAGGCGGGCAGCGTCCTGGAAGGCAGATACGCGGCCGCCGACGCGGTGTTGACGATGTGGCCGCCCTGTCCGCGCTCGGCCATCTGCTTCCCGAAGAGCCGGCAGCCGTGGATCACGCCCCACAGGTTGACGTCGAGGACGTTGCGCCAGTCCTCGGCGGTGGTGTCGAGGAACGAGCCGGACAGCCCGATCCCGGCGTTGTTCACCAGGACGTCGACCACCCCGTACTCGGCGGCGACCTTCTCGGCGAGCTTCTCCATCGCCTGCTCGTCGGAGACGTCGACCGTCTCGGCCCAGGCCTGAGGGGCGCCGATGAGACGGGACAGCTCCGCGGTGCGGGCCGCGCTCTCCGCGTCCCGGTCGACGGCCACCACGCGCGCGCCGGCCTCGGCGAACGCGAATGCGGTGGCCCGCCCGATACCGCTGCCCGCACCGGTGACCAGCACCAACTGCCCGCCGAAGCGGTCGGCGTACGGGCCGGTCGCCGCCGGTGCGGTCCTGCCGCCCTCGGTGGCGGTCACGAACTCGGTGATCCAGGCGGCCAGTTGGTCCGGCCGGGTGCGAGGGATCCAGTGCTTGGCCGGGAGCGTACGGCGCGTCAGCTGCGGGGCCCACAGCTCCAGCTCGTCGTAGAGCTTCTCCGACAGGAACACGTCCCCCAGCGGCGTGACGAGCTGCACGGGCGCGTGCGCGTACGCGTCGGAGCGCGGCCTGCGCAGCCGGGCCCGCACGTTGTCCCGGTAGAGCCAGGCGCCGTGCGCGGCGTCCGTGGGCAGCGACGGGGTCGGGTAGTCGCCCCCGGGGACCTTCTCCAGCCGCCGCAGGATCTTCGGCCACCGCTTGCCGAGGGGGCCGCGCCAGGCGAGTTCGGGCAGTACCGGGGTGTGCAGCAGGTACACGTACCAGGACTTGGCGCCCTGGCCGAGGAGTTGGCCGATCCTGCGGGGCGTCGGGCGGGACACGCGCTTCTTGATCCAGTGTCCGAAGTGGTCGAGGGACGGCCCCGACATCGACGTGAAGGAGGCGATCCGTCCCTCGGTGCGCTCGACCGTGGTGAACTCCCAGGCCTGGACCGAGCCCCAGTCGTGGCCCACCAGGTGGACCGGGCGGTCCGGGCTGACCGCGTCCGCGACGGCCAGGAAGTCGTCCGTCAGCTTCTCCAGCGTGAACCCGCCGCGCAGCGGCTGCGGAGCCGACGACCTGCCGTGGCCACGCACGTCGTACAGCACGACATGGAAGTGCCCGGGCAGGCGCGCGGCGACCTCGGACCACACCTCCTTGGAGTCCGGATAACCGTGCACGAGCATCACCGTGGGCCGTGCCGGGTCGCCCAGCTCGGCGACACACAGCTCGACCCCGCCCGTACGCACCCAGCGCTCGCGCGCACCCTGAAGCGTCACTTGTCCTCCGCCCAGCGCCGCACGTGCGGCAGATCGTCGTCCAGCCAGAAGGCGCTCTGCTCGGGGTCCTCGGAGTCGGTGACCACGAGGATCTCCTCGAACTTCGCGCCCGTACCCCGGAATCCGAGGTGCGGCTCGACCGCCCACAGACCGGGCCGGGGAGGGTGGTCGGAGAACCTGTACGGCGACCACAGCGGGGACCAGCCGTCACGGTGGCCGTGGATCGCGTCGCTCGCCAGGCCCTTGAGCGACTGCGTGCCGAACCCGAACAGCTTCGGTGACCAGCGCCGCTCCCTGACCCGGTCGACCTTGTGCGCGATCACCCCGAAGGGATACGCACGGTGCCGGTTCGCGTAGCCCTGGCGGACCATGAGCCGTTCCACGTCCTGGTAGATCTCGCGCAGCGGGCGCCGCTCGCGCACCTCGCGCAGGATCAGCTCGCGGTGGGCCTCCAGGTCGGTGAGGAGTCTGTCCTGCAACGGGTTGGGCCCCAGTGAGCCGGAGTAACCGATGTCCGCGGTGAAGCCCTTGTGGACGGGCGCCATGTCGAGGATGAACGGCATCCCCGCCTCCAGGCGCCGGTTGGTGGGGAAGAACTGCAGCGGTATCCGGAAGTCCACGAACGCCGTACGGTCCCCGAACCAGGCGAAGGGCAGATGGAACCAGTCCCGCACACCGCGCTCGCACAGCCACTCGCGCTGCATCCGTGCCGCCTCGCGCTCGGTCACGCCAGGCTTCAGCCGCGCCGCGACCGCCTCCGCGCACTCGTACGCGAGCCGCTGTACCTCTCTGAACCCCCGCAGTTCCGCGGTGAGTCCGCCGCTCTTCCCCGAAGAAGTACCTGGTGAAGCCACTGCCGAGGTCATGCCACCGTCCGTCCCAAGCCGACTGCCGTACCCGCCGCAACTTGACACTGATGAATGTGACAATTATCGGAGGCTACGTCAATAGGCGTGCACGCGACCTGTGGACAACCCGGTCGATGTGGACAACAGGGTCGAGACGGGCCCTCCGCGAATGCCGTCCGTCCGCCGCCGGTTGTTCGACCTCAGGGGGACCCCTACGGGCCCGTAATACCCGAGAGTGACGCCGATACAGCTCCCAGGGTTGACGACCATTGTGGTCTGCGCCACTACCTTCGAATTGTGACTGTGATCGCGACCGAAAGCCTGAGCAAGCGGTTCCCGAGGGTGACCGCTCTTGACCGGCTCTCCGTGGACGTCGGGCCCGGTGTGACCGGACTCGTCGGAGCCAACGGAGCCGGCAAGTCCACACTGATCAAGATCCTGCTGGGTCTGTCCCCCGCCACCGAGGGCCGTGCCGAAGTGCTCGGACTCGATGTCGCCACCAAGGGCGGCGACATCCGTGAGCGCGTCGGGTACATGCCCGAGCACGACTGTCTGCCGCCCGACGTCTCGGCCACCGAGTTCGTCGTCCACATGGCGCGCATGTCGGGACTGCCCCCGGCGGCGGCCCGAGAACGCACCGCGGACACGCTGCGCCACGTCGGCCTCTACGAGGAGCGCTACCGACCCATCGGTGGTTACTCGACGGGCATGAAGCAGCGCGTGAAGCTCGCCCAGGCGCTGGTCCACGACCCGCAGCTGGTCTTCCTGGACGAGCCGACCAACGGCCTGGACCCGGTCGGCCGTGACGAGATGCTCGGCCTGATCCGCCGTATCCACACCGACTTCGGCATCTCCGTCCTGGTCACCTCGCACCTCCTCGGCGAACTGGAGCGCACCTGCGACCACGTCGTGGTCGTCGACGGCGGCAAGCTCCTGCGGTCCAGCTCCACCACGGACTTCACGCAGAGCACCGCGATCCTCGCGATCGAGGTCACCGACACCGACGAGCACCCGGACGGCACCCGCGCGGCGCGCGACGCGCTCCACGCGCGCGGGATCGACACCCACGACGGCAGCGGACTGCCCGGTGCGGGCCACATCCTCCTGCTCACGGCGGAGGGCGAGGAGACGTACGACGTCGTCCGGGACGTCGTCGCCGACCTGGGCCTCGGTCTGGTGCGCATGGAACAGCGCAGGCACCACATCTCGGAGGTCTTCGAGGACAGCGACGAGCAGGCTCTCCAGGGCGGCGACGAACAGCGGAAGGAGGCGGTCGGCCATGGCGGTTGAGCAGCCCCCGGCACAGACCTCGGCACAGACCTCGGCACAGACCTCGGCCCAGGCCACGGCCCCGGCCCGCCCGGGCGAGCAGACCCGGATCCACAACATCGGCTACCGCAACTACGACGGCCCGCGCCTCGGCCGAGCGTACGCCCGCCGTTCGCTCTACTCGCAGTCCCTGCGCGGCGCCTACGGCCTCGGCCGCTCGGTGAAGTCCAAGGTGCTGCCGATGCTGCTCTTCGTGGTGATGTGCGTCCCCGCGCTGATCATGGTCGCGGTCGCCGTCGCCACCAAGGCGAAGGACCTGCCCGTCGACTACACGCGCTACGCGATCATCATGCAGGCCGTCATCGGCCTCTACGTAGCCTCCCAGGGACCGCAGTCCGTCTCCCGTGACCTGCGCTTCAAGACCATTCCGCTGTACTTCTCGCGCCCCATCGAGACCGCCGACTACGTCCGCGCCAAGTACGCGGCGCTGGCCTCGGCGCTCTTCATGCTCACCGCCGCACCGCTGCTCGTGCTGTACGTGGGCGCGCTGCTGGCCAAGCTCGACTTCTCCGACCAGACCAAGGGTTTCGCACAAGGGCTCGTCTCCGTGGCACTGCTTTCTCTCCTCTTCGCCGGCATCGGCCTGGTCATCTCCGCGGCCACGCCCCGGCGCGGCTTCGGCATCGCCGCCGTCATCGCCGTACTGACCATCTCCTACGGAGCCGTCTCCACCGTCCAGGCCATCGCACAGTCGCAGGACAGCACCTCGGCGATCCCCTGGCTCGGCCTGTTCTCACCCATCACGCTCATCGACGGCGTACAGACCGCCTTCCTAGGCGCGTCGTCCTCGTACCCGGGCGAGGCGGGGCCCTCGTCCGCAGCGGGTGTCGTCTTTCTCCTCGTCACCCTGGGACTCATCGCCGGCTGCTACGGCCTGCTGATGCGCCGCTACCGAAAGGTCGGACTGTGACTACGCTCACCATCGACCACGTGTCGCGCTGGTTCGGCAACGTGGTGGCCGTCAACGACGTCACCATGACGATCGGCCCCGGCGTCACCGGCCTGCTCGGTCCGAACGGCGCGGGAAAGTCCACCCTCATCAACATGATGGGCGGCTTCCTGGCCCCCTCCACGGGCAGCGTCACGCTCGACGGCCAGGCGACCTGGCGCAACGAACAGATCTACAAGCAGATCGGCCTCGTCCCCGAGCGCGAGGCGATGTACGACTTCCTCACGGGCCGCGAATTCGTCGTCGCCAACGCCGAGTTGCACGGCCTCGGCGACAAGGCCGCCCAGCGGGCCCTCTCCACGGTCCAGATGGAGTACGCGCAGGACCGCAAGATCTCCACGTACTCCAAGGGCATGCGCCAGCGCGTGAAGATGGCCTCGGCGCTCGTCCACAACCCGTCCCTGCTGCTCCTCGACGAGCCCTTCAACGGCATGGACCCGCGCCAGCGCATGCAGCTCATGGACCTGCTGCGGCGCATGGGCGACGAGGGCCGTACGGTCCTCTTCTCGTCCCACATCCTCGAAGAGGTCGAGCAACTCGCCTCGCACATCGAGGTGATCGTCGCCGGACGGCACGCGGCGAGCGGTGACTTCCGCCGCATCCGCCGCCTGATGACCGACCGCCCGCACCGCTACCTGGTGCGTTCCAGCGACGACCGTGCCCTCGCGGCCGCGCTCATCGCCGACCCGTCGACGTCCGGCATCGAAGTGGACCTCCAGGAGGGCGCCTTGCGCATCCAGGCGGTCGACTTCCCACGCTTCACGGCACTGCTGCCGCGGGTGGCCCGTGACCACGGCATCCGGCTGCTCACGGTCTCGCCGTCCGACGAGTCCCTCGAGTCCGTCTTCTCGTATCTCGTCGCGGCGTAGGAGGCCAAGATGTACGACCCCACAGTCGCCCGGCTCACCTACCGCGGCCTGCTCGGCCGCCGCCGGGCCCTCATCCTGGGCGCCCTGCCCGTCCTGCTGATCGTCATCTCCGTGGCCGTACGAGCCTTCACGGGCGCCGACGACCAGGTGGCATCGGACGTCCTCGGCGGGTTCGCGCTCGCCACGATGGTGCCCCTCATCGGCGTCATCGCGGGCACCGGGGCGATCGGCCCCGAGATCGACGACGGCTCGGTCGTCTATCTGCTCGCCAAGCCGGTCAAACGCCCCACGATCATCTTCACCAAGCTGATCGTCGCCATCGCCGTCACCATGGCGTTCTCGGCGATCCCGACGTTCCTCGCGGGCATGATCCTCAACGGCAACGGCCAGCAGATCGCCGTCGCCTACACGGTCGCCGCGCTGGTCGCCTCCATCGCGTACGCCGCGCTCTTCCTGCTCCTGGGCACCATCACGCGGCACGCGGTCGTCTTCGGACTCGTCTACGCCCTCGTGTGGGAGACCCTCTTCGGGTCGCTGGTCTCCGGGGCGCGCACGCTCAGCGTCCAGCAGTGGTCCCTCGCCGTCGCCCAGAAGGTGTCCGGCGGAGACCTCGTCACCTCGGACGTCGGGCTGACCACCGGGGCGGTGCTGCTGGTCGTGGTGACCGTCGCCGCCACCTGGTTCGCCGGACAGAAGCTGCGGACGCTGACGCTGGCCGGCGAGGAGTAACCGCTCCGGGGAGTCGGAGCGGCTCCACGCGCGCGTGACCGTTTTCCTGGGCCACGCGCGCGTGGAGCCACTTTTGATCTTGAGATCGGCTTTACACGCGGAACGGCACACTTGCTCAAGGGGATGCACAGCGAGGAGGAACGGGGATGGCAGCGCAGGCACCGAGGAGCGAAGGACAGGGCCCGGGCGACGGTCAGAGCCAGGGGGCGCCCGAGGACATCTGGGACGAGCTCGTCCTGGACGACGACTTCATACGGTCCGCCGACACGGCCGAGCCGTCCGCGCGCGCCCGGATGCTCGCGGCCCGCTGGCGCGACGGCGGCCCCGACCCGCAGCCCTGGCGCTCCGACGAGCCGCCCGCGGGCTGGTTCTTCAGCAAGGCACGGCGCCGCAGGTGGCGTCGCCGGTAGCCGTCTCCCAGTAGGCAGCCGACCCTCAGCCCGTCGGCCGCCTGCCGCTGGTAGCCCGCCCCCGGCCCGCGGTAGCTCCCCCGGTCGCCTGCCGGCCGAAGAGGGGGAGTGCTCGGCCGGTGATTTATTCGGTGGCGTCCAACTCGGCGTACGGGCACAGTGGTTATGTCCAAGTCGCCGGGTTCATCCGGCGCCGCGATCCGGGAGAGGAGCACGACGATGCCCGTCAGTAGCAGTTCGTCGAGCTCCCAGCAGGGCAGCCGGCTGGCTCCGGAGTAGCTACCCCTCCGTCGAGTCCGCCCCACACGGGGAGCTGCCCGGGGCGGCCGCTTCGAGCGCGCACATTGGCGCGGGCCGCCCACCCGGAGGATTGGCCGAGCGGTAAGGCACCGGCTTGCTAAGCCGTGGTCGGGGTTGACCCCCCGCGCGTGTTCGATCCACGCATCCTCCGCGAGACGCCGTCGCTGTGACTCGGCGGAGTTCGAGACGCCGCTTCGCGGCGAGATTCCCCGCCGCTCGTCGCCCGCGCCTTTCGCGCCTTCCGGTCGCCGCGACCGCCATCGCGCCTTCCGGTCGCCGCGACCGGCAGGCCCGACTCGACCGGTGTCACCGGCGCGCTGCCGTCCGTGACAGGTGGCCACCGTCGGAGCCGTACTGCTGTACGTCCTGGTGGGCCGCCTCGCGCCGCCGCAACCCGAGCCCGGCACACCGGCGTCCGACCGGGGATGGGACCGTCGCGGCTTGGCGGGCTCATCGCGTGCTGCGGTCGGCTTCTTCGGCAGCGCAGAGGGTGGGCGGTGGCGTCAGCCCAGCAACCTCTCCAGGACCACCGCGATGCCGTCCTCCTCGTTCGACGACGTCAGCTCGTCCGCCACGGCCTTGAGTTCCTCATGGGCGTTGGCCATTGCCACGCCGTGGGCCGACCACGCGAACATCGGGATGTCGTTCGGCATGTCGCCGAAGGCGATCGTGTCGGCGGCCTTCACCCCAAGGCGGCGGGCCGCAAGGGAGAGGCCCGTGGCCTTGGACAGGCCGAGGGGGAGGATCTCGACGATGCCCTCGCCCGCCATCACGACGCTCACCAGACCGCCGGCCGCCACTCGCGCCGCGGCCGCCAGCTCGTCGTCGGTGAGTTCGGGATGCTGGATGTACATCTTGGTCAGGGGCGCGGCCCAGAGCTCCGAGACATCGGTGAACGGGACGGCCTCCAGCTGGCCCAACACCCGGTAGCCGGGGCCGATCAGGACGTCCCCGTCGACGCCGTCACGGCTCGCGGCGAGGGCCAGTGGGCCGACCTCCGCCTCGATCTTGGCGAGCGCGAGACCGGCCACCTGCCGGTCGAGGGTCACCGATGTGAGCAGGCGGTGCGCCCCGGCGTCGTACAGCTGCGCGCCCTGACCGCACACCGCGAGTCCCTCGTACCCGAGTTCGTCGAGGATGTGGCGAGTCCAGGGCACCGCGCGCCCGGTGACGACGAGGTGCGCGGCACCCGCCACGGTGGCCGCGGCGAGCGCCTCACGCGTGCGCTCCGAGACCGTGTCGTCGGAGCGCAGCAACGTTCCGTCGAGATCGGTGGCGACGAGCTTGTAGGGGAACGCCCCGGTCTCGCCGGTCTCCCTGGTCGAAGCGGTCGAGTCCGTCGACCCAGTGGTGCCGGTCACTTGGAGATCGGCTCCAGCACCTCACGGCCGCCCAGATACGGACGCAGCACCTCGGGAACCCGTACGGAGCCGTCGGCCAGCTGGTGGTTCTCCAGGATCGCGACGATCGTGCGCGGTACGGCGCAGAGCGTGCCGTTCAGCGTCGCGAGCGGCTGCACCTTCTTGCCGTCGCGCATACGCACCGACAGACGGCGGGCCTGGAAACCGTCGCAGTTCGAGGCCGACGTCAGCTCGCGGTACTTGCCCTGGGTCGGGATCCACGCCTCGCAGTCGAACTTGCGCGAGGCGGACGAGCCCAGGTCGGCCGACGCCACGTCGATGACCTGGAAGGGCAGCTCAAGCCCGGTCAGCCACTGCTTCTCCCACTCCAGGAGCCGCTGGTGCTCGTTCTCGGCGTCCTCGGGGTTGACGTACGAGAACATCTCGACCTTGTCGAACTGGTGCACGCGGAAGATGCCCCGAGTGTCCTTGCCGTACGTGCCGGCCTCGCGGCGGAAGCACGGCGAGAAGCCCGCGTAGCGCAGGGGCAGCTTGTCGGCGTCGAGGATCTCGTCCATGTGGTACGCCGCGAGCGGGACCTCGGAGGTGCCGACCAGGTAGTAGTCGTCCTTCTCCAGGTGGTACACGTTCTCCGCGGCCTGGCCGAGGAAACCGGTGCCCTCCATGGCGCGCGGGCGGACCAGCGCCGGGGTCAGCATCGGGATGAACCCGGCCTCCGTCGCCTGCGCGATCGCCGCGTTGACGAGGGCGAGTTCCAGGAGCGCGCCGACACCCGTCAGGTAGTAGAAGCGCGAGCCGGACACCTTGGCGCCGCGCTCGACGTCGATGGCACCCAGGGCCTCGCCGAGCTCCAGGTGGTCCTTGGGCTCGAAGCCCTCGGCGCCGAAGTCGCGGATGGTCCCGTGCGTCTCCAGGACGACGAAGTCCTCCTCGCCGCCGACCGGGACGTCGGGGTGCACGAGGTTGCCGAGCTGGAGCAGAAGGCGCTTGGTCTCCTCGTCCGCCTCGTGCTGCTCGGCGTCGGCCGCCTTGACGTCGGAGGCGAGCTGGCCGGCCTTCTTCAGCAGCTCGGCCTTCTCGTCGGCCGAGGCCTTGGGGATCAGCTTGCCGAGCGCCTTCTGCTCGGAACGTAGCTCGTCGAAGCGGACGCCGGACGACCTGCGCCGCTCGTCGGCGGAGAGGAGGGCATCGACAACGGCGACGTCCTCTCCACGGGCGCGCTGGGAGGCGCGAACACGGTCGGGGTCCTCACGAAGCAGGCGAAGGTCAATCACCCCACAAGGCTACCGGTGCGGGGTTCCGACTCACGACCCGGTATTCCGTTCTGTCGCTTCTGTCATGTTTTGCGGGAATTGGTGAGGCGCTTCAATAGACGTCAATGAAAGGGGCGCCGCTCCCTGGAACGGGGCAGGTGGGATTCGGTCGGTTGACTCGATTCCCTTGCGAAGAACGGGACTTGGGAGCTGGGTTGTCCACAGAAATCCACACCTCGGAAAAGTTATCCACAGGCTGTGCGAAAGATCTGTGGACGCCGGAAATGATCGTTCTCAAGGCTGTGTGCAGGGCCAAGAATTCCCGGACCAAACCCTCCCTACACGCACTTTCGAGTGGAAATGGTTCGCTCTATGGGATTGGTCAACAGAAACGGGTGGACGAAGGGTGACCGATGGGGCTGTGGACGGACTTGTGGGCTGTAGGCCGATTTGTCGACCGAGTCGCGCTTCGTTGTCGACTTGTCCCCAGGTCGAGAAGCATGCCTGTGGATAACTTCTGTGGACAGAGACAATCTGCAGGTAGGACCGGCCGAAACCGGCCGACGGAGCCGACGGCTCCGCCAGGGAATCCGCCCGGAGGACGGCCGGTGGCTGCCGGGTTGCCAACGGGTGGCCGCTTGCCAGCTGTGAGAAAAACCCGCTCAGCAACCGCGTTCAGCAAGCCGCGCTCAGCGAACCCCGCTCAACAAGCGGTGCTTGGCGAAGCCCGCCCAGCGCGGCCTGCTCAGCAGATTCCGCGTGGCGACAGATTCCGCACGGGAACCCCGCTCAGAACCGGCCGTCCTGGCAGCGCGCCAGCCAGTCCGAGGCGGCCGCGAACTCGCTGTCGGACGTACCGGCCCGCGGCGCGCGTACGTCCTTGGGGTCGACGTCGGCCTGCGGATAGGAGCCGAGGAATCGCACCTGCGGACAGATCCGCTTGAGGCCCATCAGCGCCTCGGCGACGCGGCGGTCCGCGATATGCCCCTCGGCGTCGATGGCGAAGCAGTAGTTGCCGATGCCCTCGCCGGTCGGCCGGGACTGCAGCAGCATCAGGTTGACCCCGCGGACGGCGAACTCCTGGAGGAGTTCGAGCAGGGCACCCGGGTGGTCGTCGCGCTGCCAGATCACCACGGAGGTCTTGTCCGCGCCGGTCGGCGCCGCGGGCCGGGCCGGCCTGCCCACCAGGACGAACCGGGTCTGCGCGTTCTCCGCGTCGTGGATCCCGGTCTCCAGGGCCTTGAGGCCGTACCGTTCCGCCGCGAACTCGCCAGCGAAGGCCGCGTCGTAGCGTCCCTCCTGCACCAGGCGGGCGCCGTCCGCGTTGGAGGCCGCCGACTCCCAGATGACGTCCGGGAGGTTGTTCTTCATCCAGTTGCGGACCTGCGGCTGAGCGGCCGGGTGCGCGCTGACCGTCTTGATCTCCGAGAGCTTCGTGCCCGGGCGGACCAGCAGCGCGAAGGTGATCGAGAGAAGGACCTCGCGGTAGATCATCAGCGGTTCGCCGACGGCCAGTGCGTCGACCGTGGTGGTGATGCCGCCCTCGACGGAGTTCTCGATCGGTACGAACGCGGCCTCGGCCTCGCCGGCCCGGACCGCGTCGAGCGCGGCGGGCACGGACACCATCGGGATGAGCTGCCGGGTGGCCGACTCCGGAAGAGTCCGCAGGGCTACTTCGGTGAAGGTGCCCTCGGGGCCGAGATACGCGTAGCTGGCTGGCATGGCCTCACCCTAATGGGCCTTGCGCGGCCCGGCTCCCGCTTCCGGGGCCCTGCCGCCTCAGCCGTCCCAGCCGCCTCAGCGAGCGGATCTCACCCCTCCAGCAACTTCTGCCCCACGTACTCCCCCTCCGCCGTCCCGCCCGGCACCGCGAACAGGCCGCTCGACTCGTGCCGGATGTACGTGGACAGCGCGTCACCGCGGTCGAGCTTGCGCTGCACCGGTACGAAGCCGCGCAGCGGGTCGGCCTGCCAGCAGACGAAGAGCAGGCCCGCGTCCGGAACGCCGTCCGCGTCGATGCCGTCGTGGAAGGAGAACGGCCTGCGGAGCATCGCGGCGCCGCCGTTCTCGTCGGGCCGGGTGATCCGGGAATGGGCGTTGATGGGGACGACGAGCCCGCCGTCGGCGTCGGTCTTCTCCAGGTCCATCGCGGTCGTCTCGGTGCCGCCGGAGAGCGGTGCCCCGGTGGACTTCCGCCGCCCGATGACGTCCTCCTGGGCCTTGACCGAGAGCTGCTCCCAGTCGTCGAGGAGCATCCGGATACGGCGTACGACGGCGTACGAGCCGTCTGCCATCCACGACGGGTCGCCCGCGTCGGGCACGAAGATCCGGCGGTCGAAGTCGGACTCCGACGGCTTGGGATTGCGTGTGCCGTCGATCTGCCCCATCAGGTTGCGGGCCGTCATGGGCTGGGAGGTGGCTCCCGGCGAGCGGTTGAAGCCGTTCATCTGCCAGCGCACCTTCGCCGCCTGCCCCGCGTCCTGCTGGATCGCGCGCAGGGCATGGAAGGCGACGAGGGCGTCGTTCGAGCCGATCTGCACCCACAGGTCGCCGTTGCTGCGCGCCTTGTCCAGATGGTCCGAGGAGAAGTCGGGCAGTGGGTCGAGGGCGATCGGCCGCTGCTTCTCCAGTCCCGTACGGGCGAAGAAGCTGTGGCCGAAGCCGAAGGTGACCGTGAGGGACGAGGGCCCGGCGTCGCGTGCCACGTCAGTGTCGGCGTTCGCGGACGCCTCGCCCGCCATCAGGCGCTGGGCCGTCGTCGACCAGCGCCGCAGCAGGGCGGTCGCCTCCTTGCGGCCCGCGCCCGCCGCGAGATCGAAGGCGACGAGGTGGCCGCGGGCCTGGAGGGCGGTCGTGATGCCGGGCTGATGTTTCCCGTGAAACATCACCTCGTCCGCGCCGAGCGAGCTGAGGAGCGCGGTCCGGTCGGCCGAGGGCGCCGCGGCGTACCCGGCGGCCCCGCCCGCGGCGCCGAGCGCGAGCCCGGTGGCACCGGCGGTACCGAGCAGGCGGCGCCGCGAAATGACGCCCTTGGAGGGGGCCTTTTGGGAAACGGCCCCCTTAGGAGGGGCGTTTTCGGAAGAGGCCCCCTTGGGAGTGGACTTAGGGGCGGCGGTGGCCTTCTTGGAGACGCCTCCTTGAGGAGGTGCCCCTTCGGCGGGGGCATCCGGGGGAGACGTCTCCGGAATGGACTGTTCAGCCATGGTGTCGTTCAGCCGATCTGCGCGTTCTTGTCCACGGTCACCTGGTCGATGTCGGAGGTCCGGACCGTCACCGCGATCGACCAGTTGCCCGCCAGCGGGATCTGTACCCCGGTCGCCGTCCAGTGTCCGGTGGCGATCCGGTCGGGGACCACGGGCAGCGGTCCGATGTCCTTCGCCTTGAGGGTGAAGGCGACCTTGACCTCGGGGATGTCGAAGGCCTTGCCGTTGGGCCGCTGTACGTAGACGTGCATGTCGTTGCCGCCGACGCGGGCCGGGTCGATCTCGACGCGTGCGAGGCCCTTGCCGTCCTTGCCGCCGGTGTCGAACGGGATGTCCACGGCCAGTGCCCCGGTGGCCTCCTGCGAGGTGGCGGCGGTGGCGGCCTCGGCCTCCTCCACCGTGCGCCCGGGCTCGGTGGACGTCAGCACTGTGGTGACGGCCAGCAGGACCACCGCGACGCCCGTCTCGGCGAGCACCGAGCGGCGCAGGCCCGAGCGGAGCGGATCGGCGTCCCGCACGCGCTTCTCGCGCGCGGTGGCCACCGCGGCCCGCTGCCGGGCCAGTTGGGTGGCCCGCTTGCCGTCGCCACCGCCCGCGGGCGCGGCGGTCGGCTCCTTCTCGTCCTCGGTCTCGCGGTCCTCGTCCTCCGACTTGTCCGAGGTCGCCGCAGAGGTCTTCGCCGATGCCTTTGCCGAAGCCTTCGCCGAGGTCTTGGCAGAGGTCTTCGCGCCGGTCTTCGCGGTGGCCTTCACCGGCGCGGACACCGAGGTCTTCGCGGCCTTCGCCGCCGGCGCCTGCGACAGCCGCGCCGTCCAGCGCCGCGATATCCACGCGATGCCGACGAGGACGACCACCAGGCCGATCTTGACGAGGAGCAGCTGCCCGTACGACGTGCCGGTGAACGCGGACCAGGAGCCGAGCTGTCGCCACGACTGGTAGATGCCCGTCGCGGCCAGCACGGCCACGCTGCCGAACGCGATGCGGGAGAAGCGGCGTACGACGGACGGCTCGATGGACGGCGCGCGGTAGAGCGCCACGAGCAGCGTCGCCAGGCCGCCCAGCCAGACGGCGACGGCGAGCAGGTGCAGCACGTCGACGGGCATCGAGATCCCGGTCTGGATACCGGTCGAGGCGTGCTCGGCCATGGCCCAGGTCGCGGCCAGACCCGCCGCCACGACGAATCCGCCGATGGCGAGCCCGAAGGTCAGATCGCCCTTCTCCTCGTCGTCCTCGCGCTTTTCGTACGCTCCGAAGAGCACGGCGATGAACAGGGCGCCCGCGGCGAGCAGCAGCAGGCGTGAGATCAGCGCCGCGCCCGTCTTGGTCTGCAGCACGTCGCTGAGCAGGGCCAGGTCGAAGATGTCCCCGACCTTCCCGGAGCCGGTGTACGAGCCGCGCAGCAGCAGCATGGCGAGCGTGGCCCCGGTCAGCGCGAGCCACCCGGAGACGACGAGCCGCTGGACCGACCGCTCCCCGGTGCCCCGCTGCCAGCAGGCCAGCACGAAGGCCGCGCCGCCGACGAGGAGGATGAAGCCCGCGTACGAGAGATAGCGCGCGAAGCCGTAGAGCCCGCCCACCACTCCGCCGCCGGCCTCCTGGTCGGACACGGAGACGGAGGTCGTCGAGGGCGCCCCGATGGAGAAGGTGAAGGCGCCGGAGACGGGGTGGCTGTCCGCCGACACCACCTGGTAGGTGACGGTGAACGTGCCGTCCGGCAGACCCGAGTGCAGCTTCACGGAGTACGTGTTCGTGCCCT
Source organism: Streptomyces sp. NPDC020747 (assembly GCF_044334695.1). NCBI lineage: Bacteria > Bacillati > Actinomycetota > Actinomycetes > Kitasatosporales > Streptomycetaceae > Streptomyces > Streptomyces sp. NPDC020747. The sequence continues at coordinate 196,345 of NZ_JBIRTJ010000003.1, read as the reverse complement.
GCTCGCTGGTCTTTCCGGTGTCGACGCGCTTGCCCTTGGGGTCGAGTACGCGCACCGAGTCGTCGGACATCGCGACGCCCTCGGAGAAGGTGAGCGACACCTGGGTCGGCGCTTCCTTGACCACCGCTCCCTGCTGGGGGTCGCTCGCCGTCAGGGCGGCGTGCGCGGAGACGGGCGCGGACCCGGCGAGGAGCGCGCCGGTGACGGCGAGGAGCAGCAACAGCAGCGTCCGGACGCGGGGAGCGATGGTCTGGCTCACGGTTGGTCCCTCCCTCAGTGGTGAGACGTCGAGGACGACTGCATGGACGACTTGGTGGTTGTTGTCGGCCGGTAGGTGGGGGACTTCACCGGCATCTCGACCTTCATCGGTCCGGACTTGGTGAAGTGCAGCTCCAGGGACACCTTGTCGCCCTCCTTCGGCTTGCGCTTCAGCTTCTCGAACATGAGGTGGTTGCCGCCGCTCTCCAGGACGAGCTTCCCGTGACCGGGGACGTCGAGGTTCTTGACCTCGGTCATCGACTGCCCGGACGTCGTGTGGAGGGTGACCTCGCCGGCGACGTCGCTGGTGACGGAGGACAGCCTGTCGTCGGCTCCGCCGGTGTTGGCGACGACGAGGAAACCGGCCGCCATGGAGTCCGAGACGGGCTGTGGCATGTAGACGGAGCCGACGGACAGTTCGGGTTCCGAGGAGCCCGGGTCCGAGTCGCCGCAGCCCGCCAGGGCCAGCGCGGCGGCCATGACGAGGGCAGCCGCCGGGGCTCCGGTCGACACCTTGGCGGACGGCGTACGACGCGTCACGGCTTCTCGCCCTTGATCAGCTTGGGGAGGTCCTTGGTGTAGTCGTCGACGGTGGCGTCCTCGCCGTACAGCACGTAACCGCCGTCGGTCTTCGGGGAGAAGGCGATGACCTGGGTGCCGTGCATCGAGACGACCTTGCCGTTCTTGTCCTTCTTCGGCGCCTCGATGGAGATGCCGAGTGTCCGGGCACCGCCCTGGATGGTGGCGAAGGAGCCGGTCAGGCCGACGACGTCGGGGTCGATGCCCTTGAGCCACTTGCCGAGCGCGGCGGAGGTGTCCCGCTCCGGGTCGGTGGTGACGAACACGATGCGCAGCGAGTCCTTCTCGGCCTGCGTCACCTGCTTGTTCTGTGCCAGCTGCTTCTCGGCGACGGCGATGTTGTTCATCGTCAGCGGGCAGACGTCGGGGCAGTTGGTGTAGCCGAAGTAGATCAGTGTCGGCTTGCCCTTGGTCTCCTTGCGGAGGTCGTACTGCTTGCCGTGGGTGTCGGTGAGGACGAGGTCCGGCTTCTCGAACGGTTTGTCGAGGACCGTCGCGGCCTTGTCCGAGCCCGCCTCCTCGGACACCTCGGCGACCGCGTTGTCGGCGTCGTCACCGCTGCCGCAGGCGGAAAGGGTCAGGGCGGCCGCGGCGAACAGCGCGGCCGCGGCGTACGTCTTCTTGCGCATAGTGCATCTCCGGGGGGACGCCACACCCGATCGCCGCTGTGCGGCGGGCCGGAGCCCCGGCCCGAAAAACGGATTCGGCCGGGGATCCCGGTGGGGCGTCCCGAGGTTTCGGTGGGTGGGACTTGGCTTACGCGGTGGTACGCCGACGACCGGCGAGTACGCCGAACGCCACGCCCGCCACGCCGACGACGATGCCCACGACGCCCAGCACGCGGGCCGTGGTGTCGCTGCTGTCGGAGGAGGCGGCCGCGGTGGTCGAGGTGTTGGCGGCGGCCTTGGCGTCGTCGCCCTTCGCGGAGTCGTCGGAGGCGGAGGAGGCCGATCCGTGGTGGTCGTCCTCGGCGGCGGACAGGGCGAGCACCGGAGCCGGCGACTCGGGCTCCTCCTCGCCCTTCGTCGGGGTCTCGATCCAGCGCACGACCTCCTTGTTGGAGTACGTCTGGATCGCCTTGAACACCAGCTCGTCGGTGTCCTCGGGCAGCGCGCCGATGGAGAGCGGGAACTTCTGGAAGTAGCCGGGCTGGATGCCCTTGCCGTCGGCGGTCCAGGTGACCTTGGTGACGGCCTCGTTGATCTTCTCGCCGTGCAGTTCGAGCGGCTTTTCGAGCTTGGACTTGGTGACCTTGACGGTCCAGCCGTCGATGGCCTGCGGCATCACCGAGGCGAGCGGGTGGTCGGCCGGGAAGTTCACTTCGAGCTTGGTGGTCGAGGCCTTGTCGCGCTCGTTCGGCACCTTGAAGTTGACGGTCGCGTAGCCGCCCTTGGCGGCCGTGCCCTCGGGCTGCACGCTGACGTGCGCGAACGCGGGGCCGGACAGGACGAGAACGGCGGAGGCGGCGACGGCACCGGTCGCGGCGATACGGGAAGCCTTCATGGCAGGACACTCCGGTTTTCAGCACTGGTTCGGTGGCAGAACGGGGTTGCGCGCGCGAAAGAGCGGGCACGCGCGCGTGCCGCACGACGGCACCCCCGGGAGTGATACGTCCAGATGTGGTGCGTCGTGTCAGGCGGCGAGGGCGAGAACCGCGCCGGCCGGCGGACCGCGCCGGACGACCGAGTGCTGAAGAGCGGTCGCGGGCACGGCCGGTGGCACGTACTCCGTGGCCCGCGGCACGCGCGGCACCTCGGGGGACGTGCCCGGGAGCCCCGCCAGCAGGGCGCGTACGAGCGCCAGGGCCCCGCGCAGGGAGACGAGCGTCCCTTCGGCCACTCCGTGCGCCGAGAGGCGCAGGAGGCGCCGCAGCGCGATGTCCCCGCGGCGCAGCAGCCATCCGGTGGCGGCGGCCGCGAGAACGTGACCGAGGAACATCGACAGTGACGGCAGCGCCGACATCGGTGTTCCGGTGGCGGCCGACGCCATGGCGCCCGCCTGTTCGTGGGCCGCGTGAGCCGTTCCCGACCCGCCTGCCCCGCCCGTTCCGACGGTGTCCAGCCGGGCGTCGGCGAGGATCCGCTGTGCCTGGGCGGGGCTGAGCGCCGCGACGGACGCGCCGCACACCAGCCGGGCGGCCCGGGCCACGAGTGTGGCGTCCACACCGGTGGCCGTCGTCGTCGCCGTGCCGTGCTGGCCGAGCCCGAAGAGCGTGTGCAGTCCGGTCTGGCCGGCCGCGAGCAGTACGGCGATGCCCGGCAGGGAGCGCTCACGCCCGGCGAGCGGTGCCGCGACGGCGAAGACGGCGAGGAATCCGGCACCCAGCGACCACAGGGGAACCGCGGCGCAGGAGACGATCGCATGACCGGCCGCGGCCAGCACGACACAGACCGCGGTGAACACCGCGGCCCTCAGGACCCGGAGTTCACCTCCGGTGCGCGCGCGCTGGTGGGGGGCAGTCATGGCGGGCTCATCATCGCACTGGGCTCACCCGCTCCACACGGCAGGTCCACAAGGTGACGTACGTTCCGGAAGGTCACGTTCTGACACCGGTAGTACGCACATACACCGGCGGATGGCGCCGGCATATCCCCCGAATGGGCGGTATCACGTCAACGGCACGCTTACACCCGGCCCTGTGCGGCAATACGTATCGGTATGTCGAGCCGCGGCCAGGAGGCTGGAGCATGAGCATCTGGTGGTCCCTCCATCTCCGGCGTGAAGCGGCGAGCGTGCCGCTCGCCCGGCGCCTGCTGCTCGGCACGATGGAGTCGGCAGGGGTGGATCCCGATATCTCCTACGACCTCTCCGTCGCGCTGAGCGAGGCCTGCGCCAACGCCGTTGAGCACGGGGGTGAGTCCGTCCATGGGGAGCACGGCGAGGCCTACCGGGTCACGGCCTATCTGGACGGCGAGACGTGCCGCATCGAGGTGGCCGACTCCGGACCCGGGTTCCCGTCGGGACGGGGACGTGCCCCGGTCCGCCCCGCCCACAACGACGCCGAGAACGGCCGGGGTCTGTGTCTGATCCAGGAGCTCGCCGACCACGTCCACATCGGCAACAAGCCGGGCCGGGGCGGCGCGGTGGTCAGCTTCGACAAGATGCTCAAGTGGCGCGAGGACGCGCCGCTGGTGGCCACCTGAAGAGCCTTCGGGCGGGCGTTCTGTTGCACCCCTAGGAAGGGGTGTTTTCCCGCCGACTTCGGCCTTCCGCGCATTCTCAGGGTCCTCACAGCCGCCCCTCATGTCCCTGACGGGCGGCGTCCCTAGCTTTTCCGGCATGACGGGAACACACAAAGACACGACGATCACTCGGCGCCGCGCGATCGCGGTCACCGGAGGCACGGTCGCGGCCGGCGGGCTCGCGATCGCCGGATACCAGTCCGCCTTCGCCGACGAGACGACCGCCACGGCCACGGAGACGGCCGCCGCGAGCGCGTCCGCCGGTTCGAGCGGCGGCACCTGTGTCCTCATGTCCAGCGTCACGGAGGGCCCGTACTACCTGGACGGCGCGCTCGTTCGGAAAGACATCACCGAGGGCAAGAGCGGTGTCCCGCTGACGCTGCGCATCACCGTGCAGGACACCACCGAGTCCTGCGCCCCGGTGGCCGGCGCGGCCGTGGAGATCTGGCACTGCGACGCCTGGGGCTACTACTCCGGCTACACGACCGCCAACCCCGGCGGCTCGGCGCCCGCCGAGAGCGAGGACGGCTCGACCGCCGACGACAAGACGTACCTGCGCGGCTACCAGGTCGCCAACGCCAACGGGGTCGTCAAGTTCGAGACGATCGTCCCCGGCTGGTACACGCCGCGGACCTGCCACATCCACGTGAAGGTGCACACCGGAGGTGAGAAGGAGGACGGCACGTACGAGGGCGGCAAGGTCAACTTCACCGGCCAGCTCTTCTTCGACGACGCCGTGGCCGAGCAGATCTTCGACCTGGAGCCGTACTCGAAGCACACCGGCACCTGGACCAAGCTCGACGACGACATGGTCTACGACGGCGGAGGCGCCTCCAGCGGCCTGCTCACCCTGAAGCCCGTCCACAAGAAGGACCCCTCCAAGGGCTACAAGGGAACCATCACCCTCGGCATCGACCCGGACACCGAGAACACGGGCGCTGGCAGCGGCGGTGGTGGCGGTACGCCCCCGAGCGGCGCGCCCGGCGATGCCCCCAGCGACGCCCCGAGCGCGTCGGCCTCCTCCACCGACTCCTCCTCGTAAACGTTTACGTCGATGAGAGGCCGTGAAGCTTCGATGAACAGCCGTCAGGACGAGACGCTCGCCCACGCCGCCGTGACCGCGCTGACCGGACACCTGGCGCTGGCCCCCAAGCCCGGACTGCCCGACCCGCGTGACCTCGGCGCCCGCGCGACCGGCGAGGACCACTGCTCCCTGCGCTGGTCGGCCAAGGCGCTGGCCCCCGGGCTCGCGGCCATGGCGGCTGCCGCTCGCCGTACCGGCTCGGCGACACCGGAGCTGAGGGCGGAGCTCGGCTCGATCGGGCGCTCCACCGAGCACTCGGTGGCCCTGGCGGGCGGCGGCCATCGCGGGGCCCTGTGGGTGCTCGGCCTGCTGGTCGCCGCGGCGGCCCTGGAACCCCGCGCCACCGGGCGCGATCTGGCCGCGACCGCCAAGCGGATCGCGGCGCACCCCGACCGGCGGGCGCCGCGCCGGCCGTCCCGCGGCTCGTCGGTCTCCGCGCAGTACGGCGCGGCCGGGGCGAGGGGCGAGGCCAGGGCCGGGTTCCCGCACGTACGGCGGGCGTTGGAGGCACTGGCCACGGCTCGCTCGGCGGGGGTCCCAGAGCCGTACGCCCGGCTCGACGCTCTGCTGACCGTGATGTCGACGCTCCAGGACACGGAGTTGCTCTACACGGTGGGCCCGCACGGTCTGCGGCACGTCCAGGCGGGCGCCCGCGGGGTCCTGGAAGCGGGCAGTACGTCCACCGAGGCGGGCCGCGTGGCCCTGGCCGCCTTCGACGACGACCTCCACGCGCGCGCGTGGAGCCCCCGCGGAAGCAGCGGGCTGCTCGCGGGGGCCCTGTTCGTGGACTCGCTGCCGGTGACGGTCAGTTCACCGGCACTGGCCGCCTGACCACCGGTGCGGCGGCGGGCCGGCTGTCCGTCGCCCACCGCACGGCCGGCCCCATCGCGTACGACGCCGCCAGCATCAGGCCGCCCAGGAGCAGCCACCCGGGCGTCCCCCACCCCACGAGCAGCGACGTCAGCACCAGCGGCCCCGCGGTCCGCGCCACCGTCACGCCCGTACCGAAGAAGCCCTGGTACTCGCCCACCCGGTCGGCGGGGGCGAGGTCGAACGACAACTGCCAGGAACCCGCCGACTGCTGCATCTCGGCGACGACCTGGAGCACCGCGCCGACCGTCAGCACGGCCACCGCCACCCAGGGCGGGACCCCGGCCGACAGCGCGAACACCGCGCAGGACGCCAGCATCACGAGCCCCGAACGCCGCACCGCGCGCGTGGCCGACACGGACCCCCGCACCCCGCGTGCCATCCGTACCTGGAAGAGCATCACCGCACCGGTGTTGAGCACGAACAGCGCGGACACCAACCAGGTCGGCGCCTCGGTCCGCTCGGAGATCCACAGCGGGATGCCCAGGCTCAGCAGCGGCATCCGCAGCAACAGCACGGTGTTGAGAAGCGTCACGAGGGCGTACGGGCGATCACGCAGCACTCCCAGGGCGTCGCCGCGTCCCTTCTCGTCGGCCACGCGCGCGTGCACCGCCTTCACGGCGGGCAGCCGCAGCAGCACCGCCGCGCACAGCAGGAAGCTCACCGCGTCCAGCGCGAACACCCCCAGGTAGGCCTCCCGCGTGCCCAGGTGCAGTGCGAGTCCGCCGAGCCCCGCCCCCACCGCGAGACCGGCGTTGAGCGTCGACTGGAGGTGCGCGAGCAGCCCCGTCCGCGCCTCCCGGGACACCAGCCCGGCCAGCAGGGCCTGCCGGGCCGCCGCGAGCCCCGACTGCGCGGAGGCGTACGCGCACGCCGCGAGCACGAACGGCACGAAGCCGCGTACGACGAGGAAGGACGCCACCGCGACGCTCGTCGCGAGTGCCAGCAGCACGGCAGTGCCGCGCGGCCCGCGCCGGTCGGCGAGCCGTCCCAGGGGCACGCCCACCAGCGAACCGACCGCCCACGCGACCGTGAGTCCGAGCCCCACGCGCGCGGGGGCGAGCCCGACGACATGGGTGAAGTAGAGGGCGGACGTGACGTAGTAGGCACCGTCCCCGACGGAGTTGCTCAACTGGGCCAGGGCCAGCACCCGCTGCGGACCCGCGGGCGGGATCACGCGGCTCGTCTTCGCGGGGGCTCCGGCGGGTGCGGCTCGGTCCGTCATGGCTACGACGCTACGAGTGGAATGGAACCCTCAACAGGTCTAATATTCATGCACTTTCTTGGCCCAATTCGCCTCGGCTAAGGGCTCGACTCAAGGCCTGGCTCAAGGCCTGGCTCAAGGCCTGGCTCAAAGGCTCGACTCAAGGCCCGGACCGGTTCCTCAGGCCCCCTCCAGCACCCGCCCCAACACCTCCAGCGCCTCCGGATAAGCCCGCTCCCGAGGCGTCCCGTACCCGACCACCAGCCCCTGCGGGCGTCCGTCACCCGCCGTGTGCCAGTGCTCCCCGAGGTGCCCCACCGCGAGCCCCTCATCGGCGGCCCCCGCCAGCACCGCGGCCTCGTCGGCCACGTCGATCAGCGCGTGCAGCCCCGCCGCGATGCCTCGTACCCCGCGCCGCGTCCCCACCCGGTCCAGCAACTGGTCCCGTCGTCGCCGGTACCGCAGGCGGCACGCGCGTACGTGCCGGTCGTAGGCGTGGCTGTTGATCATTTCGGCGAGGGCCAACTGGCCGATGGACTCCGTGTGGTGGTCGGTGTGCAGCTTGGCGTCGGCGATCGCGTCCACGAGGTGCGGCGGCAGCACCATCCAGCCGAGCCGCAGCGCGGGCCCGAGCGTCTTGGACGCCGTCCCCAGGTAGACGACATGTCCGGGTGCCATCCCCTGAAGGGCGCCCACGGGCTGCCGGTCGTAGCGGAACTCCCCGTCGTAGTCGTCCTCGACGATCAGCCCTCCACGCGCGCGTGCCCAGTCGGTGAGCGCGCGCCGCCGCTCCGGGTGCAGGGTCACCCCGGTCGGGTACTGGTGCGCGGGCGTGAGGACGACGGCCGCCGCGTCGTCCAACCCCCGTACCGAAGCGCCCCGTTCGTCGACCTCCACAGGGGCCACGGTTCCGCCGTTGTGCCGCACCACGTCCCGGTGGAAGGGGAGGCCGGGGTCCTCCATGGCGATCACACCGGCGTCCAGCACGCGCGTGAGGAGCGCGAGCCCCTGCACGTACCCGGAGGTGACGACGATCCGCTCGGGCGGCGCGATCACCCCGCGGGCCCGCCCCAGGTACCCCGACAACGCCGTCCGCAGCTCGATCCGGCCGCGCGGGTCCCCGTAGTCGTAGGCCAGCGAGGGCGCGCTCGCGATGGCCCGGCGCAGTGCCCGCAGCCAGGCCGCCGCCGGGAACGTACCGACGTCGGGGCTGCCGGGCCGCAGATCGAAACGGGGTGCACGCGCGCGTGCGGTCGACTCCGGCGCGTCCGCGGCCGGGGAGGGCAGCGGGGCGACCTGGGTGCCGGACCCCTGCCGCGCGGTCAGATACCCCTCGGCGATCAGCTGGTCGTACGCCGACTTGGCCGTCCCTCGCGAGATCCCGAGCTCGGCCGCGAGCCGACGCGTGGCCGGCAACCGTGTCCCGGGCGCCAGCCGCCCGTCCCGTACGGCATCGCGCAACGCCCGTTCGAGCCCGGCTCGGCGCCCGTCGGCGGCGTCGGGTTCGAGGTGCAGATCGACACCGACGCCGGACCAGAACGCGTCCACAGACAAGTCCCCCTCGGTGAAACGCGTCCCTTCTTCCAGGGGCGCGGGCCGTCACATTGTGCGGCTCCGCCACGGGGGCACGACCGGCCACCACCGCGCGCAGACGTACGGGCAGACGTATGGCCGGGCACCACACCGGTACCCGGCCATCCATGTCATGTCAGCCCATGAGCGATGTCAGCCCTTGAGGGACGCCATCCATGCCTCGACCTCGTCCGACCGGCGAGGCAGTCCGGCGGACAGGTTCCGGTTGCCGTCCTCCGTGACGAGGATGTCGTCCTCGATGCGGACACCGATGCCCCGGTACTCCTCGGGCACGGTCAGGTCGTCCGCCTGGAAGTACAGCCCCGGCTCGACGGTCAGGCACATGCCCGGCTCCAGAGTGCCGTCCACGTACGTCTCGACGCGCGCGGCCGCGCAGTCGTGGACGTCCATGCCGAGCATGTGGCCGGTGCCGTGCAGCGTCCAGCGACGCTGCAGCCCCAGCTCCAGAACGCGCTCCACGGGGCCCTCGACGAGCTCCCACTCGACCAGCTTCCGGGCCAGCACGCGCTGCGAGGCGTCGTGGAAGTCTCGGTACTTGCCGCCCGGCTGCACGGCCGCGATACCGGCCTCCTGGGCCTCGTACACGGCGTCGTAGATCTTCTTCTGGATCTCGCTGTACGTGCCGTTGACCGGCAGCGTGCGCGTGACGTCGGCGGTGTAGAGCGTGTGGGTCTCCACGCCCGCGTCGAGCAGGAGCAGGTCTCCGGAGCGCACGGGGCCGTCGTTGCGCACCCAGTGCAGCGTGCACGCGTGCGGTCCGGCGGCGCAGATGGAGCCGTACCCGACGTCGTTGCCCTCGACCCGCGCGCGCAGGAAGAACGTGCCCTCGATGTAGCGCTCGGAGGTGGCCTCCGCCTTGTCGAGGACCTTCACCACGTCCTCGAAGCCGCGGACCGTCGAGTCGACGGCCTTCTGCAGCTCACCGGCCTCGAACTCGTCCTTGACCAGCCGGGCCTCGGAGAGGAAGACGCGCAGTTCCTCGTCGCGCTCGGCGGTCACCTTGTCGGTGAGCGCCGCCTCGACGCCGGCGTCGTAGCCGCGCACGGCCCGCACCGGGCCGGTCGCCTCGCGCAGCGCGTCGGCGAGTTCACGGACGTCGGAGGCCGGGATGCCGTACAGCTGCCCGGCCTCGGTCAGGGAGTGGCGGCGGCCGACCCACAGCTCGCCCTGGCCGGAGAGCCAGAACTCGCCGTTCTCACGGTCGGAGCGCGGCAGCAGGTAGATCGTGGCCTTGTGGCCGTTCGTCGCCGGCTCCAGCACGAGGACGCCGTCCTCGGTCAGGTTGCCGGTCAGGTACGCGTACTCGACCGAGGCACGGAAGGGGTACTCCGTGTCGTTCGAGCGGGTCTTCAGGTTGCCCGCCGGGATCACCAGGCGCTCGCCCGGGAAGCGCGCGGAGAGCGCGGCGCGGCGGGCGGCGGTGTACGCGGCCTGCGGGATCGGCTCCAGGCCGTGCAGCTCGGTGTCGGCCCAGCCGGACTTCATGCTCTCGGCCAGCTCGTCGGACACGCCCGGGTACAGGCCGTTCTTGCGCGGCTTGATCGGCTTCTCTTCATCCGCCTGGTCGGCGTCATCGTCAAGCACAGCTTCCGGGGTCTCCGGGTTGAGCGCCTCCGACACGGTCTGCCTCCTCGATACGACTCTGGACGCCCTCCATCGTACGGTCGTACGGAAGGACGCCCAGGGCCGGAAGACCTGTCACGCGGGGCTCGCCCGAAGGTGCGGGACGCTCACTCGAAGCGTGCCGCCAGGAGCACCACGTCCTCGTCGCTGTCGGCGACGTCGAGTCCGTCCGGCAGCACACTGCGCAGGACGTGGTCGGCGACCGCGCCCGGGTCGGTGCGCAGCGCCCGGGGCACGGACGCGGCGGCCGCGTGCAGCCGCGAGAAGGCACGGTCCATGGGGTCGCCGGTGCGGTGCAGCAGCCCGTCCGTGTAGAGCAGAACCGTCTCTCCGGCCTCGGCCTGGAACTCCACGCTCGGCGCCTCCCAGCAGGCGAGCATCCCCAGGGGCGCCGACAGCGACGTCTCCACGTACTCCGTGCGCCGCTCGCCGATCACCAGCGGCGGGCTGTGCCCGGCCCCGGCGAGCGTGATCTTGCGCAGCGCGGGCTCGCAGTACGCGAACAGGGCGGTGGCGGAACGGGCGGGCTCGGTCAGCCGCAGCAGCAGTTCGAGGTCGGACAGGACGGCGACCGGGTCCTCGCCCTCCATCACCGCGTACGCCCTCAGGGAGGCTCTCAGCCGGCCCATCGCGGCGACCGCGCTGGGCCCCGAACCGGTGACGGACCCGACCGCGAGGCCGAGCGCGGCGTCGGGCAGCGGCAGCGCGTCGTACCAGTCGCCGCCGCCGCGCGGCCCCGTGCGGTGCCGGGCGGCGAGCTGGACGCCGGAGACGCGGGGCAGCCGCGAGGGGAGCAGCTCCTCGGAGATGGTCGCCATACACGCGCGCGTGCGGTCCAGTTCCACCAGCCGGGCCAGGTGCTCGGCCGCATAGCGCGCGTACAGGCCCACCAGGTGCCGCTGGCGCTCGACGGGCTCGGCCGGCTCGTCGTACAGCCACACGGCGGCGCCCAGGCGGCCCGCCGCCTCCGTGGACAGCGGGAGCGCGTAGCTCGCGGCGTAGCCGAGGCGGGCGGCGACCTCGCGGTGGCGCGGGTCGAGGCCGTCCTCGGAGAGAAGGTCGGGCTGGGCGATCTCGCCCTCGCCTCCGGGGAGCCCGTCGAGGATCTTCCCGTACGACATGGCGCTGCGCGGGACGGTCTCGATGTGGCCGAGATCGGCTCGGGCCAGACCCAGGCCGATGGTGGTGTCCGGGCCGAGTCCGTCGCCCGGTTCCAGGACCACGAGACCGCGGCGGGCGCCCACGAGAGCGGCTCCGGCGCGCAGCAACTCCTGGAGCGCGTCCGGCAGCGCGGCGGTGCGCGCCAGGCGCTCGGTCAGTTCGTGCAGAGTGGTGAGATCAGAGACCCAACCTGCGAGTCTGTCCTGGAGAACGGCCCCGGGGGCGTGTGGAGAAGTGGTCGAAGAGGTACCCGGGGCGGCAGGCGCGGGCGCGACAGTGTGTGTGGGCGATGGAACCGTTGAATCGATTCCGGCCACTTTCGGGAGGTGAGGGGCGTTCATGGCGTCCGGCTTTCCGACCGGTGCGTATTGCTCAATAGCATCGCAAACCCCCATGTCATTCTGCGCCGCTAGCAGTGTCTCCACATGTACACGCACTCGTGAGGGGATGTCCAGCATTGTCCTGCCGGGATTCCTGGTGTCCATGGGACCGTTGCGGAAATGCAAAGTTGGCTTAAAACTGACTCGAGTCTCGGCGTATTGAGGTCGACTGGCCTTGTTCGACGGAGCGTCACAGCGGTCGTGATGGGTACGTACTCGGTGAAGGCCAGGGGTGGTTGGGATCTCCCGGAACCTGGCGGCGGACCCGGGCGTCTTAACCACCGACGACCGTGCCCCATCCTCCCGTGGCGGAGGCGGCGAGAAATACGCGGGACGGCAAACGCCAGGCTCCGCCACCCCACGCCATGCCCGTGCTTTTGCCAGACGCAGTATGGACACGGACGCAGCCCAACGCTCGACCCATACGGGTTCCCCTTGTCTCGGACGGGGGTGTGATGCGCCAGTAGGTACGCACAGTGAAGTGATCGACACATGGTGTGATGTGGTCCTCGGTGTTGCCAGGCGTGCAACGGAAAGGAACGAGCGCTCATGCGCGAGATCCTCGGAAAGCGACGCAGGCTCCTGTCCAAGCGAAACGGCGGACAGCCTGAGATGCTCGGCGCGGCCCTGACCTTCGCGACCGCATGGCAGTGGCCCGTACTCCCGGGAGTGGCGGCGGACCCGCAGGGGCGGGCCCGATGCGCGTGCCCCGACCCGGAATGCACAGTGCCCGGTGCCCATCCCTTCGACCCCGGCCTCCTCGCGGCCACCACCGATGAGCGGATGGTGCGCTGGTGGTGGACGAACCGGCCAACGGCGCCGATCATCCTGGCCACCGGGGACAAGGCTCCTTGCGCGGTGAGCCTGCCGGCGCTCGCCGCGTCCCGCGCGCTCCTCGCGCTCGACCACATGGGGATGCGCCTCGGCCCCGTGATCGCGTCCCCGACGCGCTGGGCCCTGCTCGTGAAGCCGTACTCCCTGGAGCAGCTCGGCGAGTTGCTCTACGCCCAGGACCACGTTCCGGGCTCGCTGCGCTTCCACGGAGAGGGCGGCTATGTGGCGCTGCCCCCGTCCGAGACGGGCCAGGGCCAGCTCCGCTGGGAGCGGGCTCCGCTGCCCGGCTCGGCCGCCCCCTGGGTGCCCGACGTCGAGGCGGTCGTGGACGCCGTGGTGGAGGCCCTCACCCGTACGGGTGTGAGCGCCCCCGAGTTGTAGGGATACCGGGCGCGCGGCGAGCCGCGCGCCCGCCCTCGCTCGTTATGTTCCTTTCATGCTGCGTCACTCCCGGGGACGACGAGCCCCAGGCCCTCGAAGAGTCCGCCCGATCGCGCTGGCGGGCGTGGTAGCGCTCATGGCCGCGCTGCCACTGGCCGTGGCCTCCGCGGGACCTGTGGGTGACAAGGATTCCGCGACCACACGGACCTCCGACGACGACTCACGCGCGTCCGACGACGCCGTACGCGCCTCGGGCGCCCGTGTTTCCGACGACGCGCCTGCTGGCGCCGCCGGGCACGCCGGCGCACTCCAGGCGCCCGAGCCCCGTTCCGCGCCCTCCGAGAGCCCCCTGACGCTCGGCCTGGGCCTCGCCACCGCCGCGCGCTGCGGTCCCGAACTCGCGTCCCCCGACGGCATCGAGGCACAGACCTGTGTGCTGACCCAGGGGGAGGACACCTGGGCACGTACGTACTACCGCAACGCGACCGGCGACGATCTCACGTCCGTACTGACCCTCATGGGGCCCGCGGACCGCACCGTACGGATGCACTGCGCCGTGGGCGCGGACGACGAGCCGGGGGTGTGCGAGACACCGCGGGAGCGCACGACGGGGGACGCGGGCGCGTACACGGCGGTCGTGGAGTTCGCGGAGGGGGCCGAGGGGCCGCTGTTGTTGCGCTCGGGGAGCAACTCACCTGCACAGAACGCGCGTTGAGGCTTTCGTCGGCAGGGGACCCGAACCCGGGAATGAGAAGACCCGGTTGCTGGCGACGGGGGATGCACCAGCAACCGGGCTAATGGAACGGTAACAAGAGATCGGCTGTTCGCAAATTCGATCTCGGCTATTCGGACACCGACTTCCCTGCCGCAACGGGGAGTTGTGACAGGAGTCACCCGGTCCACGACCCTGTCGGCCGACTGAGTTGGTCGGCCAGTCCCGCCTGGGTGTCGGCTGTGCCTCAGCTGAGCGTGACCTGCCGGTTGGTGAGGCCGCCGCGCGCCCGGCGCTCGTCCGGCGTGAGCGCTTCGTCCGAGGCCAGCGCGCCGGCGAGGCGCTCGGCGAACTCGGTGGCCGGCTTCTCGACATCCTCCGCCGTGACGCCGGTCGGCAGGTCCCAGACCGGCACCGTGAGGCCGTGGGCACGGAAGGAACCCACGAGACGGGTGCCGTCGCCGAGGCTCGACCGGCCCGCGGCGTGCAGCCGGGCGAGCGCGTCCAGAAGCTGCTCCTCCGGATGCGGCATGACCCAGCGCAGGTGGTTCTTGTCGGGCGTCTCGCACCAGTACGCGGCGTCGACACCCGCGAGCTTCACGGTCGGGATGGCGGCGGCGTTGGCCCGCTCCAGGGAGGCGGTCACCTCCGTGGTCGCGTTCTGCGCGTCCGGAACCCAGAATTCGAAGCCCGGGTGCACAACTGGCTCGAACGCGCCTTCGGGGTCGAGGAGGTCCTGCAGCCGCGGTCCGTCGGCCGGGGCGCGACGGCCCTGGACCGGAGTGCCGGGCTCCGCGATGAGGGCGCGCGCGAGCGTGTCGGCCAGGTCACGGCTGATGTCACCGGACGCGGTGTCGTTCTGCAGCCCGATCAGGACCGAGCCGTCTTCGCGGCGCAGCGCGGGCCACGCCATCGGCAGCACCGTCGCGAGCGTCACCGACGGGACGCCCTCCGGGAGCGCCTCCTTCAGATGCAGCTCGACGGTGGCCGCGGGCACCAGCTCGCGCAGCGCGACCCAGTCGGCCTCGCCCGCCAGCGCTTCGAAGGGGCGGTGCACCAGCTCGGTCACGGCGTGCGCGGCGGCCCGTCCGTGGCAGGCCTTGTAACGGCGGCCGCTGTTGCATGGGCAGGGCTCGCGCGCCCCGACGACCGGGATCTCTCCATCCGTCAGCTGAGGCTGCTTGGCCTTCGTCTGGGGTCGCTTCTTGGCCATCGTGGATGTCTCCCGGTTACGGCTCGACTCGTACGGGCGCGAGCCTAGCCGCTCGTACGGGGAGCCACGGGACCCTGTGGACAACGTGCCGGGTCGTCCCGGAAGCGGTGATTCGGTTCGTCCTTGAACCAGTGCTTGCGTCTGCTTTAGGTTGCTTCAGGTTGTTTCGGAACAGTTCGTCCTGGGTTCGGGTTGTCCGGGGTTCGCGTCGTCCTGGGTTCGGATCGCTCCGGGGGCGGCGGACTCCCGGCCCGGACCGATCTCGGTCCAGGTCGTCCCCGGGATCGTCTCCTCGTGCGCCGGCTCGGGGCGTCCCCGACTCGGGCCGCTGTCGTCTCGGGCTGCTGTCGGTTCAGGGGTTCCCCGGCTCGGAAAGCGATCCGCCCAGGTCGTCCTCGGTCCAGCTCAGTCCATGCCGTCGAAAGCGTTCCCGAAGTCGAGGTCGGGTATCGCGGACACCGACGGGGCCGTCACGCGCGCGGCGAAGTCGTCGCGGCGATGTCCGGCGTGCGCGTCCTTGTGCACGACCACCCACACCGTGACCTCACCGCGGGCGTCGTCCCGGACGCCCCAGTCGTCGGCCAGCGCCGTGATGATGTTCAGCCCGCGGCCGCCGCGTGCGGTGACCGAGGGTGTGGCCGGAACCGGACGGGTCGGACCGCCGCCGTCCGTCACCTCGACAGTGAGTCTGCCGGTCGGTTCGACACGCCACGCGGCCCGGACGTCGCCGTCCCCCGCCAGTGCGTCACCCAACGGCCTGCCGTGTCGGCAGGCGTTGCTCAATAGTTCGGAAAGGATCAATACGGCATCGTCGATGACCGTTTCCGCCACACCGCCGGTGCGCAGTTGAACCCGCATCCGGTGCCTTGCTTCCCCCACGCCCGCAGGGCCATGGGGTACGGCCATGCTCGACGACGTGGGCACCTCCTGTGCCACCACCAACGCCACCCCCGAGACCTCCTTTGCCCCACGCCACGGTGTGAATGCCCCCCTGGACTGGACCGGAAACCGGCCAATGCACGTGCAGTGACGCACTCGTAACGATCGAATACGGACCGAACGCGCCGGAGCACTCCCTGTAATCGCGTGGCCTGAATTCGACGGTGTGGCCGAGGTGCGGGGGTAGCTGAACGAGGGACCCCGCAGGGCCCCAGGTCAGCGGCCCAGCTGGTGGAGCACCGCGCGCGGGCGGTTGGTGATGATGGCGTCGACGCCCAGCCCGACGCAGAGATCGACATCCTCGGGTTCGTTCACCGTCCACACGTGAACGTGATGTCCGGCACGCTTCAGGCGTTCGATGTACGCCGGGTGATTGCGGACGATGCGCATCGAGGGGCCCGCGATCCGCACACCCGCGGGCAGTCGTCCGTCGCGCAGCCGGGGTGAGACGAACTGCATGAGATAGACCGTCGGCAGCGTCGGGGACGCGGCGTGGACGCGGTGCAGCGAGCGCGCCGAGAAGCTCATGACGCGTACGGGCGACTCGGCGGCCGAGGGCGGGGCGTCCAGGCCGAAACGCTTCAGCAGTACGAGCAGGCGCTCCTCGACCTGGCCCGCCCAGCGCGTGGGGTGCTTCGTCTCGATGGCGAGCTGTACGGGGCGGCCGGCGTCGGCGACGAGTTCGAGCAGGCGTTCCAGGGTGAGGACGGACTGCTGCTCCCAGGACGGGGGCCGTTGCTGTTCCCAGTCGGGCGCTTCGTCGCGGTTCTTCCAGGAGCCGAAGTCCAGGGTGGCGAGGTCGGCGAGCTCCAGGGCGGAGACGGCGCCGCGGCCGTTGGAGGTGCGGTTGACGCGGCGGTCGTGGACGCAGACGAGATGTCCGTCCGCGGTCAGCCGAACATCGCACTCCAGGGCGTCCGCCCCGTCCTCGATCGCTTTCTCGTACGCGGCCAGGGTGTGTTCCGGGGCCTCTTCGGAGGCCCCGCGGTGGGCGACGACCTGGTTCAGGTGCTGTCGTGCGTGGGTCACCGCGTCATGGTGCCATCGCGAGTGGGTAGGCGTGAGGTCGGTGGCGTGGTACATGCGATGGTTTTGTCAGACCTGTCCGATATAAATGAAGATCCCGGAGTCACAGGCACCGCTTATGGTGCCCTGACGGCCCATGGGAAAAGCTGACGGCATACAAAAGCACATGCACAGCTGAATCGCGCCGGTTCCTGAACACACGCGGGTGGAGTCATGAACACACCTGAGTGATCGTGACCGGGCGCGACCGGAATGAACAGCCGTGGATCGAGAGGAAGAGCTGTGAGCACCGAGAACGAGGGCACTGCGGTACCCCCGGCCCCGTCTGCACCTCCCGTGCCGGTGGACACTCCTGCTGCTTCCGTGCCGCCGGAGCAGGGGGTGTCGCGGGGAACGGATCCTGTGGACCCCCACCAGGGCACGGCTCCGTCCCAGGGCCCGGCCTACCCGCAGGAGACGGGCGCTTCACAGGGAGGCACGCCGACGGCCACGTTGCCCCCGGTTCCCTCCGGGGCGCCCGGGGCCGCGGGTCCGGCACCGGAAGCGGGTGCCTGGCCGCCTCCCCCGCCGGCCACACCTTCGTACGCGAGCGGGGGTGAAGGCGGCTCGGGGGATGTCTGGGGCTCCTCGTACCAACAGCCCGCGCCCAAGCCCAAGTCCGGCGGGCGCGGCGGTCTGGTCGCCGCGGTCCTGGTGGCCGCGCTGGTCGCGGGCGGCGTGGGCGGTGGCATCGGCTTCTGGGCGGCCGACCGGAACGACGACTCCACGGGCTCCACGACGGTCGCCGCCTCCCAGAGCGGCGGCGACCTCAAGCGTGACCCGGGCACGGTCGCGACCGTGGCCGCCACGGCGCTGCCGAGCACGGTCACCATCGAGGCCGAGGGGAGCAACGGCGAGGGCGGCACGGGCACCGGCTTCGTCTTCGACACCCAGGGCCACATCCTCACCAACAACCACGTGGTGGCGGAGGCGGTGGACAGCGGCAAGCTCTCGGCGACCTTCTCGAACGGCAAGAAGTACGACGCCGAGGTGGTCGGCCACGCCCAGGGCTACGACGTCGCGGTCATCAAGCTCAAGAACGCGCCGAGCGACCTCAAGCCGTTGCGCCTCGGCAACTCCGACGAGATCGCCGTCGGCGACTCGACGATCGCGATCGGCGCGCCCTTCGGCCTGTCGAACACGGTGACCACGGGCATCATCAGCGCCAAGAACCGCCCGGTGGCCTCCAGCGACGGCAGCGCCCAGAGCAAGGCCTCGTACATGAGCGCCCTGCAGACGGACGCCTCGATCAACCCGGGCAACTCCGGCGGCCCGCTGCTGGACGCGAACGGCTCGGTGATCGGCATCAACTCCGCGATCCAGTCCTCCAGCGGCGGTGGCCTGGGCGGCACGAGCCAGTCCGGCTCCATCGGCCTGGGCTTCGCGATCCCGATCAACCAGGCGAAGACCGTCGCCCAGCAGCTGATCAAGACCGGCAAGCCCGTCTACCCGGTGATCGGCGCCTCGGTCTCCCTGGAGGAGGGCACGGGCGCGAAGATCACCGAGCAGGGCGCCAGCGGTTCGGACGCGGTCACGCCGAACGGCCCCGCCGCCAAGGCCGGCCTCAAGCCCGGCGACGTCATCACCAAGCTCGACGACCGGGTGATCGACAGCGGCCCCACCCTCATCGGCGAGATCTGGACCCACCAGCCCGGCGACACCGTCAAACTCACCTACACCCGCGACGGCAAGCAGCAGACGGCCGAAGTCACCCTGGGCCAGCGCGAGGGCGACAGCTGACCGGTTAGTCTTGTCCCCGCGCCGATCTCTCAGCGGCGCGGGGTGGGTTGCCCGAGCGGCCTAAGGGAACGGTCTTGAAAACCGTCGTCGCAGCGATGTGACCGTGGGTTCAAATCCCACACCCACCGCGCAGGTCAGACGTATTGCAGGTCAGAAGGGGTGCCGCTCTCCGGAGGGGCACCCCTTCTGTGTTCAGCCTGTCTCACCCTGAGTCGGGTTGTCCCACCCTTGACCAGTGCGTGCGGCCAACCTGTGGCCAAGAGGCAGGCGCCATAAGCCCTGGTCAGGCACCATCGGCCAGCGCGGCATCAATCATCTGGTTCGACACCGCCTGTTGGCCGCGAAGGATCTTCGCGTAAAACCGCCACAGCACGGCCGGACTGTGACCGGCACGCCGCGCCACTTCCACCGGATCGACACCCGCTTTGATCCACAGCGAGACCCCGGCGTGCCGGAGCGAGTACGGGACGTCCGCGAGTGGGGTGGCCGCTTCCTCGGGTGTGAGGGCAGCCTTTCGGGCCTGTTGCCACAGGTCGGTGTACTCGTTGGACCCGATACGACCGCCACGGGGCGCACGGAAGAGCCGACCATCTGCCGCCGTACCGAACCGGTCCAAGTGAGCGCGGAGCATCGCGACCAGCGTGGGCGGGATCGGCACGGGACGTGTGGCCTTACGCGCCCGCCGCTTCAACCCTCGTTCGTCGAACGAGCGGCCATCGTCGGTCCACCCCTTGCCGACCTCTGGTCGGCTCTGCGTGAGTACCAGCTCCCCCCAACCCTCAGCAGGGAGCTTGCAGTTCCGCCGCATGAGCGAAGCCACTTCGGACGGGCGCATAGCGGCGTAGTAGAGGCAGCCAAAGAACGCGTGCAGATGTGGGCCGCGCACGTCGGCATCCCGAACAGCGTCGATCAGCCGGCGCGTCTGCTGTGGGTCGGGCACGTACTGGAAGTCCACCTCATCCGTGGTGTCCGGCGCGGCCCAGTCGATTCGGCCCAAGGGGTTCGCAGGAAGTACTTCCCGCTCGACCGCGTACCGCATGGCGTTGCTGAAGACCATGCGCTTACGCCTCATCGTGTTGTCCGCCGCACGCTTCCCGTCCAGCCGCTTGGACAGAGCAGTCAGGGCACGGCGGATGTTGTCCGACTCGGCCACGTCGACCACCTTCAGCGAGGCGCCGGCCACCCAGTCCAGGGCACTGCGGATCTCGCGCGGAACGTCCTGATCGGCATCCTTCAGAGCCTGATGTTCCCCGCCGTCCCCGAGCGTGGCCCTGAACGCCCATCCCTGGAGAGCGCGGCGCAGGACGGCAGAGTCCGGGGCCCCACGGGAGGTAGAGACGAGAGCCACCGTCAGAGCAGTCAGGGCCTCTGCGATGCCCGCGCGATGCTTGGCGGACGCGTTGGGCCACTTCATGAGCGCGTACGCACAAGCGTGTTCGTACCAGGTCGGAGACGTCGCCTCCCGCAGCTCCGAAGCCGGGAGTCCCGTAACGACGTCGAACGCTTCACCAGCGCCAACCGCGGTGACGAGTTTCGAACGACGGGCGTCCGCGAGGGTCTTGGTAGCAAAAGGCTCTTGGCAGACCTTGCCCGCCACCGTCCAACGCACCTGGAAAGGTGCCGACTTGCTGTTGCGGCGACGGATACCCCAGATCCGTACGTTGTGGCTCTTCATTGATCACCTCATGACGGAGGGGACCGCCGGAAGCGGTCCCCTCAACGGGCGTTCGGATGATGTGGCGTCGATTCAGGCGGCGCGTTGGTCGCAGCTCGCCCACCACGCGTCCAAGTCGGCGCGGTTCACGCGGATCTCGCCGTTCGGGAGCTTCTGGAGGCGGGGGGCCTGGCCACGGGCGCGCATGCGGTAGAACGCGGCGCGGCTCATGCGGATCTCTGCGAGGACTTCACGGAGCTTGAGCTTCTGAGGGCGTGCCACGGCATGACTCCTTGGGACAGGAAGAAGGAGCGGGCGGGGGGCTCATCGGGCCCCCTTCTGAGGGGCGCTACTTCCGCTACCGCCGCTACCTCGCAGGTCAGGGGCCTTTTCGGGGTAGCGGGAAGGGGTAGCGGTAGCGGACGGGTAGCGGCGGGGTAGCGGCAACCGACGCCGGTTGCCGCTACCCCGTTGTCGCTGGTCAGGCCAGGTTTTCGGTGCCGGGTAGCGGAGGTAGCGGACTTTCCGGGGGCGGGGGGCAGTAGCGGGCCCACGCGTCCCAAAGATCAGCCGCGTAGTAGCCCTTGAGGACGCTCCCAGCGGTCTTGATGTTGCGGGAGGCGATCGGCTCCGTGTCCGCCGTCATGTACTCCGCGAGCATCTTCGACAGGCGCCGGTTGTCGAGCGGCTTACCGTGCAGATCGGCCCACGGGGCGTCATCGAGCGCGTTGAGCCGGTCCAGGATGGCGACGGTGGGCAGGCGGTCGATGCCGACCATGACGTGATCACGCAGATCAGTCAGCAGCCGAACCCCCAGACTGCCCTTGTCGTTGGCCCGTGAGGCGGTCACCAGCGTCACGCATGCCTCACGCGCCCGCTCGGGCCACTGTCCGCCGGCCGCATCGGCGATGGCGAGCAGCGATTCCCACACGTCCGCCGGCCGGTCGGAGACACCGTCCGGCATCTCCGGCCACGCACCCATGACGAACCCCCGGGCATGCTCGGCCCATTGGGCGAGCCGGTCCCGCAACGCGTGCCCCTCGGCCTCATGGAGGCGGGCACGGAAGGCTTCCACGCGTTCGTTGCGGGCCCGCCGACGCATCCGGATGATGATGGAGCGGGTCATGATCGTGTCGGGCAGGTTGCCGAGTCCGGCGACCGCGACCCCGCAGTACGAGGGGAAGGCCTGAACGGTCTGGTTCCCGCCGTCGCCGATGCACCGGTAGGTGACCCCGGTACGGCGGTGACCTGCGTTGAGGAACCCGCGCAGCTCTTCGTTGTCGCCCGCCTTGGGCCCGAAGACCGTGTCGATTTCGTCGAACAGGATCGTGGGCCGCCCGTTCGGGTTGGACACGGACCGGAACAGGGCGGCGGCGGACGCGTTCACGGCCGTCATCGGCGCCGGTACGAGGGTTTCCACGACCTCCAGCGCCCGGGACTTCCCCGACCCCGGTTCCGGGGACAGGAACGCCAACCGTGGGGTGGAGTCGAAGCAGTCGAGCAGGTGGGCGTGCGCGTCCCACAGCGCCACGGCGACGTAGGCGGCCTCGTGGGGGAAGACGTTGAAGCGGCGGTGGAAGGCTTCCACCTCGTCGAGCAGCGCGGCGCCGTCGATGGTGTCGGTCATGCGGCGGCCTTCCCTTCCTGGGGGGTGTGGAGCGGGCAGGTGTCGCGGTGTGCTTCGTGGTCGGCGATCAGGGCCCACACGTCGGCGTTTCCGGTGGCGTTGCGGTCACGGCCGCACGCGCACCACGAGGTCGCGGTGGGCGCGGCGTGGTATGGGACGCGGATGGTCAGCCATGCGATGGGGTAGCGGCCGTCTCCGGTCTGCGGGTCAGGGCGAACAGCAGTGGGGACGCCTCCGGCGACGCCCTTCGGGGCGCCTACGGCCGTCCGGGGTCCGGCAGGTTCGGCGACCTGCGGGCCGGCGGGGTGTCGGGTGGGGCTCTTAGAGGGGGGAGGGTTGGTCATGCGGCCCTGCCCCGGGGCGAGTTGTGGGTGATCGACCAGTCCAGGGCGCGGCGGATCACGTCGTCGTAGTAGCGCTGTGGCTGTGTGGCGTTGGCCCCCGCCGCTCCTCTAAGAGCCTGCTCAACCACCGGTCGGCTGAGGTCGCCGGACGCGATGAACCGTCCCAGAGCCCGTGCGGCCCTGAGCAGGGTGGCGTTGCGGGTGCCGTCGGCGGCGGTGGCCACGTTCCGCACCTCACAGTCGAGCGCTACGTCCGCATATTGGCGAGATTGCCCCGCTACGGGTCCTGTAGGGATCTGTACGGGCTTGGGGGCGGGTTGAAGGGTGCTCAGCAGCCATGCGGGCACCGGGGCCGCCACGGGGCCGCCTACGGCCTCGTAGGGTCCGGCGGGGGTGACGCTGCCCGCGGCGACGACGTAGCCGCCACGGGCGCGGGTGTCGACCAACGGGGCGATCATGCCTGCCGTGTTGGTCAGCCGTACCCCTGCCGGGGCGGTGAAGTACAGGTGCTGTCCGCCGCTCGCGGTCCGGGTCCGGTAGGTGTCGGGGACGGCGTGGCCGGTGCGCTCGCAGAGCGCCGCAAAGGTCGTCACGCCGTCAGGCGTGTCCGTACTGCTGTTGTCCTTGGGCATGTCCAGGTCGACGACGACCAGCCCGGAGGGGCCGGTGGCAATGCCGACGTTGAACGGTCCGTTCGACCAGGCCGCGCGGATGCGGTCTGGGTCGGTGGTGGCGCGCTGTTCCCACTTGGCGTGGCCGCTCGCGCACGGGCCGGTGCGGGGGCAGGACGTCTCACCGTGCAGGGCGGGCCGCTTGCTGCCGACCCGGAGCGGGAAGACGTACCAGCCGCGTTCGGCTGCGTCCAGTGCTGCGGACAGCAGCGCGGATGGGGGGTGATGGGTCATGCTGGATGCCTCCAACAGGTCTGTTGCGGACTGGTTGGCAAGGGCGGCCCCGCGTTCTTGGCGGAAGGGGGGCCGCCCTTGGCGTCTTTAGGCGATGTCCAGGGCAAGCTGTGCCGGGGCCGCCGCTTCGGGTGCGATGTCGGCGGCCAGGAGTGTGCGGTAGGCGAGGGCGGCTTGGTGGATGACGACGCCGTTGCCGAGGATTTTGAGCTGGTCGGAGCGGGACAGGCCCAGCTCCGGGCTGGTGACCCAGCCGGGATCGGCGCCCATCATCCACTCCACGAACGCCGGGGACAGCCGACGGTTTCCCTTCGTGCCCGGCTCCGTCGGCTCCGGCGCGGCGCGGCCCAGAACCTGCTCCCACCGGTGGATGGCGGGCCCGTAGTCGGTGCCGTTGGTGGCCACCCACTGTCCGTCCAGGCGCACGGCCTGTCCTGGGAGGTAGTAGCGGCCTGCCGTGTCGCGCTGATTGGGACCGCCGTGCGGTCCGTCGGACGCCTTGGGGGTGGGCAGGAGGTTCACCACCACCTCGTTCAGCGGGCGGGAGTTGGTCCCGATCAGGTTGGAGGCGCCGGACTTCCAGTCGCGTGCGGCCGGGGCGGGCAGGAGGGTGACGGCGGTGCGCAGGTTCATGCCGCCCTGGCGTTTGGGGGAGGTGCCGGGGCCGCCGGTTCCGTCGGCGGCGGCGGGGGTGGGCAGCAGCCTCAGGTGTCCTGCGGGGGAAGCAAGAAGACCACTTCGTCCTCCAGCGTGGGCCCGTGTCCGCCCGCTTTGCGCTTGTCCGGGTGCTGGGGTCCGCCGTTGCGTCCGAGCTGTGAGGTGGGGGTCTTCAGCAGCGGGATACGCGATGGCGAACCAGCGGTCGCGCCGGTGGCAGGCTCCGACTTCAGGATCTCCAGCGCGTAGGCACATCCACCTTGCGTCGTACCCGATCGCGGCCAGGTCGGCGGCGACGACGTCGAGTCCCCGGCTGCGGAGGGCCGCGACGTTTTCCAGGAAGACGAGTCGGGGTCGTAGATGGCGAACGGCTTGGGCGATGGTTTTCCAGAGTCCGGAGCGGTCACCGGCGATCCCTCCCCGAGGTCCGGCGTTGGAGATGTCCTGGCAGGGGAAACCGGCGGTGAGCGCCGCCGGGCGGGGCATCGTTGTGGCCAGGGCCGCGAAGTCGACGGCCGTGATGTCGCCCAGGTTGGGCGCGTGCGGCAGGCGCGCGGCGAGCAGCCGGGACGCGGCCGGGTCCTTCTCACCGACCAGGACGGTGGGCAGGCCGGTGACGGCTTGAACGGCCTGGTCCAGCGCGGCGGAGCCGGTGCAGAAGCTGACGTTGCCGCCCCCCGGCGGCACGACGGGATGGGTCATGCTGGATGCCTCCAACAGGTCTGTTGCGGACTGGTTGGCAAGGGCGGCCCCGCGTTCTTGGCGGAAGGGGGGCCGCCCTTGGCGTAGCTAGTTGTTCCGGGCCCAGTAGGCGTACTGCCGGCGGACGTAGGCGCGCGGGTCGCCGGTGACGTCCGCCCGGTCGGAGCCGATCAGGTACAAGGCGGCGGCCACGGCGGTCTCCGTGACGTCGCCGGGGGCGTCGGGTTCGTCCAGCAGCGCGATGCGGTCGAGCAGTGCGGCCTTGCGCAGGTAGAACTCCCGGTCCAGCGAGGTGAAGCATTCCCGTGCGGCGAGGGTGCGGGCCGTCCATCCGATCTCGCTGAGGATGCTGGGGGCGTCGGCGTAGGCCTGATCCGGCGTCGGACAGGTGATGCGGATCTCGAACATGGCTTCCTTCGCTACTTGGTGGGGCGGGCGAGTCGCAGGGTGATGCCGCCGATGCCGAGTGATCCGGCCGCGCCTCCGACGGTGGCGGCGGTCTGGGAGGCGAAGTCGAGCAGGGCGAAGAACGCGGCCACGAGGCCGAAGACGCCCATCGTCGCGGCGCCCGCGATGGCGAGCGGGTACAGGTAGTGCCGTAGCGGGCGCCCGGTCCGGTCGGTGGTCTGCACGACGATGACGACCGGTTGCCCGGTGGCTTCGGCGCGGCGCCAGTCGTCGGCGGGGATGTGCGGGGCGATGATCCCCGGCGGGTCGCGGTGGTTCATCCGGAATCCCATCTGTGGTTGGGGCAGGGAGGCGGAAGCACCCCCTTGTGGGTGCGCTGTGGAGGGGGTTTCAGGGGGCTGACCTGCGGTGCCTCCCTGCCTCCCTGGCGATCATTTGCGCAGGTCAGGTGGAGGGAGGCGGGTCAGGGAGGGGTTCAGGGAGTTCTCCCTGCCTCCCTGCCCCGCCACCGGTCGGCTCCCTGTCATCCGTCGGCGGAAGCGGAACCCTCGCTGTCGCGGTTGGCGAGGGCGCGGGCGAGGCGGTCGCGGCCGACGACCATGACGCCGTCGGACTTGTACGGCTCGGCTCCGGTCCCGTCGAGGACGCGCTTGAGGTCGATGAACGACCAGCCGCCGTAGGCGTCCGCGTTGAGCGTGCCGAGCCGGGACAGCACGTCCTTCGTGCGGACCCGCTCCGCGGTGCCGACCACGGACGCGATGTCCGCGAGCGAGTCACGGTCGGGGTCGCGGTCGATGGCGTGCAGGGTGGTGACACCGTCGCGCAGGGCCTTGGCCCGGTCGGTGATGGCCTTGGCCGCGTCGTCGTCGATGTAGTGCGTGCGCACCGTGATGGACGCCTGTCCGGCGGGAATGTCGATGCCGTCGGAAGCAACAACCAGGGTTCCCCGGTCCAGCCCCGGACGCAGCAGGTTCGGCGCGGCCCCGCCGTCAACGGCCTTGTCCCCCAGCGCCATGCGGGCCTGCGACTCGGTACCCAGGGCGAGCGAGGCGCGGGTGTGGGCGCCCTCGCGGACCAGCTTGGGAAGGTTCTGGTCGGTGGGGTCTTGGGTGCCCTGCCACATCAGGACGTTGACCGCACGCCCCTGGTTGTGGATCTTACGGACCGCCATGAAGTACCGGGAGTTGGCCTTGGCACCGCCGTAGGGCCGCTTGTCTTCGTCCTTGGCCGGGCACATGAACGCCATCTGCGCTTCGTCGACCAGCACGATCAGCGCGGGGAAGACGGTGCCGGGCGGGGCCTGGATCCGGCGGTTCATCTCCTCAACCGCACCCTCGACCATCTCGGTCACCTGGATCACGTGCTCATCCGTCGGACCCTGGATCAGGGTGGTCGCGAGCCCGTCGAACATGGCCCAGTCGCCCACGCCCTTCAGGTCGCCCATCAGGAACTGCACGGAGCGGTCCAGCGCGACCCACAGGGCGAGGGAGCGCAGGGCAACGGTCTTGCCCTGGTTGGACAGGCCCGTGATGAGCAAGTGCCGCTGGTAGAGACTGAGCGCGGCGGCATCCCCGCGCAGGTCCTGTCCCCAGGGGGCGCGGCCCTTGGCGTAGTCGGCGGTCATCGTCTCGTCCGTGACCAGCGGAGACGGCCCGATCGGCTCATCGAGCGCTCCCGAGTCGGCCACCCACAGCCGCACCGTGCGCGCGGCCTGCGGGATGGTGATGAACACCTCGTGCTCGTGCCGGGTGAGGTTCTCCGCGAGCTTGCGGCGCTTGCTCTGTACCTCGTTGGTCGCCACGCCCGAGGGCAGCGTCACGTCGACTTCCACACCGCATCCCGCGATCCGGATCGGCCCGAGCATGCTCGCGCCGGCGTCGCCCATCTCCTTGATCGCGCCCCGCAGGGCGGGCACGCCCAAATCGCGCAGGGCCTTGACCACGATCGAGGGGGTGATGGGCTCGCCCTCGCCGGAGCGGATGTTGTCGGGCAGCGCCCATGCGGGTGCGGCCTGTTGCTTGCTGCCGACGGTCCACAGGGCGAGCAGGGCGAGGAACGGGCCGATCGTGAGCGCCGGTCCCCACACCACCTGCACGATGGTGATGACCAGGCGGATGAACTCGATCACGGCCATGATCGGGGTGATCACGTCGACGATGTCCTTGTTGGCGATGGCCAGCACCACCCCGAGGGCGACCAGCGAGCCGATGCCCAGACCGGTGCCGACCAGGGCGCCCTTGGCCGCGTCGATCGGGGAGGTGAGCAGGTCCATGCGGCGGCGGTGCCGGGCGTCGCGGAAGTGCTGCAACCGCTCTTCCCACTCGCCGGCCAGTTCCATGTTCCCCGCGGCCTCGGCCGCGCGCAGGAACCGTTCGTAGCGGGCGCCGGTGCGGCCGTCCCAGGTGCGGCGGGCCACGATCCGGCCCCCGCCCCACACGTAGAGGCTGTGCCGGGCGACCGCCCGCGCACCGGTCTTGGCGCGGTCGTGCGTGACGGCGGTCTTCACGGCGCGGCCGGAGCGCACCCACAGCGGCACCAGCGGCGCGGCGGGCGCGTCGGGCACCACGGTCAGGGTGGTCACCGACGCGTCCTGAGCAGGCATTTCAGGGGTCTTGTGCAGGTGAACGACGTTGTCTGTCATGGGAGTTGGTCTCCTGACGGGTTAGGCAGCGGCGGCGGGAACGAGCTGGCCTGCGAGGTACTCGCGGCCCATTGCCTCGTGCTCTTCCTGGCGGAGCAGGCGGAGGTGTTCACGGGCGTGGCGGGGGGACTGGCGCTCGATGCCGAGGCCGGCGCGGGTGTCGCGGACGATCCGTTCGATCACGCCGGTGCGGCTGAACTGCATGGCGTGCACGAGTTCGTGCACGAGGGTTACGGCGAACTCGGCTTCGGTGGGGTGCTTGTCGGCGATGATCAGGACCAACACCGAACCGTCGGGGCGCGGGACGGCACGGGCCATTGCCTCGCGGGCGGTGTGCTTGCCGTCGCTGACCGCGCGGCGGGTCGCGCGGCGGTCCGCAGTCCCGGCGAGGGCGAGATCGGCGGCGGCGCTGAGCTCGGCCATGCCGCGCTCGGTGGTGAGGGTGACCTCAACGTCGGGCATGCGGCCGGGCACTGACCGGTTGACGATCCGTACGGCCTCGATGGTGAGGCGCTTTGCGGTGCGCAGGGTGGCGCCGTATCCGGGCAGCTTGTGGGTGCTCACGGTGGTCTTCACACGTGTCTCCGTCTCGAAGATTTCCGCAGGTCAGGCGGTGGGCTGTTCCTCGTTGGCGATGCACAGGCCGCAGATGCCGTACGAGGTGGGGATGCAGTAGCCGACATCGATCCGGCAGCGGGGGCAGGTGCGGCGGGCGAGCATCGCCAGTGCGAGCGCTTCCCACTTGCGCGAGGTCATCGGGCGGACCGGCTTGGCCAGGTCCTCGCGGTAGAGGTAGGCGACGCGGACGCCGCCGGCACGCCGGTTGACCCGCATGACCTGCGCCTGTATTGGCTGACCACCCGGACGCAGACCCCGCGCGCGCAACTGCCGACGCGAAGCCAAACCGTCCGGGGCGCACCGCCACGGGTAGGTGGGGATGCCGTGGCGGGCGCCGGTGGGGTCGAAGCACTTGCCGTAGACCCCGGACATCAGGCGACCTTGGCAGCGCGCTCAGCAAGGAGCGTGTCCCGCAGCATCCGGGCGTTGGCTGGCGAAGTGCGGACCTCACGGCGGATGCCCTCAGCGGTCACCTTCGCGTCCGGCCAACCGGCGGTCACGCGCCGTGCCTCATCGAGCAGTTGAGCCGGGGTCCGCTTGAGCCGGGGCGATCGGGCGACCTCGGGAAGCCGACCGGTGGCCGCGCGCGGGCGGGTCGACTCAGCCGCGACCGGACGCGGCGCGGGCGCTGTGGTCGGGGCGTCGATCGCGGGAATCGGTTTGAGCGGTGGAATCGACTTGGCCAGGTCGACCGCGACCGGATCCGGCACCGACAACCGGGTCAGTGTCACCACCGGGTCCGGGGTCGATTCGGGCAGGTCAGCCATAGACCGTTTCCTTGCGGTCTCGGTAGATTCCTCCGCATTCGCGCCCGGCGCGGGATCGAGGGCGGGGGCGCTGAACATGGAGGCGAGTGCGGCGTCCGCTCCGGCGGTGATCCGGTCGCGCTGGACGTCCAGCAGCCTCGATCCCAGCGCCACATCGCCGATGCCGACCTTGCGGGCCAGCCGCCATGACTTGCGCTCCGACCACTTCTTGACCCGCTCGCTGGGGTGCTGTGTGGCGCGGGCGCGGTGGTAGGCGAGCGCCTGGACCAGGTCGGCGGTGCGGCGTTCGTTCTCCGCGTCGCGGCCGTCGGTGTGCACGACGATCCGCCGGGCGAGGAAGGCCATGCCCTCCGCAGAGACCGACATGCCCATGGGGGTCAGGGCGTAGATCACGGTGCGGCCGGCGTCGGGTGCGGCCATCGCGCCCATGACGGCGGCAGCGGCCGGCAGCGCCCACAAACCGGCCCGCACGATGCGCGGGGAGGACTGTCCCAGCATGGTCAGCCCCAACAGGACCAGGGCCAGCACGGCGGTCGCACCCTCACCTGCCGCGAGCGCACCGAGCGCGGTGCCCTGGCCGTAGGAATGGCCGATGTTGCTGTACGTGCCGATCCCACCGAATACGCCCGTGGCCAGCATCGGCACGAACGCGGCAGCCAGCACCCCGACCTGAACGCGGGTCAGTTTGACGCTGCTCATCGGGCACCCCCGAGGGCCAGCAGGGCAGCGAGGATGAGCAGGGCGCCG
Source organism: Streptomyces sp. NPDC020747 (assembly GCF_044334695.1). NCBI lineage: Bacteria > Bacillati > Actinomycetota > Actinomycetes > Kitasatosporales > Streptomycetaceae > Streptomyces > Streptomyces sp. NPDC020747. Next base: position 166,457 of record NZ_JBIRTJ010000003.1, on the reverse strand, counting down.
CCGGTCATGGTGAGGTCGACCGCACGGCGCAGACCGGTGAACTTGGCCAGCGCGATACGGGACAGATTCGCGACGTCCGCGCTCAGATCCTCAGACAGGGTCGCGGTGATCTGTTCGGCGGTGAGCGTGGCCCACAGTGGGAAGCCGTGCCCGCCCCGCAGGTTCGGGCGCACCGACCGCAGCAACAGACCAGCCGCCGCAACCAGTACCCCCATGCCGACACCGCCCGCGACGTAGGCGGGAGCTGCGAGGGGGACGTCCTTGGCGACCGTCCATGAACCGGCGAGGACCGCACCGACGAACGCCAACAGGAGACCGGTCTTGGTGTCGGTCCGCGCAATCTCCGCCTTCACCTCAGCGTGAGCAGCGGCGAGGGTCTGAGGGGTGCTCATGCGCCCACCCCCGGAACCCGCGTCGCGGCCGTGTTCGCCAGCGTGCGGCGAGCGGCCAGCACCTTGCGGCGGGCCCGCCGGATACGCCGCGCGTCCAGCTCCGTCGGCGTGCGGTCCAGCGTGATGATCTGCGCGTCCAGCAGCTCGATGCTCGCCTCAATGACGGGCATCTCGCACTCGATCGCGTCCAGCTCCGCGAACGTCGGCTCGCGGTCGAAAACGTCGGCGGTAACAACCGCCTGAACAGCACCGATGTACACCATGGGTCGTGGTTCCTCTCACAAGGGAACGGCCCGAACGAGGTCCCCGGGTCGCACCCCGGGGACCTCTCGCCGTTGGAGTCGCTTCCGGCTCCCCGCACCCCCATCCGTACGGCCCCCGCAGCAAGCGGACCCGGACGGGTGGGAGAGGCAGCCGGCCGCAGCAAGAGGCGCTGCGAGGCCAGGAAGGGGACCCGAGTCGTTCCGGCGCCTGCCGCGGGTCCGAGCAGCAGGCGCCTACAGATGTCGTCGGCTCACAACCGACCTCCCGCAGAGTGCAGGGACACGGCTTTTACCGGTCCGCCGTTGCGCGGCGGACCGGTCCCGAGCCGGGGGAATCGGGTGCGTCATCGTCACTGCTCTGACGCCAGCAGGGCGGCGCGTATCAGGTAGTGCACCTGGAGTTGACCTTCAGAAATGAAGGGATGATCCCCAGGGTGGTTCTCCAGTACTGACACGCAAGGAAGTGGCCGCCGGCGACCTTGACCCGGTCGCCACGGGGACGGGGACTTGCACCCCGTCGATCTAGAACGCTGTTGAGTTGTCAAGGAACGATCAGCAAGGGGCCCCACGTACCCGAGCCATCCCGAACTGGCATGGCGACGAAGAGCCCCAAGGGGACCCTTCGATCCGCTGTCCTAGGACTGCGAACCGCCTGGAATGACTATGCATCGCAGTCCCAGGACTGTCAACAGTCCTGGGACTGTGCTTCACTGGGACGCGTCGAGAGGAGTGCTGCGTGGCACCGAAGTGGCGGGAACTGGCGGACAGGTTCGCCGAACAGATCAGGAGCGGTGAGTACGCGCCGGGCGCCCAGTTGCCCCAGATCAGGGACCTGGTGAAGGAAGGCGAGGGATCAAAGGACACCGTCCACAAGGCGTACAAGGCGTTGGAAGCGCAGGGGCTGGTGACCTCCTCGCGCGGTCACGGCACCGTGGTGCGTCAGCAGACGCCACTTAAGCGGCTCGGTATCGCGCGGTACGACAAGGCGAAGTGGCGCGATGGCGACGAGGTGGCGTTCATCGCCGACCGCGTGGCGTCCGGGCGCGCGTATCGCCGGAACGAGCAGACCCAGAGCATCAGCCGAGTCGCGGCGCCGCCGCTCGTGGCAGAAGCCCACGGCCTGCCCGAAGGCGCGGAGGTGTACGCGCGGGCGCGTCTCGTGAAAGAGGGAACGCAACCCACGCACACGTTGACCAGCTACTACAGGCCCGAGCACGTCGAAGGCACGCGCATCGTGGACCCGACACCGGGGCCCGCCGGCCGTGGCGGCGGCTTCCGCGTCCTCTACGACGCTGGATACGAGATCGACCACATGAAAGAGGAGCTCTTCGCGCGCGTCCCCAGCGAGGAGGAAGTCCAGCTCTTGCAGCTCTCGCCCGGGGAGTGGGTGGTAGAGCTGCACCGCACCACGTACACCGCTGACGGGACTGTGGTGGAGTTCGCCATGGGAGTGCATGCGGCTACGCGCTTCGCGTGGGCCTACGACTTCAAGGTGCCCGACTCGGCGAACACGGAAGGCGAGAGCAAGTGATCTCTACGCAGGCGTGGGCGGACGCGCAACAGCTCTGGGACTTCCAGCAGATGGGCCATGAGCCGCGCCGTTGCTCCGTGGCGATCGGACTCGGCAGTCACGACCTGGGAGTGGCAGACGCGACGGTCGACCTGTACCGGCGCGGGATGATGCCGCTCATCGTCTTCACCGGGGCGACCAGCCGTACGACGCGCGAGCGCATGCCCCGTGGTGAAGCCGAGCACTACCGCGAGCGGGCGATTGAACTCGGCGTCCCCGCGGACGTCATCCTTGTCGAGTCGCAGGCCCGGAACACGGGTGAGAACATCCGCTTCTCGCGCACCCTCCTCGCGGACCGGGGCGTTCCCGTGTCCTCAGTCCTGTTGATCAGCAAGCCGTACGAGGAACGACGGGCCTACGCCACGGCACGGAAGCTCTGGCCGGATGTTGAGTGGGTGAGCGCATCCACTCCCATGACGCTCCCTGAGTACGTCGATTCGATCCAGGACGCGCGCCTCGTCATCGATATGTTGGTCGGAGCCCAGCAGCGGCTCACGGTGTACCCCCGGCAGGGATTCATGATCGAGCAGACGATCCCCGACGACGTGGCGGCGGCGTATGAGCGGCTGTGTGCCGAGGGCTTCACCAGTCGCCTTCTGACGGATGAGGCGACGCGGGGCTGACCGGGTTCTGAACCCCTCTGTGGCCAACCTCCGGCCAGAGCCGCCCCTTTGAGGCGAACGCAACCAGGCAACGTGCTGGTCAGGGCCGGTTGGGGTTCGTGTCAGTGAACGCTCTTGAAAACCGTCGTCGCAGCGATGTGACCGTGGGTTCAAATCCCACACCCACCGCAGTGCGGGAAGCAGGGGCGTCCGGAACCGAGAGGTTCCGGGCGCCCCTGTTGTTCTTGGTGGTGCGTGCGTAGGGGTTTTTGGGGTGCACGCGTGCGTGGGTGGTTGTTTTCGGCTCTCCTCGGTCTTCTGGGTACCTAGGGGGGCCGTTTTCGGTTGTGGCGAGGCTAAGGGCGGTGTCTCGTCATGCGGGATGCCGAGGTGATGGTGGAGCGGGCCTCGTGTTCGGTGAGGCCCGTGTGGATGGCGGCGTCGACCAGGGCCTCGGTGACGTCCCGGCCGAGGCCGTTCTCGTAGGCGCGGCAGGCGGCCCAGAAGAGGCGGGTGTTGCGCTGCCCCTCGTGGGCGGCGAGGACGAACTGGACGAGGCCCTGGCCGTGTTGGCCCGTCGAGGCCGGGGTGGCGTGGCGGCCGGTGCGGGGCGGGGGCAGGAGGAGTTGGAGAAGAGACGGCGGGCAGGCGGCGGGTGCCAGGTGCGCGGTGCCCGGGGCCGTGCTGTAGGCGCCGTGTTCGGTTCGTGAGCCGGGGCCCACGAGGTAGCCGCCCGCGCCGCGGATGTCGATTCCGGGGGCCAGGCGGCCCGCCGAGTTGGGGACGACGACGTCGGGCGGGCCGCTCAGCCAGACGTGGCGGCCGCCGCTGGGCGTCAGTACGACGACCGTCTCGGGGATCGTGAACAGGTGGCGCAGGGCCAGTTCCCGGAGAGCCGCGGACGAGTCCGTACCCGATTTGGTGTCGAGGTCGATGCCGATCAGGTGATGGGGGTCCAGCCCGCAGGCGATGCCGTAGCCGGTGGCCCAGGGGGCGGCGGCGAAGAGCTCTCGGATGCGTAGCGGGTCGATCGAGGCGTCGTACACCCCGTGCCCGAAGCGGCCGCACTCGCCGTGGCAGAGCGGGGCCGTGGGGTCGTCGCGGTGCGGGGAGCGCAGTGCCGGAAGTTTGGTTCGGGACAGCGGGATGACGGCCAGTCCGCGTTCGGCGGCTGACAGGGCGTGTGCGAGGGCCAGCGTCGTGGCCTGCCGGTCGATGGTGGCCATGAATCCATGTTCGTACGAGTGTTCGAAAAAAGGAAGAGGCGTCCCGAGGGTTGAGTGAAGGAGCACCGGGGTGGCAGGGGTGGAAACAGGCCCCGACGGATTGGCTGAAAATCTGCCGGAACGCTTCGTCCCTTGCGGCGTATGGGATTGAGTCGCCCGCACCGCCCTGATCTGCGGTTTTGGTTGCATGAAGGGGGTTTATCGACATGTCCTCACGCTTGCGAGCGAATAGTGCCTTCCGGGGTGGTTCGCCGGGGATTCGGTGGGCAATTCTGGTTTCGCGACGTTGTGACAGACACCGAGGCGGTCGGCCAACTGCCCCGGAACAAGCCGTACTCAGCCGGTCCTGGCCGGTGCGAACTTCCGCTTCTGGAGGAAAAGACATGGCAAGCATCCGTACCGCCCGCCTTCTCGCCGCCGCGGCAGCCCTGCCGCTCGCCGTCGCCCTCTTCTCGGGCGTTGCGGCGGCCGACAACGGCGCCTTCGCGGACAACGGATCGAACGCGGCCGTGGCGAACGTCGTCGGCAGCGGCGTCGGCGGCGACAACTACGGAACCTCGTCCACGACGCAGCAGCAGGCCGTCGGCTCCGGTGCCTCGAACCAGAGCAACACGGCCCAGGTGAACGGTTCCGCGTTCACGGCCATCGACCAGTCGAACGAGAACATCGCCGTCAACTTCACCGAGCTCTGGTGAGCCGGCGGCTGTCGGGGACTGGAGACCCCCGGCGGTCGTACGCCTCCTCAGTGGGGTGCTTTGTGGGGTGGTAACACGTCTGCGCGGCGGCACTTGGGTGCTGCCGCGCAGACGTTTTCGCATGTGTGCCGGGCGGGCGATCGCGACCCCGGCGGTCGAGGTCCGTGACCTTGACAGTCGCACTTATCTGACGGACAGTCAGAAATCCTTGTTCGTACGAGGTCCGGGAGGGCCGTCGTCGTGCATCTCGCCCCCACCGAGCGCCAGCGACGACTGCGCGCCGAACTCCGTACGTACTTCCGCGACCTGATGCCGGACGGACCGCCGCCGCCCGGGGGCTCTGATGAGCCGGGTGCCTCGGACCGACAGCGGGAACTGTTGCGCCGGATCGGTGCCGACGGGTGGCTGGGACTCGGCTGGCCCGTCGCCTACGGGGGCCAGGGGCGCGGCGCCGACGAGCAGTTCGTCTTCTTCGACGAGGCCTACCGGGCGGGCGCTCCGGTCTCCATGGTCACGCTCAACACGGTCGGTCCGACGCTCATGAAGTACGGGACCGAGGAGCAGAAGGACTACTTCCTGCCGCGGATCCTGCGCGGGGAACTCGTGTTCGCGATCGGGTACAGCGAACCGTCCGCGGGGACGGACCTGGCGGCACTGCGGACCCGGGCCGTGCGGGTGGGTGGCGGTGAGTGGCTTGTCGACGGGCAGAAGGTGTTCACCTCCAACGCCCAGCAGGCCGACTGGATCTGGCTCGCCTGCCGTACGGACCCCGACGCGCCGAAGCACAAGGGGATCTCGATCCTGCTCGTGCCCACCGACACCCCCGGGTTCTCGTGGACGCCGATCGCGACGGTGGGCGGGCTGACCACGACCGCCACGTACTACGACGGCATCCGGGTCCCGGTGGCCAACCTCGTCGGTGAGGAGAACGGCGGCTGGGGGCTCATCACCAACCAGCTCAACCACGAACGGGTCGCCCTCGCGGCGATCGGCATGCAGGCCGAGGACTTCTACGCGGCCGCGCTGGCCGCTGCCCGTACCCCCGATCCGGTGACTGGTCGGCGCCGGGTTGACGAGCCGTGGGTGCGGTCGAGGCTGGCCGAAGTACATGCCCGGCTGGCGGCAACACGCCTGCTCAGCTGGCGTCTGGTGGGGGATGTGGGGGCCGGCCGGCTGGCACCCGGCGATGCGAGCGGCGTGAAAGTCGTGGGAACCGAATCGGCGGTCGCGGTGTACCGAATGTGTCAGGAAATTGTCGGATCGGACGCGCTGGTCCGTTCCGGTTCGCCGGGTGTGTTCGGGGACGGCGAGCTGGAGCGGATGAACAGGGCGGCTCAGATCAACACGTTCGGGGGCGGGGTGAGCGAGGTGCAGCGGGAGATCGTGGCGACCATGCGGCTCGGGATGACCAGGGGGCGTCGGTGAGCGAGCGGGAGGTTCCGGGCGCGGAGGGGGCGACGGCCTTGGGCGAGGGCGGCGAGTACGAGGACGTGTTCGCCCGGGCGAAGGTGTACGAGGGGCAGGCCGCCGCGGTCGGCGGTGTGGGCAAGGACCTGGTCAACGAGTCGATGATCCGGCACTGGTGCGAGGCGATGGGAGACACGAACCCGGCGTACGCGGGGGCGCACGCCATCGCACCGCCCACCATGCTCCAGGCGTGGACGATGGGAGGCCTCTCCGGGCGCGCGGGGCGCTCCGAGGCGTACGACGAACTGCTCGGGCTGTTCGACGACGCCGGGTACACCTCGGTGGTCGCCACCGACTGCGAGCAGGAGTATCTGCGGCCGCTGCGGCCCGGGGACGCGATCACCTTCGACGCGGTGATCGAGTCGGTCTCCGAGCGCAAGACCACCAAGCTGGGGACGGGGTACTTCGTCACGACGCGGATGGATGTCCGGGTGGCCGGCCGGCCGGTGGGGACACATCGGTTCCGGATCCTGAAGTACGTGCCGGCGGGCCGGAGAAGGAGCGCTCCGAGGGCGGAGGGGGCGGAGGGGACGGCCTCGGTGGCGAGGACCGCGAGGACCGCGGTGGCCTCGGAGCTTTCGAAGGCTCCTTCGAAGGAGCCTTCGCGGGTACTGGAGCCACCGAAGGCGTCGAATGGTTCGAGGTCATCGGAGGGCTCGCCGAAGCCAGTCACCGGACAGGCTGCCGAGGCCCCGCGGCCCAAGCGCCCCCGCCCTGTCGTCAATCGCGACAACGCCGGCTTCTGGGAGGGCGTGTCCCGGCACCGGCTGCTCATACAGCGCTGCGACGGATGCAGGACACTGCGTTTCCCCTGGCTGCCGGGGTGCAACGCGTGCGGTTGCCCGGACTGGGACACGGTCGAGGCGGGCGGCGAGGGGACCGTCTACTCGTACGTGGTGATGCACCACCCGCCCTTCCCGGCCTTCGATCCGCCGTACGCGGTGGGGCTGATCGAACTCGCGGAGGGCGTGCGGATGATCAGCAACGTGGTGGGAGTGCCGCACGACCGGGTGCGGATCGGGATGCCGGTCCGGCTGGAGTTCGAGCTGGTGGACGAGGAGCTGGAGCTGCCGGTCTTCCGGGCCGTCGAGAGGAGCGGGGGCTGACATGGACTTCACGCCCACGGAGGAGCAGACGGCGGCCCGCGACCTGGCCGCGCGGATCTTCGGCGACCTATCCACCCACGAGCGGCTCGCGGCTGCGGGCACCGGCAGCGACGCGGAGCTGTGGAAGGCGTTGTGCGAGGCCGGGTTGCCGGCCGCCGTCGAGGACATAGGGCTCCTCGGGCTGGTGCTGCTCTTGGAGGAACAGGGGCGCACCACCGCCCAGGTGCCGTTCGCCGCGAGCTGTGTGTACGGGCTGCTGGCGGTGTCGGCCCATGGTTCGGCGGACCAGCGGGAGCGGCTGCTGCCCGCGATCGGGGACGGCACGGTTGTCGTGACCGGCGCCCTGCCCGAGGCTGCCGTACGGGTGGGCGGATCCGGTGAGTTGACCGGTGTGGTCCCGGTGGTGCCGTGGCTCCGCGACGCCACGCATGTCCTCGTCGCCGACGACGAGCACGGCCTGTGGCTCGTACGGACCGCCGACGCGCGGTGCGAGCCCGTCGAGCTGACAGCCCCCTGGTCGGCGGGAAGACTGACGCTGGACGGGACACCGGGCGAGCGGTTGGGCGAGCAGTTGGACCAGAGGCTGGGCGGGTCCGACGCGAACGTGGCGGGGCAGGGGGCGTACGACGATGTCCTGGCCACGGCGCGTACCGCCTTCGCGGGGCTGCAGGCCGGGGTGTGCGCGGGTTCGGTGGCCCGGGCGGTCGCCTACACCAACACCCGCGAGCAGTTCGGGAGACCGCTCGCGACCAAGCAAGGGGTCCAACTCCGGGCGGCGGACGCGTACATGGACACCGAGGCGATACGGGTCACGGCCTACGAGGCGGCCTGGCGGCGGGACGAGGGGCTGGACTACGCCGCGCACGCGCTGACCGCCGCTTGGTGGGCGTCGGAGGCGGGGCACCGCGTGGTGCACGCGGGACAGCATCTGCACGGCGGTATGGGGGCCGACCTCGACCATCCCGTGCACCGGCACTTTCTGTGGGGGCGGCAGCTGGACGCGTATCTGGGGTGCGGGAGCGAAGTGCTCCAGGAACTGGGGGAGTTGATCGTGCACGGGGAGGGGGACGAATGAACACCGACGTCGGGCCGGTGCGGGTCGGGGACGCCCTGCCGCCGCTGGAGATCGAGATCACCCGCACGCTCATCGTCGCCGGTGCCATCGCGTCGCGGGACTACCAGGACGTCCACCACGACGCGGAGCTCGCACGGCAGAAGGGTTCGCCGGACATCTTCATGAACATCCTGACGACCAACGGGCTGGTCGGGCGCTACATCACGGACCGGTTCGGATCCCGGTCCGTGCTGCGGAGGGTCGCGATCAGGCTCGGTGCACCCAACTACCCGGGCGACACGATGGTGTTGACGGGCACCGTGGAGGAGGTCGAGGGCGACACGGCGACGGTCAGGGTGGTGGGGGCCAACGGGATCGGCAGACATGTCACCGGGACGGTCACGGTCACTGTCCCCAGAGCCGACGGAGCCGACGGAGCCGACGGCGTTGAGGGCGTTGACGGTACTGCGCGAGCCGAGGGCGCCGCGGTCCAAGAGGCGAGGAGTCGGCCATGAGCGTACGGACGAGGGACGCGCTCGGTGGGCGGGCGGCGATCGTCGGGATCGGGGCCACCGAGTTCTCCAAGGACTCGAGGCGCAGCGAGCTGCGGCTGGCCGTCGAGGCGGTGCGGGCCGCGCTCGACGACGCGGGGCTCACACCGGCCGACGTGGACGGGATGGTGACGTTCACGATGGACACCAGCCCGGAGATCACCGTCGCCCAGGCGGCAGGCATGGGCGAGCTGTCCTTCTTCTCGCGGGTCCACTACGGCGGAGGCGCGGCCTGCGCGACCGTCCAGCAGGCGGCTCTCGCCGTGGCCACGGGCGTGGCCGAAGTGGTGGTCTGCTACCGGGCGTTCAACGAGCGGTCGGGACGGAGATTCGGTTCGGGGGTGCAGCGGCGCGAGCCGTCGGCGGAGGGCGCGGCGCTCGGCTGGTCGCTGCCGTTCGGACTGCTCACGCCCGCGTCCTGGGTGGCGATGGCGGCCCAGCGCTATCTGCACACGTACGGACTGACACCCGAGGCGTTCGGGCACGTCGCGGTCGTCGACCGGAAGTACGCGGCGACCAATCCGGCGGCGTACTTCCACGGCAAACCGATCACACTCGCCGACCATGCCGCGTCGCGGTGGATCGTCGAGCCGTTGCGGCTGCTGGACTGCTGTCAGGAGACCGACGGCGGCCAGGCCCTGGTCGTCACCTCGGTGGAGCGAGCGCGCGACCTGCCGCATCCGCCGGCCGTGATCACCGCGGCCGCCCAGGGCGCGGGCCGCGCACAGGAGCAGATGACCAGCTTCTACCGGGACGACCTGACGGGGCTGCCGGAGATGGGCGTGGTGGCGCGGCAGCTGTGGCGCACGTCCGGGCTGACGCCGGCCGGGATAGACGTGGGGATTCTGTACGACCACTTCACGCCGTTCGTGCTGACGCAGCTGGAGGAGTTCGGGTTCTGCAAGCCGGGTGAGGCCGCGGACTTCGTCGCCGAGGAGCGGTTGCCGTTGAACACACACGGAGGGCAGCTCGGGGAGGCGTATCTGCACGGGATGAACGGTGTGGCGGAAGGCGTACGACAGCTCCGGGGCACGTCCGTGAACCAGATACCCGGGGCCCGCCGGGTGCTCGTGACGGCGGGGACGGGGGTCCCCACATCGGGGTTGATCCTGGGCTCGGACGACCAGGGCTGACTCCGGGGGCGGGGCGCCTGACCGCGATGCGGGTACGAGTGCGGGCAGGGCCGGGCCGGGTGCGCGTCCGTGGCGGGCGGGGTGCATGTCCGTGCCGTGCGAGGCTGGGCGCATGTCCGAGCCGGGCGTCGGAGCGGGACCGTCGTTCCTCACTCGCTTCGCTCGGCTTGTGCGACCTGCCGTATGGGTCGGCCGGGTCCTCAGTGCGGCCTCGGCGGCCTCGGCGGCCTCGACGGTGTCGTCGTGGCCTAGGCCGGGTCGTAGCGCGGCGCAGCCCAAGGCGCTCGCTTCCGCGCTCGCTTTCGCGCTCGGCGAGCGCCCCGGCGTACTCTCCGGGAGTGCTCGTGGAGTGCGGACGTACTACTCCCGCACGATTCCTGGGTCCGGGCTACTGCCAGAGGAGCGGTCCTCAGGGGGTGAACCCTCAGAGGGCCGGGGCCCGGCGTCCACCTTCAGTAGGTGGGGCCAGCCCCCCTCCTACAACCTGAGGCGGACACGGCTTCGGGACCTGCGGCCGATCCGCTGGAGTAGGGGGCGCTCCTAGCGTGGAGCCATGACCACAACCGTCTGCACCAGCGCTTCGAATGCGGCGACGCGGACCCTTGCGTACCCGTCGTTCTCTTCGTACGTCAAGGCCCGCCAACCAGTGCTGCTGCGTACCGCTCGCTCGCTGACCGCGAACCCGAGCGACGCGGAGGACCTGCTGCAGACCGCGCTCACCAAGACGTATGTCGCGTGGGAGCGGATCGAGGACCACCGGGCCCTCGACGGCTATGTGCGGCGCGCGCTGCTGAACACGCGGACGTCGCAGTGGCGGAAGCGGAAGGTCGACGAGTTCGCGTGCGACGAGCTGCCGGAGCCGGAGGCTCCGCCGGCCGGGGACCCGGCGGAACAGCAGGCGCTGCACGACGCGATGTGGCGCGCGATCATGAAGTTGCCGGCGCGGCAGCGGGCGATGGTCGTCCTGAGGTACTACGAGGACCTGAGCGAGGCACAGACGGCGGACGTACTGGGAGTGTCGATCGGTACGGTCAAGTCGGCCGTGTCGCGTGCGCTGGGCAAGCTGCGTGAGGACCCCGAGCTGGGTCCCGTGCGCTGATCGGTGACTGACCGGTTATGACCGACCGGTGTGACTGACCGGTTTGGGGCAAGCACACTGCTCACGCAGGGGCAAGCAATCCTGTCGTGACGTGATCGATCATCCTGGAGTAGTGACATACCGCGCGGTATGTGAGCAGAATCAGCCCAACCCTTACTACCGCGTAGGCAATGTCGCCCCCGGGAGGACGCCGTGCTGAGCACGATGCAGGACGTACCGCTGCTGATCTCGAGGATCCTGACCCACGGGTCGACGATCCACGGTTCGTCTCAGGTGATCACCTGGACCGGTGAGGGGGAGCCGCAGAGGCGCTCGTTCGCCGAGATCGGGGGCCGGGCGGCACGGCTGGCGCACGCGCTGCGTGACGACCTCGGAGTCCGGGACGACGACCGGGTCGCGACGCTGATGTGGAACAACGCCGAGCACGTCGAGGCGTACTACGCGATCCCCGCCATGGGTGCGATCCTCCACACGCTCAACCTTCGGCTGCCTCCCGAGCAGCTCGTCTGGATCGTCAACCACGCCGCCGACCGTGTGGTCGTCGCCAACGGTTCGCTGCTCCCGCTGCTCGCGCCGCTGCTGCCCCACCTCAAGACCATCGAGCACGTGGTGGTCTCCGGCCCCGGCGACCGTTCGCTGCTGGACGGGGCGACGGTCCAGGTGCACGAGTACGAGGACCTGATTGCCGGCAAGCCGGAGAGCTACGACTGGCCGGAGCTGGACGAGCGCCAGGCCGCGTCCATGTGCTACACCTCCGGCACGACCGGCGACCCCAAGGGCGTCATCTACTCCCACCGGTCGATCTACCTGCACTCGATGCAGGTCAACATGGCGCAGTCCATGGGCCTCACCGACGCGGACACCTCCCTCGTCGTCGTCCCGCAGTTCCATGTGAACGCCTGGGGACTGCCGCACGCGATGTTCATGACCGGCGTGAACGTGCTGATGCCGGACCGTTTCCTCCAGCCCGCCCCGCTCGCCGAGATGATCGAGAGCCAGCGCCCGACGCACGCGGCCGCTGTCCCGACCATCTGGCAGGGTCTGCTCGCGGAGCTCAAGGCCAAGCCTCGTGACGTGAGTTCGCTGACTCAGGTCACCATCGGTGGTTCCGCCTGTCCCCCCGCCCTGATGAAGGCCTTCGACGAGCTCGGCATGCGTGTCTGCCACGCCTGGGGCATGACGGAGACCTCTCCGCTCGGCACGATCGCGCGGCCTCCGGCCCAGGTGGTGGTGGGTTCGGACGAGGAGTTCGCGTACCGCCTGACGCAGGGCCGTTTCCCGGCGAGTGTCGAGGCCCGGCTGACCGGTCCGGGCGGCGAGCGGCTGCCGTGGGACGGCGAGTCGGCGGGCGAGCTCGAAGTGCGCGGTCCCTGGATCGCGGGCGCCTACTACGGCGGCCAGGGCGCCGAAGTCCTGCGCCCCGCCGACAAGTTCAGCGAGGACGGCTGGCTCAAGACCGGCGACGTCGGCACGATCAGCCCCGACGGCTTCCTCACTCTCACCGACCGCGCCAAGGACGTCATCAAGTCCGGCGGAGAGTGGATCTCCTCGGTCGACCTGGAGAACGCGCTCATGGCCCACCCCGACGTCGCCGAGGCCGCGGTCGTCGCCGTCCCGGACGACAAGTGGGGCGAACGTCCGCTCGCCACCGTCGTGTTGAAGGAAGGCTCCGGCGCCGACTTCGAGTCCCTGAGGTCCTTCCTCGCCGGTGAGGGCAAGATCGCCAAGTGGCAGCTTCCCGAGCGCTGGACGATCATCGAGTCGGTACCGAAGACGAGCGTGGGCAAGTTCGACAAGAAGGTGCTGCGCAGGCAGTACGCGGCGGGCGAGCTGGACGTCACCCAGATCTGACGGTCATCGAGGGCGAGCGAAAGTCTTCTGGCCATATTTAGGTCGACATGTGAGTTGGGGCGTTGTTTCACGTGAAACAACGCCCCAACTCACATATGCGCACGTGCACTTCTCACGGAACCACCCGTGCTGGCCAGGAAGGGCGCCTCAGTTCGTGCCGATGCGCGCCAGGAGGTCCACGATCCGGCCCTGTACCTCGGTACTCGTCGATCGCTCCGCGAGGAACAACACCGTCTCCCCCGCCGCGAGGCGCGGCAGTTCGGTCGGGTCGACGGCTGCGGTGTAGACGACGAGCGGGGTGCGGTTGAGCTGGCCGTTCGCCCGCAGCCAGTCGACGATTCCGGCACGTCGGCGGCGTACCTGCATCAGGTCCATCACGACCAGGTTCGGCCGCATCTGCGAGGCCAGCGTGACGGCGTCCTCGTCCGACGAGGCCCGCGCGACCTGCATCCCGCGCCGCTCCAGTGTCGAGGTCAGCGCCAGCGCGATCTCCGCGTGCTCCTCGATGAGCAGGACACGCGGCGGGTGCTGTTCGCTGTCACGCGGGGCCAGGGCCTTGAGGAGTACGGCCGGGTCCGCGCCGTACGCCGCCTCGCGCGTCGCCTGGCCGAGGCCCGCCGTCACCAGGACAGGGACCTCGGCGGCGACGGCGGCCTGACGCAGCGACTGGAGCGCCGTACGCGTGATCGGGCCGGTGAGCGGGTCCACGAAGAGCGCGGCCGGGAAGGCGGCGATCTGCGCGGCGACCTCCTCGCGCGAGTTCACGATGACGGGCCGGTAGCCGCGGTCGCTCAGCGCCTGCTGGGTGGTGATGTCCGGCGCGGGCCAGACCAGCAGCCGCCGCGGGTTGTCCAGCGGCTCCGGGGGCAACTCGTCGTCCATCGGCTGCGGATGGGGCTGGTTCGCGACCTCGACCGCGCCGCCGGGGCCGTCGAGCGGCTCGGGACCTTCGTCAGCGTTCTCGTCGGGGGCTCCTATGGCGTACGAACGGCCGGTGCCCTCGGTGGCGTTGGCCAGCCGGGACTGAGGTCCGCCGCCCTGCGGGTGCGGGCGGGCCGCCGTGTCCGTCTGCTCGGCGACGTCGGCGACGGGCTCGGGGCGGGTGCCGAGCTTACGGCGCCGCCCGGAGCCGTTGGTCGCGTGTGGGGGAGGCGTGGACGCCTGAGGCTGCGGAGCGGCCTGAGCTTGGACCTGAGCCTGCCCCTGCTGGGCCTGGGCCTGGGCCTGAGGAATCGGCTGGGGCGTCGGGGACGCGGGCCGGCTCGCCCGGGGCTGCTGCGCGTCCGTCATACGGCGCCCGAACGGGACGCCCTGCCCGAGCGTACGGACGCTGAACGCACGTCCCTGAGTCGAGTTGGGGTCAACGGGAGGCGCCGCGGCCTCGGCGGGCAGCGGCTGGGCGGCACGGGGCTGCTCCGGGACAGGCGCAGGCCCGGGCTCCGGGTCCGCCGGCCCGTCGGCCGTACCCGGCCAGGGCCCGCCCGCCGCACCGGCCTCCTGCTCTACGGGGACGCCGACGCCGGAGGTGTCGGCCGCGCCGGGCCAGGGCTGCTGTGCCGCAGCGGCGTCCGCGGGGGTCTGTTGCGCCTGCGGCCGGACGTTCTGCTCAGGGGCCTGGGAGCCCTGCGCGGGCGCAGCGGCTACCGGCACGCCGCCGGGGCCGACGGCTGCCGCAGGACCAGCCGTACCTACCTGCGCGACCTGGCCGGGTACGGCCTGCGGCGGCGGGAGGGCCTGTCCGTGGGCACCTGGTTGGGGCATGCCCTGCGGAGGAACGGCCTGCCCGGGAACGGGACCGGCCTGGTCGGAGGCGCCCTGAGCGGAGTTTCCCTGGGCGGGTACGGCGACGGGCAGGGGCTGCCCGGAAGCAGCCTGCGGAGCCATGGCCTCAGCGGGTACGCCCTGCGTCTGGGGCAGCTGACCAGGCAGCGGCAGCGCCTGACCGGGAACGCCTTGTACGGGGCCCAGTTGCGCGGGCATCCCCTGTCCAGGAGCTCCTTGTCCAGGAACCGCCTGCCCAGGAATCCCCTGCCCCGGAACCGCCACGGCCTGTCCCGGCGCGGCGGGCGCACCCTGCACACCCGGAGCCTGGGGAGCACCTTGAGCCGGGTCCAGCTGCCCGGGAACTCCCGTCGCCGCGGTGGCGGTTGCCGCATCGAGCTCGCCCGCCGGCTGCCGAGCCCGTCGACGCCCGCTGGGCGCCTGCAACGGATGAGGCTGGGGCGGCGTGTGATCGTCGGCCGCGTTGTGCGACGCCACGTCGTGGCGCCCGTCGTCGGTCTGGGCGGGAGCGTGTCCGAGCGCTGCCTGACTGAGAGCCGGCTGACCGACGGGCGCTTGGGCGAGGGCTGCCTGACCGTGGGCTTCGGCCTGCTGGGCGGCGTACTCGGGAGAGCGGTCCGCCTCGGCCGGCGGGAGCGCGAACACCGCGCGCGGCCCCGCCTCCTGCGCCGCCGCACGCTCGGCCGCGGCGGCCAGCGCACGCCGACGCCGTCCTGTCGGCTGGGGTGCGCCACCACTGGCGTCCGCGGCGGCACCCGGGTCCGGAGCGGGCGAAGGCGCCGCGGGCAATGCCGCAGGCAGCGCCTGCCGTTCGCCGTCCCGTCGCGCTCGCCGTCCACCGGCGGGCACGGGCACGCCCTGCGGCGGCACGGTCTGCCCGAGCCCCGTGGCAGCGGCACCGGCGGCGTGCTCGGCGGCGGTCACGACCGCGCCCTCGGAGACGCCGCCCTCGGAGACACCGTCACCTTCGGCCGGACTGGGCCGCCCCCGCCGCCGCCCGGTCCCACCGGAACCCTCGGCGCCCCCCTCGTCGGCCGAGGCCTGAGCCGGAAGCGCGGCTTGAGCGGGAAGCGCGGCCTGGGCGGGAAGCGCGGCCTGGGCGGCGGGAAGTGCGGCTTGAGCCGGAAGGGCGGCTTGAGCGGGAAGGGCGGGCTGAGCCCCGCCCCCGCCGTCGTCCCCGGCAGCGCGCCTGCGCCGCCCGGTGGGCACGGCAGTCTCCGTCGAGGGCCCGACCTCGCTCTCCAGGAAGGCGTCGACGGAAGCCCGCCGGGCCCGCCGTCGCCCCCCACCCTGCGGCGAGACCTGCTCGGGCAGCGCGACCGCGGAACCGACGCCGCCACCGACGCCTCCACCGTCCGGAGCCGAGCCCGGATCCACACCTGCGTCCGCACCCGTACCCGCACTCAGGGCCACGGCCGTACCGGCGGCGTCCGCACCGGGAGCCGGAACCGCCCCGGCCCCGCCCCCGATCGGCACCTCGAGAACGAACGCGCTGCCGCTCATCCCGGGAACCTCGTGCGTCTGCAGCACTCCGCCGTGCGCGCGCACGATCCCCCGCACGATCGGCTCGTGCACCGGGTCTCCCCCGGTGTACGGCCCGCGCACCTCGATCCGTACGACCTCGCCGCGCTGCGCGGCCGCCACGACGACCGTGTTGTCCATGTAACCGCCGGCCGAGACCGGCGCGTTGCCCGTGGAGTCGACGCCCGCGACGTCCGCGACGAGATGCGCGAGCGCGGTCGCGAGCCGCTGCGGGTCGACCTCGGCCTCGATGGGCGGCGCGTGCACGGCGAACTGCACCCGTCCGGGCCCGATCAGCTCGACCGCCCCGTCGACACCCGCCGCGACGACCGCGTCCAGCATCACTTTCGTACGGGTGACCTCTTCGGTCCCTGAGTCGAGGCGCTGGTAGGCGAGGACGTTGTCGACGAGCGTGGTGATGCGCGAGTACCCGGCCGAGAGGTGGTGCAGCACCTGGTTGGCCTCGGGCCACAACTGCCCGGCGTCGTCCGCGGCGAGGACCGACAGCTCGGTCCGCAGCTGGTCAAGCGGCCCGCGCAGGGAACGCCCGAGCACGGCGAGCAACTGCTCGTGCCGCGCGGACAGCGCCTCGTACCGGTCCTTCTCGCGCTCGGCGAGTGCCGCGTACCGGTCGTCGCCCGCGGCCAGCTCCTCCTCGTGCCGCTCGCTCAGCTCGGCGAGCCGAGCGCCGTGCTCCTCCCGGAGTGCAGCCAGTACCTTCGCGTGCTCCTCGGCGGCCCGTTCGAGCTCTTCCTGGTGCCGCTGGGCCTCGGCGTCCTTCTCCTCGGCGAGCGAGTCGTACGGCCGGCGGTCCGTGAAGGTCATCACGGCCCCGACGAGCTGGTCGCCGTCCCGTACGGGCGCGGTGGTCAGGTCGACCGGAACCTTGTCACCGCTCTTGGACCACAGGACCTGCCCGCGCACCCGGTGCTTGCGCCCGGAGCGCAGGGTGTCGGCGAGCGGCGACTCCTCGTACGGGAAGGGCTCGCCGTCGGCGCGCGAGTGCAGCATCAGCGGGTGCAGTTCCTGCCCGCCCAGGTCGCTGGCCCGGAAACCGAGTATCTGAGCGGCGGCCGGATTGACGAGAACGACCCGTCCCTCGGTGTCCGTTCCCACGACACCCTCGGCGGCGGCCCGCAGGATCATCTCCGTCTGCCGCTGCGAACGGGCGAGCTCCGCCTCGGTGTCGACGGTGCCGGAGAGATCGCGTACGACGAGCATCAGCAGCTCATCGCTGGTGTAGCCGTAACCGTCGTACGCCTGCTGGCCGTTCTCCAGGTTCGCGCTGGTGACCTCGACCGGGAACTCGCTGCCGTCGGTGCGGCGGGCGATCATCCGGGTGGGCCTGGTGCGGCCGCTCTCGTCGACGGTGTCGGGCCGCCGCATCGTGCCGGGGATGAGCCGGGAGTCGAACTGCGGCAGCAGATCCAGCAGTCCGCGACCGACGAGAGCCGTGCCCGGGGCCTCGAAGGCCTCCAGGGCGATGGTGTTGGCGTTGACGACCGTTCCATTGGCGTTGACCAGCACCAACGCATCGGGAAGCGCGTCGAGTATGGCTGCGAGGCGAGCAGCGCCTCGGGATGGCCTGCTGCTCACGAGACGCTTCCTCCCTGTTACCGCACCTTGCCGACCGCGGGTGCCATCTTGCCAACCGGTCCGCGACGTGTCACGCGAGGGAGTCTACGGGCAGTGGTTGCGCTCGCGGCGCCGGATGAGAGGGAGGTCGCACGTAGAGGGGACGCAGAACGGACGCAGAAGTCACGGAGAACCTGTGACCGTGCGTTTCGCCCCCGCGGCCCATGAGTCCGCTGTGCGATTCCCGTCCACGCCGCTCCCGTCCAGACCGCCAGTTGTGCCTTGGCGCTCCACGAACCGAGCCCTTGAACGACGGGCGTTCCTACGATCCGAACCCCGGAAGCACGGGCACGAGGGCGTCCCAGCGCGCGATCTCGCACCCGTCGGCGCGCGCGTACGTCGCGTCGACGGGCCGTCCGGCCCAGGTCCCCGTGACGTGCGCGGTGGCCGGACCGCCGTACTGCATCGTGCACATCCCGCCCGGCGCGGCCGGCGCGAACGGGTCCTTGCCCCACGTGGTCTTTCGGTCCAACTGATCGCAGGCGGCCCGGGCGTCGGGGTGGCTGCCACCCGCCGGATGACAGTCCAGTTCGAACGTCCCGTCCTTGCCGCCGCCCGCCTTGCTCACGGCCACGGTGAGCCGGTCGGCGTCGTCCGCCCCGCTCGCCGGCGGCGGCATGACGGGAAGCGACGCGGCGTACGCGGCCGGCGGCGCCGCGGACAGCGCGGCGAGGGACGCGGCGGCGGAGGTGGCGACGGTGAGGGCGAGGCGGCGCAGCATGAGGGCTCCAGTGGGTGAGGCGGATCGGCGGGACCTGTCGGCGGGACCGAGGGACGACCTCCGTGTTCGGCTCCGATGTCTCGTCTCCGGTCTCTGCCTGTCCCGTCTGTCTCGTCTGTCTCGTCGTCCGGGGGCGTGTGCCCCACTCCTCTAACGCCGTCCGTGCCGTGACGTTGCGCCGCGGGATGGGCTTTGCCCTCTGACCTTTCCTCCTAGTACCGTGGGGGGCGATTGGTGACAGCCCGCTCGGCTGTGTCATCATCTGCACGCACCATTCGCGCTCGCGCGGACGGTTGTGCTGGAGGCGTCGCCTAGTCCGGTCTATGGCGCCGCACTGCTAATGCGGTTTGGGACTCAAATCCCATCGAGGGTTCAAATCCCTCCGCCTCCGCCGAAGATCCCGAAAGCCCCGGTCATGACTGACCGGGGCTTCGGCCGTTCCTTGATCGTTTCGGGGCGTCCCGTGGGCCTCGCCGGAGGCCGCTTCGGGGTCGTTTGTGCAGGTCAGGCCAGGTCCGACAAACGGATTTCGCCTCACGCCGCCAGTCATGTAATGTTGTTCCCGCAACGCCGACCGGGAAGAAAAGCCCGGAAGGAAGAGCGAACACAACAGAACACACAAGCACTCGTAGCTTAACGGATAGAGCATCTGACTACGGATCAGAAGGTTGCAGGTTCGAATCCTGCCGAGTGCACACAGGTAAGAGGCCCCGGACGGTGAGTCCGGGGCCTCTTGTGTTGGCGTGGGCTGCCGTTGGTGTGGATGGCGGAGAAGCGTGGTCGTCAGGTTTCGCGGACCTCTTCGAGGTAGTTCCTCATCAGCTTGCCGGTTCGGGTGAACCAGTCGTTCAGGACGGCGATTTCGGCGGGGGAGTAGTCGTCGAACTGTTCGGTCAGGCGGGCGTAGTACGGGCCGTAGAGGGCGGTGACGCGGTCGACCGCGGCCGGGACCGCGGCGATGCGTACGCGGCGGCGGTCGGACGGGTCGGGCCGGCGGGTCACATAGCCCGCGCGTTCCAGGCGGTTGACGATGCCGGTGACCGCGCCGGTGGTGACGTTGGCGCGGGTGGCCAGGTCGCCTGCCGTGAGCAGGTGCTCGCCCGCCTCCAGGATGAAGCCGAAGCAGGTCAGGTCCGAGGCGTTCAGGCCCAGACGCTGGGCCATCTCGTGCTGGGCGACCATGCTCGTGGCGATGACGTGGTCCATCGCCGAGAGGGTCTCCGCCGGGGTGGCCGGCGGGCGCCGGCGCGGGCCCGAGCCGCTCTCGCTCGCCCTCTTCTCGCTCACCTGCTTCTCCCCCTTCTCCTTCTTCTCCTTCTTCTTCTCTCGCGTTCCTCATTCTCTCCCTGTCCGGCGTCTGGAAGATTCCTTAGTTCGTAAGGTAAATTCTTTACTTGCTAAGAGGTTATCCGCCGGGGAGGTACGTACATGAGCGGGCATCACCATGACGAGGGGCACACCGTCGCCGGGTGGACCGGTTGCGCTGTGGCCGTTGTGGGCACTTCGGTGGCCGGGGTCGGGATGTGTCTGGGGTCCGCGGCCGGGATCTGGCTGGGGCTCGGCGTCGTGGGTCTCGGTGTACTGGTGACCTGGGGGCTGCATCTGGCGGGGTGGGGTAAACCGCCCGGGATCCGGCCCCTGGCGGAGCGGGGTATGCGGGTGCGGGACCGTGCCGCGAGGGCCGGGCATCCCGTGTGTGTCGGGTGTCGGCTGGCCGGGCGGGGGCGGTCGGTGAGTGCCGCCGTGATTGCCTCTCCCCAGGGGGTGCAGGGATCACAGCGGCCGGACCCAGCCTCGGGATCGGCTCCCTCTGAGTCCGTTGTCTGAGGGGCGTCGCGACGGCCGCGGGCGTCGTGTTGCTCGCCGGGCGTCGCGTTGTCAGTGGTGCCCTCTACGCTCGTGAGTGATGGCACAACTGTGGAAATGCACGGGGCTTCGGTGGGGCGTGGAAGGGCCCGTGCTGACGTGGGACGGGGGGCGTCGAAGTGCGTTGCCGTGGGGGAAGCAGGTCGCGTTCGCTGTTGCCGGTGGGGGCGGGCGGACATGTGTGGGGGCGCGGGGGAACAGCTGTCCTACGCGGGCCGCGGTGTCCGGGCGGAGTGTCGGGGCCCGGTGTGAGGAGTGCGGGCGGCTGGACCGGGCTCACTCCGTGGCCGCGGACACCATCGCCGACGATCCACGGCCCTACTCGGTCTATCTGGCGTGGTTCGGACCCGGGTTGGTCAAGGTCGGCATCACCGCCGTCGAGCGCGGGTCCGCCCGGCTGCTGGAGCAGGGCGCCGTCGTCTTCACCTGGCTCGGGCGGGGGCCGCTGATGGCAGCCCGGCGGAGTGAGGAGCTGCTGCGTACGGCGCTGGGGGTGCCGGACCGGATTCCGTACGACGCCAAGCGGGCCGTGCGGAGCGAGTTGCCGGACGCGGGGGTGCGGGTGGCGGAGGTCCGGGAACTGCATGCCCGGGCCGTGGGGCTGGGCGGGTGGCCCGAGGCGTTGGAGCGGATGCCGTTCGCGGCCGTCGATCATGCGGAGGTCTTCGGGCTCGTCGGGTTGCCGCCCGCCGCCGGTGTCGTCGGTGAGCTCGTGGCGGGAGGTGTCGTGAGCGGGGAGCTCGTCGCCGCCGCCGGGCCCGATCTGCATCTGCGGACCGGGCGTGGGGTCGTCGTGCTCGACACGCGGCTCATGACCGGCTGGGAACTGACCGGGACCGGCGGGGGCGAGCGGGGTGAGGGAAGTGAGCGAGGTGAGCGACGTGAAGTCACCGTTCCTGTACGGGAGTTCGGTGGTGTTCAGGACGGGCTCTTCTGAGGGCGGGGCGGAGGCGGGAGGAACGGTCAAGAGATCGATCCCTGGCGGATCCCCTTCGGTAAAGGCCCTGGACGGGGCGCGACGGAGGGGCCGAGAGTGGGTGACATGAGCGATCACTCCATTGTGCCTGTCACCGACGGTGTCCCTGTTGCCGATGCCCCTGCCTCCCCTGACCCCGTCACCTCTGCTCTCACCACCCCTGATCCCACCACCTCCGGTCCTGCCTCCACTCCAGCCTCTGTCTCCGCCCCCGCCGTGCCCGTCGCCGCGTACGAACCGCCGTACTACGCCGTCGTGTTCACCTCGGTGAAGACGGAGGAGGGCGGACGGGACGGTGTGCCGGGAGGGTACGGCGAGACCAACGAGCGGATGGAGGAGCTGGTGGAGAAGATCCCGGGGTACCTCGGGATGGACTACGCGGGTTCCCCCGGCGGGCTGTCCATCACCGTCGGGTACTTCCGTGACGCGGACGCCGTCGAGGAATGGCGGACCAATGCCGAGCACCGGGCGGCGCAGAAGCGCGGGCGTGCCGAGTGGTACGAGCGCTACACCCTGCACGTCGCCAAGGTCGAGCGAAGCCACGGGTTCGAGCGTGAGCAGGGCTGACGGGTGGGCCGGATGGACGGCGTGGGTGGACGGCGTGGGTGGACAGGGTGGATGGAGCGGTCGGGAGGGACAGGACGGACAGAGATGACAGGACGGACAGGGACGGCAGGACAGACGGGGACGACAGGGCAGAGGGGACAGACGGGGACGACAGGACAGGCCCGGTGAGTGGGGCTGGCGTGGTGGGCGGGGCGGGTGAGGCTCTTGAGGTGCGGCGGTTCTGGGAGGGGCTTGGGCTTTCCGGGCTCGTCGACGTCCATACCCACTTCATGCCCGAGCGGGTTCTGAAGAAGGTCTGGGAGTACTTCGACGCGCTCGGGCCGCTGACCGGTGGTGTCGAGTGGCCCATCACCTACCGGGCCGAGGAGCGCGAACGGGTCGCTCTGCTCCGGGAGTTCGGGGTGCGGGCGTTCACCGCCATGCTCTACCCGCACAAGCCCGGCATGGCCGAGTGGCTGAACCAGTGGGCTGTCGAGTTCGCCGGCCGGACCCCCGACTGTCTGCATACGGCGACGCTCTTTCCGGAACCGGGCGTGGCGGCGTACGTCCGCAGGGCGATGGACGAGGGCGCGCGGGTCTTCAAGGCGCACGTCCAGGTGGGGGCGTACGACCCGGCCGACGCACTCCTGGATCCGGCCTGGGGGTTGCTCGCCGAGGCCGGGACGCCTGTCGTGATCCACTGCGGTTCGGGGCCCTCGCCCGGCAAGCACACCGGGCCCGATCCGATCGGGCGGGTGCTGGCGCGACATCCGCGGCTGCGGCTGGTGTTCGCGCACATGGGGATGCCGGAGTACGAGGACTTCCTCGGCCTCGCCGAGCGGTTCGGTGAGGTGCGGCTGGACACGACGATGGCGTTCACGGACTTCAGCGAGCAGTTCGCCCCGTTCCCCCGGCGGGCGCTCCCCCGGCTCGCCGACCTCGGTGACCGGATCCTGCTCGGGACCGACTTCCCCAACATCCCCTATCCGTACGTCCATCAGCTGCGGGTACTGGAGGGGCTCGGCCTCGGGGACGAGTGGCTTCGGGCGGTTTGTCATGACAACGGGGCGCGGCTGTTCGGGCTGTGAGGAGCTGTGCGGGGAGGCAGGGGTGGAGGCCAGTAGAGGAAAGGAACAGGCGGCGGGTGTCAGTCGGTGACGATGAGTTGCTCGTCCGTCGACAGCTCCCGCCAGGAGAGGCTGAGTGCTCCGTCGGTGACCTGGTCGACGTCGAGTTTCATGAAGTAGACGTCGTCGTCGGGCACGGTCATGGCCGGTAGGCGCAGCGTGTGGAGCGCGCGCCCGGTGCCCGCGTCGAGGACGAGCAACTCGGCCTCCCGGATCCGGCGCCCGACGTCCGCCTTGGTGAGGAGGGGCTGGCGCACGAGGTACACCCGGCCGTCGGCGATCACACCTGAGCCGTACTCCTGGCCGGTCGGCGCCTTCAGCCGCCAGGTGAGGCGGCCGTCCTCGGTGTCGTAGGCGTGCAGGACGGTGTCATGGTCGCCGTCGCCGTTGCCCCGGGCATCGGTGGCCAGCAGCACGGTGCCGCTGCCCGCGCCGACCGGATTCCACGAGGTGGTGTCCAGGTCGGCGCGCGGAACGGCTCCTTCCCGGCTCATGCCGAGCAGTTGGACGGCCGGTGAGTCGTCCGTATCCGTATCCGTATCCGTATCCGTATCTGTGTCCGTGTCCGGTGTCGGGGCGGCCAGCGTGTGTGTGTCGGCCCTGACCGTCCACTTGGGGTCGCTGATGTGCCGCTGCCAGAGGGTCTTGCCCGTCCGGTTGTCGATGCCGAGCAGCAGGTAGTACTGCTTCTTGTCCGTGTCGGGCCTCGACCTGTTGCACAGGACCGGGACCGCGCTCACGTGGTCCGGCAGGGCGTACACGGCTTGGACGCCCGCTTCGGGGCAGGACTTGGGCGTCTTCGCCGTCCACAGGCTCCGGCCGTCGCGCTCGTCGAAGGCGCGCACGGCGCCGGGTGCCGCGGTCAGGGCCTGACCGGCGCCGAGGCTCACGTTGCGGAAGCCCTTGCCGTAACCGAGGTCCTCGCGCCACAGCCGCTTGCCCGTGTGCAGATCGACACCGACCAGGGTGCTGTCCGAGTAGGCGATCACCACGGTGCGCCCCGACACCTCGAACGACATCACGGTGGAGCCCTCGTCCTGTCGCTCGTAGCGCCAGTACTCCTTGCCGGTCCGCAGGTTCACCGCCCGTGCGCCGTGGGCCGTCCACTCCACGGACAGGCCGTGCACCAGGGCTCTCTCCCCCGTCCCACGGCGCATGACGTGCTCGGGCGCGACCGGTGCCTCGGTGCCGAACGCGGCGGGGAAGGGCCCCTGCGCACCCGTGACGACGTCACGCTTCTCGTACCACTGGAAGAAGAAGATCACGGGGAGCATGAGCAGCACGATCGCGAATGCCACGTACAGCGGGTTGTCGCGCATGCGCAGGGGACCCGGCTGTCCCAGGAATTCCACAGGTCTGTCCCCACCCGCCACAACAGCCCCCCACAGGCCATCCCCCTGATCACCACGACCCGGCGGCTGACGGATCCTCCCCCGCCGCGGTCCGCCGGGGCAAGGAGTTCCAAGGAGTTCCCTGAGAGGTGGCTGTGCGTTTCTCAGGAAATTCACAGGTTCTGGAAAGCGTGCTCTCAGAGGAGCCCAGCAACGTATGCGCTATGACCACGACCTCGCCCCAGGGGCGCACCGAACTGCTGAGGCCGGACGGGAGCCCCGTCCGCGTGCTTGTGGTGGACGACGAGCTGTCGATCACCGAGCTGTTGTCCATGGCCCTTCGCTACGAAGGCTGGCAGATCCGCAGCGCGGGTGACGGGACCGGTGCGGTGCAGACCGCGCGAGAGTTCCGGCCCGACGCCGTGGTGCTGGACATGATGCTGCCCGACATGGACGGACTCGCCGTCCTGGGCCGGCTGCGGCGCGATCTGCCCGACGTGCCCGTTCTCTTCCTGACCGCGAAGGACGCGGTCGAGGACCGGATCGCGGGCCTGACGGCCGGCGGCGACGACTACGTCACCAAGCCCTTCAGCCTCGAAGAGGTCGTGGCACGGCTGCGCGGTCTCATCCGCCGCTCCGGTGCCGCCGACCGCCGCTCCGAGTCCGTGCTCGTCGTCGGGGACCTCACCCTCGACGAGGACAGCCACGAGGTGTCGCGGGCCGGCGAGGGCATCCACCTCACCGCGACCGAGTTCGAGCTGCTGCGCTTCCTGATGCGCAACCCGCGCCGGGTGCTCAGCAAGGCGCAGATCCTCGACCGCGTGTGGTCGTACGACTTCGGTGGTCAGGCCAACGTCGTCGAGCTCTACATCTCGTACCTGCGCCGCAAGATAGACGCCGGTCGTGAGCCGATGATCCACACCCGGCGTGGTGCGGGGTATCTGATCAAGCCCGCGGCGTCATGAGCGGGCGACGACAGCTGCGGAAGCAACGGCGCCGACAGCCTCGGACGCTGCGGACGCGGCTCGTCGTCTCGGCGGTCGCGCTCATCGCGGTGGTGTGTGCGGTGATCGGTACGGTGACGACGATCGCGCTGAGCCAGCACCTGTACGACCAGTTGGACACCTCGCTGAGCGATGTCGGCGACCGGGCCACCGGCGGCCCGGTGAGGCCGGACAGTCCGTCGGACCCGAAGGGCGAGCCTCCCGGGGGGCCGTTCGGTTTCATCACCAAGGGCGGCACGGAGGAGAACACCGTTGTCGCCCAGGTGAGTGACGACGGCGGAATCAGCGACGCGGTCGTCGCCAAGGAGAAGAACTCCGACAGCGAGGGCTTCGAGGGCATGGTCGCCGGCTCGCTGACCGAGGCGCAGAAGTCCGCGGTCGGCTCCGTGTCGAAGACCGGGGAACACACCGTGGAGATCCCCGGGCTCGGTGAGTACCGCGTCAAGTACGTCGAGGGCAACAGGGGCGGCTACTACGTCGCCCTGCCCACCGAGTCCGTCACCAGCACCGTCAACACCCTCATCCTCGTCGAGGTGAGCGTCACGGTGGCCGGCCTCGTCGCGGCCGGAATCGCCGGGTCCGTCCTGGTCACCGTCGCGCTGCGCCCCCTCCGCAAGGTCGCCTCCACCGCCACCCGGGTCTCCGAACTGCCGCTCCACACCGGCGAGGTGACCCTCAACGAGCGCGTCCCCGAGTCCGAGACCGACCCCCACACGGAGGTCGGACAGGTCGGCGCCGCGCTCAACCGCATGCTCGACCACGTCCACGGGGCCCTGCATGCGCGCCAGGAGAGCGAGACACGCGTACGGCAGTTCGTCGCGGACGCGAGCCATGAGCTGCGTACACCGCTGGCGTCCATCCGCGGCTACGCCGAGCTGACCAGACGCGGACGGGAAGAGACCGGGCCCGACACGAGACACGCCCTCGGCCGGATCGAGTCCGAGGCCGGGCGGATGACCGGGCTCGTCGAGGACCTGCTGCTGCTCGCCCGGCTCGACGCCGGACGGCCCCTGAGTTACGAGCACACCGACCTCTCCCCGCTGGTCGTGGACGCCGTGAGCGACGCCCGCGCGGCCGGTCGCGAACACAACTGGCGCCTGGAGCTGCCCGACGAACCCGCGCTGGTGCTGGCGGACGCCGCCCGCGTCCAGCAGGTCATGGTGAATCTGTTTGCGAATGCGCGAACGCACACACCTCCGGGAACGACGGTGACCGCACGCGTGCGCCGCCAGGGAGCCTGGGTGTGCGTGGACGTCCAGGACGACGGTCAGGGCATCCCGCCGGACCTGCTCCCGCACGTCTTCGAGCGGTTCGCGCGGGGCGACTCGTCCCGGTCACGCGCCTCCGGGTCCACCGGACTCGGGCTCGCCATCGTGCAGGCCGTCGCGGCCGCGCACGGCGGCGCGGTGACCGTCGACAGCGTGCCCGGACGCACCGTCTTTACCGTGCATCTGCCCGCGCTGGCCCCCGAAGAGCAGCATTCTCATGAGGCCTTCATTTCCTCATCGAATTCGCAATCGTACTCACAGGCACAGCACAGCACGACCACATGGGTGCAACAGGGCGCTTGACGAAAGTCTTCGTCATGCGAACCGAACCTTCTCCCGGCAACCTGCCGGCGCGGGAGCACCTCCCGGCCGGAAATGCCGGTACGCCTGTCCTGGACGTAGTGATCCCCGTCTACAACGAGGAGAAGGACCTCCAGCCGTGTGTGCTCAGACTGCATGAGCACCTTGCCCGCACCTTCCCGTACGCGTTCCGCATCACCATCGCGGACAACGCGTCCACGGACACCACTCCCCTGGTGGCGGCGCGGCTGGAGGCGGAGATATCCGAGGTCAGGGCGTTCCGGCTGGAGCAGAAGGGGCGCGGCAGGGCGCTGCGCACCGTCTGGTCCGCCTCGGACGCCCCGGTCCTCGCCTATATGGACGTCGACCTCTCCACCGACCTCAACGCGCTTCTCCCGCTGGTCGCCCCGCTGATCTCCGGTCACTCGGACCTGGCGATCGGCTCGCGGCTCGCCCGCAGCTCGCGGGTGGTGCGGGGCGCCAAGCGGGAGTTCATCTCCCGTACGTACAACCTGATCCTGCGGGGCTCCTTGCAGGCCCGCTTCTCCGACGCCCAGTGCGGTTTCAAGGCGATCCGGCGCGATGTGGCGCAGGTGTTGCTGCCGCTCGTCGAGGACACCGGTTGGTTCTTCGACACCGAGATGCTGGTCCTCGCCGAGCGGGCGGGGCTGCGGATCCACGAGGTGCCGGTCGACTGGGTCGACGACCCGGACTCGACCGTGCACATCGTGAAGACCGCGACCGATGATCTGAAGGGTGTGTGGCGGGTGGGCCGCGCCCTGGCCACCGGTTCGCTGGCGCTCGACCGGCTCGCCCGTCCCTTCGGCGACGATCCCCGCGACCGCGAGATCAGCGGCGTACCGAAGGGTCTCGCCCGCCAGCTCGTCGGGTTCTGTGTCGTGGGCGTTCTGTCCACGCTGTTCTATCTGATGCTCTACAGCGGCTTCCGTACGTTCTCGGGGTCGCAGGTCGCCAACGCGCTCGCCCTGCTCGTCTCGGCGGTCGCCAACACCGCGGCCAACCGGCGTCTCACCTTCGGTGTGCGCGGCCGGGGCGGTGCCGTGAAGCACCAGGCGCAGGGCCTGGTCGTCTTCGGTATCGGGCTCGCCCTGACCAGCGGTTCGCTCGCCGCCCTGAACGCGGCGACGACCGAGCCCGCGCACGCCACCGAACTGGCGGTGCTCGTCGCCGCCAACCTCGCGGCCACCGTGCTGCGGTTCCTGCTCTTCCGGGCCTGGGTGTTCCCGGACCGGCGCGACGAGTCACCGTCGACCGTCGTCGCCTCGCACACACCCGCCGTGCCGGCCGGACCCGCGTCGCCCGTCTACGCGACGACGCCGCGGTCCTCGTACGGATCTGCTCCCGTGCCCCACGAGACGACCTCGTACGGGACGAACGCGTACGGCACGACCCACTCTCCGCACGACCACCAGACCTGGGGGGACGCGACCATGCAGCTCCAGCCGGTGCGTCCGAGCGATCACGATCCGAGGGACGCACGATGACGACGACTCAGCCCGACACGACCTATCAGGGGGGCGTCGGTCCCTCCGGGGGCGCGAGCCCCGACTGGGGACCGCCGGACCCGACCGGGGCAACCGCCGTGCGGGAGCCCGTGGTTGCTCCGCCGGCCGCCCCCGAGGACGGCAGCCCCAAGCAGCCCTTCGTACGCCGACTGTGGCGCGGGCGGCCCGAGGACCACCGCTGGACGCGTCCCGCGTTCCTCGGCACGCTGCTGCTGATCGGCGCGCTCTACACCTGGAACCTCACGGCCTCCGGGTACGCCAACTCCTTCTACTCCGCGGCCGTCCAGGCCGGCAGCCAGTCCTGGAAGGCCTTCTTCTTCGGCTCGCTCGACTCGGCCAACGCCATCACCGTCGACAAGCCCCCGGCCTCCCTGTGGCCGATGGCCCTGTCGGTGCGGCTGTTCGGCCTGAACTCCTTCGCGATCCTGTTCCCGCAGGTCCTCATGGCCGTCGCCACGGCCGGAGTGCTGTACGGGGCCCTGCGCCGCCGGTTCAGGCCCGCGGCCGGCTTCATCGCGATGGCGGTGCTCGCGCTCACGCCCGTCGCCGCGCTGATGTTCCGCTTCAACAACCCGGACGCGGCCCTCGCGCTCCTGATGGCCGTCACGGTCTACTGCGTGCTGCGCGCCATGGAGAAGGCCCAGACGAAGTGGCTGGTGTGGGCGGGCGCGGCCGTCGGTCTCGCCTTCCTGGTGAAGACCCTCCAGGCCTTCCTGATCCTGCCTCCGCTGGCCCTGATCTACGTGGTCTTCGCGCCGACGACCGTGCGCAAGCGCATCGGCCAGGTGCTCCTGGCGGGCCTGTCGATGATCGTCGCGGGCGGCTGGTGGGTCGCCATCGTGGAACTGTGGCCCGCGTCCTCCCGCCCGTACATCGGCGGCTCGCAGAACAACTCCTTCCTTGAACTGACCTTCGGCTACAACGGACTCGGCCGTATCAACGGCGAGGAGACCGGCAGCGTCGGAGGCGGCGGGGGCGGAGGCGGCAGCTGGGGCGAGACCGGCTGGGACCGGATGTTCAGCTCCTCCATCGGCGGCCAGATCTCCTGGCTGATCCCGGCCGCGCTGATCGTGCTGGCCGCGGGCATCGCCCTGACCTGGAAGGCGAAGCGGACCGACACGGCCCGTGCCGCGTTCCTCGCCTGGGGCGGCTCGCTGCTGATCACCATGGTGATCTTCAGCTTCATGCAGGGCATCTTCCACGAGTACTACACCGTGGCCCTCGCCCCGTACGTCGCCGCCGTGATCGGCATGGGCGCGAGCGTGCTGTGGGAAGAGCGCGGCAAGCTGTGGATCTCGCTCACGATGGCGGCCGGCATGACGGCCACCGCGGTCTGGGGATACGTCCTCCTGAACCGCTCCTCCGACTACCTGCCCTGGCTGAAGTGGCTGGTCCTGGTGGGCGGCCTGGTCGCCGCGCTCGGCCTGGTCTTCGTCTCGCGGCTCGGGCGCCGACTGGCCCTCGCGGTCGTCGGGTTGAGCTTCGTCGCGGCCCTCGCGGGTCCGACGGCGTACACCCTCACCACGCTGAACGAGGGCCACACCGGTTCGATCGTGACGGCCGGTCCGGCGGTCTCGGGCGGCCGGGGCGGACCCGGCGGCGGTGGCGGCATGGGCGGCGGCCCCGGTGGCGGCGGCGGTATGCCGGGCCAGAACCAGCAGGGCGGTACCGGTCAGAACCAGCAGAACGGCAACGGCCAGATGGGCCAGCCCCCGACCGGCGGAATGCCGGGCGGCGGCCAGAACGGCCAGAACGGCCAGGGCCAGCAGAACGGCAACGGCCAGACGGGCCAGAACGGTCAGACCCAGCGCGGTGGCGGCACCGGCGACGGCGGCGGTATGGGCGGCGGTGGCGGCATGGGCGGTCTGCTCAACGGCGCGACCGTCAGCTCCGAGGCCAAGGCCCTTCTGGAGAAGAACTCCGGTGACTACACCTGGGTCGCGGCGGCCATTGGCGCCCAGAACGCCGCGAGCTACCAGCTCTCCACCGGTGACCCGGTCATGGCTATCGGCGGCTTCAACGGCAGCGACCCGTCGCCGACGCTGGCCCAGTTCAAGAAGTACGTGGAGGACGGGAAGATCCACTACTTCATCTCCTCCGGCTCCATGGGCGGTGGCGGCGGCAGCAGCTCCGGCACCGGGACCCAGATCAGCGAGTGGGTGCAGGAGAACTTCAAGGAGGTGACGGTGGGTTCGTCCACCTTCTACGACCTGACGCAGCCGACGAGCTAGGCCGGGGCAGTACCCGGGGGCAGTAGAGGCCGGGGGCAGCAGAGGGGTGGGGGGGGGGGGGGGGCGGCCCCCCCCCCCCCCCCCCCCCCCACAAATTGTTGTTTAAGGAGGAGGTCTTGTTTAGTTAGATTTATAACTAATAAAAAAACAAACAACCAAACC